>DATARR010000174.1:0-17805 GCA_036264085.1 Thermoanaerobaculia bacterium | reverse complement strand
ACTGCCGCTTGCCGGCTCAAACTACGGACCGGGCTCTTCGGATCTCGATCCTACGCTCAACCGGAGCCTCTCTGAAGACCCGGAGGGTAGCCTCCATTGGGCCTTACATCTCGTCGGTCTGAGGCAAAGCCTCGTTAGACTACTAGGGCGCCTCCTGGGTACTGTCGGCCTAGCCTATGCAAATCTGGGCGAGGTCGAAAAGGCAATTGACTACTATGAACAGCGGTTGTTGATTGCTCGCGAGACAGGCGACCAAGGGGGAGAAAGCAATGTTCTGGGCAATCTGGGATCTGCCTATGGTCGACTGGGCGAGAGCGAGAAGGCTATTGCCTACTTCGAGCAGGCATTGAACATCGCTCGCGAGATCAATGACCGACAGAGAGAAAGCAATGCTCTGGGTAACCTAGGGAATCCCTACCTTCGGATGGGCAATGTTGAGAAGGCCATCAGGTGCTACGAACAGCAACTCGCCATCGGCCGCGAGATTGGCGACCGACGAGGGGAAGGTAATGCTCTGGCCAACTTAGGAAACGCCTACTCTAGGATGGGCGATGGCAATAAAGCTGCCTATTACTACGAGCAGCAACTGGTCATTGTTCGCGAAATCGGAGACCGACAGGGGGAGGGCGCATTTCTGATTAATCTGGGCTCGGCCTATGCGAGAATAGGCGAGGTCGAGAGGGCCATCGGTTACTACGAAGAAGCGTTAGTCATTATGCGCAGAATTGGGGACCCACGTGGAGAAGGCCACGCTCTGGGCAATCTGGGGATCACCTACGCGAACTTGGGAGAGGTCGAGAAGGCCGTCGGGTATCTGGAGCAGGCCTTGGCGATCGGGCGGGCAATCAAGGATCCTGAGATCGTTCGGAACGTTTCAGAGGCACTGGACAGTCTCCGAAAATAGGTGACTCAGCTGGGGATACTCCGCCACGATCTGTTCGACCATCAGGTCAGAAATGGTTCGGCGAAGGCGGTAGAGACGGCCCAGGTCTGGGTCGTCTCTACCGCCTCCGCTCGGCGTTTTCTCATGCCCGGGGCGTCGGCCGCGCCCTGAGCCTTGAGATCTTCGTCGGCGGTCATGTCTTCCGAAGACGTTCCAGCTCCTGCTCCAGAGCCCGGAATCTGGCCTCGGTTTCGCGCCTTGCGGCAGCCTCTTCGGCGGCCCGCGCCTCCGCAGCCTGGCGTGCTGCCGCCTCTATCCGCCGTGCCGCCACCTCTTCGGCGGCCCTCGCCTCCGCGGCCTGCCGTGCAGCCGCCTCTATCCGCCGCGCAGCCACCTCTTCGGCGGCTCTCGCCTCTGCAGCCTGCCGCGCGGCCGTCTCCTCCTCCGACCACAGGATCGGCTTCCCGGTGGCAGCGTCCACCAGCCGCAGTCGTCTCCCCTCTGGCTTGAACCGCAGGTTCGTGGTCCGGATCAGCAGCGAACCGTCCGCCTCCGGAGGGATGGGTTGATACCGCCCCCAGGAGAGCCGGTAACCCTGAAGTCGTGGCCGCAGGTACTCTTCAAAGGGATCGAAGAGGATGAGCTCCTCCACGCCGAGTCGCTCGTAAAGCGGCTTCTTGATGTGCTGGTCCCGCCTCTGCGTCTTGCGCGACGTGACCTCCACCACCAGGCTGGGTGGTCCTTCCACCCAGAGCAGATGGTTCGGCCGATCCCATTTGACCACCCCCTTGGCCAGCAGCACGTCCGGGGCCACGCAAGCCTTGGGATTGCCCTTCTCGTAGCAGAGGAAGAGATTGCCCCCGACCCAGACGTCCGGCACCGCGACGTAGCGTTGTCGCAAGCCGTAGATGAGGTCGACCATCACCTGCATGTGCTCCGGCGTCTCGGCCATGGGTTGGCCGTCGGAGGTGGGATAGTCGATCTCCTGTTCCAGCGGAAGAGCGCTCATGCGTATCTGCCTTCCCCGACGGGTTGCGAGATCACACCACGAAAATCCGGTGCACGCAACTCCTCGCCTCCCTATGCTAACACGGCCGGTGACAGGAGGGGCCGCCGGCGCCGCCGACGGCCCAGGGTGCTTACCCTACCAGCCGCACTTCTGGCCCTTGTTCTGCTCGTCGAGCCAGGTCTTCAGGGGGGCGAAGTAGTCGAGGATGGCGGTGGCGTCCATCCTGTCCTGGCCGGTGACCTCCTTGAGGGCTTCGGGCCAGGGACGGCTCTGCCCCATCTCCAGCATCTTCGCCAGGCGCTCGCCCGCGACCTTGTTGTCGTAGATCGAGCAGCGGTGGAGGGGGCCCTTGTAGCCCGCCGCCTGGCAGAGGCCGCGGTGGAGCTGGAACTGCAGGATGTCCGCCAGGAAGTAGCGCATGTAGGGCGTGTTGCCGGGCACGTGGTACTTGGCGCCGGGATCGAAGTCCTGCTCGCTGCGGGCCACCGGCGGCCTGATGCCCTCGTACTTCACCCGCAGGTCCCACCAGCCCTGGTTGTAGTGGTCCGGCTTGATCTCGCCGGAGAAGACTTTCCAGCGCCACTGGTCGATGATCAGGCCGAAGGGCAGGAAGGCCACTTTGTCGAGCGCCTTCTTCATCAGCAGGCCCAGGTCCTTCGACGGGTCGGGCACCCGGTCGATGAGGCCGATCTGCTTCAGGTACTCGGGCGTGACGGAGAGCGCGATGGTGTCGCCCACGGCCTCGTGGAAACCGTCGTTGGCGCTGTCCTCATAGAGGAAGGGCTGCTTGTCGTAGGCCCGCTGGTAGAAGTTGTGGCCGAGCTCGTGGTGGATGGTGCGAAAGTCCTCGTCGGTGATCTTGATGCACATCTTGATCCGCAGGTCGTCTTTGTAGTCGATGCTCCACGCGCTGGCGTGGCAGACGACGTCGCGGTCCCGCGGCTGGGTGAACATCGAGCGCTCCCAGAAGGTGTCGGGCAGGGGCGCGAAGCCGAGGGATTTGAAGAAGCTCTCGCCATACTTGACCATCCCCTTGGCATCCACCTTCTTCTCCTGGAGCCGCTGGGTGAGGTCGAAGCCGGGGTCGGCGTTGGGCGGTGCCACGAGCCAGTAGACGTTGTCCCACGTCTGCGCCCACATGTTGCCCAGGAGGTGGGCCGGGATGGGCTTGTCGAGGGGCACGACGTCGTTGCCGTACTGCTTGTTGAGCTTCGCCCGCACGTAGCAGTGGAGGGAGTCGTAGAGCGGCTTGACCTGTCCCCACAGCCGGTCGAGCTCGGCCGCGAAGGCGTCGGGCGGCATGTCGTACTTCGAGCGCCAGAGGGCGCCGGTGTCCTTGAAGCCCAGCTCGCGGGCGCCTTCGTTGGCGATCTCGACCAGGCGGACGTAGTCCTTGCGCATCGGGGGCGAGATCGAGTGCCAGCCGGCCCAGGCCTCCAGGAGCTGCTTGGGATCGTGGCTGTTGGTCATCACCTCTTCGAGATCGGGGAGGGTCTTGCACGCGCCACCGCCGGGCGGGCAATACTTGCCGGCGCCATATTGTCCGTCGAGGGAGGCGGCGAGACGGGTCAGCTCGGCGGTCTTGGCGGGATCGCTGGGGGCCGCCAGCGTCAGGCCGCGCTTGAGCAGGTCGATCTGGCGCCGCAGGTCGGCCGGGAGCTGGACGCCGTCGAAGCGGGTGGCCTGCTTGGCGAGGTCGACGCCGACCCCGAGGATGGCCTCGTTGCGCTTGGCGGCGAGGATCTCGGTGTCGTAGGTGATGAAGGTCTCCTGTACCCACTGGGCGCGGCCGGCTTCGATGCTCAGGTCGAGCAGGCGCGTCGAGGCGTCGGCGAGGAACTTGCGGGCCTCTTCGACCGTGGGTTTGGCGCCCGCCGTCTTCTGAGCCGAGGCCGGAGCGGCGACGAGCGCCATTACGAGCCCCGCACCCGCCAGCATCGCGATCGGCCGGCGGAATGATTCAAATGGATTCTTCATAGGTTCCTCCACAAAAAGAGAGGGGAGTATATCGGAGCCCCAGCCTGGATGCCGCGAGACCGGAGGGCGGCGTTCCCGTAGCCCCGGGTGCAACCCGGGGTCCGCCGGGGTCCCCCGACCCGGGGTCCGTGGATGATCCGCAACCGCGCGTCAGGGCCGCGCCAGGGCCGCCGCGATCCGTTCCAGCCCCTCGGCCAGGGTGGCGCGGGAGCAGGCGAAGGAGAGGCGCAGGTGGGCTGCGGCGCCGAAGGCGGCGCCGGGCACGGTGGCGACGCCGGCCTCTTCGAGGAGGTATTCGGCGAGGGCGATCGAGTCCGCGCGGCCGGGGCGGAAGCAGGCCGAGACGTCGGGGAAGGCGTAGAAGGCGCCCTCCGGCGGCCGGCAGCGGAAACCCGGGATGCCGTTGAGCAGCGGCACCAGCATCTCGCGGCGGGCGCGGTACTCGGCCAGCATCTCCTCCACCGCGGGCTCGGCGTGGAGCAGGGCCTCCAGGGCGCCCACCATGGCGAAGGAGGTGGGATTGGAGGTGGCGTGGCTCTGGATGTTCTCCACCGCCTGGACCACCGGCGCCGGCCCCAGCAGGTAGCCGATGCGCCAGCCGGTCATGGCGTAGGTCTTGGAGAAGGAGCCCACCAGCACCACCGTCTCCGGGAACTCGGCGGCGAGGGCGGCGGCGCTGGCGTGGGGACCGCCGTAGACGAAGCGCTCGTAGGTCTCGTCGGCGATCACCAGCAGACCCCGCCCGGCGGCGAAGGTCACGAGCTGGCGCAGGTCCGGCTCCGAGATCACGCCGCCGGTGGGATTGCACGGCGAGTTGACGAGGATGGCCCGGGTGCGCTCCGTCACCGCTTCGATGAGAGGGCCGGCGTGGATCTGAAAGCCGTCCTCGCCGCAGGTGGGCACCATCACGGGCTGCGCGCCGGCGAAGCGGATCTGCTCCGGGAAGGTCACCCAGTAGGGGGAGGGGAGCACCACCTCCTGACCGTGGTCGAAGACGGCGAGGGCGAGCTCGAAGAGAGCGGCCTTGCCGCCCACCGTGATCACCGAGTCCGCGGCTTTCCACGGCGCGCCGTGGCGCTGACGGTAGGACTCGGCCACCGCCGCGCGCAGCGCGGGCAGGCCGCTGCCGGGGGTGTAGCGGGTGAAGCCTTCGGCGAGGGCGCGCCGGGCCGCCTCCACCGCCACCGGCGGAGAGGAGAAGTCGGGCTCGCCGGCCCCCAGGTCCACCACCGCCACACCCTGGGCTCGCAGCTCGGCCGCACGCCGGGTCACCCGGAGGGTGGCGGACTCACCGATGGCGGAAGCACGGGCCGAGAGGTTCACGGGGGCGGATCGTATCATCAGCGAATAAAATCCGGTCGTCCACTGTTCCACCGTCACAGACCGAGAGGGCGATCCCATGGCGAGCCGGCACATCCCGCGATCCGTTGTCCTTCAATTCCTCTGCCTCTCTCTGGGGCTGGCGCTGGCGTCAGCTCCGGCCGGGGCGCAGCTCGGGAAACAGAAGAAGGCCTCGTTCGTCCTCAACGCGGACCGCACGGCCTACGACGCCGGCAGGCCCGCCCGCGTCGCCGCCCTGGTGAGCATCGAGCCCGGCTGGCACGTCAACGCGCACAAGCCGACTTTCGAGTACCTCATCCCCACGGAGCTGAAGCTGACGCTGCCCGTGGGCTGGCCGCCGGAGGAGACGAAGTACCCGAAGGCGGAGATGAAGACGTTCTCCTTCGAGAAGGTGCCGCTGGCCGTCTATGCCGGCGACGTGGTGATCGTGGCGCAGCTCCAGGTTCCCGCCGGCACCAGGGCGGGCACCTATCCGGTGCAGGCGGCGCTGCGCTATCAGGCCTGCAACGATTCGCAGTGCCTGCCGCCGGTGACGGCGCAGGCGGAGGTCCAGCTCACCGTGGGCCCCGGCGGCAAGCCGCAGCGCTCGGAGCTGTTCACGGAGGGGACGGCCGGCGGCTCGGGGGGCGCCTCCGGCCGCGGGAACGCCGCCAGCACTGCGGGCGGCACGAGCCTGGCGCTGATGCTGCTCCTGGCCGTCGTCGGCGGCCTCGTCCTCAACGCCATGCCGTGCGTGCTGCCGGTGCTGTCGCTGAAGATCTTCGGCCTGGTGCGCAGCGCCGGCCATGGCCGCGCGGAGGTGACGCGCGGCGCGCTCGCCACCTCGGCGGGGATCCTGGCCTCGTTCTGGGCCCTGGCTCTCGCCGCCATCGCGGCGCGGGCGGCGGGCTCGGCGGTGGGCTGGGGGGTGCAGTTCCAGCGGCCGGGCTTCGTGGCCTTCCTGGCCGTGATCGTCGTCCTCTTCTGTCTCAATCTTTGGGGGCTGTTCGAGATCCAGTTGCCGGCGGCGCTGGCCGACCTCGCCGGCTCCGGCCCCCGCGAGGGCATGGCCGGCCACTTCGCCTCGGGTCTGTTCGCGACGCTGATGGCCACCCCCTGCTCGGCGCCGTTCCTGGGCACGGCGATCAGCTTCGCCCTGGCCCAGACGGGGCCGGTGGTGCTCGCCATCTTCACCGCGCTGGGCTTCGGCATGGCTCTTCCCTACCTGCTGGTGGCGGCGGCGCCCGGCATTGCCCGGGCTTTCCCGCGGCCCGGCGTCTGGATGGAGACGGTGCGGGGTGCCATGGGCTTCCTGCTCGCGGCTTCGGCGGTGTGGCTGTTCTACGTCCTGTCGTCGCAGGTGTCGCGCGAGCAGCTCGCGGCCATCCAGATCGGGCTGCTGGGGATCGCCCTCTTCACCTGGCTGCAGCACCGGGTGGCTCACGGCCGGGCCGGCCGCGGTGCCGCCCTCGCCGGACTGGTGGCCGCCGTGGCCGTCACCCTGGTGGTGGCGGCCGGGGGGACGCGCGGCGAGGCCGAGTCGCGGCTGGCTGCGGCACAACCCGCCGGCCTGATCCCCTGGGTGGCCTTCGACCGCGCCAGGGCGGAGTCGCTGAACGCCGGCGGCCAGCTCGTGTTCGTGGACGTGACGGCGGACTGGTGCTTCACCTGCAAGGTGAACGAGCGGCTGATCCTGGACACGCCAGAGGTGGCGAAGGCGTTCGCCGAGCACGGCGTGGTGCCCATGCGGGCGGACTGGACCAACCAGAGCGCCGACATCGCGGCCTTCCTCAAGGAGCACGGCCGCTACGGCATCCCCTTCTATCTGCTCTACCGCCCGGGCCGTGATCCCCACGTCTTCAGCGAGCTGCCCAGCAAGGACGGCCTGGTGGCGACGGTGCTCGAGGCGGCGGCGGCGTCACGGCCGAGATGATACCCTCGGCCTGGGAGGTGTTCCATGCCCGAAAGTCGCCCAGTCACACTCTCCGACGGTAGCGTCATTCATTCAGACTCCGAGATTCTGGGAGGGACACCGGTGTTCGTGGGCACCCGGGTGCCTGTGCGGACTCTGGTCGATTATCTCGAAGGCGGCTACAGCGTCGACGAATTTCTGGACAACTTCCCCAGCGTGCGGCGCGAGCAGGTCAACGCCTTCCTGGAGCAGGCGACCCGGGCTCTGCTGGCGCGCGTGGCGTGAAGCGCGTCCTCCTCGACGAAAACCTGCCGCGGCTGCTCAAGCGGGAGCTTTCCGGCTTCGAGGTCCGTACGGTCGCGGAGGTGGGCTGGGCCGGGATCAAGAATGGAAAGCTACTGCGACTCGCCGAAGCCGAGTTCGACATCTTGGTGACCGCGGACCAAAACCTTTCCTATCAACAGCCTGTCACGACTTTTCAACTGGGCTTGGCGGTGCTGAAGGCGCGGACCACGAAGCTGGAAGATCTGCTGCCGCTCGTCCCTGCGCTCAGGAAGGTCCTCGACGACCTGGAGGCCGGGCAGGTCTGCCATGTTGGCCCAGCCTGATCCGGGGAGTGAGGCGGACCGCTTGGCACCTCGGCCGCTCTATTCGAGCGGGATCGTCCCTCTCAATTCCGATCCCCTCTCTCCCGGCGAGTGGGGAAGGGGTGAGACGGGAGAAGAGGGCGGGGGCGATGAGGGCCGCGCCAGCAGGAACCCCTGGAACAGGTCGATGCCGGCGGCGGCGGCGAGGTCCTCTTCCTCCTCGATGCCTTCGGCCACGGCCCGGCCGCCGAGGCGACGGGCGAGGTTGGCGATCGATTCGAGCACGGCGCGGCGGTGATCGTCGCGCCCGGCGCCGGCCACGAAGTGACGGTCGATCTTCAGCAGGTCGGGCCGGCAGTCGAGGATCATGCGGAAGTTGGACTGGCCGAGCCCCACGTCGTCGAGGGCGATGCGCAGCCCCAGGGCGCGCAGGCGGTCGAGGCTGTCCAGGAAGCCGCGGCCGGACCAGGGCGGCGCATGCTCGACGATCTCGACGATCAACCGCTCGCCGGGGATCTGGCTCTCGCCCGCCAGCCCGTGGAGCCAGCAGGGGAGGTCGCGGTCCTGCTCCAGCGTCGCGGCGTGGACGTTGAGACAGAGCCCCGGCAGATCCGCCGTATCCTGAAACGCCCGCGCCTCCCGCAGGGCCGAGGCGATGGCCAGCCGGTCCACCCGCGCCTCGCCGCGCTTGCGCCGCACGTATTCGAAGAGGACGTCCGAGCGCTCGATGTTGGTGCCCCGGGGCCCGCGGGTGAGGGCCTCGACGGCGAAGACCGACCGCTCGCCGCCGTGGATCTCGAGGATGGGTTGGAAGACAGTGCTGAGCGACGCGGGCTCGAAGATGCGGTCCCAGAGCCGTCCGCTCGCCGCTCCCCCTGTGGCCGTCATCCGGCGCTCCTCATCAGCTCTGCGGCGATCGACGCCAGGTGGGCGAGGGGCTGGGGCTTCTGGAGGAAGGCGTCGACGCCGCGGCCCAGGGCCTCGGTCTCCACCTCCGCCGAGCCGAAGCCGGTGAGGAGGATGGTGCGCGTCCACGGCGAGCGCTCGCGGACGAAGCGGATCAGCTCCAGCCCTTCGGCGCTCTGGCTGCCGGTCAGCCGCAGGTCGGCGATCATCAGGTCGTAGCGGACGTGGGCGAGCAGGGCCTCGGCCTCCTCCAGCTCCCGCGCGCAGTCCACCCCGTACCCGAGAGGCTCGAAGTACTCGCGGACCGCGGCCAGAATGGGTTCTTCGTCGTCGACGACGAGGATTCGCGCGCTCATTGCGGGTCCGGCGCAGAATCCGCCGGAGGCTCCTCCTCTTCAGCTTTTCTGAGTTCGCTCTATCATCTCTCTACCGCCGTCCAGATACAACCCCCTCTCCCGGAACGAGGGGGAGAGTCACCGTCATCACGGCCCCGCCTTCGGGTCGGTTGGCCGCCGCCACCGCGCCGCCGTGCTGCTCGGCGATGCGCTGCACGATGGAGAGCCCGAGGCCGGTGCCGCCCCGGCGGCGGGTGAAGAACGGCTCGAAGGCGCGGTCCAGGTCCTCGGGCCGGAACCCCGGTCCGCCGTCCTCGACCCGAAACTCCACCGCGGCGCCATCCGCCGCCGGGCTGGCCCGGAAGAGGACGCGTCCCCCCGGAGGCGAGTGCTGAATGGCGTTCTCGATCAGGTTTTGAAAGATCTGGACGGCACGGTTGCGATCGAGCAGGGGCGCCGGCAGGTCAGGGGGCGCGTCGAGGACGAGCTCGACCCCCGCGTGGGCGGCCAGGGGAGCGCAGGCCACGACGGCGGCCCCCATCACCACGCGGGGGACGGCCGGAGCGAGGTCCAGACGCGCCGGCTTGCCGTAGTCCAGGAGGTGCTGCATCAACTCGTTGAGCCGGCCCACCCGCTCCTTGAGCACGTCGAGGTAGCGCCGGTACTCGGTGCGCCGCTTGAAGCGGGCCTCGAAGGCGTCGAGCGTCGCCGAGATGCCGAACAGCGGGTTGCGCACCTCGTGGGCCACGCCTGCCACCAGGGCCCCCATGGCCGACATGGTCTCGCTGCGGCGCAGCGACTCCTGGAGCCGCACCCGCTCGGTGATGTCGAGGATGACGACGATTCCCCAGCGGTCGCCGTCCGGGCCGGTCACGGGGCTGATGGCCACGTCCCACACCCGGCCGTGCTCCTCCCGTGTCTGGGCACCGGCGCGCTCGCCCGTCGCCGCCACCTGGGTGAGGAGGAGCTGGACGGCGCTCCACGGCGGGCCTGCCCCCAGCACCTCCAGCAGGCGGTGGATGGCCTCCTCGAAAGTGACGCCGGCCAGGGCGCGGGCAGCCTCGTTCATGCGCACGATGCGGCCGTCCATCTCCAGCAGCAACAGGGGGAACTCGAGGGCATCGAAGGTGAGACGCCACTCCAGGGCCGAGCGGCTGATGAGAGCCTGCAACGTGTCGGTGGCCATGGGAGGCCCCATAGTATAGCGGTGATGGACGATGAAGAAGACGACCTCCTCCCGGGCGCCGGCGCCCCCGTCGAGCTGCCGATCACCGACGTCCTCGACCTCCACAGCTTCCGGCCGGCGGAGGTGGCGGACGTGGTGCGGGAGTATCTCGACGCCGCCTGGGAGAAGGGGCTGCGCGAGCTGCGGATTATCCACGGCCGAGGGATCGGCGTGCAGCGGCAGACGGTGCGCACGCTGCTGGGCCGCGATCCGCGGGTGGTGGCTTTCGGCGACGCGCCGGCCGAGGCCGGCGGCTGGGGCGCCACCTGGGTGCGGCTCCGGTGACGGCGCGGTCCGCGGGCGGGGCGGTGGCCAGGACGGTGCGGCGGGGGCGGCGCCGTCTCGGCGAGCTCCTCGGGCGCCCGGCCGTGGACTTCGTCTACACCCGGCGCTACCAGGTCGAGCTGCCGGGCGTGCTCCACGATCCGCGCCGGGGGGAGCAGATCCTCGCCTTCCTGGACTCGACGGGCCTCCTCGGCCGGCGCTCCCTGCACGCGCCGTCGCCGGCCACCTTCCGCCAGCTCCGCCGCGTCCACACGGACGACTACCTGGACTCGCTCAACCTGCCGGGAGCCCTCCTGCGCATCGTCGGTCTCACCCTCTCCGAGGAGCTCTCCGACCGCGTCCTCGCCACTCAGCGGTTCATGGTGGGGGGGACGATCCGAGCCGCCGCCCTGGCCCTCAAGTCGGGAGGCCTCGCCGTCACCCTCGGCGGCGGGCTCCACCACGCCTTCGCCGACCGGGGAGAGCGCTTCTGCGTCTACAACGACGTGGCGGCCGCCATCGCCGAGCTGCGCGCCCTGGGCTTCGACTCCCGCATCCTGGTGGTGGACCTCGACGTCCACGACGGCGACGGCACCCGCTCGCTCTTCGCCCACGATCCCACGGTCCACACCTTCTCGATCCACAACCGCTCCTCCGGGGACCTCGACGCGGTCGAAGCGACGGTGATCGAGCTGGGGTTCGGCGTCGACGACGCCACCTACCTCGAAGCCGTGCGCTCGCGGCTGCCGCCCATCTTCGCGGCGTTCCAGCCGGCGCTGGTCTTCTACCTGGCGGGAGTCGATCCGGCGGCGGACGATCAGATCGGGGACTGGAAGATCTCGGCCGCCGGCCTCTTGGAGCGCGATCTCTTCGTCCTCGATTGTGTTCGGGGGGCCCGCGGCGGCGACCGCCGGCTGCCGCTGGTAATCACCCTGGCCGGCGGCTACGGCCTCAACGCCTGGCGTTACAGCGCCCGCTTCTTCTCCTGCCTCCTCAATGGCGGCCAGAGTGGCGAGGCCATCGAGCCGCCGTCGACCGAGGAGGCGCTGCTCACCCGCTACCGCCGGCTGGCGCGGGAGTTGGAGCCCCATGAGCTGACGGGCGAGCCGCGGCGGACGGACGACTGGGGCCTCACCGCCGCCGACCTCGGTGCCGTGGGGGGGCTCCACGGGCCGCGCCGTTTCCTGGGCTACTACTCCCCCCAGGGGCTGGAGCTGGCCCTCGAGCGCGCCGGCCTCCTCGACCGGTTGCGGGGGCTGGGCTTCGAGCCGCTCACCCTGGAGATGGACCTGGACAACCCGACCGGCGACACCGTCCGCCTGTACGGCGACGCGGCCCGGCGCGAGCTGCTGATCGAGGCCCGGGCGCGCATCGACCGCGGCACCCTCCCGGGCCTCGCCCTGCTGCGCGTCGAGTGGCTGCTGCTCCAGAACCCGCGCGCCGAGTTCACGGCCGACCGGCCGCGCCTGCCGGGCCAGAGCCATCCGGGGCTGGGGATCTCGCAGGACGTCGTCGCCCTGCTGATCCTGGCCTGCGACCGCCTGCAGCTCGACGGCCTGGTCTTCGTGCCCGCTCACTACCACAGCGCCTCCCAGGGGCGGAAGTGGCTGCGCTTTCTCGATCCGCGCGACGAGGGCGTGTTTCGCGCCCTGCGCCAAGCCCTCCACGGCCTCCCACTCTCGGAGGCCACCCGGGCCGTGGACGAGAAGCGGGTGGTGGACGCCCGCACCGGCGAGCCCTTCGTCTGGCGACCCATGCCCATGGTGATGCCGGTGACCGACCGCCTGCGGGTCCTCGTCGAGGGCGAGGAGTACGAGGGCAAGGTGGCCGCGGAAGCCGAGCGGCACGCCTTTCGGCTGCGCTATCATCCCCCCGAGCCCTTATGACCCGCCTCGTCAGCCTGCCCCTCTGGGTGGCCGTCCTGCTCTTCCTCCTGGCGGCCTGGGCGGCGCTGGACCGCCTGCTGGTGCCCAGCGTCCGCTGGTACCTGCGGCGGCGGGTGCAACGCGTCATCGACGAGCTGAACACCCGGCTGAAGCTGGAGATCCCGGCCTTCCAGCGCACGCGGCGGCGGGTGCTCATCGACCGGCTGGTCTACGACCCCAAGGTGGTGGAGGCGGTGGACGTCCAGGCGCGGGAGCAGAGCGTCCCCCGGGCCGTGCTGGCCGCGCGGGTGGAGCGCTACGCCCGGGAGATCGTGCCGGCCTTCAACGCCTACTTCTATTTCCGCATCGGCTACTGGCTCTCGAAGCGGGTGGCGCGCCTCCTCTACCGCGTGCGCCTGGGCTTCTCGGACGAGGCGGGGCTCGCCGCCGTGGCCCCGGGCTCGACGGTGGTCTTCCTGATGAACCACCGCAGCAACATGGACTACGTGCTGGTGGCCTACCTGGCGGCGGACCGCACCGCCCTCTCCTACGCAGTGGGGGAGTGGGCGCGCGTCTGGCCCCTCCAGACTCTGATCCGCTCGACCGGCGCCTACTTCGTCCGCCGCAGCTCGGGCGATCCCCTGTACCGGCGGGTGCTGGAGCGCTACATCCACATGGCCACGGCGGCGGGAGTCCCCCAGGCTGTCTACCCCGAGGGGGGCCTGTCGCGCGACGGCCGGCTGCGGCCGCCGAAGCTCGGCATCCTCGACTACATGCTCCGCTCGTTCGATCCCGTGCACGGCGACCGCGACCTGGTGTTCATCCCGGTCGGGATCAACTACGATCGCGTGCTGGAGGACCGCACCCTGCTGCTCGACCGCGAGCCGGGTGGGCGCCCGCGCGACCCCCTGTTCGCCGCCCGCACCACCCTGCGCTTCCTCGGCCGCAACCTCGCCCTGGTGCTGCGCAGCCGCTGGCACCGTTTCGGCTATGCCTGCGTCAACTTCGGCACGCCGATCTCGATGCGCGGCTACCTGCGCGAGCGCGGGCTCGACCTCCGCCACCTGTCACGGGAGGAGCGCATGGATCATCTCGAACGTCTGGGAGCCAAGCTGATGCTGGAGATCGGCGGGGTGATCCCCGCCCTGCCGGTGCCGCTGGTCTCGACCGTCCTGGTGGCGAGCGCCGGCGAGCCGCTCTCCGAGCTGGAGCTCAAGGGACGGACCCTGGACCTGATGAACCGGCTGGAGCGCGCCGGGGCGCACGTCTACATCCCCCGCCGGGACCAGGACTACGCCATCGTCGCCGGCCTGCGGATGCTCACGCTACGCCACCTGGTCGAGGAGCGGGACGGTCTGTACGCCGCGGTCCCGGCGGAGATGCCTCTGCTGCGGTACTACGCGGGCTCGATCGCTCATCTGATTCCAGAGGGTGACGAATTCCCCCACCAGATGGAGAGCGCGGAGCGCATCCTGAGGGAGAATGATTCGATGCTTCGCGAGCTGGCGGGGCCGGATCGAGGGAGCCCGTAAACCTCAGCTCCCGCTCAACGTATCCATTGAAATGAGCCGCCGCGACCCAGGCACCGTCCGCCGCCTTCACGGCTTCTTCCGCGAGTACACCGAGGGGCTGGAGTCCCGCGACGTCAAGCGGCTGTTCGACCGCGACGCGGCCCGCGCCTACGCGGTGCTCACCCGCGAGCACAGCCAGGTGCCCGAGCCGAAGAAGGGGATGCGGCGGTTCCTCTTCCGGGCCAAGCTCGCCTTCCTCGGCCTCTCCTACAAGCTGTCGCCGCCGCGCCGCCTGCTGTTCGCCGCCGCGCTGCTGACGTTCGCCTTCGGCCTGTTCAGCGACTCCGGGATCTTCTACGAGTCGAAGAAGGTCAGCGTCCACATCCAGTTCAACCCGATGTGGTTCGCGATCAGCGTCGGCTGCCTGGTCTTCCTCCTCGCCCTCGAGCTGGTCGACCGCGTGCGGGTCCGCGACGAGCTGGAGGTCGCCCGCGAGCTCCAGCGGGAGCTGCTGCCGCGTGCCCTGCCGGCGGTGCCCGGCTACCTCTTCGCCCACTCCTACCGCACCGCCAACGAGGTCGGCGGCGATTTCTACGACCTCGTCCGCCTCCCCGATGGCCGGCTGGCCCTGATGGTGGCCGACGCCAGCGGCCACGGCATGGCGGCCGGCCTGGTGATGGCGATCGCCAACGCCACCTGGCGCACCGCCCTCGACCTCGATCCCAGCCCGGAGCCGGTGATCGCCATGCTCAACCGCACCCTCTGCCGCACCGGCACCACCCGCACCTTCATGAGCGCCTTCTACGGCCTGCTGACCCCGGAGACCGGCGAGATGGAGTACATCTGCGCCGGCCACCCCTTCCCGCTCCTGCGCCATGCCGGCGGCCGCACCGAGGAGCTGGGCAACGGCGGCTTCCCGCTCGGCCTGCGCGATCCCCTGCCGATGCACCGCCAGACCACCACGATCCAGCCCGGCGACGAGGTGCTCCTCTACACCGATGGCCTCCCCGAGGCTCTCGACGCCCAAGGGAAGACGGCGTTCGGCTACGAGCGGACCCAGGCCGCCCTCCAGCTCGGCGGCACCCCGCAGCAGATCCACGACAACGTCCTCGCCAGCTTCGACGCCCACGTCGGCGACGAGCCGCTGAAGGACGACCTGACGCTGCTGGTGATCGGACGAACCTGGGACGGCCGTTGAGCCGAAGCCGCCCGGCCTCGAAAGTCAGCAGGAGCCCCGGGACCGGCCATCCAGCCGCGCGTTTCGGACGTAGAGTTCTCGAACGCCGGCAGCGGACCGGCCTCGCCCAGAGAGGAGCCCTTTGGTGAACGCACCTCCCGATGCCGCGGCACCCGCGGCGCGATCCCGCGGCAAGCTCGTCCTCTACCTCGTGATCGGACTCGTGGTCCTCGCCGGCCTCTTCCTGGCGGGCCGGCAGGCCGGCGCCTACGTGCCGCGCTTCGCGCAGTGGGTGGCGAGCCTGGGGGTCTGGGGGCCGGTCGTCTTCATCCTCGGCTACGCCGTGGCGGCGATCGCGTTCATCCCCGGCTCCCTGCTGACGCTCGCCGCCGGCGCCATCTTCGGCCTGGTTCAAGGGACGATCTACACCCTGGCCGGTGCCACCCTCGGCGCCTCGGGCGCCTTCCTGATCGCGCGCTACGTGGCCCGCCGGCCGATCGAGCGCAAGATCGCCGGCAATCAGAAATTCGCCGCCATCGACAAGGCGGTCGGGCGCGAGGGGTTCAAGATCGTGGCGCTCCTCCGCCTCTCCCCCATCTTCCCGTTCAACCTCCTCAACTACGGGCTGGGGCTGACCCAGGTGAGCTTCCTGCAATACCTCGCCGCCTCGATCTGCATGCTCCCCGGGACGCTCCTCTACGTCTACTACGGCAAGGCGGCGGGGAGCCTGGCGGCGCTCGCCGGCGGCGCCAAGACCGAGAAGGGGACGAGCTACTGGGTCGTGCTCGGCGTCGGCCTGCTCGCCACCGTCGTCGTCACCACCTTCGTCACCCGCCTGGCCGGTAAGGCGTTGAAACAGCAGATCGACGCGCCCGCGGAGGCAAAGAGCATGGAGGTCAACCAGTGACCGCGCACGGCCAGCCCTTCGCCGTCGAGCCGCTCGACGAGTTCAACCGCCAGCTCCTCGACAACGTCCATCCGTCCACCTGGGTCAACCCCGAGCCCGCTCCGCGCTACCACTTGGTGGTGATCGGCGCCGGCACCGCCGGCCTGGTCTCGGCCAAGGGCGCCGCCGGCCTCGGCGCCAAGGTGGCCCTGGTCGAGCGCCACCTGATGGGCGGCGACTGCCTCAACGTCGGCTGCGTCCCCTCGAAAGGGGTGATCCGCGCTTCGCGCTCCTGGGCCGACGCCCGCGAGAGTGCCAGCCGTTTCGGCGGCCCGGCCGTCGAGGAAACGGCCACCACCGATTTCGCCTTCGCCATGGCGCGCATGCGCCGCCTGCGCGCCGGCATCAGCGCCGTCGACAGCGCCGAGGGCGCCCGCAAGGCCGGCGTCGACGTCTTCCTCGGCGACGGCCGCTTCCTCTCACCGGACATGATCGAGGTCGGCGGCAAGCGCCTCCACTTCCGCCGCGCCGTCATCGCCACCGGCGCCCGCGCCGCCCAGCCCGCCATCCCCGGCCTCGCCGAGACCGGTTTCCGCACCAACGAGACCATCTTCAACCTCACCGAGCTGCCGAAACGCCTGGTGGTGATCGGTGGCGGCCCGATCGGCTGTGAGCTGGCGCAATCCTTCGCGCGCTTCGGCAGCCAGGTCACCCAGCTCTGCCAGGAGAAGCACATCCTGCCGCGCGAGGAGGCCGACGCCGCCGAGATCGTCCAGAAGGCGATGATCGCCAGCGGCGTCCACTTCGAATTCAGCATGAAAGTCGTCGGCGCCGAGCGCCGGGGCGCCGACCGCGTCGTCACCTTCGAGCGCGAGGGGCAGCGCCACGAGGTCGTGGCCGACGAGATCCTGATCGCCACCGGCCGCGCCCCGAACGTCGAAGGCCTGGGATTGGACGCCGCCAACGTGCGCCACGGCAGGAAGGGCGTCGAGGTCGACGACCACCTGCGCACCAGCAATCCCAACGTCTACGCCTGCGGCGACGTCGCCTCGCGCTTTCAGTTCACCCACATCGCCGACGCCCAGGCGCGCATCGTGATCCAGAACGCCCTCTTCTTCGGCCGCTCCAAGGCCTCGGCGCTCACCATCCCCTGGTGCACCTACACCACCCCCGAGGTCGCCCACGTCGGCCTCTATGAGAAACAGGCGCGCGAGCAGGGTCACGAGGTCGAGACGCTGACGATCCACCTCGCGGACGTCGACCGCGCCATCCTCGACGGCGCCGACGAGGGGTTCCTCCGCCTGCACGTCGAAAAGGGTTCGAAAGAGGGAAAGATCCTCGGCGCCACCCTGGTCGCCGAGCACGCCGGGGACATGATCGGCGAGCTCTGTCTGGCGATCACCCACGGCATCGGCCTCGCGAAGATCGCCAGCGTCATCCACCCCTACCCCACCCAGGGCGAGGTGGTGAAGAAGGCCGCCGACACCTGGCGGCGCGGGAAGCTGACGCCGACTGTGAAGAAGGTTTTCGATTGGTTTTTCCGCACGTTCCGGTAATCCGGATTTCGCCCCTGAGGGACCGCGGAAGCCACCCCGAGAGGAGGAGACCCATGCCCGATTACGCACGCTGGATGGAACAGACGCTCAATTTTTCCAAGTCGTTGAAGCAGATCTCGATCCCAGGGTCTCACGACACAGGGATGTACATCAGCATCAACTGTACCGTCGGCGGAGCCAGCTGCAACACCCAGACCCAGACTCAGTCGATGCTCGGTCAGTTGCAGGCGGGCATGCGCTACTTCGACCTGCGACCCTGCTGGACGACCGGCGTCCTCTACACGGGTCACTTCTCGACCGTCGCGGTCCTCGGCACCGAAGGCTGCGACGGCGGCACCCTGGTCGACATCTTCAACGACGTCAAAGCCTTTCTCAGCGCAGGGCGCAAAGAG
>DATARR010000156.1:0-15116 GCA_036264085.1 Thermoanaerobaculia bacterium | reverse complement strand
CCGCCCCGCGTGTCAACACGCTTCTGTACATTGTCAGGGCCGCTCTTTATTCAGGCCCCTAGGTTCACCCGGTGGTACGGGTGGTTCCGCCCCAAACTGTGGGGAACAACTCCACTATCAAGAAGCGACTTCGTGTCGCAGTGACGGGCTGCAGCCTCTTTGGCGGCCCTCCTCTCCGCGGCCCGACGAGCGGCGGCCTCTGCCTTCCGGCCCGCTTCGCTCTCCTCCGGCCACAGGTACCGTTCCCCAGTTTCGGGGTCTACCAACCTCAGGCGTTTCCCCTCGGGGTGGAATTCCAGGCCGGTCGTCCGACTCAGCAGCGATCCGTTCTCCTGCAAGGGAACAGGCTGATAGCGGCCCAGGACGAGCCGGTAACCCTGAAGCCGCGGCTGCAGGTACTCCCCATAGGGATCGAACAGGATCAACTCCTTCACACCGAGCCGCTCGTAGAGCGACTTCTTGTCCTCGTCCTCCTTCCGGGTCTTCTCCGACGTCACCTCCACGATCAGGCTCAGTGGCGTCTCCTGCCAGAGCAGATAGTTTGGCCGGTCCCACTTCGTCACCCCCTTGGCCAGCAGCACGTCGGGAGCCACGCACGCCTTCGGATTTCCCTCCTCATAACAGAGGAAGAGGTTGCCTCCCACCCAGAGATCCGGCACCTCGCGGTAGCGGACTTCCAGGTTCACGATGAGGTCAGTCATCACTTTCCGGTGCAGGGGGGTCTCGCCCATGGGCTGGCCATCCTCGGTGGGATACTCAATTTTCCGTTTCCGCTCGGGCCGAAGGGTGCTCATGCGTGCCTGCCTTTCTGGCGGATTGCGGAAGTGCGCCAAGAAGACCCACCAGACGCAACGCTAGCATGGTCCCGGCGCGGTTTGCGAGAAGTTGAGGCCCGGCCGGACCCGCTCGCCCCTCTTGGACTAAAATTCAGTCATGCTCGCTCCCTCCTCACTCCGCCTCTACCTCGCCGCCGTCCCCGGCGACATGGACGGCGAGCGCGCGGTCATCGAGGGCCTTGTCCTGCCGGAGCTGCGGGAGCGGCTGCATGGGCAGGGGGTCGAGATCGTCGTCGTCGATCCCGCTCAGGCCAAGGGAGAGGAGTGGGACCTCGCGCGGCGGTTCCAGGAGATCGAGGGGTGCCAGATCTTCCTGGCTCTGCTGGGCGAGCGGTACGGCGCGCCACCCACGACCGTTCCCCTCGCACTGGTGGCGGCTCAGCCGTGGCTGGTCGAGGACCCGGGGCGCAGCGTGGTGGAGCTCGAAATCCTGCATGGCTCGCTTCGCGAGCCCGGGACGACGGCGAGCTTCTTCTATCTCCGAAATCCACGGTTTCCTTCGATGGTTCCCGAAGCGCGGCGGGAACAGTACCTTCCCGAGACCGAGGAGGCGGCGGCTCGTCTCGCCAATCTGAAGGAGCGCATCCGGGCTTCGGGAAGGCCGGTCTTCGACGGCTATCCCTGCGGCTGGAGCGAAGGGTTGGGACGGGCGTCGCGGCTCGACACGTTCGCGGAGCAGGTCTTCGCGGATCTGTGGAAGGCGATTCAGGAGCGGGGTCTCCCGGCAGCCGAAGCCGTTCCCGTGGCTGCAGCGCCCTCTCCTCCCGAGCCGCCGGCGCCCATTTCCGTGCCAGAGCTGCCGCCGCTGCCCGATCTCCCGGCAGCTCCTCTGTTGCCGGACAAGCCGCCCGTCCTGCATGAAAACGTCCAGTTCACGGTCTATCGCCCGCGGGTCGTGGAGCCGATGAAATGGTTTCCGCTGCTGGCGTTCGCTCATCTGGAGGAGCTGCCGGCGGACGCTCCGGCGGACGAGCCGGACCCGCTCGCGGAGATTCGGGAGCAGGCGCATCGTATCCTCGGCGATCTCGCGGAGGGGTATGCGGACGTCAAGCAGGACAGCCGGCAGGCCGTGCCTCACGAGGCCGAGATCACGTTCCTGCCGGAGATCCCGGGGTTCGAGGTCAACCCTCCCCGGCGGACGTTCCTCTGGCTGGAGTCCGTGCACCGCGAGGAGTTCCGGATTCGCGCCGGGCCGGAGATGGAGGGCCGGCAGGCGCGCGGCCGGATGAGCGTGTTCTGGGGGAGCATCCTGCTGGCCGAGGTCAGTCTCGCCATCCGCGTGGATTCTCGGCTCGGCGCCGCTCCTCCCCCACCGCCCGAGCGGGACGCGAGCCGGCCGTTCCGCAACATCTTCCCGTCGTACTCCCACCAGGATGCCGCCATCGTCGAGGAATTCGAGCGCTATGCCCGCACGCTGGGCGACCGCTATCTGCGGGACGTCCACGAATTGCGGGCGGGCGAGGTGTGGAACGATCGCCTCAAGGACCTGATCCAGAAGGCCGACGTGTTCCAGCTCTTCTGGTCGTGGAACGCCCTGCGCTCGCGCTACGTCGAGGAGGAGTGGCGGTATGCGCTGTCGCTCGGCCGTTCCCATTTCGTGCGGCCCACCTACTGGGAGGACCCGCTGCCCGAGGAGCCCGCGCGCAGCCTGCCGCCTGAGGAGCTGCGGCGTCTGCATTTCCAACTCCTCCCCGGGGGCGCCAGCTCGCCGGCAGCTCCGCGGCGGGATTTCGATCCGAACGCCACGATCCTGGCCTTCCCGAGCGCACCGAGCCCGCCAGCCGCGGAGCGCGGCGCGCCGTCCCTCGAAGACACCAGCGCGACCGCCGTCGCGCTGCCGCCTCTCCCACCGCCTCCGCCGCCGCTGCCGCCCGCGATGGCCGCGGCTCCGCCCATGGCGCCCCCGTCGAGACCGACGGCGTATGCACCGCCTCCCCTTCAGCCCTCCGCGAATCGCGGCCCGCGACGCTGGCTGGGCGCCGCCGCCATGATCGCGCTGGCGGTGATCGGTCTGTCGCTGTTCGCGCTGAGGTCGCGGTCCTCCGCTCGGCTGTCGAGCACGGTCGCGCAGCAGATCCCTAATGAGAGGCCATCCGTGCTGGCCGAGAAGGGCCCGCCGACAACGAGCACCCCGGGGACCGTCTGGTGGGGACCGGGTTTTAATCAGACCGGTAAGAGCTCGTCGCCCTATCCCGTCATCGACCCCGCCACCTGGCAGCGGCTCGCCGCGGCCTGCCGGCTCGATGCGGCCAGCGTCCAGAGCCTACCGACCCGATTCCCGGCCGGATCTCCCATCGTGCAGGTGACCGCTTCCGAAGACTGGATCGTCGCCGCCCAGGCGCTCTCCCGGTTCGGAAGCCGCGGCGCGTTCCTGCTCCCCTTGGAGGAGAACGGTCACGCCGTCTGCACGGTGAACCTCGGGCCTTTCCCCTCCGAGGAGGACGCCACGAGGAACGCGGCCGAGCTCCGCGTCTCCGACGGCGTTGATGCCAAGACCGGGCGCTACCCCGGGTTCACGCGGTGATTCTTCCCTCGAGCAGGCTATATTCGAGAGTCGAGCACTCGGGAGGACTTTGATGGTCGAGCTCGCCTGGATCGCCGGGGCGATCGTGCTGCTGGCCGCAATCGTGGCGGCTCAGCGTCGCGGTCCCTTCCTGCAGTATCTCTACCTCTGCCGCTTCCCCCTGCTGGTCGCGGCGACGCTGGTCGGCGTGGTGCCCCTCGCCCTGCGAGGGGTTCCCAGCCTGCTCCGGAACCTGTTCTCGCTGGGCGGCGGAGAGATCCTGCTCGTCTCCTGCCTCGCCACGCTGACGGGTTGGGGGGTGATGGTCGGCCTGGAGGTGATCCTGCTCAACGCGCCGGAGCGGTTCGGAGTGCCGCCCCTGCCGCTGCCAGACTGGTTCCGGCGACGCCGGGTGCCGCTTTTCGCCCTCCTGGCCTGGCCGTTGATCGGGACGGTCGTCGCCCTGTCTCCCGGAGCGCTCCCTCGCAGCTCGGCGGTGTGGCGGCTCGCCTGGGCGGCGGGAGGGGTGCTGCTCGCGGCAGCCTGTCTGCTGGGGTCGGTCGCGCTTCGCACCATGCTGTCCGCGCCGGCGACCGGCCTGCTGCTGCCGGCGAGGCCGCGCTGGATCGAGGCCCTCCCCCGCCTGCGGCGGGCGCGTCCGAAGCCTCCGGGCCCGCCCCGCCTCCGAGGATATGGTCCCGGCCACCTGCAGGCCACCGTGTTCTTCCTGATGACGCTGGCCGTCTACTTCGCCGGCTTCTTCGCCTTCCTGGCGTTCGGTGCGGAACGGGGCTCGTTCCCGGCGCTCGCCTACGTCCTCCTGATCCTCATCCTGGCGCTGTGGGGGCTGCCCGGAGTGTCGTTCTTTCTCGACCGCTACCGGGTGCCCGCGCTGCTGCCCCTGTTGCTGGTCTCGTACCTCGCCAGCCGGCTGGTCGACACGGACCACTACTACGCCATCGGTCCCCCGCGCACCCGGCCCGCGGCGGTGGCACCGCGGGCGCCGCAACCCGCGGAGGCCCTCAACGCCGCGCAGGCCAAGGCCCCCGAGCTCCCCGCCATCGTGGTGGCGACGAGCGGCGGCGGCATCACGGCGTCCCTCTGGACGGCGGTCGTGCTCACCTCGCTGCAACGGGAGGTCGGGGTGGACTTCACCCGCTCGATCCGGCTCATCAGCTCGGTCTCCGGAGGGAGCGTCGGCACGCTGTATTTTCTCGACCGCTTTGCTCCCGACGGTTATCCGCCGCCGGAGAGATTGGATTCGATCGTGCGGGACGCCGGCCGTTCGAGCCTGGACGCCGCGGCGTGGGGGCTCGCCTACCCCGACCTCTGGCGCGTCTTCTCCGGCTTCCTGGTGTGGAGCAAGACCCTCGACCGGGGCTGGTCGCTGGAGCGAATGTGGCGGCTGCACCTCGATCACCCCGACGCCTCGCTCGCGGACTGGCGGCTCGGCGTCCAGCAGGGCTGGCTGCCGCCGGCGGTGCTCAATGCCACGGTCAGCGAGACCGGGGAGCAGTTCCTGCTCACTCCCCTGGACCCGCCGGCCGAGTGGCAGGCGCGGTTCTTCTCGCGCGAGTATCCGGGGCAGGACGTCCCCCTGGTCACGGCGGCGCGGCTGTCGGCGACCTTCCCCTGGGTCAGCCCGATCACCCGGGCTCGGACGGCGAGCGGGCCGGCCCGCCCGGACCTCCACCTGGCCGACGGCGGCTACTACGACAACTTCGGCGTGGTGTCGGTGGTCAACTGGCTCCGCACGCTGCGCGAGGAGCAGCGGCAGCAGCTTCGGCGGCGGCTGCTGGTGATCCTCATCCGCGCCTTCCCCGACTCGGGAGCTGCTGGTCGCGGGCTCGGACCCTGGCTCTCCTCCACCCTGGGGCCGGTGGTCACGATGTACAAGGTGCGCACCTCCACCCAGGCCTTCCACAACAGCTCGGAGCTGGCGATGACGAAGGAGCTGCTGAAGAGCAGCGGCATGGAGCTCGAGCCGATCATCTTCCAGCTCGAGCGCCAGTCACCCCTCTCCTGGAAGCTGACCGACGCCGAGCGCCAGGCGATCATCAAGGACGGCTGGCAGGAGAAGGGCAACCAGGCCTCGCTGGCCCGGGTGAAGGAGTTCTTCGGGCGGCCGCTCAGCTCGCCTTCGCCGCCCTAGTGGGAGTGTCGGCCTGCTCCGAGAGATGGAGAAGCTCGTCCCGTAGCTCGGCGCCGCAGTCGGCCTCGGCGAGGAAGCGCCCGGCCAGCTTCTGCGCCCGGTTGATCTCCCCGGCCGTCAGGGCCGCTCTCACGGCTCCCCGACGCGCGAGAGCCCCTTCGGGATCGGAGGCAGGAAGAAACTCGGCGATCCTCTCTTCGAGGAGCGACACGGTCAGGTAGGCCGAACGCGCACCCGGTGCCTGGAGATCCTCCAGGGTCTCGGCACGCCGGATCGCTTCCGTGATCAGCGGGTAGAGGGATTCGATGCTCATCGTTTTCTATGCCGCCGCAATCGTGGCGCGAGGAGCCGAGAGCCCGACGATGCAAGCAACTCGTTGGTTCGCGACGGTCGCGCGGCGGACCTGTTCGAGCTTGATGCGGAGGCGGTCGGAATGTTCTCTCTCATCGCCTTCATCGATCCCGCTGACCTCAAGGGCGACGAGGCGAGCTTCAGGGTCCTGCAGCAGCCAGTCCCCGGATTCTCCTCTTTGGAGTCTCCTCCTCACGACCCATCCTCGCGCCACGTGGACGAGAGCCAGAGCGATCGCCTCCGCAGCATCCTCCGTGATCTGGTGTCGATCGAGCTGCTCGGCATCACCGAACGGCGAACGGACCCAGTGGAGGCTGGCCTCGCGCACCTCGCTCTCAATCAGGGTCGCCACGGCTACACCGGTCTCATGGCGATGCCGCTCCAAGCCGACAGCCGCGCGGTACCCATATTCGGCGGCCGTCGAAGCAGGAAGGAGGGGGTGCATGCTCTTCAGTTCCATGACGTCGAGCCTCACGACACCATCATACCGTACATTCTGGCGGCAGCGTCATGTCTTGACATGCAAGTCGAGCACGAAACGCATGCGACCCTCGGGCGGATCGGTCTTGCCCGCTCCCCCTAGCTCGCCTTCGCCGTGAGCACCGCCCTGTCCCGCAGCTTGCCGGCCGCGGGGGAGAGGGGGGCGTGGGTGAGGATCTTGTTGATCCGCTCCATGGCCTTCACGGAATCGCCCATGCTCTGGTAGAGCACCACCTCGCCGTAGAGGTTGTCGGCGAGGACGTTCAGGCGCTCGATCACCGGCGCCACGTAGGGGCCGTCGGGGAAGCGGCGCAGGTACTCGGCGCCGTTGGTCACGTCGTCGTAGCTCTTGACGATCGCCGCCAGACGGTCGCCGGCCACTTTCTTGAGGTCCGGGTCCTTGGTCTGCTCGGCCATCTGTTGCAGCGCCGCGAGCTCCTGGAGGTTCGGCGCCAGGTTGCGCAGCCCCGTCCGGGCACGCTTGCCCTCGGCGCTGTCCGGGGCCGCCTCCCAGGCCTTCAAGTACTGCGTCACGGCCTCGGTGCGGTTGCCCAGCCGGCTGTCGGCGTCGCCTAGGGCCAGGGCCACCTCGGGCACCTTGGGCGAATCGGGGAAGTTGCTCAGGAACGCCACCAGGAACGAAGTCTCGTAGACTCCGCCGCCCAGCGTCTCGAGGGCTCGCGGGTAGAGCTCCTTGCGCTTGGTCTCGAGGTCGGAGATCTCCCCCTCCAGGGCCGCCACCAGGTCGTCCTTGGGATCGAGCGACTTCACCTCGGCGAGCTCGGTCCTGTAGGCTTTCACCACGGCGCCGTAGTCGCGGGAGAGGAGGGGCCGGGTCAGCTCGTCGTCCCGCCGCTTGTGGAGCTTCTCCAGGCGCAGGCCGTCCGCCACCTTCCCCTGCGGCCAGGCGTCGAGCATGGCCTTCTTGACGAAGGCGGCCTCCTGCTCGGCGGGCCGCTTGCGGGCCAGCCAGGTGCTCAGGGTGGCCTGCGTGCGCTTGCGGAAGTCGTCGGCCGACGCCTTGCGGCCGGCGATCGCCCAGGTGCCCTTGCGCGCCTCGGCGGCACGCACGCGCTCGTCGCCGAAGGGGTGGGTCTGCATGTAGCCGTACTCTTTGATCTGCGGCAGGCGGTTGTTCATCAGCTCCCAGAGGCGGCGGGCGCCGTCCGGGCTGTAGCCGGCCGCGGCGGCCAGGCGCTGCCCCTCCTTGTCGGCCTCGTCCTCGTGCTCCCGGCTGTAGCTGCGCAGCAGCAACTCGCTCACCACCAGGCTGGCCGCCGCCGCGCCCTGCACCAGGTTGCCGTTGTCATAGCCGACGCCGACGCGGGGGTCGTAGGGGGCCTGGGTGGTGGGGGTCTTGCGCTGCGACTCGCCGATCAGCACGCCGGCCACCAGCAGGTTGCCCAGGACGTTCATCAGCGTCGCGCGGTGCTGCATCTTGAGGTAGTGCTCGTTGATGACGTGGCCGATCTCGTGGCCGAGGACGTTGGCCAGCATGTCGTCGTCGAGCCCCAGGTCCAGCATGCCGGTGGTGATGAAGATCTGGCCGGCCGGCAGGGCGAAGGCGTTGGGCTCGGGCATGTTGACGATGCCGAAGGTGAAGGGGAACTTCTGGAACTCCGACTGCTGGGCAAGCTCGTAGGCGATGCGGTTGACCCGGGCGACGTCGGCCGCGTTGTCGCGCGTGCCATATTGTTTGACCGCCTCGGCCGCCGCCTTCAGACTCTCCTCGAAGAGCTTCGGATCTGCGATGCCGGGGAACTGGACCGGCGCCGGCCGCGGAGCCTGCGCCACGGCCGGGGCCACGGCGTAGAAGATCAGCAGCAGGACCAGGGAGGAAGCAAGGATACGTCGGTGGTTCATGGCCGTCCCCTCTTGACGTCTGGAAGCTTAGCGCATCGGGTGGGGTCTCTGAGTGACAACACCGATGGGGACGCGAAAAACTCCCGGAGACCCTCATCACCCCGGCCCTCTTCTCCCAGCCTCCCCCCCGCTCCGCCGGGAGAAGAGGGAGAGGTTTGTCTGAAGACAGGTGTGGTAGCGTTTCGCGCATGAGTGACCTGACCATCGAGGTGAAGACCAGCAAGGCGTCCATGGGGGAGATCCGGCCGGCGCTCGACTCGGCGCTCAAGGAGGCTTTTCCTGGCGGCATGCTGAAATGGCACTGGGAGGAGGACGTCATGCACCTCTCCGGGCCGGGGGCCAAGGCCACCATCGTCCTGGAAGGCGGCCGGCTCATTGGGAGGGCTCACCTCAAGCCGCCGGCCAACCTGATGAAGCCGATCATCGAGCAGAAGATCGCAGCGGTGATGAAGAAGGTCGCCGAGCACCTTTAACCCGCAGGCAACCCGCGGGCGCGCTCCGTGCCCCAACACCTCGATCCCTACTCCGCTCTGCTGCACCACGCCGCCTTCGCCGGCGAGGAGCCCTGGCTCTTCCGCAGCGAGGGGTGGGACTGGCGCTGGTCCTCCTGGGGCGAGCTGGCCCGCCAGGCCGCCCTCTGGGCCGGCGAGCTCGCCGAGCTGCCCCCAGCCTCCCGCGCCGCATTTCTTTATCGACCTCAACCCGAGGCGGTAGCTCTCGACCTCGCGATCCAGGGAGCGGGGCTGACGTCGGTGCCGGTCAGCGGCGGGCGGGAGGCGGTCGCGGAGTGGGGGTGCAGGTGGATCGAGCCCTCAGCTCCTGACCCCGTCTCCCACCGGCCTCCCCTCGCTCAGGAGAGGGGGAGCTCGGGCGGAGCGGTGGTGGTGATCGGAGGGTCTCCAGTGGAGTTGGGGAGCGGCGAGCTCATGGGCATGGCGGAGCGGGTTCAGGCGGAGATCGCTCCGGCGCGGCGGGCGGGCGGCAGGGAGATCGTCGTTCTGGGTGGACCTTTGGAGAAACCCGCGGAGCGGGCGATGCTCACCTGGGCGACGGTGACGGGCGCCGCCGTGGCCCTGGAGCCGGCACCGGGAATGCGGGTGGCCGCTGCGGCGTGGGTGCGCCCCACGGTCTTCCACGGTACGGCAGAGGAGATCGCAGGCTTGCGGGCGTGGGTCGAGAAGGCCGGGCGGCGGCGAAGACTGCCCTTCGGACGGCTGCGGACGGTGCTGGTGTCGGGCGGTGAGCGCCTCGGGAAGGAGGAGACGGCGTTCTGGCACGGGCTGGGGGTGCGGGTCGCGGCTCTGCCGGCGCAGGTTGCTACTTCGTAGCCCCCGCCGTCTCCCCCTTCTGCACCCCCGACTCTCCCAGGTACCAGCGCGGCGACGGCTCCCAGACGAGGCCGAACTCCTGGGTGGCCGCGCTCAGGATGCGCTCCATGGCCTCGTCCAGGGAGTCGGTGAACAGCAGGCGATCACAGTCCGCCGGCAGGATGGTGGCCTCTCCGACCATGCCACGGCAGATGAACTCATGCAGCGGCCGCCAGTAGTCGGTGCCCATCAGGATGAGGGGGAAGTCGCGGATCTTCCCCGTCTGGATCAGGGTGGCGCACTCGAAGATCTCGTCCATGGTGCCGAAGCCGCCGGGGAAGACCACGAAGGCGTAGGAGTATTTGACCAGCATCACCTTGCGCACGAAGAAGTAGCGGAACTCCAGCCAGCGGTCGAGGTAGGGGTTGGGCTTCTGCTCCTTGGGCAGGACGATGTTGCAGCCGATGGAGCGGGCCTTCACGTCGCGGGCGCCGCGGTTGGCGGCCTCCATGATGCCCGGCCCGCCGCCGGTCATGACGGTGAAGCCGGCACGGCCCAAGCGCCGGCCCATCTCGCGGGCCATCTCGTAATACCGGTGGTCCTCCTTGAACCGGGCCGAGCCGAAGACGGTGACGCACGGTCCCACGAAGTGCAGGCCGCGGATGCCGCGGATGAAGTCGGCGCCGATGCGCAGCAGCCGGCGCAGCTCGGACGACCGCGGATGAGGCCCTGCGAGGAAGTGGCCATCCTCCGCGAGCTCGGTCCCCTTGCCCCACCGCGGCGCCTGGCCCGCTTCCGCCGCGGCCTGCTTCTCGACGGCCGGCGCGGGGCCTGGGGTCTTCTCGGGTCGGATCTCGTCCATGCCCCGGGAGCGTAGCAAAGATGGGGCCGCCCTCATCACCCCGTCCTCTTCTCCGCATTGCCGCATAGCGGCGTAACCGTGGTATATAACGCGAGGAAGGAGAGATCAGCGATGCCCGAGAACGCCACCCTGGAAGCCCCGCCGCCCGCGCCGCTGCGGGCGCCGAATACCGCGTCGGCCCTGGAGGAGGTCACCGAGCGGGCCGATACCGTCTGGACCCGCAATGGCCGCGATATTGGCAGGCCCCCCAAGGTCGAGGTCTCCGGCCGCCGGGAGCTCAAGGGCGCCCGCGGACGCATCGCCATCGTCGACGGCTGCCGCACGCCGTTCATCAAGTCCGGCACCGATTTCCAGAACCTGGACGTGATCGATCTCGCGAGCATCGCCGCCGCCGAGCTGGTGGCGCGGCTGGCGATCGATCCGGAGGAGATCGACCTCTCGGTCTTCGGCGTCGTGGTGCCGGCGCTCCACGCACCGAACCTCGGCCGCGAGGTGGTCTTCCGCACCTCGCTGCCGATGAGCATTCCGGGCGTGACGGTCAACCTCGCCTGCGCCTCCTCGACGCGGGCCCTCACCTTCGGCGCCGAGGCCATCCTCACCGGCGAGGCGGACGTGGTGCTCGCCGGCGGCGCCGAGTCGCTGTCCAACGTCCCCATCCAGTTCTCGCGCAAAGCGGCGAAGGTCTTCATGGAGCTCGCCCGCGCCAAGACGCTGCCGCAAAAGGTGGCCACGATCTCCAAGCTCCGCCCGGCGGATCTCGCGCCGGTGGCGCCGGCCATCGCCGAGTACACCACCGGCCAGTCGATGGGCGAGTCGGCGGAGAAGATGGCTAAGGAGAACGACATCTCGCGCCGCGCCCAGGATGAGATCGCCCTCCTCTCCCATCACCGCGCCGCCGCGGCGACCGAGGACGGCCGGCTGACGGCGCAGATCGCTCCGGCCTTCCCGCCGCCCGGCTACGACAAGGCCGTGACCCGCGACAACGGCATCCGCGCCGACTCCTCGCTGGAGGCGCTGGCCAAGCTGAAGCCGGTCTTCGACAAGCGCTACGGCAGCCTGACGGCCGGCAACTCGAGTCCGCTGACCGACGGCGGCTCGGCCGTGATCCTGATGAGCGAGGAGAAGGCCAAGGCGCTGGGCTACACGCCCCTCGGCTACGTCCGCTCCTACGCCTTCACCGCTCTCAACCCGGGCGACCAGCTCCTCCAGGGACCGGCCTACGCCGCCCCGGCGGCTCTGGACGCGGCGGGCCTGAAGCTCCAGGACGTCGACCTGGTGGAGATGCACGAGGCGTTCGCGGCGCAGATCCTCTCCAACCTGAAGGCCTTCGCCTCGAAGAAGTTCGCCGAGCGCGAGCTGGGCCGCGGCGAGCCCGTGGGCGTCGTCGACTTCGAGCGCTTCAACGTCACCGGCGGCTCGATCGCCATCGGCCACCCCTTCGGCGCCACCGGCGCCCGCGTCGTCACTCAGCTCCTCTACGAGCTGCGCCGCAGGAACCAGAACCTGGGACTGTTGACGATCTGCGCGGCCGGCGGGGTGGGGTTCTCGATGGTCGTCGAACGCGAGTAGCGGCTTGGCCTCTCCTCTCCAGGGCACCCTCGTCGTCGATCTCTCCCGTCATCTCCCCGGGCCGCTCGCCGGCCGGCTGCTGGCGGACCTGGGAGCGCGGGTGGTGAAGGTGGAGGAGCCGTCGCTGGGCGATCCCATACGGACGTCGCTGCCGGTGCGGGAGGGGGTGGGCGCCTTGGGCGCGATCCTGCTGGCGGGGGTCGAGAGCCTCGCCCTGGACCTCAAGGCTCCGGCGGCGAAGGAGGTTCTGGAGCGGCTGCTGGCGCGGGCGGACGTGCTGCTGGAGAGCTTCCGCCCCGGCACCCTGGCGCGGCTGGGCTTCCCGCCGGAGGAGCTGCAACGGCGTTTCCCCGGGCTCGTGATCTGCTCGCTGACGGGCTGGGGGCAGTCGGGACCCTATGCCGCCCGGGCCGGGCACGACGTCACATATCAGGCCGCGGCCGGGACGCTGGCATCCACGGCCTCCATGCCGGCCCTGCCGGTGGTGGACCTGATCGGCGGCTGGAGCGCCGTCACCGCCATCCTCGCGGCCCTGGTGGAGCGGGAGCGGACGCGCAAGGGGCGGTGGATCGACGCCTCCCTCTACGACGCCGGCCTGCACGCCAACCTGGTGGGCTGGGCGATGGAGGCGGGAGGTCCGAAGGGTGTCGCGGAGCGGCTCCCCCTGACCGGTGCCCTCCCCTGCTACGACCTCTACGAGACGGCGGACGGCCGGCTGCTGGCGCTGGGCGCTCTGGAGCCCCATTTCTGGAAACGCCTCTGTCACGCCATCGACCGCGGCGACCTCGCGCGGCGGCAGTACAGCGCCTCGCGGCGGGTGCGCCGGCAGGTGAAGGAGCTGGTCCGCGGCCGGACCCTCGCGCAGTGGATGGAGGTCCTGGGCCGGGTGGACGTGCCGGCCGAGCCCGTCCTCTCCGCCGCCGAGGCGCGCTCCCATCCCCAGGCGATCGAGCGGGCCCTCCTCTCCGCGGGACCGGACCGCCTCCCCCGCGTCGCCTTCCCGGCGCGGTTCGACGGCGAGCGGCCCCGGCCCGGCGGCGCCACCCCCGAGTTGGGCGAGCACACCAAGTCCATCCTCGCCGAGCTCGGAGTGCCGCGGGACGTCGAGACCTCCCCCGGCGTCGGCCGCCGGTTCAGCCTCAAGCGCTGGCTGCGGACGGTGCTGCGCTGAACAGCCGCAGCCGCGCGATGACCTCCAGCGTCAGGTCGTCGCGCAGCGGCTCGTCGCCCACGTGACGGTCGAAGGCGCGGAGGATGAGGTCGTGGACCTCCTGCGGCGTGCCGCCGATCTCCAGAGCGGCGCGGATGCGCTCGTAGCCGAAGGCCGTCTTCCCCAGGCTGTCCACGGCTTCGGGGAGGCCGTCGGTATAGAGCACCAGGAGATCGCCGGGCTCCAGGGTGACCTGGCGGGTGACGAGCGGCAGCGGATCGCGGATCCCCAGGGGGAAGCCGCCGTTGCCCAGCTCCTCGATGCAGCCGCCGGCGCGCCGCAGCAGCGGGTAGGGATGGCCCGCGGAGGCGTACTCCATCTCGCCGGTCGCCGGCTCCAGCACGGCGTAGAAGACGCTCATAAAGGTGCGCTTCGTCCCGGTGCGGCAGAGGGTGCGGTTGAGCACGGCCAGCACCCGCTCCGGCGTGGGGTCGAGGTCCAGGGCCGTCTTCAGGATGGCATTGGCGATGGCCATCACCAGACCTGAAGCCATACCGTGGCCGCTGGCGTCTCCCACCACCAGCGCGAGGCGGCCGTCGGGCAGGGCCATGACGTCGTAATAGTCGCCGCCCACCTCGTTGGCCGTGCGATAGGAGTGGGCGAAGCCGTAGCCGGGGACCGCCGGCAGGTCATGAGGGAGCAGCTCGGACTGCAGCTCGCGGGCGACCTCCAGCTCGTCGCGCACGCGGACGCGGTCCACCAGCTCCAGGGCGAGGAGGAAGATCAGACCGCCGACGCTGACAGCGAACCAGAACGGGGAGAACTCGACGTTGATCCGGGTCTGGTGGTGCGAAAAGGAGAAGTTGGCGGTGCCGACCAGGCCGAGGGCGAAGGCGAGGAGCGAGCCGGCGAAGAGCAGCCGGCGCGGCGGCGTCAGCTTGTAGGAGAGGCCGAGGAAGGCGAGCTTGGCGCGGAAGAAGAAGCGCTTCAGCCCCTTCGCGGGCTCACCCTCTCGGCTGTGCTCGCGGGTGAGGACGTCATAGGCCCGCGCCGCGTCGCGGTCGAACAGGCGCCGCACGTCCCGGGGTTTCAGCCCGTCGGTGTACTCGCGGACGAAGGTGTGCAGGCGCTCGACGGCGCCGGGGGTGGAGCGTCTCATTCCTTCTTAGATACGCCGGGCAGGGTCGCGGGTTTACCGGGATCGCCGGCCAAGTCTTTCAGCACGGCCCGATTTTCCCGCATCACCTTGTCTGCAACCTCCATCTGGCGCGAAAATTCGTCCTCTCGCACCAGGTGTCCGATCGAGTTGGCGTAGTAGCGCAGCACGTGCATCTCCTCCGGCCGGCCGGCGTAGAGGCCGTCCTTCTCCTCCACCAGATGTCGCAGGGTGAGCATCCGCAGGCCCGCGTCGATAGCATAGTCCTGATCCCCCCGGGGGATGTGGACGTGGGCGCCGGCGGCCTTCAGCTCCTCCATCAGGCGGAGGGTCCGGGACTTGAGCTCCAGCTCGGAGAGGGGCTCGCCGGCCTGGACGAGCACCGTCGCCACCAGCGGCACCGGCAGCGCCGGGATCACCGCCCCGATCGCCGCCATCAGCTCCGCCCCCAGGCGCTCCAGGTGGCCCGCCCGCTCCTCCCGCGAGAGGTTGCGCAGGTCGAGCCCCCGCTCTCCGAGGTGGTGGCGCATGGAGATCGGGCTGCCGAAGCTCACGCAGGCGTAGCCGAAACGGTGCCAGCGGCTGCGCGCCATCAGCGACAGGTTGCGCAGGACGAAGCGCAGGGTCGTGGCCGCGGCTCGCAGGGGGCTGGGCTTCACCGCTCCCGGCGCACCCGCGATATCGAGAAGGAGCGTGCGGTCCTCCAGCACCCGGTCGTAGTTGATCCCCACCGGGATGAACACCAGGTCGCGGTCGCCGTGCCGGGGATCGAAGGAGCGCAGCATGTAGTCGAGAATGCCGAGCTTCGGCGACCGCAGCCGTCCGTCCCGCGACAGGCCTCCTTCCGGGTAGACGGCCTGGGGCACGCCTGCCGCCGTCGCCATGTG
>DATARR010000047.1:0-2833 GCA_036264085.1 Thermoanaerobaculia bacterium | reverse complement strand
TAACTAAAAAAGAAGTAAGCAGCCGGCAGGGATGCCGGCGCTCCAAGGGATCACGCCGGAATCGGGTTGCCCAATTCCACCGCCGGCTCGCCCTGGTCCAGCGCCCGGTTGAGGCTCTGCACGATGGCGTAGACCTGGGAGCGGCTGATCTTCGAGCCCGGGCCGGCCTGCTCGAGGCGGAGGAGGGTGGCGTGGGCGAGGCGCACGGGCAGGGCGTTGAAGGCCACCAGCCCGCGCTCGGCCCCGGCGCTCTGCAGGGTCAGCACGTACTCGGCGGCGGTCTGCAGGTCGCGGCGGGCGAGGTCCAACACGGCAGCGCGGTCGACGCCGTCGGGCAGGTAGCGCCGGCCGGCCGTGGCGTCGGAGGCCGAGTCCTTGAGGACGTTGACGAGCTGGAGCCCCTCGCCGAAGGCCCGCGCCCGCTCGCGCAGCCGGGGGGCCACGGCCGCCACCGCCGGCCGGCCGAGGACGAAGAGCTCGGTCAGCAGCTCGCCCACGATGCCGGCCACGATGTAGCAGTAGGCCTGGAGGTCGGGCACGTCGCGCAGGCGCAGCTCGCCGTCGTCGCCGGTGCGGGCGACGAAACCTGCCATGCCGTGGGCCGTGCGCACGGTGTGCTCGCGGATCAGCGCCACCGCTTCGGGAGCGAGGGCGAGGAAGGAGTCGAAGACGAAGGGGACCTCCGTCAACAGGTCCCGGTAGCCCGGCAGGTCGACCGGCACCTCCTCGGCCCAGAGGCTGGCCGTGCTGGCGATCTCCTCCCTGTCCGGCCGCTCCAGGAGCTGGACGAAGCGCTCCAGGGCGGCGATGCGCAGGGCGCGGGGCCAGGCGGCCGCGTCCTCGAAGGTGTCGGCGATGCGGAAGAGGAGATAGGAGATCGTCACCTCGCGGCGCGTGGGCTCGGGCAGCAGCGGGATGGCGAGCGCAAACGTGCGGCTGGTGGCGATCAGGAGCTGCTCCAGATCGGGTTCCCGCCACGCCCGCTGTCCGGTCTCCGCCTGCACGCGGAGAGGATAGCACCGCCCTGAGGAACCCCTAAAGGACCTCGGTGCCGGCCACGGCTTCGTCACGCAGGACCCGCTCGAGCAGGCCGGGGATGAGGCCGTTGGCGAGCAGGGAGGGGATGCCGATGCCGACCAGCTCCATCGCCGTCTCCAGGCGGTGGCGCATGCCGCCCGTGACGTCGGTGCCGGCGGGGGCGCCGATGGCTTGGAGGGCGCCGGCGAAGGTCTCGGCCGTGACCTGCGGCACGGTGCGGCCCGTGGCGTCCCAGAGGCCGTCCGTCTCGCCCAGCCAGAGGACGCCGCGGATGAGGACGCCGCAGGCCTGGAGCCGCGGCGCCAGCGCCCGGAAGAGGTTCTCGGTGGAGCAGATGGCGGCGCCCCATTCGCGGTCGAGCACCACGTCGCCGTAGAGCACGGGCACCAGGCCGTGCTTCAGCGCCAGGAGGAGAGGCTCCGTGGCGACCGCGACCGGCTGGCCGGCGGCGGCCACCACGCAGCTCGATGGCGCGAGCGAGAAGGGGAGGGCGCCGGCCGCGACCAGGGAGGCGACGACGATCCGGTGCAGGGCCGCGGCCCGCTCCTGGGTGCGCGTGGCGCCGGCGAGCTGGTCGGGGGCCAGGGGACCCTGGCCGATGCCGTGCCGGCGGGCGGCGACGTGGCCGAAGGAGCCGCTGCCGTGAGCCACCACGAGGCGGAACCGCGCTTCCGTCCCGGTTGTCCCAACCGTCCCCCGGGCGATCTCCCCGGCCAGGCGGTCAATCACCTCGTGGCGGGGGGTCTCCTCCCGGGTCTTGTCGGTGATCAGGCTGCCGCCGAGCTTGACGAGGAGGAGGTCCATTCTAGAACAGGTGCTCCGTCTCCCGGTCCGGCCCATCCCCCACGCCGTCGCGGATCACGAAGCCCACGGCGGGGAGGTCCTCCAGGCGCTCGGCGACCTCGTCCTCGGAGTCGGGATCGCAAAGGACGTGGACGTTGGCGCCGGCGTCCATGGTGGCCCAGGCAGCGAGCCCCTCCTGGCGCAGCTCGCGGACGGCGCGGAGCACGGCGATCGTCCCCGGGCTCCAGTAGAAGACCGGCGGATGGGAGGACATGGCGATCAGGTGGAGGTCGATCGCCTCCTCCTCCAGGACCGGCCCGAGGGCCGCGAGGTCGCGCTTGCGGATGGCCCGGCGCACCTTGTCGAGCCGCTCCGGCAGCAGCTCCTGCCGCTTGGCGTGGTAGGGGCTGGTGAGGGCGCGGCGATGCCCCTCCAGGGAGGAGACGGTCTTGGGACCGATCTCCACCACGGCGATGACGTCCCGCAGCTCCCAGTGGTCGGCGTCGGCGAGGGGGCGGGCATAGCTCTCGTCGTCGTCCGCGGCACTCGCGGCACTCGCGGCGTTCGCCGGGCCGTTCCCCTTGGGAGCGGTCCACTCGACGAAGCCGCCGAAGATCGAGCGGCAGGCCGAGCCGGAGCCGCTGCGGCGGGCGAGCAGGGAGAGCTCCTTGTCCGCGGCCTTCTTGCCGAAGGCGCCGGCGGCGGCGAGCGTCAGGGCCGCGAAGCCGGAGGCGGAGGAGGCGAGGCCGCCGGCGGTGGGGAAGGTGTTGCGGGTGGCGACCCGCACGGCCTCGGAGCGGCCGGCCCATTGGCGGATGCGGTCGAGGTGCTCGCGCACCCGGCGGTCGAACTCGGGGTCGAGGCTGCCGAAGCCGCCGTCGGGCTCGGCCAGCCAGACCTCGTCCTGCCCCCCGTGCCCCAGGGTCTCGACGGTGCACAGGGTGACGCAACTGTCCAGGGTCATGGAGATGGACGAGTTGAGAGGGAGGGCGCGGGCGAGGTCGCGGGCTCC
>DATARR010000137.1:0-11519 GCA_036264085.1 Thermoanaerobaculia bacterium | reverse complement strand
TCCGGATCCCGGAGTGAGAACTCCCTGGTTTGAGTGTTCGGGTTCACATGGGGCTCCTCTTCGAACCGGGCGACGAGCGCGCGTGCCCTCTTCAGGGCCATCTCGTAGTCGTCGACGCGGAAGAACAAGAGGAGCCCGTTGCCAGGTGACGCCTTGTCCGGGCTCATCAAGGAGGGATGCTCGTGCGCGCCCCACTGGTGGAGGCAGAGCAAGACGGTTCCATCCGTATCCAGGATCTGACCAAAGTCGTCATGGACCGGAGGCGTCTCGGGCTGGCCGAAGAGCGACTGGTACCATTTGAGGCTACCGGGAACGTCGCTTACGCCGATGATTGTCCATGTGCGTTTCATCGCATTTCCTCTGTCGGCCCAACGCGGGGGGAAGCTGCAAAGCTCCCACGTTGATCAGGCTTCGCCAGCTTCGTTCCTCGCAGGCTCCACAGTCCGCGCGCCGAGAGGATGAGGGAGAAACTCGCGGTCACGCCGAGCGCGAGGAGTGTCCAGACGAAGAAGAAGCCTCCGCTGGACTTGGCGATCTCGCCGACTCCAGAAGGCTGGATTTTAAATCAAGAGAAAAGAAATAGCCAGACGTGGGGAGGGAGTTGCAGCAGCTCCCTCCCCACTCTCGAAGCGTCAACGCCGAAACGTCAACGGCGGACCGACACCGTCGACGTGACCGTCGAGGCCGGCACCTGCACCGGAGCCTCTTTGGGTCTCGCGTACACCCGCTGCGGACCAAAGGCCTGCCGCAACACCCGCCTCAGCACCGCCGGATGGAACAGGGCCGCCGGCGACTTCATCATGTGGTTGACTTCCTGGAAGCGGTGGAAGACCTCCTGATGCTGCGGGATCAACCGGATCACCTGCTCGATGTACCAGTGCATGAGCTTCACCTTGGCGGTGAGCTTGCCGCCCTGGGTGGTGGGCCAGCGCAGGTCCTCGCCCGTGGTCAGGGCCCAGGGGCCGGCCACCAGCTTCGACACCCGCTTCTGGAAGCGCCGGGTGTCCAGCGTGCCGCGGCCGTGGCTCAGGCACTTGCCCAGCTCCAGCGCCTCGAGACCGGTGAGGGTCATCCCCAGGCCGTAGACCGGGTTGAAGGCGCAGACCGAGTCGCCCAGCGCCGCGAAGCCCTGGGGCAGCCGCGCCTTCTCATAGCTGCGCAGCCGGTTCTCCGTCCGCCGGTAGCCCCAGACTTTCGACAGCGGCCGGGCCTTCTGGATGGCCCGGTAGAGCTCCGGCGACGAGAGGCTCCGGGCGAACTGCAGGAAGCCGTCCTCGTCCGTCGGCGGATAGTCGTGCATCACGCCGGCGATGGTCACGATCCAGCGGTTCCCCTCGACGGGCTGGATGATCCCCGCCCGCGGCTGGTAGGGCGGCCGGTTCATGATGAACAGCGTCTTCCACTCCTTCTTGTACTCCTCGACCGGCTCGTAGAGGCGGGTGGCATAGCCCCAGAAGGCATCCACGACCGTCTCTTCGGGCTTCTCATAGCCCACGGCCTCCAACCAATCCGGAGCCTTGGAGCCCCGGCCGCTGGCATCCACCACCAGCTCGGCCGCCAGCAGCTCCTCCTCGACCGGGGCGTTGGGGTCGCGATGGCGCGGCCGCAGCCGCACGCCCGCCACCCGGGCTTTGCTCGCGTCCAGCTCCAGGCCGGCCATCTCGAAGCCCTGGCGCAGGGCCACCTTCGGATTCGCCATCAGGTGACGGCGGACGGTGGCCTCGAAGAGGGGCCGAGTGAAGGTACAGAATTCGAGGCCGATCCCCTTGCGGGGCGACCAACCCGAGCGATAGAGGATACGGAAGTCGCTGCCCTGGTCGAGGAGATGGCTGCCCGCCTCCTGAAGGTCGGCGGTGATCCCCGGGAAGAGCTCCTCGGCGACCATCAGGCCGCGCTTGAAGAGGAAGTGGAGATGACGGGCCTGGGGCACCCCCGGCCGGTTCTCGCTCCCCTCGGGCAACAGGTCGCGTTCGACGACGGTGACCTGGTCGAAGTGATCGGCGAGCACGCGCGCCGCGAGCATGCCCCCGATGCTGCCGCCGACCACGACGGCGTGACGACGGTTGACTGTACCTTCCTGCCGTTGCTGCCTCCAGCTACGGTCCTGCATGATGTCCCCCCCTTTCAGGGTCCCTGCTGACTGCTTGAAGCTCCACAAGGTGCATACGCAATGCCAGATGGAGAGTTGCCTGCAACCGAGGGAAGGGTTTGTAAAGAGTTCCACTTCGCAGGTCGCCGGAGCCCGCGGCAGAGGACGCCGCCGGCGGCCTCTCGCGGTATCCTCCTTCCCGGGAGGTTTTCAGCCATGCGCCTTCGCGTCCTCGGCAGCTCCGGCGGCTACCCGGCCGCCGACAACCCCAGCACCGGCTTTCTCCTGGAGCACGGCGCCACCCGGCTGTGGATCGACGCCGGCAACGGCACCTTCGCCGTCCTCCAGCGGCTGGCCGACTTCACGCAGCTCGACGCCCTCGTCCTCAGCCATCTCCACCCCGACCACTGCGCCGACGTCTACTCCGCGCACATCGCCCTGCGCTACCGGGTGGACGGCGCCCTCCGTCTGCCGCTGTATGGCCCTCCGGGCACGCTCGCAGGGCTGGGCGGCCTGCTGGGAGCGGACGGCGCGGAGAACCTCGGCGCCACCTTCCCCTTCCAGGCCGTGGACGCCGGAGACTCTGTCGAGGTGGGCGATTTCCGCCTGCGCTTCCTGCGCACCGACCACCCCGGCCACACCCTCGCCATCCGCGCCGAGACCGCCGCCGGCACCCTCACCTACTCGGCCGACACGGGTCCGAACGCCGACCTCGCCGGCTTCGCCCAAGGGAGCGACCTGCTCGTCTGCGAGGCCACCTACCAGGAGGGGAAGGCCGGCGCGCCCGTCCACCTCACCGCCCGCCAGGCCGGCGAAACCGCCCGCCGCGCCGGCGTCCGGGAGCTCGCCGTCACCCACGTCTGGCCCACGTTCGACCCGCAGGTCACCCTGGCGGAGACCCGCTCCGCGGCTGGCGAAATCCCCGTCCACTGGGCGCGCTCGGGAGAGGTCTTCACGGTCGGCCAGGGACCGGCCGCGGAGATTTGAAAGTTCTTCCCTCTCCTTTTCCAAGAGAAATGTAAGTATGTCTTGAAATCTGCCAGGGCGTTCCGGGAGCGTCAGTGCGTGTCAGGAGTGTCAGGGAATGTCAGTGAGTCTGTCATTGACAGAGCGCAGCCAGTGCGCAATCCGAGTTTTCGGCTTGCCACGAAAACGAGCAGACACCGCGCTTCTTTGCCCACTCGCAAAAATTCTCACAGCTCTCTGCAAAGATTTGTCACCCGAAGCCGGTCTGGGATCAGATGCACCCGGTCATGGTCTAATGGGGGGCAGGATCAACCCTGAAGAGAAGGAGCGACAGCGATGAGCTTTCTGGCAGGCGTGTTCGGCCCGCGACGTGAGGAGGTCTGGAAGCAGCTCTGCGGCGAGATCGGCGCCGACTTCATCGAAGGCGGCTTCTGGAAGGGGGACAAGGTCCAGGCCCACGTCAAGGGCTGGACGGTCACCCTGGACGTCTACACCGTCTCGACCGGCCACAACCACATCACCTACACCCGGATGCGGGCGCCCTTCGTCAGCGCGGACCAGTTCCGCTTCCGGATCTACCGCAAGGGCTTCTTCAGCGACCTGGGCAAGATGCTGGGGATGCAGGACATCGAGGTGGGCTACTCCAGCCAGTTCGACGACGACTTCATCGTCCAGGGCAACGACGAGACCAAGGTCAAGGCCCTGTTCGCCAATCCGGAGATCCGGCGGCTGATCCAGGAGCAGCCGCAGATCCGCCTGGAGCTCAAGGACGACGAGGGCTACTTCTGCGCCCGTTTCCCCGAGGGAGTTGACGAGCTCCACTTCCAGGTGGTGGGGGTGATCCGCGACGTCGAGCGCCTGAAGAAGCTCTTCGACCTCTTCGCCGAGGTCCTCGAGGAGATGCACCGCCTCGGCTTCGCCTCCGACGCGGACCCCGGAGTGAAGCTCTGACCCGGCGAGTGATACCGTACGTCCTGGAGTCGATCCCAAGCCTAGAGGAGGAGAGAAGTCATGCCGTGGATTCAGGTCACCCAGAGCACGAGCCGCGACGTCTGGCTGCGCACCGAGTCGATCATCGGCCTGGCGCCGGCCGAGCGCCACGGCAGCGGCACCAAGGTCCTCCTCCTCTCCGGCGCCACCCTCGACGTCATCGAAGAGCAGGACGACCTCCTCGGCAAGCTCCGCGAGTTGGAGGGGACGGCGGGCCGGGAGCGGCGGGTGGGGTTTCCGGCGGAGTGAGGGGCGGTCGCGAGTGTGGAATTGCCCCGGTAGCTTCGGGATTTAGTAGGCCCATTACAGCGGACTACAGCGGGCCTACTCCCCCTCTCCCGGCGTCTCCTCGATCGAGAAGTCGTGGGGTTCTTGTAGCCTGTAGGAACGTCCTTCCTTGATCAGGTTGCCCTCGCAGTGGACGAGCGCTCTCAAGCGGTGTGCCTCGATGGCTCGGTCGTAGTCGGAGCCTGACAGAAAAACCCTGATTTTCCGCGGCCGGCCCTCGACCCAACCTGTGATGGTGACGATCCCCTCCGAGTCATCTTCCCGTTTGAGGACAGTGACGAGACCGTCGATCTCCACGTCCTCCTGAGGCGTGAAATCCCGAAAGACGCGGCTCGCTTCCCGGATCAGAGGCATCACCTCCTGGGGCACGACGACACTGGCCCGGATCTCCGGCTCCTCCATGGGCCTGACCGGCGCCCAACTCATCCTCACTTCGACGCTCTCGGCCGCGGTCTCCTCCTGGAGATTGGCCAGAGCGTCACAGAGATTCGCGCTGACTCCCAAGTGAACGGCGTCTTCGAAGGGCTTGATGCTGCCCGTCGCGGCGCTCTGCTCCGCTGCATCTCCAAGGGAAGCCAGCGCTCGCATCAGGGTCTTGGTCACCTTGCGCTCGAATGGATCGCTATCCTGTTCGGGCAGGAGGTCACCCTGCAGATCTGGAGTCACCGGCGACTGAATGGTGAGGACGAAGCTGCCTTGCTCGGTCTGCCCCATCCTGAGACCTTCGACATATCTGAGCGCGTCGTCGGGTTTCCGGGTCGTGAAGAAAGGTTTGGCGGAAATCGTTGCGCAAGCCGCTGCCAGCAGCAAGTCCCGGCTCGCTCGGGTGAGCGCGACACCGCCGTCGAGCGGCACGCTGCCATCCCGGAGCTGATCGTGCTTGGAGCGGATCCGAATGACGTCGGCAAAGATCGTCGAGATGTCTCTCAGAATCTCCAGTTGTGATCTGTCTTCCACCTGCTCGATCGCTGCCAGGACTTGAGAAGCTCGAATCGCGTAATCCTCGAAATCCCGACGGAGAGGCAGGAGGATTTGAGGACCTCGCGGTCCACCGCTCCTGGACCAGATCGAATAGCGACCGGACTCTTTTTGAATCTCCTGCCAGCCGTGGGTGCGGAGATAAGCGGCCATATTGACAGGCAGCATGGAGAGCAGAGCTTCGCGATCCTGAACGACGGCTCTCATGTTTTTTCTCCTGCCGAGCTTCTCTGCATCAAGCGGCCGAGCGTGGGCACGTCGAAGACATGGTTCCTGGGAATGCCAAGCGTCACGCTAGCCTTGTTCGAAGTATCAGGGAGACCCTTGAGGGAACGCCAGTACGCGCAGCGACGGACCAGCACTGGCCACGGCGCGGACGAACGCATGACTGAACTGCTCCTTCTGGATCGAGTCATCCATCATGACGTGCCTATTCTAGACGAACCCGGGCCTTTCCGACACGTGGGCGCGCAACTCCCGGCCCTTCTCCGCGTATATACTTGTCGAGACACCCCGCTTCCGGGAACGTTGTCTTTGCCCTCACCTTTCATGGAGGCTCCATGCATCGCCTGACCCGAATCGTGCTGTGCCTCGCACTGGCTCTCGGCCTCGCCGCGGCGGGGGCTTCGGCCCAGACCAAGCTGCTGCGGTTCCCGGACGTCTACAAGGACAGGGTGGTCTTCACCTATGCCGGCGACCTGTGGACCGTCGCGGCCAGCGGCGGGACGGCGACTCGCCTCACCGCCCATCCGGGCCTCGAGCTGTTCGCCAAGTTCTCGCCGGACGGCCAGTGGATCGCCTTCACCGGCCAGTACGACGGCGACGAGCAGGTGTACGTCATTCCGTCGACCGGCGGCGTTCCCAAGCAGCTCACGTTCTATCCCGCCCGCGGACCGCTGCCTCCCCGGTGGGGGTACGACAACCAGGTCCTCGGCTGGACGCCGGACGGCAGGTCCGTCTTCTTCCGCTCGCTGCGCGACGGCTGGGACCTCTCCGACAGCCGCATCTACACCGTGCCGGTGGACGGCGGCCTCGGCGAGCCCCTGCCCATGCCCAAATCCGGCGGCGCCGACCTCTCGCCGGACGGCAGGAAGGTCGTCTACACCCCGTTCGCCCGCGACTTCCGCACCTGGAAGCGCTATCAGGGCGGCTGGGCCCAGGACCTCTGGATCTTCGACCTCGCCACGCACGAAACGAAGAACATCACCAACACTCCCGTGACCGAGCGCGATCCCATGTGGATCGGCAACAGGATCTATTTCAACTCGGACCGCACCGGCACTCTCAACCTCTATTCCTACGATGTCGCGACCGGTGCCACGGCGCAAATCACGAAGAGCACGCAGTGGGACGTCCGCTGGCCCAGCGCCGACGCGGACGGCCAGATCGTCTACGAGATGAACGGCGAGCTCAACCTCTACGACACCCGCAACGGCAACTCGCGCCACCTGTCCATCCAGGCACCTTCGGACGCCGTGGACAGCCGCCCCGCCGAGACTCCAGCCGCGGACCACATCGAGGACTTCGCGCTCTCGCCCAAGGGTGAGCGGGCGGTGTTCACGGCCCGGGGGGACGTCTTCAACATCCCCGTCGAGAAGGGGGTGACCCGCAATCTCACCCGCACCTCGGGCGCCCACGACAAGCGGGCGCGCTGGTCGCCGGACGGCCGCAAGATCGCCTTCGTCTCCGATCTCACGGGCGAGGACGAGATCTATCTCGTGGACGCTCTCGGCACCCCCGGCAAGACCAAGCCCGAGCAACTCACCTCCGGCGGCAAGGGCATGCGCTATCACCCGGAGTGGTCGCCGGACGGCAAGCGCCTCGCCTTCTCCGACAAGGACGGCCGCCTGTTTGTCGTCACCATCGCGGACAAGAAGCTCGCCGAGGTGGCCCGGGACGTCCGCCGGCAGGTCCGCGACTACACCTGGTCGCCGTGCGGCGGTCACCTGGCGTTCAGCCTTTCGGACCCGAGCGGCTTCGGCTCGCTCTGGATCTGGAGCGTGGCGGACGGCAAGCTGCGCCGCGTGACGGGCGAGCTGACCCACGAATTCAGCCCGGCCTGGGACCCCAAGGGCCAATACCTTTATTTCCTCGGCGTCCGCAACTTCGCGGCCCAACTCGACGCCCTCGACTACAACTTCGTCCTGGACCGCAACATCGGCGTCTACGCCCTCGCCCTGCGCAAGGACGTGCCCCACCCCTTCCCTCCCGAGGAGGACCAGGTGGCGGTGAGCAGCGACGAGAAAAAGGACAGCAAGGACGACAAGGACAAGAAGGACAAGGACAAGAAAGACTCCGTGCCGGCGATCACGAAAATCGACTTCGACGGCCTCGCCGGCCGGGTGGCCCGCGTGCCCGTGCCGTTCGACAACTACGAGGACCTCTCCGCGGCCGAGGGGCGTCTGCTGTTCGTGAAAGTGGCTCCGAACACCATGGCCGGCGATCCGCCGTCGAAGAACGCGCTGCAGATCTTCACCGCCAAAGATCGCAAGGTTGCGACGCTCGCCGAGGGGATGAACGGCTATGCGATTTCCCAGGATGGCGAGAAGGTGCTCGTCGTCCAGGACGGCCAGCACAACGTCTACGATGCCAAGGCCGGCGGCAAGGACTCGAAGAAGACGATCGACACCGGCGGTATGATCGTGGACCGCGTGCCGGCCGAGGAGTGGGCCGAGGTCTTCCACGAGGCCTGGCGGCGGTACCGCGACTTCTTCTACACCGAAAACATGAACGGTTACGATTGGGAGGCGCTGCGCAAGCAGTACGAGCCGCTCCTCGCCTACGTCGGCCACCGCTCGGACCTGAACTACGTCATCGGCGAGATGATCGCCGAGCTCAACAACTCCCATTCCTACGTGGCGGGCGGCGACTTCAAGCTGCCGCCAAGGCCGAAGGTGGCCCTGCCCGGCGCCCGTTTCGCGCTCGACAAGACCGTGGGCCGCTACCGGATCGCCAAGATCTTTGCCGGCCACAACGACGAGGAGACCTACCGCTCGCCGCTGACCGAGATCGGCGTCGACGTCCATCCGGGCGACTACGTGCTGGCCATCGACGGCGAGGAGCTGGCGGCCAGGGACAACCCCTACCGGCTGCTGCGCCAGAAAGCCGACCGCCCCGTGCGCATGACCGTCAACTCGAAACCCACTCTCGACGGCGCGCGGGAGATCACCTTCCGGCCCATCAGCTCGGAGACGGATCTGATCTATGGCGAGTGGGTGGACGGCAACCGCGAAAAGGTTTCAAAGCTCTCGAACGGGCGGCTCGGCTACATTCACCTCCCCGACATGGGCGACGACGGCTTCCGCGAGTTCGCCCGCCAGTACTTCGGCCAGATCCGCAAGGAGGGATTGATCGTCGACGTGCGCAACAACGGCGGCGGCAGCATCTCGCCGATGCTGCTCGAGCGGCTGGCCCGGCATCCGCTGTCGGTCGACTTCGGCCGCACCACCGAGGATCCGCTGCCCTATCCGCAGGTGACCTTCTATGGCTCGATGGTGTGTCTGATGAATGAAGGATCGGGCTCGGATGGCGACATCTTCCCCTACATGTTCCGCCAGCTCGGGCTGGGGCCGCTGATCGGCACTCGCACCTGGGGGGGCGTGGTGGGCATCACCTTCCATGGCCCGATGATCGACGGCGGCCAGATCTTCGTCCCCGAGTTCGCCTCCTCTTCACTGGAGGGGCAATGGATCATCGAGGGGCACGGCGTCGATCCCGACATCGTGGTGGAGAACGACGTCAAGTCGGTGCTCGAAGGCCGCGATCCGCAGCTCGAGCGGGGCGTGGCGGAGGTGATGAAGAAGGTCCAGGAGCATCCGAAAGTATTTCCGAAGCGTCCGGCGGGGCCGGTGAGGACGCACGCGCAGCCGTAAGGGGAGCTATGGCATCAGCCTCTCCAGGCAGCGGTCGATCTCCTCCTCCGTGTTGTAGAAGTGCGGGGAGATCCGGAAGCGGCCGGCGCGGGCGGCGACCACCACGTCCCGCTCGCCGAGCCGCTTCACCAGCTCTCCGGGGGCGAGGCGCGGATGGGTGGCGGTGACGATGCCGGAGGTCTCGCCCGGAGCCCGCGAGCTGACAACCGTGAAACCCAGGTCCGCCAAGCCCCGGGCAGCGCGATCGGTGAGGGCGAGCACCCGCTCCTCGACGTTGGCGACGTTGCCGGCCCCCGCCTCGCCGAGGACCTCCAGCGAGCCGCCCAGGGCCACGATGCCGTAGACGTTGAGCGTGCCGCTCTCGAAGCGCTTCGCCCCTGGAGCCCAGGTGAGGTCGTAGTCGGCCCACTGGAAGATGTCGCGCGTCGAGCGCCAGCCGGAGCGCGCCGGGCGCAGACGGTCCACCACCCGGTCGGAGACGTAGAGCAGGCCGATCCCCTCCGCTCCCAGCAGCCACTTGTGCGCGGAGCCCGCCGCCACGTCCACCAGTTCGCGCTCGACGTCGAGGGCCAGGGCGCCCAGCCCCTGGATGACGTCGACCACGAAGAGGACCCCCCGCTCGCGGCAGGCCGCTCCCAGCCGCGCGAGGTCGGAGCGAAAGCCGCTCGCATACTGCACCCAGGAGAGGGCCAGCATGCGGGTGCGGCCGTCCAGGCGGGCGATCAGCTCCTCGGGATCGATCCGCCCGTCCCGCTCCGGCACCTGGCGATACTCGACGCCGAAGTCGGCGAGCTGCATCCAGGGGTAGACGTTGGAGGGGAACTCCAGGGCCGCGCCCACCACGTTGTCCCCCGGCCGCCAGTCGAGCCCCGCGGCGACCATGGAGAGCGCGGTGGAGGTGTTCTCGACGAAGGCCACCTCCCGCGGCTCGCGGGCGCCGAGGAGGGCGGCGGCGAGGCCGCGTACCCGCTCGACCTCGGCCTGGCGGTCGAGCCAGCGGCGGTCGCCCGTGCGCGAGACGAGCTCCGCCAGGGCCGCCATGCGCTGCGCCGAGCGGCGGGGCAGCGGTCCCATGCCGGCGTGGTTCAGGTAGGCGCAGTCGTGGATGACGGGGAATTCGGTCTCGCGCAGGGTGCGCAGGCGGTCGTCCATGCTCAGGTCTCCGATCCTTCGGTCTCAAGGTCTTCGACGTTCTCGATGTCTTCGAGGTCCGCGCCGGTCTCCCCGCGCTTCGGCCGCAGCTCCAGCACGGTCAGCGCCGGCAGGCCGACGGCGAGGATCGAAGCGTAGTGCAGCCCGCGGTAGAGGAGGATGCCGGCCGCGGCCACCACCGCGTCGACCCCCATCAGCTTGAAGGAGGCCATCATGGCGACCTCTGTCGTCCCCATGCCGCCGGGTGTGCCGGTGAGGGTGCCCACGGCCGTGCCCAGGGCCACGACGGCGAGGACCACGAAGGGGCTCACCGGCGCGCCGAGGGCCTGGAACATGGCCCACTGCGCGGCGACGTTCACCAGGAAGTAAGCTATCCCGAGGAGCGTGGCCTGCACCTGCAGCGGCCCGGAGGCGAGCAGGCGCACGAACACGCCCACCGCCTCGTGCCCGTGGGCGAAGAGGCGGTCCAGCCTCCCCTCGTCCCGCTCCGCCCGGCGGGCGAGGAAGCGGACGATGGGGTTCTGCTCGAAGGGGCCGCGGCGCCGGCCCCAGACCGCGAGCACGGCCGCCGATGCGACGAGCGCCGCCAGCGCGGCCCAGCCGAGCCAGGGCCGGCCCAGGTAGAAGGCCGTGGCGCCGAAGACGATCCAGGTGCAGACGCTCATCACCGCATGGTGGGCCACCTGGTCGTAGAGCACGACGCCGTAGAGCAGGCCGAAGGGGCGCTGGTAGCCGCGGGCGAAGTAGCGCGCCCGCATCAGGCCGCCGATCACCCGCGCCGTGGGGGTGATGAGGTTGAGCGCGGCCGAGGCCAGGAGGACGAAGAAGCCCAGGAGCGGCCCCGAGGCATGGCCCAGGGTGAGGCGCGTCGCCCGCCGGAAGCGCCAGTCCCAGAGGACGTAGCGCGCCAGCAGCAGCCCCACCCCGAGGGCCACGAACGGCGCCCGCGCCGCCGCCACCCGCTCGGCCAGCCGCGACCAGGAGAGGTCGGAATGGGTGAGGAAGCGCCAGGTGAAATAGCCGGCGAAGACGATCACCGCCGCCTGGAAGAGGCGGAACCCCCAGGCGCGAAGGCGGGAATCCGGGTCGGGCTCCGTCTGGGCGTCTGAGGAAAGCACAGGGGCCCAGGATACCGCAGGCCTGGGGGTTGACGGCTGGCCTCCGATCGGGAACGCTTGGGGGGT
>DATARR010000130.1:0-67949 GCA_036264085.1 Thermoanaerobaculia bacterium | reverse complement strand
TCCTTGACCCAAAGGTCCCCTCGGTGCTCTTCTCTACCATGGCGGTGTCTCCTTCCTGGCCGGATTCCCCGGCCGGTCGTCGCTGACCGGGAAGGTTATGCCGCCTTCAGCTCATTTCCACACTTTTTGAGGGTACCTCCCACCCGGTTGGTGGCTGCGACCCACCACCGCCATGGATCTCGCACGTTGCCTCAAAGACCTTCTGCGCATGCTGACCCCACTACCCCGGCTGGAGAGAGCGGGTTCTTGGTCGGTTGCTCCCCCCGCCCCCCAACGGCCTTCCCCTTCTGGCAGGAGGGTCGGCTCCAGCGAGAAACTATCGAGGCCTGCTCAGGGTTCACACAACTTTCGGCCTGCGCATTTGCACCTCGGTTGCACCGAGGACTTCCCCGGAGGCTTCAGGGGGCGATCTCTCGCCTCACCTGCTCCAGTGGCTACCGGGCGAACCGACAATTCCCCGGACGGGACTTCCACCCGCTGGCCTTCGAGACCCAGGAGGGCTCTCCGTAATCTGAGACTCAGCTCACGTCAGTCCTCCTTTCGTGCCGCACTGCCACCAGCTTAATGCAAATCTGGATCGTCCTGGCGGCCAGCCGACTCTGGCCTGGAACATGGCGAAGGCTTCTTCGGCGCCGGGCAGGTCGTTGCAGACGCGGCGTCCGTTGCTCACGTGCGCCCCAGGCGTAGCCTCAGCATCCGGCGCTCGAGTTCGACATTACGCCTGAGGCTCTCAGTGAGCGCCGGCACCTCGAGGAGTGCGGCCAAGGCGCCGGCGAGTGACTCTATCGGCGCGCCCATGACTCACCAGTGACCAAGAGAAGGAGAGTTGGGGCGGGAGCGCGCGGGAAGGTGGAACCTCCCTCCAACGAAGGACGATCTCGCGACCGTCCATTGGCTCAGACATCGACTTCCTCCGGGCGCTCACGAGGCGGCTTGATTCTGCACCTCGAGCGTTTGTATGCCGCGCCCGCTGTTGTTGCAATCTTGGGCGCCGGCCGGCGCGAATAACTTACATTAATGTTAGTTATGCAGTCAAGGATGGCCGTGCGGTCGCGGCGGGCAAGGCCGCGCGTCCCGTAGGGGTTTGCCTTGCCCCGCCTGGCTGCCCGTCGGGTAGAGAGGTGGCGATGAACGGAGCCCGGCCCGGCCGGGGAGGGGGCGCAGGTCGAGACGCTCGACGGGATCGAAGCCGGCGAGCTCGTACATCGGCTTCAGGCTCTCCGGATGGACGGGACGGACGTGCGTAGGGTCGAGCCAGAAGTTGCGGGCGGCAACGACCACGGAGACTGGGTTCGGCGTCTCCAGGATGAACACGCCGCCGGGCGCAGGGCGCGCCAAGCCAGGCCGAGTTCGAGTGCGACCGTTTGACGCACGACACCGGAGAGGTCCGCCGACGGCGCCGTCAGCGCCTCCAAACCCAACGCCGACCGAAGAGACGGAGGGGACTGCGGGATGGCGGGCCGGGCCGAGAAGCGATAGATAACGATCCTTTATCGTGAGGACTCGAAGAAGGCGCACGGCCGTGATCCTCGACGGCTCGGGGTGAACGGCGCTCCTTCCACGGTGAGATTCAAGGGGGGCCGGCCGCCGCGAGCGCCGGGGAGCGGGCAGCCGCGGAGCGCAGGCTGATGGGCGCGCCGCTGCGGCGTGCCCAGGCCGGCCTCGCCGGCCAGACTGCAGCAGTTCAGGCGCCGCGGTAGCGACGGAGGAAAGGTAGTGCTCGGGCTTCCGTCGTACTTTTATGGATCTTCAGGACTAGAGGAAAAGCCCGTTGGCCAGGACTTCGAGCGGGTATCATCGGCAAAATGGCAAAGCTGTTTGGGAAGGCTCCTCCCGCAGCCCGATCCTGGAAGGAGAATGAGCATGGAGAACCGACCTGGCGCTTTCCTGAAATGGACGGGCCTCCTCTTCGTCGTGCTGCTGTTGAACACGGCCTACGTCACCGCGTTCGCCTCGCCAACCATCTTCTATATGGGCAACGTCCTCGTGCACCTGGTGCTGGGCGTGGTGCTGGCGGTGATGTTCGCCCTGCTGCTGGTCCGGCGGCCGGAACTGCGGGCCGGGCTGGTGCCCGCCGCGGTCCTCTTCCTGCTCGCGCTGCTGGCCGGATCGTGGCTGGCGGTGGACGGCAACGTGCTCCAGAACCGGCCCGTCTACTGGGCTCACGTCGTGGCCGCCGGCCTCGGCGTCGCGGCCCTGGGTGCCTGGGTCTGGCGGCGGGGAGTTCAAGGTGGTGGCTGGGGACGCTTCCGCCAGGTCTTCTCCGCGAGCGTGGCCCTACTCGTCCTCTTCCCGGCGGCCACAGCCCTCTATCACCAGAGCCATCCCAACCCCGCATACCGCATCCGCAACCCGTTGCTCGTCCCCACCTCCATGAGCGAGGAGGGAGGCGGTCCGAAGTCGCCGTTCTTCCCGTCGTCGGCCGCCACCAACGTAGGCGGCATCATTCCGTCGAACTTCTTCATGGACTCCGCGGCCTGCGGCGAGTGCCACAAAGACATCTACAAGCAGTGGAACAGCTCGGCCCACCACTTCGCCTCGTTCAACAACCAGTTCTACCGCAAGTCCATCGAGTACATGCAGGACACGATCGGCACCCAGCCGAGCAAGTGGTGCGCCGGCTGCCACGATCACGCAGTGTTCTTCAACGGCCGTTTCGAGCGCCCCATCAAGCAGCAGATCGACACGCCGGAGGCGCAGGCCGGACTCGCCTGCACTTCCTGCCACGCCATCACCAGCGTCCACAGCTCGATGGGCAACGGCGACTACACGATCGAGTATCCGGCCCTCCACGAGCTGATGAGCAGCAAGAACCCGCTCATCCGCAAGACCAATCACTTTCTCACCTACCTCGATCCCGAGCCGCACAAGCGGACTTTCATGAAGCCCTTCATGCGCGAGGACTCGGCGGAGTTCTGCGCCTCCTGCCACAAGGTCCACCTCGACGTGCCGGTGAATTCCTACCGCTGGTTCCGCGGCTTCAACGACTACGACAACTGGCAGGCGAGCGGCGTCTCCGGCCAGGGCGCCCGCTCTTTCTACTACCCCGCGGAGTCGAAGACCTGTTCCAACTGCCACATGCCGCTGGTCGACTCGCAGGACCCCGGCAACCGGGGCGGCAAGGTCCATTCCCACCGCTTCCCGGCGGCCAACATGGCCGTGGCTTTCGCCAACCAGGACAAGGAGCAGATGGCGGTCGTCGAGAAGTTCCTGAAGTCCGGCTTCATCACGGTCGACATCTTCGCCGCCTCGCCGGCGGCGGAGTCCAAGAGTGAAACGGCGATGGTGCGGCGGGCGGCGACGGACGCCGCGCCGCAGCTCGCGTCGACCTTCGCGGTGGGTGAGGAGGCCGAGCAGTCAGGCGCCGTGCTGCTGCGCGACGTGGGTAGGGTCTCGGCGCCCATCGACAAGTTGGCGCCGCCGCTGAAAGCCGGCTCCACGGTGCGGGTCGACGTCGTCGTCCGCACCCGCGCCATCGGCCACTTTTTCCCCGGCGGCACGGTGGACGCCTTCGACGTCTGGCTGGAGCTCGAAGGCAAAGATGCCAACGGTCGCGTCGTCTTCTGGAGCGGCCGGGTGGAGGACGGCGGCAAGGGGCCGGTCGAGCCGGGAGCGCACTTCTACCGTTCCTACCAGCTCGACGCCGACGGCAACTTCATCAACAAGCGCAACGCCTGGCAGGCGAGGAGCGTGCTCTATACGCGGCTGATCCCGCCCGGCGCCGCCGACGTCGTCCACTACCGGATGAAGATCCCGGCCGACGCCGTGGGCCCCCTCACCCTGAGCGCGAAGCTCAACTACCGCAAGTTCTCTCACTACTACACGCAGTTCGTGTACGCCGGCCAGCCGAAGCCCGGCCAGGCCCAGGGGCTGATCACGTCGAGCACCAACAACGCCGAGTACTCGTTCGACAAGGCCAACATCCCAGCGAACGTCTCGGGCAAGATCAAGGGCGAGATCCCCAACCTGCCCATCGTCACCGTGGCCAGTGCCGAAACCAAGCTGCCGCTGAGCTCCGGCGCGGACTGGCAGCCCAAGGTGGAGAAGAAGGACCGCGAGCGCTGGAACGACTGGGGGATCGGCCTGCTCCTGCAAGGCGACCTCAAGGGGGCCGAGTACGCCTTCCAGAAGGTCACCGAGGCCGAGCCCGGTTATGTCGACGGCTGGGTCAACGTGGCCCGGGCGCTCATCCGCGAGGGCGAGGTGGCGGCGGCGAAGCCTTATATCCAGAAGGCGCTGGCGATCAACGCGGATCTGCCGCGCGCCCACTTCTTCAACGCCATGATCCAGAAGGCCGAGGGAGACTATGACGGCGCCCTGGCCTCGCTCCGCCGAGTGACGGCCAAGTTCCCGCGCGACCGCGTGGTGCTCAATCAGACGGCCCGCATCCTCTTCCTCAAGCGGCAGTACAAGGAGGCGCTCCAAGTGCTCGACCAGGTTTGCGCCGTCGATCCCGAGGACGTGCAGATGCACTACACGGCCATGCTCTGCGCCCGCGGCCTCGGCGATACCCAGCGGGCGGAGCGGGAGGCGAAGCTCTTCCGCCGCTTCAAGGTCGAGGAGTCGTCGCAGGCCATCACGGCGAAACCCCGCATGCTGCGGCCGGAGGACAACAACGAGCGCCAGCAGATCCACGAGCACGAGAGCGTGCCCTTGAACAAAGTTCCGCGGACGACCGAGTCGTCGGCGATTGCAGGAGGTTGAGCTTGAAGAGCGCCCGGAAGTTTCTGCTCGCCCTCTCCGTCGTCCTGCTCCCAGTGCTGGCCCTTGGCGCCGTAGCGCCTGGGAAGGCGCCGGCCAAGGCGGCTGCGAAACCTGCGCCCGCCGCCAAAGGCGTGACGTTCACCGACATCACCGCTGCCTCGGGCGTGAAGTTCACCCACAACAGCGGCCGATCGGGGAAGAAATACCTGCCCGAATCGTTAGGCTCCGGTGTCGCCCTCTTCGACGCCGACGGCGACGGCTGGCTCGACATTCTGCTGATCAACGGCCGCGACTGGGACCCCAAGGGCCGCACCTCGCTGCCCGCCCTTTACCACAACAACCACGACGGCACCTTCACCAACGTTATCAGGGGGAGCGGCCTCGATGTGCAGATGTACGGCATGGGCGTCGCCGTGGCCGACTACGACAACGACGGCCGCGAGGACGTCTACGTCACCTCCCTCGACGGCGACCGCCTGTTCCACAACGAGGGCGGCGGCAAGTTCAAGGACGTCACCGCCGCCTCCGGCATCAGGAACGCGAGCTTCGGCACCAGCGCCGCCTGGCTCGACTACGACCGCGACGGCAAGGTCGACCTGTTCGTGGCCAACTACGTGCAGTGGAGCCGGGACAAGGACCTCTGGTGCTCGCTCGACGGCGCCATCAAGTCCTACTGCACCCCCGAGTCCTACAAGGGAACTGGGTCGAAGCTCTACCGCAACCTGGGCGGCGGCAAGTTCGAGGACGTGAGCCAGAAGGCCGGCGTCGGCGATCCCACCAGCAAGTCGCTCGGCGTCGCCGTGCTCGACTACAACGGCGACGGCTGGCCGGACCTCTTCGTCGCCAACGACACCCAGCCCAACAAGCTCTACCGCAACCAGGGCAACGGCACCTTCAAGGACGAGGCCCTTGAGGCGGGCGTTGCCTTCTCCGAAGAGGGGACGGCCCGCGGTGCCATGGGCGTCGATGCCGCCGACTACGACCGCTCCGGCCGGCCGCACCTGCTGGTGGGGAACTTCACCAACGAGATGCTGGCCCTCTACCACAACGAAGGGGGAGGTGTGTTCGTGGACGAGGCGCCCTCCTCGACGGTGGGGCAGGTGAGCCTCCTCACCCTCACCTTCGGCGTCTTCTTCTTCGACTACGACCTCGACGGCCTGCCCGACATCCTGGCCGCCAACGGTCACCTGGAGGAGGAGATCAACCGCGTCCAGCCGCGCATCCAGTACAAGGAGCCCCCTCTGTTGTTCCGCAACCTGGGCAACGGCAAGTTCGCCACGGCCGCGGTGGGCTCCGCGTTCGCCCGGCCCATGGTGGCGAGGGGTGCGGCCTACGGAGACTTGGACAACGACGGCGACCTCGACGTCGTGTTCACTACCAACCACGGTCCGGCGGTCGTCTTCCGCAACGACGGCGGCAACCGGAACCACTGGCTGCGGGTGAAGACTGTGGGCACCAGGTCCAACCGCGACGGTCTCGGCACCGTGGTGCGGGTGACGAGCGCCGGCGGCAAGCAGTGGACCCTGGTACGCACCGGCTCCTCCTACTGCTCGCAGAGCGAAATCGCCCCCACCTTCGGCCTCGGCCCGGACAAGGTCGTGCAGACTCTGGAGCTGGAGTGGCCCAGCGGCACCAGGCAGCGCTTCACCAATCTTCCTGCCAACCAGGTGGTGACAGTGGATGAAACGAAGGGGATCGTGGGGGCCGGGGTGGGGGTAGTGAAGGCGAAGTAGGGTTGGACCCTGGCGAGCTGATCTGGCCAGACGACGAAGCACGGGTGGGTGCGCTCGTCTCCCCCTGATCTCTGAAGCCCCAGCGCATTCAAGTTTCTTCGGCCGCGGCTGCCGATTGCCATTGCGGATCGAGACGGTTAAGAGAAGCGCCAGCAACGCGTTAACTCTGCTCGCCTAGACGAGTCTAGACCCAAAATGAATCAATGGATCTCTTTCGTACTACTGATAAGCCTCATATGAATTATTTTCGCTAGCAGTTGAGAAAGGGAGGCATCATGCTCTGGAATCATTCCGGGTCGCGCCAGGCTCTAGCCATAGGATTGACGGTGACGGGCTTTCTCTTCGCCGTTCCCCGCCACGCCTCGGCTCAGGGGTGAGTGGCCGCACGACTCGACGCGCCCGTGCTTGGCGTGCAAGACAACTACTCCGGACCGGACAAGTGGGAGGTGTCGACGAGTTGGCGCTATCAGCGCTCCTTCCGGCACTTCGTCGGCACCAAGGAGCAAGTGAACAGAGAAGAGGACGGCAGCCAGGTCATCAACAAGATCAACCAGGCGGAGATCGGGGTCCGCTACAACTTCGACGACGTCTGGAGCGTCTCGGTGGGCATCCCCTACCTGATCGCCCAGAGGTCCAGCCCGATCCGCGACGCCAACCGGGTCGTGGTCGATCGCTCCATCTCTCACGCCACCGGCGTCGGCGACATCACGGTGGTCACCCGGCGCCTCCTCTGGCATCCGCGGGACCACCCGGACGGCAACATCTCGCTGGGGGTGGGCATCAAGCTCCCCACCGGCCAGGACAGCGTCACCGACACGATGACGAGGATCGTCAACGGCCAGCGCGTCAACAGCATCGAGACGGTTGACCAGTCTATCCAGCCGGGCGATGGCGGCTTCGGCGTCGTCATCGACCTCCAGACCTTCCAACGCCTGGGCCACAGCGGCTTCGCGCTCTACGGCTCGGGCACCTACCTGATCAATCCCAGCAACACCAACGGCGTGAAGACCTACCGCTCCGCCTCGGGCGAGGAGGTGATGTCGGTCGCCGATCAGTACCTGCTCCGCGCCGGAGCGAGCTACGCCAACGCCCGTTGGAAAGGGTTCGGCGTCAGCCTGGGAGGGCGCATGGAAGGGGTGCCGGTCTACGACCTGATCGGCGGCAGTGACGGCTTCCGGCGGCCGGGTTACGCGATCTCGGCCGAGCCGGCGGTGAGCTATACGAACGGGCCCCACACGTTCTCGCTGTCGGTGCCCTACGCCCTCATCCGCGACCGCCAGCGAAGCGTCCCCGACCGCGCGGTCCTGGGCCGCCACGGCGACGCGGCCTTCGCGGACTATTTGATCCTGCTGGGGTATTGGCGGAAGTTCTGAGAGAGAAGCGGCCCCCACAAGGCCGGGCCCCTCGGGCCGGTCTTCCACAAGATCGGCCGCAGGCTCATGCGACCCGGCAGCGGCCAGGCTCCGGAAGCTCCGGCTGGTCCTCGTCCGTGTCCGTGGAAGCGACACTTGGCGCGTGAGTGGAGCGCGGGTTCTATCCTCTCCTTGATCTCCTGGCGCAACGACATGGTGCTGAGTAGCAGTAAGCCATAAAAAGACGGCCTCCTTCGTCCCGCAATGGGACGTTTTAGAAAGATTGTGTGACATCAAGATCATTAGTAAAAGGAAGTCCCACGGGGAGATAATGGGAGCCGACCCGGGCGCCTGATCCTCTTGCCGTGAAGAGGCCAGGGAGAGCCTGGCGGAGATTTCCTATGGGGCTGGAGGTTTTGGTTATGGATGGTGGGTACGCCGGAGGGAAGCTGAGGCTCATCATCGTGGATCACCACCAGCTCTTCCGTGATTGCCTCGCCTCGGCGCTGGTGGAGCAGGGGAGATTCGACGTCGTCGGCAAGGTATCGAGCGGCCCGGAGGCTCTCGACCGGCTCGCGAGGACCCAGGCGGACCTGCTGTTGGTGGTGCTGGGTGCGACCGTCGACGGTGTGCCCGATCTGATCGGAGGAGTCGCGGAGCGCTTCGCACCGGCGAAGGTGGTGCTGCTCGGCCACGACGAGACCGAGGATGAGGTGCTGAGCTGTCTGGAGGCCGGGGCCAGCGGCTATCTCGCCCGCGATCAATCGCTGCCGGAGCTCTGCTCAGCCCTGGAAGCGGTGGCGCGCGGCGAGACGGTCTGCACGCCTGGGGTGGCGCACTCGCTGTTCGCACGGCTGGCGAGGCTGGGCGGGGAGCGCCGCCGCCGCGACCGGCTGGATTATCTGACGCTGACGGCGCGTGAGCTCGAGATTCTGCATCTCGTCGGCGACGGCCTGAACAATCAGGAGATCGCCAGCCGCCTCTTCCTTTCCGTGCACACGGTGAAGAATCATGTCCACAAAATCCTCGAGACGCTCGGCGTCCACAGCCGTTGGGACGCGGTGCGCTACGCGGTCGAGCACGGCTGGATCCGCGGCCGGAGGCAGCGGTAGCGCCGCCCCCCTCCTCTAAAAGGGTGAACCGTTTTTGGTTCTCTCGGTTCATTGCTGGGCTCTCAGCCCGGGCCATATCTCCGTCTCATGCAGCCCTCGATCGTGGTGGTGATCCTGAGCTCCGACCGGCTCTTCCGGGAGGTCGTGTCAGCTTCGCTGTCGTGGTGTGAGGACCTGGAGGCGATCGCGGCGCCGGACGGCGCCGCCAGCTTGGATCTCCAGAGCGCCCCCGGGATCGTGCTGATCGACGCCAGCTTCAACCTGCCGGCGGCGCTCGCCCAGACCTGGGAGGTCCGCGCCCAGTGGCCGGACGCCAAGATCATCGCCGTCGGGCTCGACGAGGAGGATGAGCAGATCGTCGATTTTGCCGAGGCGGGGGCGCTCGGCTACGTCCTCAAGGGGGCGACGCTTGACGAGCTGGTCGAGACGATCCAGCGGGTCCAGCGGGGAGAGACCCTCTGCTCGCCGCGCATTCTGGCTGCCGTGGTTGCCCGCATCACCTCGCTGTCGCGGCTGGGGACGGAGCCGCCGCCGCAGGTGGAGACGCTGACCGCGCGGGAGCTGGAGATCCTGGCCTTGGTGGCGGCCGGCCTGAGCAACAAGGAGGTGGGCCGGCGCCTGCGCATTACCTTGCAAACGGTCAAGAATCACGTGCACAGGATTCTTGAGAAGCTCCAGTGCCACCGACGGCGGGAGGCCGTACGGCTGGCTTACGACCTCGGGCTCCTGCAGGAGCCCAGGGAGGCGCCGCCATCTTTGTGGAGCCGCGAGCTCGCGAAGGGGGACAAGGGGGTGGACCCCTTTTGAATTCGCCGCTTCGTTGCTCGTTGAATTATGGACGGGTAGCCTGGAGCTGCCGATCCCTTTGAAAACGCGGGCCGGATCACCCGAGGGGAGGTGGGCCGGCCGCGCGGACGGAGGTCAAAGGCATGAGCATCACCACGGACGAGATCAGGACGCGGATCAAGCAGATCATCGGCAACGTCGCGGGGCTGAATCCCGCCCGCATCACCGACGAGGCCTCGCTGCGGGACGAGCTGAAGCTTGATTCGCTCTCCTTGCTGGAAATCGGCGTCGACGTCGATCTCGCCTTCAAGTTGGAGCTTCCGGACGAGCGCTACAAGGAGATCGACAGCATCCCCGCGATGGTATCCCTGGTCCAGGCCCGGCTCGGCGAGCTGGCGGGCCAGGCGCAGGCGGTGCAGGCATGACATCCCGCATCGCGGTGACCGGCCTCGGCCTGGTCACCCCGGTCGGCGCCGGCCGGCAAGAGGTCTGGGAGGCCCTCCTGGCGGGCCACAGCGGCTTCGCGCCGGTCGCGTCGTTCGACACCAGGGCGTTCACCACCCATCTGGGGGCGGAGGTGCGCGGGTTCGACCCCGCCCCCTGGGTGCGGCGCCAGGAGGCCGCGGCGCTCGGCCGCGCCTCGCAGCTCGCCATCGCCGCCGCCCGCATGGCCCTGGAGGACGCCGGGCTCGACGCGGAGGCGGTCGCGCCCGAGCGGGCCGGGGTGGCCATGGGCACCACCTCCGGCGAGCCGCGGGAGGTCGAGCGTTTCGACGACCGCTTCCTGGCCGGCGAGCTCGAGAAGGTAGGGGCGGAATTCATCTCGCTCTACCCCTGCCACATGATCGCCGCCCACGTGGCGCGGGAGCTGGGCTTCGCCGGGCCCAACACGATGATCCCCACCGCCTGCGCGGCCGGCAACTACGCCATCGCCAACGCCATGGACACGCTGCGCGCCGGCCGCGCGGACGTCATGCTGGCCGGGGGCGCCGACGCCTTCTCGCGCATCACCTACACCGGCTTCCACCGCCTGGGGGCGATCGCGCCCGAGCGCTGCCAGCCGTTCGACAAGAACCGCAAGGGGATGATCCCCGGCGAGGGGGCGGCCGTGCTGGTGCTCGAGCCGCTGGAGCGGGCGGCGGCGCGCGGCGCGCGGATCTACGCCGAGCTGGCCGGCTACGGCCTCTCCTGCGACGCCCACCACATGACGGCCGCCCACCCCGCGGGGGAGGGGGCGGCGCGGGCCATGGAGCGGGCGCTCGCCGACGCCGGGGCCGCGCCGGAGGAGGTGAGCTACATCAGCGCCCACGGCACCGGCACGCCCACCAACGACCGGCTGGAGGTCCTGGCCGTGAAGCGGGTCTTCGGCGCGGCGGCGCGGCGCACGCCGATGAGCTCGATCAAGTCGATGATCGGCCACACCATGGGGGCCGCCTCGGCCATCGAGGCCGCAGTCTGCGCGCTGGCGGTGGCCGAGGATCGCATCCCTCCCACCATGAATCTGGAGGAGCCGGAGGAGGAGCTGGACTTCGTGCCCAACGCGGCGCGCCGGCATCCGGTGCGGCTGGCGATGAACAACGCCTACGCGTTCGGCGGCAACAACGCCTCCGTGCTGCTGCGCAAGGCGGAGGCCTGACGCCATGGGCCGGCGCGTCGCCATCACCGGAGCCGGGGCCATCTCCGCCGTCGCAGACTCCCCCGCGCAGTTGCACGCGGAGCTGTGCGCGGGGCGGAGCGGCCTCAAACCCGTCGAGCTGTTCTCCACGGACGGGATCGGCTGCCATCAGGCCGGCGAGATCCGCCCCTTCGAGCCCCGCGACTACCTGGGCGAGCGCAACCTGCGGCCGATCGACCGCACCTCGCGGCTGCTGCTGGTGGCGGCGGGGCAGGCCCTGGAGGGGGCCGGCTGGACGGCCGAGGTTTTGGCGGCAAGGGAGGCCGGGCTGGTGCTCGGCACCACCTTCTGCAGCGTCCACACGATCGCCGAGTTCGACCGCCGGGGGCTGCAGCTCGGGCCCTCCTACGCCAGCCCGCTCGACTTCGCCAACAGCGTGATCAACGCCGCCGCGGGGCAGGCGGCCATTTGGTTCGGCCTGCGGGACTTGAATTCCACCATCTCGGCCGGCGCGGCGTCGGGGCTGGCGGCCCTCGGCTACGCCGTGGGGCACATCCGCGGCGGCCGGGCGGAGGCGCTGCTGGCCGGGGGCGCCGAGGAGCTCTGCTTCGAGTCGTTCCTCGGCCACTACCGGGCGGGCCGGCTGTGCGGCTCGCGCGGCGAGGGCGTGGAGGTCCCCGTCCCCTTCCACGCCCGGCGCAACGGCTTCGCCCTGGCCGAGGGGGCGGCCCTGGTGCTGCTGGAAGACCCGGACGCGGCGGCCGGCCGGAACGCCCGCGCGCTCGCCGAGGTGCTGGGGCACGGCGCGGCCTTCGATCCGCTGGGTACGGAGGAAGGGGGAGCCGCCGCCGTGGCCCGCGCCGTCCGCCTGGCCCTGGAGGACGCGGAGGTGGAGCCCGGAGACATCGACTGCCTGAGCGCCTCGGCCAGCGGCAGCGTCGAGGTCGACCGCCGGGAGGCGCTCGGGCTTGCCGCGGCGCTGGGAGAGCGGGCGGCGGACCTGCCGGTGACGGCGGTCAAAGCCCTGCTCGGCGAAGCCATGGGAGCCGCCGGCGCCTTGCAGGTCGTGGCCCTGCTCGGCACCTTCGCGGACGGCGTCCTCCCCGGCATCCCGGGGCTGGACGAGGTGGAAGCGGGGCTGCCGCTGGGCGGCCTCGCCACCGGGGCGCGGACGGTTGCGGTCCGGCGGGCGCTGGTCACCGCCCTCTCCGCCGACGGCCACGCCGCGGCCCTGGTGTTGGGGGCCCCGGGAGGGAGCGGTTGAGCGGCGATCCGGCTCCCTTCCGTCCGGGCGGCGCCGCCGACCTGGTCCCCCGCTTCGAGGAGCAGGGGTACGCGGACGACGCCGTGGCCGCGCGGCGCCGCTGGGTGGAGGAGCGGACGGGGGCGCGGCTGGCGCACGTGGGGGCCTGCTCTCTGCCGACGGAATCGCTGCGCGGCAACGTCGAGAATCCGGTCGGCGCCGTGCAGGTGCCGCTCGGCGTGGCCGGTCCGCTGCGGGTGGTGGGGGAGCATGCCGAGGGGCTCTTCTACGTCCCCCTCGCCACCACCGAGGGGGCCCTGGTGCGCTCCTACGAGCGGGGCATGGTGGCGCTCACCCGGGCGGGCGGAGCGGTCACCCGCCTGCTGGCGGACGAGAACCGGGTCTCCCCCGTGTTCCTTTTCGAGGGTATCGCCGAGGCCGCGGATTTCGCCCGCGCCCTGCCGGGCCTTTTTGACCAGCTGAAGGCCCAGGCCGAAGCGACCACCCGCCACGGCCGTCTGCTGCGCGTCGAGCCCCGGCCGCTGGGCCGGGAGGTGGCCGTCCACTTCGTCTACTCGACGGGGGACGCCCACGGCATGAACATGATCGTCAAGGCGACCGACCGCGCCTGCCAGTGGCTGGTGGAGCGGGGGAAGGCCGGCCGCTACTACGTGTTCAGCGGCGCCGAGTCCGAGAAGCGGGCGAGCGGCTCGCTCTTCGGCGGCGGCAAGGGGAAGCGGGTGACGGCGGGCGCGCGCCTCCCGGCGCGGCTGGTGCGGGCCTACCTCCACACTGCTCCGCAAGGATTGGCGGACGTCTGGCAGCGCACCGTGCTCGGCCATCTCCAGGCCGGCACACTGGGCTACAACGGCCATTTCGCCAACGGCCTCACCGCCCTGTTCATCGCCACCGGGCAGGACGTGGCCAACGTCGCCAACTCCGCCGTGGGCGTCACCTCCTTCGAGGTGCTGCCGGACGGCGACCTCTACGCCAGCGTCACACTTCCCTCGCTGACCGTGGCCACGGTCGGCGGCGGCACCGGCCTGGGCACGGCGCGCGAGTGTCTGGAAATGCTGGGATGCGCGGGCGCGGGGCACGCCCCCAGGCTCGCCGAGATCGCCGCCGCCACCCTGCTGGCCGGCGAGCTCTCCATGGGCGGGGCCATCGCCAGCGGCGAATTCGTGGACGCCCACGAGGAGTACGGAAGGAACCGGCCGGAGGGCGGGGGATGAAGCGCCCCTTCCGCGGCCTGCGGCGGCCGCCCGATGCGGTCTACGACGCCGTGGTGATCGGCTCGGGAATCGGCGGCCTGATCGCCGCCAACCTGCTGGCGCGGGAGGGCCTGAAGGTCCTGCTGGTGGAGCAGCACTACATGGTGGGAGGGTACTGCAGCACCTTCCGCCGCGGCGGCTACACCTTCGACGCCTCCACCCACTTCTATCCGCTGCTGGGCAATCCCGAGACCCTCACCGGCCGGCTGCTGGGCGAGCTCGGCGTCACCACCGGCTGGGTCAAGATGGACCCCGTCGACACGTTCCATCTGCCCGACGGCACCCGCTTCGAGGTGCCCGCCGACTTCGACGCCTACCTGGCGAAGCTCAAGGCCCGGTTCCCCGAAGAGGCCGGCGCGCTCGACGACTTCTTCGTGGCCGTGCGCGAGGTCTACCTGCTCGGTCTGTTGCACTACTTTCGCGGCCGGGCCGAGACGGAGCGGCTCGCCTCCTGGCGCGGCCTGACCCTCGGGCAGGCGCTCGACCGCTGGTTCCGCGATCCCCAGCTCAAGCTGCTGCTCACCGCCGACTGCCCGCACTGGGGGTCGCCGCCGAGCCGCATCTCGTTCGTCTTCGACTCCATGCTGCGGCTCTCCTACTTCCTCGGCAACTACTACCCGCGGGGGGGCTCGCAGGCGTTCGCCGACGAGCTGGCCCTGCGTTTCGAGGAGCGGGGCGGGCACATCCTCACCAGCACGCCCGCGCGGCGGATCGTGGTCGAGGGGGATCAGGCCCGCGGCGTGGAGGTCGAGACCCTGCGCGGCCCCCTCGCCGGGCTGCGGGCCACGGTGCGGGCCGGCGTGGTGATCTCCAACGCCGACCTGACCCAGACCCTGGAGGAGCTGGTGGGGGAGCGCCACCTGCCGGACGGCGCCCTCGGCGAGCTGCGGAGACTGCGCCCCACCTTCCCCTGCTGGCTCACCCATCTGGGGCTGCGGGGCGTGCCGGCCGCGGTGCTGGAGGAGGCTCAAGGGTATTACTGGGACTCCTGGGACATGGACCGGGTGGGCCGCGGCGCCCTCCGCTTCAAGCTCTTCGCGCCGACCCTCTACGAGCCGGCCATGGCGCCGGCGGGGGAGCAGATCCTGATCGTCCAGAAGGTGCTGGAGATGGATTACGACGCCGTCGCGGACTGGCCGGCCCACAAGGCGGAGATGGAGGCCTTCATCTTCGGCCACCTGGAGCGGGTGATCCCGGGGATCGGCGCGCGCATCGTGGTCTCCACCAGCGCCTCGGCCCGCACCGCGTGGCGGTTCACCTGGAACCGGCGCGGCGCCATGCTGGGATGGGAGATGTCCCCCGACCAGTTGGGGGAGGGCCGTCCGGCCCTGGAGACCGCCGTCCCCGGCCTCTATTGTGTCGGCCATTGGACGCGGCCCGGCGGCGGCATCACGCCGGTGATCGTCTCCGCGCAACAGGTGGCGCGGCGGGTCCTGCTGGGAGCATCCGCCGCGGTCCCTGCCGCGGCGCGGGAAATCGCATTGACGAGAAAGGAAGGATGACGCCTTGAAAGTCTGGCTGACCGGACCCGACGACAGCGTCACCGCGGCGGTGGCCGGGCGGTTGGGTGGGTGCACGGTCTCGCACGCGGTGGCGGAGCCCCCGCAAGGGGTGGATGTGGCGGTCTATCTGCCGCGCCGGCGCGAGGGCCGGCCGGACCTCGCGGAGGCGCGGGAGCTCTTCCGCGCCGCCGCGGGCGTTCCCCGGCTCGTGGTGGTGTCGAGCGCCGCGGCCCACGTGCCCCATCACCACAACCTGGGATATGTCGAGGAGACCTATCGCCCGCAGGGCTCCAACCCCATCGCCGGGGCCTGGCGCGAGCTCGAGGGGCTCGCTCCCGAGGGGAAGGCGATCGTCCTGCGGCCCGCTCCCCTGGCGGCCCGCGACGGCGGCGACCTCCTCTCCGATCTCCTCTCCGGGCGCGCCGCCGTGGTGCCGCCCGGGTACGATCCGGCCCTGCAATTCCTCGCTCCCGAGGATCTCGCCGAGGCGGTGGCCCTGGCGGTCGAGCGGGGGAGGCCCGGCGTCTACAACGTGGCGCCGCGCGGGGCCGTCTCCGCGCGGGGCGCCCTGCGCCTGGCGGGCGTGCGGCGCGTCCCCCTGGCTTTAGCGCCCGGCGGCCGGTCCGACTACCTGCGGCACAACTGGACGGTCTCCGGCCGCAAGATCGCGCGCGAGCTGGGCTTCGCGCCGCGCCGGACGAGCGTCGAGGCGGTGCAGGCCGCCTGGGGGAGTGGGGGAGAGGCGCCGGCATTCGACGATTACGGGCTCGACACCCGCTACATCTCCGCCTACGAGCGCACCCTTTTCCGGTTCCTCCACGACCTCTACTGGCGGATCGAGTACGCGGGGCTGGAGAACGTGCCGCGGGAGGGGGGAGCGGTCCTCACCGGAGTCCACCGGGGATTCATGCCCTGGGACGGGGTCATGGCCCTGGTGGGGATACGCCGGGCCACCGGGCGCATCCCGCGCTTCCTGATCCACCCCTGCCTGATCAAGCCGCCGTTCCTGGCCAACTACATGACCAAGCTCGGCGGCATCGTGGCCTGCCAGGAGAACGCCGACTGGGTGCTGGGGCGCGGCGACCTGCTCGGCATGTTCCCCGAGGGGATCCACGGCGCCTTCACCCCCTACAAGAACGCCTACAAGCTGGGCAAGTTCGGCCGCGACGAATACGTGAAGATGGCCCTGCGCAATGGCGTCCCCCTGGTACCTTTCGTCACCGTGGGGAGCGCCGAGATCTATCCGATCCTGGGCCGGCTGGACTGGAAATGGGTCAAGCGCGCCACCGAGTGGCTCTACCTGCCGCTGGCTCCCAATTTCCCCTTCCCCGGCCTGCCGCTCCCCTCGAAGTGGCACACCCGCTTCCTGGAGCCGGTCCACGTCGAGCGCCAGTACGGCCCCGAGGCGGCGGACGACCCGGAAGTCGTGCGCGAGATCAGCCAGGACGTGCGGCGGCGCATGCAGGCGGCCATCGACGAGATGCTGGCGCGGCGGAAGTCGATCTTCCGCGGCTCGATTTTCGAGGATAATGAGCAGAGCGCCGGCGCTCGCAAGGAAGCGGCCTGAGGGCGCCTGGCGGATCTCTCCAGAAAGGGGCCCCTCTTGCGCGAGCTGACCCGATCCATGATGAGCTTCACCTGGGGCCTGTCCGTATTCGGCCTCGCGCAGGCGGGCAACCTCCTCTCCCCGGGCCGGGCCGTCGCCGCCTTCGCTGAGGTGACCCGCAGCACCAGGGAGCAGCTCGGCCCCCTCACGCGTCCGTTCTTCGATGTGGGGAACGACGTGCAGCGGGGCTTCGTCGATTTTGCGTTCCGCGCCTTCGGCGTCTCCGGCTGCTCCTCGTGCTCCCAGGGCCGGCCGGCGGCCCCGCGGCAGGACAGCGGCTGGGGGCCCATGCCGCCGATTCCCGGCGCCTGACCGGGGGCGTTCCCGCCCCTTCCGCAAGCCCTCCGCGCGGCGCTCCTCGCGCCGCGGTTTAGATCCCTTTTGGTCCCCGGCGTCATCTCCTTTCTTTTCTATAGGTTCCTATAATGCCGATGGAGGGATAGAGAGTCTCGTCATGGCCATTTTCGCCAACGCGCGCCGCCTGACCCGAATCCTGCGCCTCGTCCTGTCCTACCTGCTCTTGCACCTTTTGGGACGGCGCCTGGAGACCTGGCCGCGCCTCGCCCGCCGTCTGCCCGGAGCGGAGCTGCCGCCTCCGGAGCGGCTGCGCCGGCTCTTCGAGGATCTCGGCGGCACCTTCGTCAAGTTCGGCCAGATGCTGGCCCTTCAGCCCGACATCCTCTCCCCGGAGTACTGCAACGCCCTGTTCGACCTCCTCGATCGGGTGGAGCCCTTCCCGTACGGCGAGGCGCGGCGGATCGTGGCCGAGGAGCTGGGCCGGCCTCCCGAGGAGATCTTCGACTCTTTCGACCCCAGGCCCCTCGCCACCGCCTCGGTGGGGCAGGTCTACGTGGCCTACCTGAGGGGCCGGAAGGTGGCGGTCAAGGTGCAGCGGCCCCAGGTGCAGGTCGAGTTCGCGGGCGACCTGCGACTGATGGCGGCCACCATGGCGGCGATCCGCTGGCTGCACCTCAAGCCCCTCTACTGGATGCTGGAGCCGATGACCGAGTTCGTGGGCTGGACGCGGGAGGAGATGGACTACCGTCACGAGGCCCGCTACTCGGAGCGCCTGCGCGCGTTCGCCGAGGGCAGCGCCATCCAGTACGTCCCGAAGGTCTACACCGAATATACGACCCGCCGCACCCTGGTGGTGGAGTTTCTCGAAGGGGTGACCCTGCTCGAGGTCCTGCGCGCCCGCGAGCGGGGGGACGAGGTGCTGCCGCGGCGGCTCAAGGCCATGGGGTATGACGGCCGGCGCTTCGCGGCCAACGTCATCGACAACTTTCTCGGCGACGCGTTCCGCCACGGGCTCTACCACGCCGACCTCCACCCGGCCAATCTGATGATCCTGCCCGACAACGTGGTGGGCTACATCGACTTCGGGATCACCGGGGTCCTCAGCCCCTACTCGCGGCGCCACCTGATGGTCATGACCCTGGCCCTGGCCCAGGGGGACATGGAGACGCTCTCCAGCCAGTTCCTCAAGCTCTCGGTCTTCGGGCGTGGCTCGGATGTCGAGGGTTTCCGGAGCGGTCTCGTGGAGCTGTCCCGCGACTGGTACGACCTGGAGGGGGGGAACAAGCGCCTGCGGGTCAACTTCACCCGCGTGATGACCGACATGCTCCAGCTCTCGCGGCGCACCGAGGTCATGCCCGAGCGCGACATCGTCAAGTACATCCGCTCGGCCATCGCCATCGACGGCCTGAACCTGCGCTTCGAGCCGGACTTCCACGTCGGCCGCCACCTGGAGCAGGAGTGTGGCCGCTTCCTCCAGTGGCAGCAGGTGCAGAGCGCCCTCTCGGACGACAACCTGCTCGCCTGGTCGGGCCTGGGGCCCCGGCTGCTCTCCGAGGCTCCCGCGCGAGCCTTCGGCCTCTTCGACCGCCTGGTGCGCGGCGAGCTGGCGATGCGGGCCGATCTGGGCGGCGGCGATCCGCGGGCCGCGATGCGTTCCCGGGCCATGAGCCTCTCGCTCATGGTCCTCTCCCTGGCGGTCCTCATGGAGCTCACCGGCGAGCCGGTGGCCTTCGGTCTGAACCTCTTCACCGCCGAGGCCGCGCTGATCGCCGCCGGGCTCGGCCTGCTGCTGCCGATTCTGCGGCGGCTGGCCTGAAAGGCCTGGAGCAAGGAGACAACCAAGATGAGAGAGCTCGCCCGATCCTTCAGCAGCTTCTCCTGGGCGCTGTCGCTGCTCGGCGTCCAGCAGGCGCTCGAGCTCGTGCGGGGCCCGCTCGGCGCCGGCCAGGGCTCCCCGGCCACCGGCCTGGGCGCGGTGACGCGGGTCACCGAGGGGGAGCTCGGAGCCACTCTCCGTAACGCTTTCGAGGCCGGTGCGCGGGTACAGAGCAGTGCCATCGATCTCGCCTTCGGCGTGATCACCCTGGAGGCGCTGGACCCCAACCGGCTCGTCACTCTGTCGTCCGAGCTGGCGCGGCAGTCCACGACGGCGCTGCGCAGCCTGCTCCCCGGCGGCGAGCCCGCCTCCGGCGGCTCCGGCTGCGGCCAGCCCTGTGGATGGGGACCGATGCCGCCGGCGCGGTGAGCGAGCGAGGAATGTGATGACGAAGCCGGTCCGAGGACGCACCCGGGAACGACGCGACGAGGTGGCACGGCGCCTGACCGCGCTGGGCCTGGGCTCCGCCAAGCGCTTCCCCCAGCCGGCCGGGACGGCCGAGGAGACTCTCGGCCTCCGGCTGCGCGCCGCGCTGAGCGAGCTGGGGCCCGTGTTCACGGCCTTCGGCCGCTATCTCTCGTCGCGCGCCGACCTCCTGCCGGAGAACGAGTGTCTGATCCTGGCCGGGCTGCCCGACCAGCGCTCCCCGCTGTCTCTGGAGAGCGTGCGCGAGCTGCTCCAGCTGGGGCTCGGGCAACCCCCCGAGCAGCTCTACGCCGCCTTCGACCCGGCGCCTGCCGGCGCCACCCTCGTCTGGCAGGAGCACCGGGCGCGGCTCGCCGGCGGCGAGCCGGTGGCGGTCCGCTTCGTGCGCCCGGAGCTGGCGGCGGAGCTGGACCGCGACCTCGACCTGCTGCCCCTCCTCGGGCCGGCGCTCGCGCCGATGGTCCAGGCCGGCTCCGGCTCCTGGCTGGCCGCCGCGGTGGACGACTTCGCGGCGGCGATGGCCGCCGCCGCCGACCTCGGAGGGCAGGCCGCCGCCCTTACCGCCGTGCGGCAGGACGGGGCCTCCTCGGGTCTGCGCCTGGTCGTGCCGCGGGTTCTGCCCGCTCTCTCCACGCCGCGGGTGCTGACCCGTGAGGAGCTGCCGGGGACGGCGCTGGAGACCTTCTTTCCCATCGACGCCGGCACGCCCGGAGGGCCGTGGTCCGCGGATCTGGCGGTGCGGCTCTGCCAGGTCTGGCTGCGCCAGGCCTGCTTCGGCCGCGCGTTCCCCGTCGATCTCGAGGCGGGCGACGTGCGGGTGCTCCCCGGCGATCGCTTGGCCTGGACCGGCGGGACCTTCGGGGACCTGCCGCCGACGGCGCGGGAGAGCCTCTGGGAGTACCTCCTGGCCGCCGCGGCCCACGACCCCGAGCGGGCCTGCGCCGCCCTGGTCCGGGAGATGGAGGGCGGTCCGGCCGATGGACAGGGGCTCCCCGAGCGGCTGCGGCAGCTCGTGCCGTTCCGGGACGGCGGTTGGGCCGCCAGGGACGATCTCGCAGGCTATCTCTTCCTGCACTGGCGCTGCGCCACGGCGATGGGCTACCGGCCGCGGCCTCATCTGGTCCTGTTCTACCGCGGCGTGGCGAGGCTCGCGGCCACGGCACGGCGCCTGGCACCCGGCCGCGACGCGTTGCGGGAAGGCCTGGAGGCGACGCGCTTCGCCAACGGCCTGGGCGACGTCGCCCGGATGTTCGAGAGCGACGCGATGAAGCAGGCCCTGGGCACCTATGCGGCGGCCATGATCGCCATGCCGCAGCGGCTCAACGAGCTGCTGACCCTGGCCGCCGAAGGGCGGACGAGCATCAAGTTGGAGATGGTCGAGCCCCCCGCGGAGCGCCGGCGCCGGGACTCTTCCACCGCCGCGCTCGCCGCGGTGCTGGCGATGGTCGCCGTGATCCTGATCGCCCACCACCTGGCGGGCACCCTCGGGTCGTGGGCCGAGCGGATCGCCGCCGTGCTGCTGGGAGCCCTGGGCGTCTTCCTGCTGCGCGCCCTGAGCCGGAGGGAGCCGTGAGCGGGGGCTGGGACCGCGCCCCGCAGCGGAGCGGGCTGCTCCAGCTCACCGCCGAGATGATGCTGCTCCCCCTGCGTCTGTTCGGAGTGGGAGTCGGGCTGCTGGCGCGCACCGCGCAGGGGGCGCAACGCCTCGACGCCAATGCTCCCGGCTCCGGACGGGGATGGGGAGGGCAGGTAGCGCCCCCCTGGACCGCGCCCCCGCCGGTCGTTGCCTACTTCCCCCCCCCAACTGTATCGACCACGAACGCCGTGACCGCGGATGCTGCCGGCGCGGTTGTGGACGCTGCCGAACCCAAGAAACAAGAGGAGAAAGATATGTCATGTGACAAGGACCTCAGCGGCAAGGACCTCAAGATCGTCGAGTACAGCATCATCACGGTCAATCCGGACATCCAGAACGACGACGAGCGGATCCTGCAGGGCACGAAGACCATCGCCACCTCGGACGACATGAACGACACGGATTTCACGGCCTGGGTGATCGCCCTGTTCATCCAGAGGCACCCCGACCGTGTCCGGCATCAGGACAAGCAGTACCTCCGGGTCTGCTACAGCGTCCAGTGCCGCTTGACGATGCCCGAGGTGAACTACCAGAAGAAGCAGGCGGACGCGCTCGATCGGATCAACGCCACCCTGGAGCGGAAGCTGTGCGGCTGCCACAGCCATGAGCACTGTATCCATGATGGCGACGATGGGGACCTGCCCGCGAAGACGCGCTGATCCCGCGCCGCTGATCCGCCGGAGACGCGATGACAGCGCCGGGCTTCATGAACCGCTCCGATCCGGCCGTCTCGAACGAGTCGTCGGGGCTGTTGCACGCCATCGCTTCGCTGCCCGGCGTGTCGGAGATCCTGCGAGCAATCACCACCTACAACATCGGACCGGTGACGGAGCTGCTGGAGCGGGCGGCGTATTTCCCCATGCTGATCACCGCGGCGAGCCGCCCGGTGGCGGGCGTCTACGAGGTCGAATGCGAGGCGAGGCGTTTCGAGGTCGCGACGGTGGAGGCCGTCGCCGGCGGCCGGCTCCAGGGGGTCAACCGGGCCGGCGGGCCGGCCGCCAGCATCCGGTTTCGCTGGCGGATCGTCCCGGAGGGCTATATGGGCACGCCGGGCCTCCCGGCCGACCTGCCGCCTCTGCCTTTGCGGCCGGACATCTCCCAGCGCGTCGAGGTCTTCGACTGGGTGCTGCGTTTCCCTGACGGCGCTAGCGGCTACCGGGCCTACGGCACGGGCCGCACACTCCCGGGAGTGGGCACGGCCGGCCCAGGCGTGGGCCTCGCCTTCGTGCTCGACGTTCTCGAGGGCTTCGGACAGCTCGCGGGGCTGGCCGGCACCGTCGTGGCGAGCGGCTCCCTCAGTCCGGACGGGACGCTCTCGCTGATGGCGATGAGCCGCATCATGAACCCCGCGGAAGGGCTGATCGCCACCACGCCCGTATTCCCCCCCCTCGCCATCGCTCCCGGCGAGCCCGGAGTGACCTACCTGGCCTTTCTCGGGCAGGTCGACCCCGCGCACCCGGTCACCCTGCGGGTCACGCTCACCGAGGGGTTCCTGGGCTCCTGGGTCTACGAGCTGCTGCGGGCGGCCGAGCTCGACTTCGCGGTCACCGGGGGACAGATCCGGAGCCGCGCCACCCCCGGAGGTCTGGTGGGCACGGTGAGCGCGCGGCTCTCCTTCGATCCGCTGACGCTCTGCCCCATCACGCCGATCCAGACCCGCCAGGGGGTCTTCACCTTCCACGACCAGGCCGGCAACGGTCTCGGCACGCTGCCGAGCGACATGACCGAGGGGCGCTCCTTCCGCACCTCGCTCTCCGGCGTGCTGCTGCCGGTGTTCCGGTTCGGCGGCTTCGGCCCCATCCTGGGCGGCACGGGCGAATTCGTGGGAGCGCGCGGGATCATGACCATGAACTCGGTCATCAGCGTGCAGCCGCGGACGCTCTCCAACCTCTACATCCTGCGGCTCGACGATGCGGACGGCCGCTATCGCGCCCTGGCCGGCGGGGGAGCGGCATGACCTTCGCCCCCGCCTTGCTCAACGCCGACTCCGGCTTCACCTGGGAGGAGATCAACCTCCTCTCCGAGGTCGACCGCTGCCTGGCCCAGGGGATCGCCATCCGGGACTGGTGGCGGTGGGCCGACGCCACCGGCGCCATCACCGACCGTTTCGAGCTCACCCAGGTCTTCAACCGGCCGGACGAGAGCTACAGCTTCTTCGCCACCGTCCCCTTCCCCTCGGGGCCGCTGCCGGTGATGGGGGACGTCCCCTGGTTCTTCTACGACCAGTGCAAGGGGCGGGAGATTGACAAGTGGAACGCCGAGGCGCGGGAGTTCGTGCTGCGCTACTTCATGCGCGTCAGCTCCTTCCGCCTGCCGCAGACGGTGGTCGCCGACGGCTCGCCGACGCCTCCGTACCCGCTCGACCTGTTGAGCTGGTGCCCCCGCGGCTTCGTGACCCGTGAAGGGTTCGGCTACCGGCAGCTCTACTACAAGCTGCGTGGCAGCGGCGAGATCGGCCGTTTTTCCGAGGCGGAGAGCTACGCCATCGTCGACCAGCGGGAGATGGCCACCAAGTACGAGTGGGTGGTGGCCAACGTCGACATCTTCAATTTCGTCCTCTCCTTTCCGCTCGATCCCGACCTGCCGCGCTTCGGCCTGCCGCTGTCGCAGTCGCAGTACATCATCCTGAGCGACGCCTTCGTGGTCGACGAGACCGATCCCGTCCCCGGCCTGCGCGGCCGGTACCAGTTCGGCTACGCCATGCTGCGGCCCCGCCACGACGACAGCGTGCTGGCCTATGGGCCGGGGCAGTTCGAGGCCGGCTTCCAGCTCTTCACCTTCACGGTCGAGGACAACGGCGTCATCCGGGTGCGCATGCCGTTCGTGGTCAACCGGCCGACCCGCATCCTCGACATCTCGCTCGATCCCATCGACTGGGGGTTCAAGGCGGCTGAGATCCTGACCTGCGGGCGATGGAGCTTCCTGGAGCCGCTGCACGCCGCCTTCGACTCGCTGCCCTGGCGGCCCGGCGGCTTCGACCCGGTGTTCACGGGCATCGACCTGCTCAACCTCTTCACCCTGGGGCAGGCGAGCCGCCAGCTCTGCATCTCGAAGGACCAGTTGGAGAAGTTCTTCCTGGTCTTCCACTTCGACCAGTACTACACGATGATCACCGGCTCGCTGCTGACCTGGCGCCAGATCCCCGACTGGCAGAACCCGGCCACCATCCCGCTGTGGGTCAAGACGGGGAGGAGCTCGTGAAGGCGGGCGGGCACACCGGCGTGGTGCTCTCGGGCGGCGGGGCCGACGGCGCCTACGAGGTGGGCGTGCTCAAGGCGCTGCTCCAGGGGGCCTCGCCCGCTACCGGCTACCGGCCCGTCGACCCCGGCATCTACACCGGCACCTCGGTGGGGGCCTACAACGCCACCTTCCTGTGCTCGCGCCCGGGCAGGCCCGCGGCCGACGTCGCCGCCGAGCTCGAGACGGTCTGGCTCTACCGCATCGCCAATACGCTCTGGAGCTGCGGCAACGGCGTCTACCGGCTGCGCGGCGCGCCGTTCCAGGTCCTCGATCCGGGGTGCCTCGCGCGGCCCGTGCGCTCCCTCGTCGAGCTCGGCCAGGACGTCGCGGTGCTGACCGCCTTCGGAATGGTCAAGGGGGCGCAGTTTCTGGCCTCCGACTCTCCCATCAAGTCGCGCCTGCTGTCCCTGGTCGACCTCGACGCCTTCGTCTCGGCGTCCCCTTTCGAGGAGCTGGTCGCGCAGACGATCGATCCCGCCCTCCTGAGCCGCTCTCCCAAGCGGCTGGTCCTCGCCGCCTCCAACTGGAAACAGGGGGTCGTGCGGTTGTTCTCGCGGCAGGAGATCGCCGGCGCCGTAGGCATCCGCGCCATTCTCGCCTCCGCCGCCCTGCCCGGGATCTTCCCGCCGGTGGCGATCGACGGCGTGCCCTACGTCGACGGCGGCGTGCTGCTCAACACGCCGCTGAAGCCGGCGATCGACGACGGCGCGGACACCATCCACGTCGTCTTCGTCGATCCCCGGGTCGAGGACATCTCGCTGACGCCTCTGGAGAGCACCCTCGACACCTTCTACCGGATGTTCGCCATTATCTGGGCCTCCAACGTGCGCAAGGACGTCCTCATCGCCGCGGGCATCACCCGCACCCTGGAGCTGCTCGAGCGCGAGCCGGCGGGCGGCGCCTCGCGGGAAGAGGCGCGAAGCTTCCTGCAGGTCGGCGGGCGGATCTACGAGCGCTTCGCCGCGGGCGGGGGATACCGCAAGGTCAACGTCCACGTCTACCGGCCCCAGAACGCTCTCGGCCAGGGAGAGGGGCTCCTCGACTTCCGGCGCGACCGGTTGGCGGCGGTGATCGACATGGGCTACCAGGACGCCGTCCATCACGACTGCGAGGCCGCGGGGTGCGGCCTCTGGGGCCAGCCCGCCGGCACGGCGCGCAGGAGGGTGGCATGACCCCGGACGGCAGGAAGGTCGCCGTGGTGCTCTCGGGCGGCGGCGCCAACGGCGCCTACGAGGTCGGCGTGCTCAAGGCGCTGATGAACGGCATGTCTCCCGTGACGGACTACCGGCGTCTGGAGCCGGACATCATCACCGGCACCTCCATCGGCGCGCTCAACGCCGCCTTCCTGGTGTCCCAGTGGGACCAGTACGGCACGGCCGCGATCGGCAACCTGGAGCGGCTCTGGATGGAGCGGCTGGCCGGCAGCGTGCGCACCAACGGCGTCTACCGGCTGCGGGGCAACCCCCTGGAGCTGCTCGCCCCGTCCTCCTACCTGCCGAACCCCCTGCCGTTCTTCCAGCGGCTCCTCACCGACAGCGGCTTCCTGGCCTGGCAGGGGCTGCAGCGGGCGGTCTACTTCCTCACGTCGTCGCGGAACGGCTCGCTGGAGCGGCGCCTGATCGACCTCGTCGACATCAGCGTCTTCATCTCCCTGGAGCCCCTGGAGCAGATCCTGGGCCTGATCGACTACCCGGCGATCCAGCGCTCGTCGCGATGGCTGAAGGTGGCCGCCACCAACTGGGCGACCGGCGAGCTGCGGGTGTTCTGGAACCACGACATGACCGAGGCCTTCGGCCCCATCGCCCTGCGGGCCTCCGCCGCCGTACCGGGGATCTTCCCTCCCGCCGAGTACGGCTCGCAGCCCTACGTGGACGGCAGCGTCCTGCTCAACACCCCGATCAGCCTGGCGATCCACGCCGGGGCCGAGATCCTGCACGTGGTCTATCTCGATCCGGAGGTGAGCAACATCCCGCTCGACCGCCTGCCGCAGACCCTCAACACGATGCAGCGGATGTTCCAGATCGGCTGGGCCGCCGCGTACAACAACGACATCGGGGCCGCCGCGCGCATCAACCGCAGCCTGGCGGCCCTGGAACGGGCGCGGATCGTGTTGCGGCCCGACCCGCAGCAGGAGGAGCTGCTGCTCGACGTCGCCCAGGTGCGGCCGCCGGCTGACCGCCCGCCCTTCCGGTCGTTGGAGATCCGCCGCTATCACCCCCACGACCCGCTGGTGGGGGACTCGAGCTTGCTGAATTTCGACCGCGACCGCATCGCGGGCCTGATCGAGCGGGGGTTCCAGGACACGGTCCATCACGACCCCGCGCAGTCGAAAGACATTTTCCCCGACGTGGAGCAAGAGATTCCCGTGCGGAGACCCTATCCGCGCCGCGTGATCTCCTGATCAAAGACGCCAAGGAGGCACCATGCGTGACTTCACCAAGAACCTGTTCAGCTTTACGTGGGCCATGTCGCTGTTCGGGGCCCGCCAACTCGGCAACCTGCTGAGCCCCCGGCAGACGTCGCAAGGGACGCCCGACGCGGCCAAGGCCTTCGACTCCGTCACCGGCGCGATGGTCGACCAACTGGGCAGGAACCTGCGGCAGACCTTCGAGGTCGGCGACAAGCTGCAAGGGGAGATCGTCGACCTGTTCTTCGGCTTCCTCGGGGTGCGCCCGGGAGGGCCGGCCGGCGGCGCCGCGGCGGGAGCCGGCGTCTGGAATTGGGCCGAGAGCGTCGCCGGGGCCGCCACGGGACCGGCGATCCTCAACGCCCGCAGCTCGGCCGGAGAAGAGGTGATGATCACCTACACTCGCGGCACGGGCACCTTCAGCAACGACAAGCGCTTCATCGCGCTCCACAATCAGATCTACAACCTGGACGGCACGGAGAACGGCCTGCACGAGGGGGTCTGGCAGGCGCTGTTCAGCAGTCCCGCGGAGCTGCTGGCCCGCCCCGCCCCGCCCACCGGCACGATGACCGAGCCGGTGGGGCCGGTGCCGAGCTGGCCGGTGTCGGCCAACACCATCGCCAAGTGGACCCACGCCGACGGCAGCGCGATCAGCTCCGTGGGGCCGGCGGCCAGCCACCTCATTCCGCTGAGCGACGGCTCCTTCCTCTTCCTGGTGATCACGGCCCAGATCATCACCCAGGGGACCGGCCGGTTCGCCGGCGCCAAGGGGCTCACCCAGTCGCTCGGCGCCACTCACGTCGCGGCGGGCACCAACCTGTTCTCGCCGCAGGGTCCCTCGACCTTCGACGCCACCACCCTCGATACCTTCAAATTCGTCACCGGCCTCGACGGCCAGGGGCGGACCGCCGGCGGCGCTTCCGGGAGGACGTACTCTTTTAATCCGCAGGCCGCCGGCCAGTCCAATACCGAGCCGGCGGCCTGCGCCGTCACGCCGAATCCCAGCGAATCGAAATTCGTCGAGGTCCGCGGCTCGCGGATGCACTACATCGACACCGGCGCCGGCGAGCCGATCCTGTTCCTGCACGGCGACCCGGTGTGGTCCTACCTCTGGCGCCAGGTGCTGCCGCACGTCTCGCCCACGGCGCGCTGCATCGCGCCCGACCTGATCGGCATGGGCCTCTCGGACAAGCCGCCGATCCAGTACACGTTTTTCGATCACGTCGCCTACGTCGAGGGATTCATCGAGGCGCTCGGCCTCGAGCGTTTCACCATGGCCCTGCACGACTGGGGGTGCATCATCGGCTTCTACATCGCGATGCGCCGGGAGAAGAGCATCCGCGGGCTGGCGTTCATGGAAGCCATGCTCAAGCCCTATGCCAGTTGGAGCGACTTTCCCGCCAAGATCCGGCCCCAGTTCAAGGTGTTCCGCAACCCCAAGCTGGGGCCGAAGCTGATCATCGACGAGAACGCCTTCATCAACCAGGTGATGCCGGCGAGCACCACCGTGCCCTTCACCGAGCAGGAGATGAATTGCTATCGCATGCCGTTCCTCGATCCGCCGACCCGGCAGGTGATCCTGCAGTTCGTCAACCAGCTCCCCATCGCCGACGAGCCCGCGGACGTGGCCGAGGCGACCGGCCAGTACGCCGAGTGGCTGCAGCGGACGAAGCTGCCCAAGCTCTTCCTGTGGGCGGATCCGGGAGTGATCAATTCCGAGCAGGACGTCGAGTGGGCGCGCCGGCATTACAAGAACCTGAAGACCACGTTCCTCGGCGCCGGGCTGCACTTCCACCAGCAGGAGCACCCCGTCGAGGTGGGACAGGAGATCGCGCGCTGGCACGAGGGCATCCTGCGCGCCTCGGAGAGACCGGCCGGCGGCCGATGCTGACGCCGCGGCAAGAGAAGAATGGAGAACGATATGAGCGCAACCGGTTTCGTGGTGGAGAACCTGGCCAATTTCACGCCCGCGCAGGCCGATCCGCGCGAGCAGGTGCTGATGCGCTACTGCAACGGCCGCGGGCGCTTCAGCCCGGACAAGAAGTACATCAACCTGCAGATGCAGATGTTCGACCCCTACGGCCGGCCGGACGGCTACATGGCCGGGGTCTGGCAGGCGCTGTTCACCGATCCCCAGCAGCTCTTCTACATTCCGCCGCAGCCGGAGCGTCCGTTCGACGTGCCGGTCGGGCCCATCCCCGCCGTGCAGCCCGCCGCCAACACCAAGGGGACCTGGACCTTCGGCGACGGCTCGTCGATCACCGTGGTGGGGCCGGCGACGACCACCCTGACGCAGCTCCCGGACGGCTCGTATCTCTTCATGGTGGCGACCATGCAATGGATCACCAACGGCACCGGACGGTTCGCCGGGGCGCAGGGGCTGAAGTCGTCCCTCGGCTCCACCCACGTACCCGCCGGGGTCGACCTCTTCAGCGCGGACATCGTCGACTTCGACGCCACCACCATCGATACCTTCCGGGTGATGCCCGGGCAGTTCATCGGCCTGCCGCCGAAGCTGTGAGCCGCCCGGCGGCCGCGTCGAAGGGGAGAGAGCCGTGGCAGAGACATACGATTACGTGATCGTCGGCGCCGGGTCCGCGGGCTGCGTGCTCGCCAACCGGCTGAGCCAGGACCCGTCCCTGCGGGTCCTGCTGCTGGACGCCGGTCCCGATCCCAGGACCCAGGTCGGACCGGACATCCAGGCCGACCTGCGGGAGCCTTCTCTGTTCCAGTTCATGCAGGGCAGCTGGGTCGACTGGAAATACACCACCGAGCCGGTGCCGGCGCTCGACAACCGGCGGATCCCCTGTCCCCGCGGCCGCCTGCTGGGCGGCTCCAGCACCTTCATGGCCGGCATGTGCATCCGCGGCAACCGGCTGGACTATGACGAATGGGCGGAGCAGAACCGGGGCTGGCGCTACGAGGAGGTGCTGCCTTATTTCAAGAAGCTGGAGAGCAACCGCGGCACCTCGATCGAGCCCGAGTTTCACGGCTTCGACGGCCCCCTGGTGGTGAGCGACCTGCCGGAGCACACACCGGCGGGCTGGGCCTTCATCGAGGCCGCCCAGGCCATGGGCCACGCCCGCAACGAGGATTTCAACGGCCGCCGCCAGGAGGGGGTCGGCTTCTATCAGACCTACGTCAAGGACGGCGTGCGGGTCAATTCCGTCGGCTCCTATCTGACCGACGAGGTGCGGGCGCGCCGCAACCTGACCATCGAGAGCTTCGCGCTGGCGACCGAGGTGCTCTTCGAGCGCCGGGGGGACCGGCTGCGGGCCGCCGGGCTCGCCTATGAGAGCCATGACAACGGCGGCCGGGTGCCCAGGACGGTCTCCGCCGGGCGGGAGGTGCTGGTCTGCTGCGGCACCATCGACTCCCCCAAGCTGCTCATGCTCTCGGGCCTCGGCCCGCCGGACGAGCTGCGGCGTCACGGCATCGAGACGCGGGTCTCCCTGCCGGGGGTGGGCAAGGGCCTGCAGGACCACGTCATCGCGCCGGTGGTCTTCGCCTACAAGGAGGGGACGGCGCCGGCGAAGGTGATCGACTACGGGATCGAAGGGGGGCTCTTCCTGAAGACCCGGTCCGGGCGCAAGAAGCCGGATCTCCAGATGATCCTCAACCACGCCCTGCTCGGCCCGGCCCAGACGCCGGTGGTGCCGACCGCCTTCATGGTCGTGCCTCTCCTGGTGCAGCCGACCAGCCGCGGCGAGGTGCGCCTGGGCGGCAGCCAGGTGGGCTCGCCACCCCGCATCTACGGCAACTATCTCGGCCGGCCCGAGGACATGGCGCTGATGGTCGAGGGGGTGAGGATCGCCCTGCGCATCGCCCTGCACAAAGCGTTCGACGCCATCCGGGGGCCGCGGATGTTCCCGCCCGTGCCGCCCGGCGGGGGCGAAGCGTTCCCGACCGACGGCGAGATCCGGAAGTTCATCCAGGGCTTCGCCGGCACCCTGTTCCACCCGGCGGGGACCTGCCGGATGGGGCCCCACCCCCACGATTCGCGGCTCCCCGCGGTGGTGGACGCGCAGCTCCGCGTCCACGGCGTTTCCGGCCTGCGGGTCGTGGACGCCTCGGTCATGCCGCACATCACCACCGGCAATACCCACACGCCGACGACCATGATCGCGGAGAAAGCCGCGGAGATGATCCAGAAAGATGCGAGAGCGGATTGATTTCGTGGAAAGGAGAAGCAGATATGCGGAAACCCTCCGTCGTCCTGCGCTACGTCAAGCTGCCGGACACGCTTGAGCCGGGAAGGTTCGACGAGTTCGGACACAAGGTCGGCCCCGACCAGCCGGCCAGCCTGGTGCTCCACCCCCTGCCGGGTGGACCCTTTCCCCCCTGGCAGTGCTGGGGCGTGTTCGACCGCGATCTGGAGCCGGGCCAGTATGGCTATCTGACCTTCCTGAACGTCCCCGGCCAGGCGGTGCCCGGGGGCGCCTTTACGGAGTGGAGCCGCAAGGCTTCCGCCCCGACCTTCGACGATCACCGCCTGATGGTCCTCTACAGCGTGCAACGCGCCGACGGCGCCGCGCGCGTCATCGGCCGCAACGGCTCCGGCGAGCGCGTGAGGGCCGCCGCCGGCCTGCTCTTCGTCGCGCCGCCAGCGCCCGTCGCGCCGCCGGCGCCCGCCGAGCCAGCGCCCGCCGAGCCGCCGCCACCCGTCGCGCCGCTGGCGCCCGCCAAGCCCTCCAAGGCCAGTCCGGAACAGAAATGAGGAGACCGATCATGGGTACGTCATCCGAGCACTCGAAATATCCCGCGATGATCGTCGAGCGGGTCTCTCTACCGGCCAAGCCGGAGGTGGGCAAGCGCTACAACGCCGCGGGCGAGGAAGACCCCGAGGGGAACGTCTTCTACGAGTTCGTGGGGCCCACGGCCCACGCCTGGGCCGTCTTCCAGCAGGACCTGCTGCCGAGCCAGAGCGGCGCCATGATCTTCGAGAACGTGGCCGGCAGCGGCATCCTCGACGCCATCGTCTCGCAGTGGATCCGGGGCGGCAGCGGCACCCTGGGACAAAACCTCAATCAACCGAACGCCGGCGACGCGGTGATCGTCTTCCTGGCCCGCCAGCGGGCCCAGGACCGGGTGAAGGTCGCCGGGCTCAACTCTTCGCAGGCCAGAGTCGCCGTCGCCGCCGGGCTGCTCTACATCCCGGGGATCGGGGGTTAAGCCATGAGCAAGGGAATCCAGTCCAATCCACCCGCCAGGATCGAGTACGTCCGCCTGCCGGACGACATGCCGGCCCAGGGGTCGATGGCGACCTACGACGCCAGCGGCAAGGCCGACGACAACGGCACCGTAAGGATCATCAGCTACGGCGTCCAGTTCATCTGGGCGCGTTTCCGGGAACCGGTCAAGGCCGGCCAGATCGCGACCATGGTGGTCAGCAACCTGGTGAGCAGTGTCGACGGCAAATTCGCCACGGCCGCCTGCGTGATGGACGGCGCGGCCACGGAATGGAACATGAGCACCAACCTGCCGGTGATCGGCGACGCCGTGGTGGAGCTGATCTCGGTGGAGCGTGGGATGGGAACGGGGAGGGTCGTCTGCCGGAACACCTACGACGCCGACCTCTACATCGCCGCCGGCTTCGCCGCGCCCATCTCCGTCCCCGGCCCGCCGCCTCCGCAGGGCTGATCCGGAGCCGTGGACGATGTCGCTGGTCGAGAGCGTGCTGGAGATGCTGCGCGCCCACTTCCCGGGGCTCGAGATCGATCCCGGGGTCGAAGGGGAGCCGCGGAGCCGGCCCCGGCGGGAGGGACGGACGGGCCGGGGAGGGCCGCGTCCGGAGCCACCGCCCGAACGGTCGGCGGCCCGGGAGCTCGACCCCGTGCTCGCGCGCTCCTACGCCGAGATCGGGGTGCCCTACGGCGCGGATCTGCGGCAGGTGCGGCGGGCCTGGAGACGCCTGGTCCGCCTGCACCACCCCGACCTCCACGGCGCGGACCCTGAACGGCAGCGCGCGAGTGTCGAGCAGATGAAGAAGCTTAACAACGCCTTCGAGGAGCTGAAGCGACGGCTCCACGGAGGCGCGAAAGACAGGTGAGGAGATCCGTCATGCGGCGAGTATCGAAGGCGCTTTACCCCCTCCTGGCGTCCCTGTTCCTGGGCGGCGGAGTCGCCATGGCCGGTGGGCTGCCCGCCGGCTTTGAGGAGAACGTCGGCCAGACCGATGCCCAGGTCCGGTTCCTCGGCCGGAGCGATGGCTACACGCTCTTCCTCACCCCGCGTGAAGCGGTGATGGACCTCGCGCCCGCCACCGGCTCCGCTCGGCGCTCCGTGCTGCGGATGAGCCTGCGGGGGGCCAACCCGGGTCCGGCGGTCGTCGGCGCCGGGCCGCTCCCCACCGTCAGCCGCTACTACGGCACCGCGCGGAGGCGGGATTGGGTGGGGGAGGCCAGCCATTTCGCGGCGGTGACGTACCGGGGGGTCTATCAGGGCATCGACCTGGTGTTTCATGGGGTCGAGGAACGGCAGCTGGAGTACGACTTCCGGGTCGCTCCGGGCGCCGACTATCGGGCCATCGAGCTCGCCTTCACGGGCGCGGAGCGGGCCGAGATCGACTCCGCGGGGCGGCTGGTCCTCAGCACGCCGGCCGGCAAGGTGATCCAGCGGCCGCCCGCCGTCTATGAGGAGACCGCCGGGGAACGGCGCGCCCTGGCCGGCCGCTACGTGGCCCGGCGGCACGGGGTCGGCTTCGCCGTCGACGGCCACGATCCGCGGGCGGCGCTGGTGATCGATCCCGTGGTGGTGTTCTCGACCTATCTCGGCGGCAAGCCCGGGGGCGGCGGGTACACCAACGGCCACCGCGACGGCGCCGACTTCGCCGTCGACTGCACGGTGGACACCGCCGGCAACGTCTATCTCACCGGCGTCACCTCGTCGCCCGACTTCCCGACCGCGGGGGCGATCTACAACCACGTGGACGGCTTCAATCCCTGGATCGGCAAGCTGGGCCCTGACGGCCACCTCCTCTACGCGACCTACCTGCCGGGGACGCACGGCGTCCTCGACCGCGCCGGCTTCAACGGCGGCACCGGCGTGGTGGTGGACGCCGCCGGCAACGCCTACGTCGCGGGCCTCACCCAGTCCATGGCCCTGCCGGTGACTCCGGACGCCCTCCAGAGCCACTATAACGGAGGCATGACCGACGCCTTCGTCGTCGAGCTGGACCCCAACGGCAAGCTCGTCTACCTCAGCTACCTGGGAGGCGCGGGCTTCGACACGGTGAGCTGCGAGGGGCTCGGCCCGGACGGCAGCTTCTACGTGTCGGGCGCCACCAGCTCGGACGATTTCCCCGTCGCCTCCGCCCTCCAGGGCAAGCGGCGGGCCGGCGGCACGGTGTTCGGCGGCCTCGACGTCTTCGTCACCAAATTCAGGCCCGGCCTGAAGGGGCTCGCCTACTCGACCTTCGTGGGCGGAAGCGGGGACGAGGCCACCTCGGGCCTCGCCGTCGCCGCCACGGGCGAGGCGCTGATCACCGGCTGGACGGGGTCGACGGATTTCCCCACGGTCAACGCCTTTCAGGCCGCCAACAAGGGGGGCGTCAACACCCGCAGCTTCAACATCCCCACCGACGTCTTCGTGGCCAAGCTGAGCGCGGACGGCTCGACCCTGCGCTACTCGACCTATCTCGGCGGCAGCGGCCCCGAGTACCCCGACCCGGACAACTTCACGCGCCGGATCGCCGTCGACCGCGAGGGGAACGCCTACGTCATCAGCGATACCGGGTCGACCGATTTCCCGACCACCCCGGACGCCCTCCAGCGGGCCTTCGGCGGCGGTCCCAGCGACGCCTTCCTGGTCAAGCTGAGCGCCGCCGGCCAGCTCCTCTACGGGACCTATCTCGGCGGCAGCGGCGGCGAGCGGGGGCGCAGCATCGTCCTCGACTCGGCGGGCAACGTCTACATCGCGGGCCAGACCTTCTCCAAGGACTTCCGCACCGTCAACCCGGTCCAGGCCGCCCTGAACGGCGAAGCGGACGCCTTCGTGGTGAAGCTGGATTCCTCCCTCACCAGGCTTCTCTTCGCCACCTACCTCGGCGGCAGCGGCGCCGACGGTGCCCTGGGGATCGACCTCGGACCGGACGGCGACGTCTACGTGGCCGGCTCGACGTTCTCGACCGACTTTCCGACCACGCCGGGGGCCCAGGAGCCGAAGTTCGGCGGTCCGCCGGAGGACGCGTTCGTGGCGCGGCTCGACCTGCGCGATTACTCCCAGGCGGCGCTCCTCTCCCTGGTCAGGGGGCTCAACCTGATCTCTCTGCCCCTCAGGCCGCGCGAGCCGTTCACCGCCCGTTCCCTGGCCACGCATCTCGGTGCCACGCTGGTGGCCGCTTTCGACGACAAGACGCAGCGGTTCGTCGCCTTCACTCCCGGCGACACCGGGGACGGCTTCCCGATCGAGGGTGGCAAGGGGTACGTGGTGCGGATGCCGGACGCCCGGCAGGTGTGGATCACCGGCGCCCCCTGGAGCAACGCGGGTCCGCTGCGGATCACCACAGGTGGCGGCGGCTCCGCGGGTGTCGAGGAACCCAAGGCCGACGTGCTGGCGAGGCTTCAGCTTGAGTTGGAACGTCTCCTCAAGGTAAAATAAATCATTTCAAGAGAGGAGATGGCGATGAGAAGATTCGTTCTCGGCGTGATTTTGGCGGCCCTGGCGATGTTCGTCTGGGGGATGCTCTACTGGGGGGCCAATCCCCTCCCCTACACGACCTGGAAGCGGTCCACGGACGACGTGGCGGCCGGCCAGGCCCTGCTCAAGTATTTCCCGCAGAACGGCACCTACTACATCCCGGGCATGTACCACGACAAGGCCACGCTGGCCAGGATGTTCCAGCAGGGGCCGGTGGCGTTCGTCCACATGCTCCGGCGCGAGGGCCGGCCGATGATGGACCCGAGCATCATGGGCAAGGGGATCGTCCTCTACCTGGCCGTCGCCCTTCTCTTCGCCTGGGTGTTGCGGCTCGCCCTCCCCGCGCTGCCCACCTACGGGAGCCGCGTCAAGCTCGCCGCCCTGCTGGCCCTCGTCGCCGTCGTGATGATCGACCTCGGAGACGCGGTCTGGTGGTACATCCCCCTCGACTGGAAGATCCAGCAGGGGCTCTACAACCTCAGCGCCCTGCTCGTGGGTGGCCTGGTGCTCGCGAGATTCGTGGACGCGAGACCCGGCCGGCAAGGCCAAGGAGACGGATCTCATGCGTGAGCTCACCCGGTCCATGGCGAGCTTTTCCTGGGCCATGTCCCTCTTCGGCGTCGAGCAGATGCTCAACCTGGCCTCTCCCCGCCGCGCGGCGGACGCGTTCGGGGCGGTGGCGCGGGCGGCGGGGGAGACCCTGAGGCCGGGCGCCGCCTCCGCGGAGGGGGCCTCCCAGGGCCTCCTGAGCCTGGCGGGAGATCTGGCGTTCCGGACCCTTCAGCTCGGGGTCGATACCGTCTACTGGACCACCGGGACCGCCTGGCAGCAGCAGCAGGGCCTGACCGGATGGGGGTCGGTGCAGGGCACCGCCCCCCGCCGGTGAGCCATTTCGCCAGCGCGATCGGGGGATGACGACATGCCCAGCCCGACAGGCGGAGCAGTGGACCGTCCGGCCGGCGGCTCTCCGGGCGCGAGCCCGGCGGCGGCCGAGACCGCAAGGGTGAGCCGGCTGCTCAAGTCAGCGGCTTACTTCCCGATTTTCAACGTGCACAACGACGCGGTACAGAACGACACCGTGCCGTTGCTGCCCGTCGCCAAGCAGACGCTGGGGCAGTTGCTCTTCACCGCGGTCAACGTCAACGAGGCCCTCCACCGCTTCGCGGTGTCGATGGAGATGGGACCCCAGGGCCTGGCGGCGAGCAACCGGATCAGCCGGAGCCCCATCGGCAACGTCAGCATCCGCTGGACGCCGATCCCGGACGACTACGCCCCCAGCCCGGGGGTCTCGCCGCCGCCCACTCTCCTGAACCCCTTTCGGTCGCAGCGCTTCACCATGCTGAACGGACAGCTCAGCTTCGACGACCGCAAGGTGAGCGGGGTCAAGGCGTTCGGCTCCGGCCTCACCTTCCCGGTGGCCGGCTCGTCCGGCGCGCTCAACATCGGGGCCGTGATCGACGTCCTGGAAGGGTTCGGCGCTCTCTACGGCCTGTCGAACGAAACGCTCCCCGGCGCGACGATGGTGATCAACGGCTTCATCCAGCCTCCCCAGGTGCTGGCCCTCAACCTGATCCTGCGGGTGATGGATCCCAACGGCGAGCTCACCGCCAGGACGCCCGTGCCGCCGCTGGTGGGCTCGCTGCCGACGCCGTCCGGCTCGGGCAAGTTCCTGTTCTTCCTCGGCGAGGCCGATCCGCGCCGGCCGATGCGGCTCCTCTACGGGCCCGGCGGCGTGCCGATCGGAGCCCACGTGGTCGAGACCCTCCGCCTGGTCAACGTCGACTTCAGCGTGGATGGCGCCGCGAGCCTCCGGACCTCGACCCGGGAAGGGCCGGTCGTCGGCACCGCGTCGGCCCTTCTCTATTGCAACTTCCAGGACCAGCTCACGGTCGTCCCGGCGCAGACCACGGGGAGCGTCTTCAGCTTCCATGATCTCCAGGGCCGGAGCCTCGGCTCGGTCTGCGCGAACATGGTGGAGGGGCGCGCCTTCCGGACCTACCTGCCGGGCACCCCGTACCCGGTCTTCCGGCTGGGCGGCTTCGGGCCCCTCTTCCGCGGCACCGGGATCTTCGCGGGCGCTCAGGGCATGATGAGCACCAACGGCGTGGTCAGCGCCTTCCCCGCGACCCTGTCCAATCTCTACGTCCTCCGGATCGAGAATCCTGACGCCCGGCTCCAGGAGCGGTTGCCGGGATTCGGGGCCCATTGAGCCGCCGGGCATGGTCGAGACCCCGTCCAGGCCCGTCGCGGTCCAGGAATCCAGGCCGACCGGCGCTCGCCCCGAGGGGCCGGCGCCGTCCCGCCGGCGCGGGCTCCGGCGGCTCGCCGTGGCCCTCCTCCTGGCCCTGCTCGGTGGAGCGCTCTGGCTCGGCCGGGCCTATCCCGGGATGACCGAGGGAATGTGGCACCAGATGCGCTATGCCAGCTTCCGGGAGAGCCACAACCTCTGGTACTGCGTCGTCTACTTCATCGACGCCATGGAGTCGCTGAGCTTCGACCCGGAGCGCGGCGTCTGGAGCTTCAAGAACAGCCGGGCGACGGGGGGGGACGATGTCGCGCTCGGCCGTCTGGCCTTCCACAACGGCGACTTCACCGGCGCCATCCACCGCCTCGAGCACCACGTGGCCCGGCAGGGTGAGTCCGAGGAGGCCCTGTTCTGGCTGGCGATGTCCTACATGCGGCGGGCCGAAGCCGAGAACTGCCTGGCGAAGATGGTGGACGGCGGGCAGGAGCCCCCCGGCCTCGCGGGGCATCACCACGCCGGCTACTGTGCCCTCCCCCTGGAGCGCTTTCACGACCACAAGGACGACTCGCGGCAGGCGGCGAGGCTCTGGACCCGCCTGCTCGACCGCTACGATCCGGAGAGCCGCCTCTATCGCTGGCTGCTCAATTTCTCCCTGATGACCGTGGACGGTTTCCCCGCCGAGGTCCCGGCCCGCTACCGGATCTCGACGCCGTTCATCGACTCCTTCTACGGCGCAGGGGCCCGCCGGGCGAGGGAGAGCTACGCCGGCCTCAAGCTCACGGACCGCGCGGCCGAGCTCGGGGTCACCAACTTCGGCGTGGGCCGCGGCGTCGCCGTCGAGGACTTCGATCGCGACGGCCATCTCGACCTCGTCACCGCGGACTTCTTCGGCCATCTCCACTACTACCGCAACACCGGCGGCCGCTTCGTCGAGGCGACCCGCGAGGTGGGGCTCGAAGGCGTCACCCAGCCGTTGAGCGTCTCGGCCGCCGACTACGACAACGACGGCTGGATCGACCTCTTCGTGGTGCGCCCGTTCGATCATTTCCAACTGCTCAGGAACGACGGGCACGGCCATTTCGTCGACCGGACGGCGGCCTCCGGGCTGCTCGATGCGCTGCCGAAGGGCACCATGGCCACCAGCTGGTTCGCCACCTGGGGGGACGTCGACGGCGACGGCGACCTCGATCTGTTCGTGTCGGCCTGGGCGTTCAAGGTGCCGTTCGTCTCCGGCCTGGTGGCGCGGCCCCGGCTGGACTCCAAGCTGTTCATCAACGACGGCGGCGGACACTTCCACGACGCCACGGCGGATTTCGGCCTGGTCGCGGGGATTGAAGACCGGCAATTCATCGGCGCGACCTTCGGCGACTATGACCGCGACGGCTTCCCGGACCTGTTCCTTGCGGGGCCGATCCCGGCCACCAGCGCCCTGTACCACAATGTGGGAGGCCGGCGCTTCGAGCGGGTCGAGCTGCCGGCCGACTTCACCGAGCCGGGCTTCACGGCGGCATTCCTCGACATCAACCAGGACGGCCGGCTCGACATCTTCCAGGGGGGCTTCAACGACGCCCGCACGGCCACGGCGCGGACCGTGTTCGGGGATCAGGGCGATCGCATGGGGGCCAGCGTCTTCCTCCTGCAGACCGCGGACGGCCATTTCGAAAAGCACCCCGAGCTGTTCGGCGGAGGAGCGGCGCTGTCCACCATGGGCACCTCCTACGGGGACCTCGACAACGACGGCTGCTTCGACTTCTACCTGGGCACCGGCAATCCCGAGCCCTGGTTCATCCTGCCCAATCTGATGTTCATGGGGCAGCGGCGGGGGGGCGCCTGCACCGGGCAGATGGACAACGTCTCGGCCCTGAACGGGGTCGCTACCGTGCAGAAGGGGCACGCCATCGTCTTCTTTGACTTCGACGACGACGGCGACCAGGACGTCTTCTCGAACCTCGGCGGCATGTGGCCGGCCGACGTCTGGGTGTCGCAGCTCTTCGTCAACGAGAGCGCGACGAAAAACCATTGGATCAAGATCCGGCTGCGCGGCCGCCGCACCAACTATTACGGGGTCGGCGCGGCGATCAGGATCGCGGCACGGCGGCCGGACGGCAGCTCCCTGGTGCGCTACCGGGAGATGGACAACGAGACCGGCTTTGGCAGCGCGCCCTATCTCGCCCATGTGGGGCTGCTCGACGCCGTGGCGGTCGACGGCGTCGAGGTGAGCTGGCCGGCATCCCATTGCCGGGCCACCTACAAAGCGGCTCTCGACCGCCTCAACGTGCTCGATGAAGCGGAGTGCCTGGCCGCCCGTCCGGCAGCCCTGCGAGGAGGCAGACCATGAGCGTGGCCGAAGCGCCAAGACCGGATTCCGACGACGCCGAGCCCACTGCCGTCAGCCCCGCCATCCCATCCCGGCCGCGCCGCGGACGGCGCTGGCTCCGCGGGGCGCTGGCGCTCCTGGCCGCCCTCCTCGGCGCCGTGCTGATCTTCGCCTTCCTCTATCCGGGCCTGTCGAGTGGCGTCGCCAATCAGATGCGCTACTCGACCTTCGAGGAGAGCCGCAACCTCTGGGCCTACGTCTCTTATCTCACGGTGTTCCTGGAGAAGATGACCTACGACCCCGCGGCGAAGATCTACAACTTCAAGAATGCTCCGGACGCCGGGCTCGATCTGTACGAAAAGGGTCGCCTGGCCTATCACCGCGGCCAGTTCGCCCAGGCGGCGGCGTTGCTCGAGAAGCACGTCCACGAGCGGGGGGAATCGAAGGACGCCCTGTTCTGGCTCGCCCTCTCCTACATGCGCCAGGCCGAGGCGGAGAACTGCCTGGCGGCCCTCGCCGATCCCGCCCATCACGAGCACGCTCTGCACGACCCGGCCAGCTACTGCTCGCTGCCTCTGCGGCGCACGCACGACAGCCCGGAGCCCTCGCGCCGGGCGGCCAAGACCCTGGAGCGGCTGCTCGACCGCTACGGCGCCGAAGGCTCGGACGCCCGCCTCTACCGCTGGCTGCTCAACTTCGCCTACATGACGGTCGGCGGCTATCCCGCCGAGGTGCCGGCCCGCTATCGCATCGCGACGCCGTTCATGGAATCGTTCTACGGCGCCGAGGCCGCCCGCCGCCAACAGCTCCACGCCGACCTGCAGTTCGTCGACCAGGCGCGCGAGCTCGGAGTCGACAACTTCGGCACCGGCCGGGGCGTGGCGGTGGAGGACTTCGACGGCGACGGCTATCTCGATCTCGTGACCTCCGGCAGCTTTGGCGGCGTCAAGCTCTTCCACAACGACCACGGCAAGCGGTTCGTCGACGTGACCGCGGGCTCCGGCCTGGAGCAGGTCCGCCAGCCGATGTCGGTCTCCGTGGCCGACTACAACGGCGACGGCCTCATGGACCTTTTCGTCGTCTGCCCCTACACCCATTTCCACCTCTTCGCGAACCGCGGCGGCAACAAGTTCGAGGACGTGACGGCGTCCTCCGGCCTGCTCGACGCCATTCCCAAGGGGTGGATCGCCACCAGTTGGATGTCCGCCTGGGGGGACGTCGACAACGACGGCGACCTCGACCTCTTCGTCGCCGGCTGGGCCTTCGAGATCCCGCTTCTCAAGGGGCTGCCCGGCAAGCGGCGGATCGACTCCAAGCTGTTCATCAACGAGGGCGGTCATTTCCGCGACGCCACGGCCGAGTACGGGCTTGCGAGCGACCTCCACGACCGCCACCTGATCGGCGCCGCCTTCGGCGACTACGACGGCGACGGCCGGGTGGACCTCTATGTCACCGGTCCCATGCCCGGCACGACCGCGCTCTACCACAACGTCGGCGGCAAGCGGTTCGCAAAGAGCGACGCCCTCACCTGGCACGAGCCGGGCTTCACGGTGGCCTTCGTCGACGTCAACCAGGACGGGCGCCTGGACATCTTCCACGGCGGCTTTGCCGACGCCCGCACGGCCGTCACCCAGGGGGTCTTCGGCCAGCGCCGCGGCGAGCTCCAGAGCGGCCACAACGTCATCTTCCTGCAGCGGCCGGACGGGCGCTTCGAGCCGCATCCCGAGCTCTTCGAGCCGGGCATGGAGATCGGCAGCATGGGCGCCTCCTTCGGCGATCTCAACAACGACGGCTGCCTGGACTTCTACATCGGCACCGGCAATCCCGAGCCCTGGTTCGTGCTGCCCAACCTCATGTTCCTGGGCCGCGAGTCCCCGGACGGCCGCTGCTCCGGGGCGATGGAGAACATCTCCATGCTCAACGGCTTCGGCACCGTGCAGAAGGGGCACGGCATCGTCTTCTTCGATTTCGACAACGACGGCGACCAGGACGTCTATTCGAGCCTGGGAGGCATGTGGCCGGCCGATCCCTGGTACTCGCAGCTCTTCGTCAACCGGGGACGCCACGGGGGCTCCTGGGTGAAGATCCGCCTGCGGGGCCGCAGGAGCAACCGCTTCGGCGTCGGCTCCCAGATCGAGGTCGACGCCCGGAGAGCGGACGGCACGCGGCTGGTGCGCACCTACCTGATGGACGGCAAGACGGGCTTCGGCAGCGCGCCGATGCTGGCGCACGTCGGGCTCGAAAGGGCGGTGGCGATCGACGCCGTCAAGGTGCGCTGGCTCGGCTCCGGCTGCGTGGGTACCTACCCGGCCCGGCTCGGCGAGCTCAACGTCCTGGACGAGGCCGACTGCCTGCGGGCACGCGCCGCGACTTCGGAGACGCGGTAGACTGCAAGGATGAAACGCGGGACAGGGTAGCCGCGCCTAACCGGGTGCGACCCTCCATCGGGACGGGAGGGAAGGAGACTGTCCATGGCAGAGAAGAGCTTTCGTGAGGTGGATGTCCTCATCGTCGGGGCCGGGCTCGCGGGCCTGTCGCTCGCCCGCCAGCTCCTGCTGGCCGATCCGGGGAAGCGGATCCTGATGGTGGACCGCCAGGCCGAGATCCCCCCCGCGCGGCAGAAGGTGGGGGAGGCCACCGTCCAGGTGAGCGGCTACTACTTCTCCCGGGTGCTCGACCTGGAGGAGCACCTCCTGCGCGAGCACTACCTCAAGTACAACCTCCGCTTCCACTGGAAGACCGGCCGGGGCGCCGGCGCCTATGAGGACTACAGCCAGTCCTACATCCGGACCCTCTCCAACATCGCCACCTACCAGCTCGACCGCAACAAGCTGGAGGCCGAGATCCTGCGGCTGAATCGGGAGAGCCCCGGCTTCGAGCTGATCCATCCCACCATGGGCCTGAGCGTGGAGCTGAGCGAGGACGGGCCTCACGCCTTCCGTTGCAAGACCGGCGGCGGACGTGAGATCGCCGGCCGCGCCACCTGGGTGGTGGACGCCTCCGGCCGCAACCGCTTCCTGGCCCGGCGGGAGAAGCTGGAGCGGCCGAGCCCCATCGATCACGGCTCCTCCTTCCTCTGGGTGGACGGCCTGGTCGATCCCGAGAGGCTCACCGGCCTCGACCGCAAGGCCGTCCGCGTGCGGCGGGAGCGCGCGGCCCTGGGGCATCTCCCCACCTTCCTCGCCACCAACCACTTCTGCGGCGAGGGCTTCTGGTTCTGGGTGATCCCCCTCCACGGCAGGACCAGCCTGGGGCTGGTCTACGACGCCGCCAAGATCTCCAGCAAGGACGTGGGCACCGCCGAGAAGCTCGTGGAGTGGATCTGCCGCGAGTTTCCCCTCTTCGCCTCCGACCTTCCACACCGGACGGTCGTCCATCATTCGGGTTTCACCAGCTTCGCTCTGGATGGCGGCCAGACGATCTCTGCTGACCGCTGGGCCCTGGTCGGCGAGGCCTGCCGCTTCTCCGACCCCCTCTACAGCCCCGGCGGCGACCTGATCGCGATCTACAACACCCTCATCGCCGACGCCATCCTGACCGCCGATCCCAAGGAGCTGGCCGCCAAGGTCCGGCTCTATGAGCCGCTGGCCCGGGCGGTCTTCGAGGCCTACGTCCCCAGCTACGCCGTGAGCTATGCCACCCTGGGGGACCAGGAGTGTTTCTCCCTGCGCTATGCCTGGGAGCTCACGGTCTATTTCGCCTTCTACGTCTTCCCGTTCATCAACGACCTGCTCACCGACCGGGCCTTCCTGCCGGGCTTCCTCCGCCGTTTCGGCCGCCTGGGACCGATCAACCAGGGCATCCATCGCCTGCTCGCGGCCTATTACGAGTGGAAGAAGGAGCACGTGGCTCTCGCGGCCCCCGAGCCGGTCTTTTTCGACTTCACCGAGATCGGCGCCCTGCGGGCGGCGGAGAAGACCTTCTACAAGATCGGCCTAGGGGCCGAGGAGTCCCGCCGGGTCCTGGAAGACCAGCTCGCCAATCTGGAAGAGCTGGCCCGTTGGACCTACGCCCACGTCAGTGCCGCCGTGCTGGACGATCCTCGGGCCACGGCCAACGCGGCGTACGTCCGCGGCATCGACGTCGACGATCTGCAATTCGATCCGGAAGCCATGGCCGCGTGTCTGGAGGCGGCCTGCCGGGAGACGTCTGAGACCTACGCCTGGTGCTTCGACCCTCCCTGCATGGCCCGTTTCCGCACCGAACGGCTGGCCCCGGTGGAGGAGCCCGTGCAGGCGGTGGGATGACGATGGAAGACTACGCTCCGGGCCTGGAAAGGGCCTTCTCGATCGTCCCGGAAGAGCGCATCGCCGAGCCGCTGCGGGTCGAGGGAGAGATTCCCGCCTTTCTCCGCGGCACCTACTTCCTGAACGGGCCCGCCCGCTTCGCGCGCGGGGAGGTCCGCTACCGCCACTGGCTGGATGGCGACGGCATGGTGTGCGCCCTCCGTTTCGGCGCGGAGGGTGCGTACCTGACCGCCCGGTACGTGCGGGGCACCCGTCTCGCCGAGGAGGAGGCCGCCGGCCAGCCGCTCTACCGCTCGTTCGGCACCGCGTTTCCGGACGACAAGCTGGTGCGCGGCGTCGCCCTGGAATCGCCGCTCAACGTCAGCATCTATCCATTCGGCGACACGCTCCTCGCCTTCGGCGAGCAGGGGCTCCCCTGGGATCTCGATCCGGAGACGCTGGAGACCCGCGGCCCTTTCGCCTTCGGCGGCGCCCTCAATCCGCTGAGCCCCTTCGCGGCCCACCCGAAGATCGATCCGGTCACCGGGGAGCTGTTCAACTTCGGAGTCAATTTCGCCGCCGCCGAGCCGGTGCTCAATCTCTACCGTTTCGACGCCGGGGGCGGCTTGGTTTACCGCCGGCGTGTGCCGCTCGGCATCCCCGCCTCGATCCACGACTTCCTCCTCTCCGAGCGCCACGTGATCTTCCACGTCGGTCCCTACCTGGTGGACATGTCGCGGCTGGCCTCCGGGGGAACGCTGATGGACGCCCTACGCTGGGAGCCGGAACGGGGAAGCCGTCTGCTCATCGTCCGCCGGGAGGACGGGGAGATCGCCGCCTCCGTGCCGGTGGGAAACCGCTATGTCCTCCACGGCATCAACGCCTTCGAGGACGGCGATCGTCTGACGGTCGACGCTGTGGAGCTCGACCGCCCGGTCTACGATCAGTACATGCTCGACGACCTCTTCGTGGATGTGGGCCCGGGCCGGCCCGTCCGTTTTGAAATCGACCTGCCGGGTGGCGCTCTTCTGGAGGCGCGGGAGATCGCCTATGACCGCGCCCCGGACTTTCCGGCGATCGATCCTGGCCGCGTGGGGTGCTCCTATGAAGACCTCTGGATGTTGGGGATCTCGAAGACCGGCCAGCCGGGGCGGAAGTTCTTCGATGAGGTGGTGCACCTCTCCTGGGCCCATCCTGAGCATGCGGACGTCTGGCAGGCCCCGCCGGGCCACTATCTGGGCGGCGAGCCCGCCTTCGCGCCGAATCCGGCGGGTGGCGGAGCGGTGATCTGCCAGCGGTTCGACGCCGCGAAGGGGGAGAGCGCCTTCCTGGTGTTCGACGCCTTCGACGTCGCCGCGGGACCGGTGGCCACCCTCCCTCTCGACAACCCCGTCCACCTCGGGTTCCACGCGGTCTTCCATCCCGAGGGCTGATGGATCTCTCGGTCCAGGCGGCGCTCGACCAGCTCGCTCAGGCCCGGGCCCAGACCCTGGCGCTCGTTCAGCCCCTGTCCCAAGAGGAGCTCGACCGGGCGCCCGCGCCGGGGAAGTGGTCCGTGGGCGAGGTGCTGGACCATCTCTTCCTGGCCGGGAATTCTATCGCGGCGAGCTCGAGACCCTGATCCGCCTGGCGCGGGAGGGCCGGGAGCCCGTCCTGCGGCGGTCGTTCTCGGAGGTCGACATCTCGGTCGGCTTTATCCCCAAGCCCCTGCTGTCGCTCTTCGAGGTCCCGATCACGATCATGGGCCTCTTCGTGCCCGGCGCCGTCCGCGATTTCCTGCTGCGCAACCGGGTCCTGCCGGCGCGGAACCCGAGCTTCGCGACTCCGCGGCGGGGCCGGCCGGGGGAGGCGTTGCGGGCGGATCTCACCGCCTCCCTGGACAGGACCCGGGCCCTCCTCCAGTCCAACGCCGATCTCGAGTACCGTCGCATGGTCCTCCAGCACCCGCTGACCGGGAGGAACGACGTCCCGGGGATGCTCCGCTTCCTGAGCCTCCACGAGCAGCGCCACCAGGACCAGATCCGGGAGACCTTGGAGAGGAACCGTGTCGATCGATGAGAAGGACCGGGCCGACCTGCTGTTCCAGCACTACAACGGTGCGGCCGAGGAATTCAAGCATCAGATCCAGATCCGGACCCGGCTGACCCTGATCGCGTTGGGGATCGTCGTCGTCCTGCTGTTCCGGGCCGCGACGCCCCAGATCGCCGAGGTCTTCCTCGAGCGGTGGATCGAAAAGCAACTGGCGCTGTCCGCGCAGCCGAAGCCCGTGGACCTCCGCTTCATCACCTCGCTCCTGTGGTTCGGATTGAGCTCTGTGATGGTGCTCTATTTCTCGGAATCCCTGAGCATCGAGCGCCAAGCCCGGTATCTGCGGGTCCTGGAGAAGCGGCTGGGAGGCCTGCTCGGCGGGGAGCTCATCACGCGGTATCTGAGCGCTCGGATCAACCGCCCCCTGTACTTCCGCACCGCGACGTTTCTCTATACCGGAATGATGATGATCCTCCTGTTCCTGGTGATGGGCTTCGTGCTCTATCAGGAGGTCTCGACGAATCCGGCCTGGGTATGGCCGGGATGGGCGTTCGTCGGCATCGACCTGGCGATCACCCTCTTCACGATCGCGGTGAGCGCCATCTTCGCCTGGAGCTTCATCCAGGAGGTGAGCCGGCCCGACTCCGAGCCTACTCCTATTCCTCGTACCTCATCGCGAGCTTCACTCATTTAGGGCGAGACGCGGGATTCCCTCCCCGCAACCCGGCGTCCAGCACTGACATTGCCGCAAGCACGGCCGTTGTCCATCGGGGAAGAGCCCTGAATGCGGAGACTCGCCCCCCTTCAACCTTCCGGCAAGGACGAGCTGCGGTATTCCCTCCTTTCCGGACGATCGCAAAGAGCCAAAGTCCGGCGTCTTGATCGCTGCTCAAGAGCAGATCTCGAAAAGAAACGGCAAAAGGAAGAGAGGAGGCGTCATTGTTTGCTCATGGTGCTGCAATGAGGAGACTTTGCGTCATACTTTGCAGACTTATTGCGGCTGAGACTGGCCTTTCCTCGGCGGGCGGTCGAGAGGAGGCGGCAAATCAAGGGGAGTCGTTGCGGGAAAAGTCCTCCGCGAGATCAAGAGGCGTCTTTCCGCCCCTGGGAATCGACCTGTCGCGGCATTTTACCGAGACGAGATAGCCCGAAAATCTCTTCGTGCGGCATTCCCCGGAGGGAATACCGCATTATGAGCTCTTCGTGCGATATTTTGCGCCGATGGGTAGCTCTGGTGACGGCAGAGAATTGAAAAATGCGGCGATGTCGCGGTGGTCTGGGGCCTTCTAGTCGTACCCCATCCGCTTCTTGACCTCCGCGATCTTCTCGTCGTTCCCCTCGATGCTGAGCTTCTCTTGCTGGCCCGGGGGATAGAAGCTCTGCTGATACATGGGATAGCACTCGGACCGCAGATGGCCGAGCGTCTGGTGGCCCCGTCTTACAGACCGCTCGTGGCGCAGGGCGGCGATGTCGACCGGGCCGACCACGATCTTCTCGCCGGGGCCGGGATCGGCCTGATGGAGGATTCGACCCTCGAAGTCGACGATCATGCTGCCTCCCGGCCAGGAGAAGGGAGGGTAGTGCGAGAGGCTCGCCGCCTGATTCGAGGCCACCACGTAGGCCACGTTCTCGATCGCCCGGCAGCGGTTGACCACCGTCCACCAGTCCATCGGCGCCGTGGCGCCCCAGGGGTCCATGTAGGCCGAGACGCGGATCAGCACCTCGGCGCCGTTGGCCGTGAGCTGGCGCAGCGCCTCCGGAAAGAGCCAGTCGTAGCAGATCGCCACCCCCAGGTTGCCGATCGGCGTTTTCGCCACCGGGAACATCTCCTCCTCGTACCCCGGGATGTCGTGCGGGCTCGCGTGCACCTCCCAGGGGATCCACGGATTCACCTTGCGGTATTTGGTGAGGATCCCCTCCGGCCCGACCATGCAGGTGGCGTTGAAGACCACCCCCGGATATTTGTCGTCCCGCTCCAGGAAGCTGCCGGTCTGGATGTAGATCCCATACTCCCTCGCCTTGGCGACGTAGCGCTCGGTGTGCTCGTTGGGGATGGGGATCGCCAGCTTGTCCAGCAGGTCGCGCGCGGTGAAATAGACCGGCGCCGCGTGGGCGAACTCGGGAAAGACCACCAGCTTGACCGGCAGAAAGGGGGCATACCCCTCGACCGCCTGGGAGATCATGTCGACCATGCGGTCGGTGTGCGGCTTGATCCCCGCCCGGTCGGCCGGGTTGGGAAAATCCACCTGACAGGCCGCCGCAGCGTAACGGAGCTCCTCCTTGCTCAATCCCGTCTCCTTTCGGGGCAGCATTATGGCTCCTTTCTCCGAGCCCGTCTTGAATCCTTTTTGATTCCTCTTGCCTACACCCCCTTGCCTCAGGATTTGTTTGAATGAAGACCCAAACCATCTGAGAAGGATGTGCCGGTGCCTCCGATACCCCGATGGCTGCGTAGAAAATCCTCCTTCTTCGGTCTGACGCTGGCGCCCGTCATCCTGATCACGGGCACCCTGGTCAGCCTCAACCATATGGACGAGAACGGCCGGAAGTTCTTCGAGACCGGTCGCGGCGCCGTAGAGACCCTGGGACGCCTGGCCGGGGCTCTCCAAGCCCGCGACCTTGCCGCCGCCGGGGCGATCTACAGCCCGGCCTTCCGGGGCTCGTCCCTGGGGCTCGCCGGCTTCCGCAAGGTGGGGGAGCGGGACGGCGTCGAGACCGCCGCCTTCGCCGCGGCCCCTGGAGAGGCCGGCCGCGACGCCGCCCTCGACGAGTGGCGCGCCTATTTCGACTCCTTCCAGTCGATCGAGGAGCTCGGCCTTCACGTCCACCGGGTGGAGGCCTGGGAGCCGGACGGCGAGGTGACCGCCCAGGTCCGCTTCGAGACCATCGGCACCCTCCGCGGCCACCAGCGCCCGGGGATCGACCGCGCCACGTTCCGCATGCGCTTCGAGCCCGTGGACGGAAAGCTCGAGATCGCCGCGGCCTCGCTGCTGGAGGGGGAACGCCAGGAGAGCGACCGCGCCCAGTTCGACGAGGTCGGCCAGGCGGCAGGGATCGCCTTCCAGAACCGTTACTACCCGCCGTTCCTCAACCAGCCGCTCCGCTTCGGCATGATCCGCTACGGCCCGGGCGGCATCAGCGCCGTGGACTTCGACAACGACGGCTATTACGACCTCTTCATCCCGGACGGCGTCCAGTCGCGCCTCTTCCGCAACCGGCACGACGGCACCTTCGAGGACGTCACCGAGGCCGCGGGCCTGGCCGGCATCGACGGCACCTCCGTGGGGGTCTTCGCCGACTACGACAACGACGGCTGGAAGGACCTCTTCGTCAGCCGCACCTTCCAGCCCAACCAGCTCTTCCACAACGACGGGCCGGACGCCTCCGGGCACGTCCATTTCACCGACGTCACGGCCCGCGCCGGGATCGGCGCCGACTGCTGCACCACCGTCGCCTCCTGGGGGGATTACAACAACGACGGCAAGCTCGACCTCTACGTGGGCCGCTATCTCGACCCGCGCCAGAAGATCCCCACCACCTTCTACGCCCGCAACGGCGAGCCCAACCAGCTCTACCGGAACAACGGCGACGGCACCTTCACCAACGTCACTGAGGAGGCCGGGGTGGGGGACACCGGCCTCTGCCTGGGCTCCGCCTGGGGGGACTACGACGGCGACGGCAACCCCGACCTCTTCGTGGTCAACGACTTCGGCCGCAGCACCCTCTACCACAACGAGGGCAACGGCACCTTCACCGACGTCACCACCCACGCCGGCGCCCTGGCCTACGGCGCCGGCATGAGCGCCTCCTTCGCCGATTACGACAATGACGGCCGTCTCGACCTCTATACCGCCGACATCCGCTCCGAGCACGGCTGGTTCGCCGAATCGCCCACCGTCTGGCGCTACATGGCCAACTCCTGGCGCCAGGGGGTCTGGTCGACCGACATGCCGCTCTACTTCCAGATCTTCCGCCAGTCAGGCACCCGCTTCGTCCAGGTCTTCCAGGAGATGGCAGCCGGCAACCACCTGCTGCACAATCGGGGGGACGGCACCTTCGAGGACGTCTCCTGGAAAGCCGGCGCCAACCCCATCGGCTGGTTCTGGGGCTCCAATTTCGGCGACTTCGACAACGACGGCTTCCTCGACCTCTACAGCGCCAACGGCTGGGTCTACAACGACAAGGAGACCGAGATCGAGCTGTCGTTCCTCAACAACGTCGTGGGGGACCAGAAGGAATACAAGTCGGGCCGCCTCTTCGATCCCAGGCATTTCGGCAAGCTCTCCTGGCACGGCTGGGAGCGCAACCGCCACCTCCGCAACCGGGGAGACGGCACCTTCCAGGAGATCGGCCGCGCGGCGGGCACCGACCTGCTGACCAACAGCCGCGGCGTGGCCCTGGCCGACTTCTGGAACCGCGGCGTGCTCGACATCGCCGTCGCCGCCAACGGCGACCGCCATGCCCTGCTGCGCAACCAGGTGGGGGAGGGGCGCCACTGGCTGGAGCTCGATCTCCAGGGCACGAAGTCCAATCGCGACGCCGTGGGCGCCCTCGTCACCCTGAAGGCCGGAGGGAAGACGATGACCCGCGAGGTCACGGCCGGCGACGGCTACGCCTCCCAGAGCATGCTGCGCCTCCATTTCGGCCTCGGGGAAAACGGCCGGATCGACGAGCTGACCGTGCGCTGGCCCGCCTCGAAAACCGTGCAGAGCTTCCGTGACGTCCCAATCGATCGTATCCTCCAGATCACGGAAGGAGGAGGCCTGATTGAGAAACGATACGGAGCCCCAGCCTCCGGAGGCGCCGCGGCACGCTGAGGAGGCGGCCAAGGAGATCGCCCGGCGGTTTCGAGAGGATCTCTGGAACACGGGGAACCTCGCGATCGCGGACGACCTCGTCACCCGCGACTGTCTGATCCACGCCCACATCCCGTTCCCGATCGATTTCGCGCGCGGCCCCGACGCCGTCCGCCATCTGGTCTTCTTCTACCACCTGGCCTTCACCGAGATCCGGGTCACCGCGGACCAGATCGTGTCCGAGGGGGAGACCGTGGCCGTGCGCTGGACCGCCCGTGGCCGCCACACCGGTCACGTCCCCGGCCTGCCGCCCACCGGCCGCGAGATCGTCACCACCGGCATCGACATGCTGCGCATCGTGGACGGCAAGATCGCTGAGGGGTGGGTGAGCTGGGATGTCCTGGGCTTGGTGGAGCAGATGTCCGGGCTCAATCTGGAAGCCGGCGAGGGGTTCCTGACGCTCCTCGACCGTCTGCGGGAGCGGTAGGCGTACAGTGGACGGGCTGAACCCTTTTTGGACCCCCCCGGGGCACACGGCGCAAGCCTGGAGCTTGCTTCAATAAGCTTCAACCCCGTTGAGGAGCCTGATTGAAGCCTTACGAGCCCCCGCCGCGCCACAGCCTCCTTGTCCCCCTGGGCCTTCTCTCCGTCGCGCTGTTCACCAGCAGTGCCGCGGCCGGGCCTCCAGAGCGCGATTTCGAGGATGTGACGGCGCGCGCCGGCGTCGCCGCCCGGCACCACAACCGGGTCTTCAAGAACCCCTACGCCGAGATCATGGCCGGCTACACGGCCCTGGGCGCTGCCGCGGCGGTGGCGGACTACGACGGCGACGGCTTCGAGGACCTCTTCGTCACCGACTCCGGGGAGACCGGGAAGAACCACCTCTACCACAACAACGGCGACTTCACCTTCAGCGACGTGGCCGAGGCGGCGGGCGTGGCCGGCGGCAACGACGCCTCCAACGCCACCGCCGACGCCCTCTGGCTCGACTACGACAACGACGGCCGGCCCGACCTCTTCGTGGTGCGCTTCGGCCACAGCCAGCTCTTCCACAACGAGGGAGACGGCAAATTCAAGGACGTCACCCGCCAGGCCGGGCTCGACCGCTACGCCAACGCCATCACCGCCATCGCCTTCGATTACGACCGCGACGGCTTTGTCGACCTCTTCGTGGGCAGCTACTTCCAGCCGGTCGACATCTTCCGGCCCCAGACCCCACGCTTCTTCCCCGAGAGCTTCGAGACGGCCAACAACGGCGGCGGCCTCACCGTCTGGCGCAACCAGGGGAACGGCACCTTCAAGGACGTCACCCGCGAGGTGGGCATCAACCTCTCGGGCTGGACCCTCGACCTCGGCCATGCCGACGCCGACAACGACGGCGACGACGACCTCTACGTGGCCTGCGACTTCGGAACCGATCGCTTTTTGCTCAACAACGGCGACGGCACCTTCAAGGACGTGACGAAAGAGACCATCGGCATCGACACCAAGAAGGGGATGAACGCCGACTGGGGGGACTACGACAACGACGGCTGGCTCGACGTCTTCGTGACCAACATCACGGACGACTACATGCGCGAGGGGAACTTCCTCTGGCGCAACAATGGGCTGGACGACAAGGGGAAGCTGAGCTTCACCGACGTGGCCCGCGAGACCGGCACCTATGATACCGGCTGGGGGTGGGGCGGCAAGTTCTTCGACTACGACGACGACAGCTGGCTGGATCTCTACGTGGTCAACGGCTGGGTCTCGGCCGGCCCGGAGAGCTACGTGCCGGACGTCTTCCAGATGATCACCCGCCCCAACGTCGACTTCGCCGACGCCCGCAACTGGCCGCCGATGGGTAACAAGAGCCTCTCCGGCTATGAGAAGAAGCGGCTCTTCCACAACGAGGCGGGCACCTTCCGCGAGGTGGCCGCCCGCCACGGCCTCGACTCCACCCGCGACGGCCGGGGTATCGCGGTGGCCGACTTCGACAACGACGGCCGGCTCGACCTGTTCGTGGCCAACGCCAACGCCGAGCCCTATCTCTACCGCAACGTGCGCCCCGCCGGCCCCCACTCGGCCACCTTCCTCCTGGAGGGGCGCAAGTCCAACCGCGACGCCATCGGCACCCAACTCCGGGCCACTGCGGGCGGGCGCACCCAGCTCCGCTTCGTGGACGGCGGCAATGGCTTCGCCAGCCAGAGCAGCCGCCGGGTCCACTTCGGCCTTGGCGGAGCCGCCGCCATCGACCGCCTGGAGGTGCGCTGGCCCTCGGGGTTGCGCCAGACCTTCACCAATCTTCCGGCCGACCGCTTCTACCGGATCGTGGAGGGGGAGCCGGAGCCGAAACCTTTTGAGTCGAGGAAGAAATGAAACGTCTCTGCACGCTGCTGCTCGCCGTCTGCGCCGCCCCGGCCCTCCACGCCGCCGCGTTCGACGACGCCATGAAGGCCGTCACCGCTCACAACGACGCCGGGGCGCTGCCGCTGTTCGAGTCCGCGCTCGCCGCCGACCCGGACAACCTGCAATACTCGAACGAGTACCGCAAGGCGGTCATCCGCACCAAGGAGTACGACCGCGCCATCGACTTCTACGGCAAGCTCACGGCCGGCCATCCGCAGGCCGCCTTCGCTTGGCTCAACTACGGCTACGTCTACGTGGACAAGATCCCGGACGCCGGCTCGATCACCCAGGTGATCCTGGCCAACAGCGCGCTGACCAATTTCTCGAAATCGATCGAGCTCAAGAAGAGCTGGATCGCCCTCTACACGCGCGGCAACAGCTATCTCTACTGGCCCAAGATCTTCGGCCGGGCGCCCCTGGGGGTGGCCGATCTCGAGCAGGCGGTGGCGATGGCGAAAGCCGAGGCCAAGAAGAGAAAGGTTTACGTCCGCTCCTGGATCGCCCTCGGCGACGGCTACTGGAAGACCGAGCAGCTGGAGAAGGCCAAGGCGACCTGGCGGGAGGGCCTTCAGCTCTTCCCGGGCGATCCGCAGCTCCAGGCCCGCCTGGCCCGCGACGGCGAGGAGCTGGAGAAATACATCTACGATCAGCTCGATCCCAACAAACGGGTGGACACCAATCTGGCCCCGCTGTGGGAGGAGTGAGATGAGACGCTTCTGGTTAGTCCTGCTTCTGGCGGCGGCCCCGCTCGCCGCCCAGGAGGCGAAGCCCGCCCCGCCCATCCGCTTCGAGGAGATCGCGGAGAAGGTGGGCGCCCGGGTGCTGCACCATACGCGGGTCTTCCACGGCAAGAGCGCGGACGTGCTCGGCATGTTCACCTCCGGCGGCGCCTCGGTGGCGGTGGCCGACTTCGACGGCGACGGCGACGACGACCTCTTCATCACCGACTCGGACACGGGAAAACCCTGCCACCTGCTGCGCAACGAATTCCGCCCCACCGGCAAGCTCGCCTTCACCGACGTCACCAAGGAGGCCGGGGTGGACGGCGGCAACGATCCCAAGTCGATCGTGGCCGACGCCCTCTGGCTCGACGCCGACAACGACGGCCGGCCCGACCTGCTGGTGGCCCGCTTCGGCACGCCGATCCTCTATCACAACCTCGGCAACGGGAAATTCAAGGACGTCTCGCAAGAGGCCGGCCTCACGAAATTCGGCAATACGATCGCGGCCATCGCCTTCGACTACGACAACGACGGCCGCCTCGACCTGCTGCTGGGAAACTACTTTCCGCCGGTCAACCTGATCGACCTGCCCAACCCGCACGTGCTCCCCAACAACCTCGACCAGGCCACCAACGGCGGTGGCGTCACGCTCTGGCACAACGTGACCGAGCCGGGCTCGGGCAAAATCCGCTTCGTCGAGGTGACCGAGAAGGCCGGCCTCGCCCGCCACACCGGCTGGACCCTCGACCTCGGCCACGGCGACCTCAACAACGACGGCTGGCAGGACCTCTACGTCGCCGACGACTATGGCACCGACCGCCTCTTCCTCAACAACGGCGACGGCACCTTCCGCGACGCCACGCAAGCCGCCCTGGGCGGGCTCGACACCAAGAAGGGGATGAACGCCGAGATCGCCGACTACGACAACGACGGCTGGCTCGACGTCTACGTCACCAACATCACCGACGAGTACATGAAAGAGTGCAACATGCTCTGGCACAACAACGGCGACGGCACGTTCACCGACCTCTCCAAGGAGACCGGCACGTGCAACACGCTGTGGGGCTGGGCGGCCAAATTCGGCGATTTCGACAACGACGGCTGGCAGGACCTCTTCGCGGTCGACGGCCTGCGCTCGGCCGGCAAGGAGAACTACATCCCGGTCCTGCTGGAGATGATCATCACCCCCAACATCGACTTCACCGACGTCAACAACTGGCCCGCCATCGGCTCCATGAGCTGGAGCGGTCACCAGCGCAAGAAGCTGTTCCGCAACCTGGGCACCCAGGCGTTCAAGGAGATGGCGGCCGAGGCTGGAGTCGACAACGACCTCGACGGCCGCGGCATCGCGGTGGCCGATTTCGACGACGACGGCCGCCTCGACCTCTACGAGGCGAACGCCAATCAGAATTCCCTGCTCTATCACAACGTCTCCGCCCCCGCCGGACACTGGATCGAGCTGAAGCTGATCGGCACCAAGTCGAACCGCGACGCCATCGGCGCCCGCGCCACCCTGAAGGCCGGCGGGCTGCAGATGATCCGCGAGGTCAACGGCGGCAACGGCTACGCCGGCCAGAGCACCAGGCGCCTCCACTTCGGCCTCGGCAAGGCCACGGCGATCGATTCGCTGGAGATCCGCTGGCCCAGCGGCAAGATCGAAAAGGTGACGGTTCCCGTCGACAAGGTCACCACCATCAAGGAGGGGGCGGGGGTCGTACCGTGAGGGCCCTGGCTCTCGCGCTCCTGCTCGCCGCCGCGGCGGCGGTACCGCCGCCGGACGGGCCCTCCAAAGCCGACCTGCTCTGGCACCACCGCAATCTGGGCAAGGCGTTCTACGAGAACCCCACCACCCAGTATCAGGCGGTGGAGGAATTCAAGGCGGCCCTCGACCTGGCGCCGGATTCCGCCCGCGAGCGGGTCAATTACGGCCTCGCCCTGCTCAAGGCCGGCAAGACCGCCGAAGGGGTCGCCGAGCTCGAGAAGGCCCAGAAGCAGGACCCTTCGATCCCGCACACGTGGTTCAATCTCGGCATCGCCTACAAGCGCGACGCCGACTACGAAAAGGCCGTCGCTCAATTCCGCAAGATGGCCGAACTGGCGCCGGACGAGCCGGTCACCCATTTCAATCTCGGGATGCTCTACAAGCTTACGGCCAAGCCGGACCTCTCGCTCCAGGAATTCGAGACGGCGGCGCGCATCGCTCCCGGGCTCGCCGGCGCCCACTTCCAGCTCTATAGCGCCTACAAGGCCGCGGGCCGCACCGCCGACGCAGACCGCGAGCTGAAGACCTTCCAGGCGATCAAGAAGCGCCAGGAGGGGGCCGTCGTCCCCGAGGACCTGGAGTGGAGCTGGTACGTCGAGATCTACGACGAGCCCGAGCCGGGCGGGGGGCCCGCGCCCGCCGTGCCCGCGAATTGGGAGCCGCGCGAGCTGATGACCGGGATCGATCCCACCACCGCCTCTCTGACGGTCCTCGACGCGGACGGTGACGGCAAGCCCGACCTCCTCGTGGCCTCCGCCTCCGGCGTGGCCCTCTTCCTGGGCGGCACCCGGCGCGCCGCCGCCACCGGGCTGGAAGGGCTCAAGGACGTGACCGCCGTCGCGGCCGGCGATTTCGACAACGACGGCCGGCCCGATCTTTGTATCGTGGCCGGCGGCGCCGCGGCCCTCTATCGCAATGTCGGCAATGGCCGCTTCGAGAAGACCGCCGTCCAACTCCCGAAGGGGAATTTTCGCAAGGCGGTCTGGCTCGACTTCGATCACGATTACGACGTCGACCTCGTGCTGCTCGGCGACACGGCGGCCCTGATCCGCAACGAGGGCGTGGCCGGCTTCCACGACGAGACCGCCCGTTTCCCCTTCGTCCCCGGCAAGGCCCTCGACGCCGCCCTCCTGCACGTCCATTCGGACGCGCAAGGGTTGGATCTCGCCGTGGCCTACGCGGACCATCCCGGCGTGATCTATCGTGACCGCCTGGGCGGCGCCTACGAGGCGGTCCCCACTCCGGAACTGCCGCTGGGCGCGGTCCCCCTCGCCGCCTTCGACGTGGACGCTGACGGCTGGACCGACCTCGCGGCCGGCGGCTCCCTGCTGATCAATCAGAAGGACAAGGGGTGGAAGGTGGAGAAGGCCGCCGTGCCGCCGCCGTTCGCCTTCGCCGATCCCGCCAACCGCGGCGCCTCCGCCCCCGTGGCGGCGCCGGGAGAGGCGGTGGCGCTCGCCGAGGCCGATTTCGATTCCGATGGCAAGGTGGACCTCGCGGCGGTGGGGAAGGACGGCGCGCTCCGGCTCTTCCGCAACGTCACCTCCACGGACGATCGCTGGCTTGCCGTGTCGCTCGAAGGGGTCAAGAACCTGAAGCTCGCGCCGGGCTCGGAGATCGAGGTGAAGGCTGGGAAGATCTACCAGAAAAAGCTTTATCAAGGGGTCCCGCTCGTCTTCGGCCTCGGCGGCCAGACCGCGGCGGACACCGTCCGTATCACCTGGCCCAACGGGCTGATCCAGAACGAGTCCAGGCGTCCGGCGGGCCAGCTCGCCGCCGTCAAGGAGGCGCCGCGCCTCTCGGGCTCCTGTCCGATGATCTTCACCTGGAACGGCGAGCGCTTCCAGTTCATCACCGACGTGCTGGGGGTGGCCCCGCTCGGCGCCTCGTCAGGCGACGGCGAATACTTCCCCGTCGATCACGACGAGTACGTCCAGATCCCCGGCGAGGCGCTGCGGGAGACGGACGGCGAATATCAGATCCGCATCGCCGAGGAGCTGCGCGAGGTCGCCTTCCTCGACCAGGTCCATCTGATCGCCGTCGATCATCCGGCGGATGTCGAGATCTTCACCAACGACAAGTTCAAGGGGCCGCCGTTCCCCGACTTCCGGCTGTTCGGCGTGGAGCGCCGGATCTATCCCAAGGCGGCGCACGATTCCGAAGGCAACGACGTGCGCGACCGCCTGCTGGCCCGCGACCGGCGCTATCCGGACGCCTTCCGCCGCGACGCCGCCGGAGTAGCCGAGATGCACCACCTCGATCTCGACTTCGGACCAGCCGCGCCCGATGGCCGCGCCGTGCTCGTCCTCTCCGGCTGGGTCGACTGGGCGGACGGCAGCACCTTCCTGGGGAGCGCGCAGGGGTCCGGGGGGCTGGTGATGCCGCGCCTCCAGGTGAAGGATGAAGCCGGCAACTGGGTCACGGTCGACGAGGACATGGGGATTCCCGCGGGCAAGCCCAAGACCATCGTGGTTGACCTCACCGGGAAATTCCGTTCGGCCTCTCGCGAGGTGCGCATCGAGACCAACCTCTGCGTCTACTGGGACGAGATCTTCCTCTCGGATGCCACGGGGGAGCCGCCGGTGGCCTTGACGGAAAAGGCGCCGGCCGCGGCCGAGCTGCGCTTCCGGGGCTTCTCGCGGCCGGTTATCGACCCCCAGCGCAAGCAGCCCGAGAGCTTCGACTACCAGACCTGGATGCCCATCTCGGAGTGGAACCCCACCACCGGCCTCTACACACGCTACGGCGACGTGCGTCCCCTCCTCACGGACGTGGACGATGAGATGGTGATCATGGGCTCCGGCGACGAGATCCGCCTCTGTTTCGACGCCAAGACCCTGCCGGCGCTGCCGTCCGGCTGGCGCCGCGACTTTCTGCTCAAGGTGGACGGCTGGGCGAAGGACGCCGATGCCAACACCGCCTTCGGACAGTCGGTAGAGCCGCTGCCGTTCCACGGGATGAGCCGCTACCCTTATCCCGGGAACGAGCACTTCCCGGACGACGCTGCCCACCGGGCCTGGCGGGAGCAGTACAACACCCGGCCGGGGTTGCGGTTGATTCGGAGATTGCGCCAAGAGCAGTAGCCAGTTGCACGATGCCTGCGGATGATCCTCTGCCCCGGAGAGCGAGATCGACGCCGCCCATGGAAGCATCGCGGGTGTTCCGTAGCGGTCTAGGCTTCGGGTGGTCAGCGAGGATAATGGCCGATTCTCCACCGCTCGCAGGGTGTCATCACGGCCGGCTCTCCGGGGAGAGCCCCCGTCGGGCTAGTCCTCCTCAGGCAGAAGGATGGTGATGACCGCCTCCCCCTCGTCCCCGGAACCCACGACGCACTTGAGCCTCCTCGGCCGGGGCTGCCGATTGTCATTGCGAACGGACACGGTGAAGTGAACCTCGTGCGTCGCGATTGCGTCGCGCGGCCAGAGAGGCCATCCAGAGGATGTCCCAGAGCCTCCCCGGTTCATCTTGGGCGACGACCTTGGGTGGGACGGTCACGTAACTCTCCCAGACGGCGCGGGTGAGAGCCACAGGAATCCGGAAGCCTGCCTCCCGCGCCTTTGAGGTGACATCGACCAGGACGCCGTCTGCAAGCGCCTCGGCGCGGGAGTAGGAGTGGATCACAGGACCGAAGAGGTCTTCCGGGTCGAAGGGTTGAGGGTTCGATTGCGGGCCGCTCATGTTCTTCTCCTGGAGTTGGTATTGCTGTTTGCGAGTCTTTACCTCGCGCTCCTGGTGTCCAAGCTGCGGTACTGGATCGCCTCGGCGAGGTGGGTAGCGCGAATCGCGTCGCTGCCAGCCAGATCGGCGATCGTGCGGGCGACCTTGAGAATGCAATCCCTGGAGGCGGCGGACAGGCCGAGCTTCTCGAAGGCCGCCTCCAGCAGGCTGCGGCCAGCGGCGTCGACGGCACAAAACGCGCTGACCTGCTGGGGAGTCATCGCGGCGTTGAGGGTTCGGGAGGCCCCGGGTCCGAAGCGATCGATCTGCACGGCCTGCGCAGCGGCGACTCGGCGGGCCACCTGGGCCGTGGTCTCTCCGGGGCCGGCGCGCAACTCATTCAGGCGGACGGCCGGCACCTCGACGTGCAGGTCCAGCCGGTCGATAAGCCCTGAAATCCGTTCGCGAAAGCGACGGATGAAGGCCGGACTGCACGTACATGCCCTCTTGGGGTCCCCTAGATAGCCGCACGGGCAGGAGCTCATCGCGGCGATCAGAGAAAAGCGGGCCGGAAACTGAACGCGGCTTCCGGGACGCAAGAGGGTGACGACTCCAGTCTCCAGGGGCTCACGTAAGGCGGCGAGTGTCGCTCGTCCGAAGTCGGGAAGATCGTCGAGGAAGAGCACGCCGCAGTGGGCGAGAGTCGCTTCGCCTGGGCGAGGAGGGCGGACGTCCCCGCCGCCTCCGCCCAGGACACCGGCAGTGCTGGCACCCGTGTGAGGGCTCCGGAACGGACGGACCTGGCGAAGGCCCTCCGGCGGCTCCTCGGCCACCAGCGAGTAGATCTTCGTGCAAAGGATCGACTCCGGCAGGGTGAGCGGCGGAAAGAGACCGGGAAAGCGGCGGGCGAGCATGCTCTTCCCGCTGCCGGGAGGTCCGAGAAAGAGAAGGTTATGGCCGCCGGCCGCCGCCACCTCGAGCGCCCGCTTGGCGGTCTCCTGCCCTCGCACCTCCGAGAGGTCGGGAGAGACGGCCGCGCTCGGAGGTGTGGCGAGTGGAGAGGTGGGCCAGGCGGTCAGAGGCTCAACTCCTTTCAGATGGAGCAGCGCCTGGGAGAGGTTGTGAAGGCCGATGACGGGGAGGGCATCTCCCAAGACCACGGCCTCGGCCGCATTGGCGGCGGGCAGCAGAAGCTCGCGGCTTTCGAGGTGACGGCCGAGCTCAGTCATGGCGAGCCCTCCGCGGATCGAGCGGATCGTTCCGTCCAGGCCGAGCTCTCCACAGATCAACCGGCCGTCCAAGGCCTTCTGTGGGAGGGTCCCGGTGGCCGCCAGGATCGTCAAGGCGATGGCAAGATCGAGAGGCGCCGCCTCTTTGGGGAGGTCTGTCGGAGTGAGATTGATGAGGATGGATTTCCCCCCTAGGTCGAAGCCGCCGCTTCGTAAGGCGGCTCGGACCCGCTCGCGGCTCTCCCGGGTCGCGTTCGGGTGAAGCCCCAGGATCTCGATCTGAGTGGGGCCGTCGTCGATCATGACTTCGACGTTGACGATTCGGGCGTCGACTCCCCAGAGGGTGGCGGCTTGGGCTCGGGCTGGACTTGGATTCAACATGGTGGTGACCTCTCCTTTCGGTCTTGGGGTTTGCTCCTGCGCAAGGCGCGGGGACCCGAGGGGCGGACGGGCGGCAAGGCCGCGCGTAGCGCGCCCGCAGGGTTGCCTTGCCGCCGGTTCGCCCCTCGGGTACGAAAAGCGCCGGCAGGAGCGAACCCCAAGACCCGGAAGGACGAGAGTCCAGAGCCTCTACGCGGATGGGTGAGACCAAGGAGATGGGGCGGGGCTCTCCTGGGCGTTGTGTGCCCAGGGGAGCGGGGAGGCCGCGGATAGACGCGAGTCTCGACGGCGCAGCCGTGGAGCCGCGCCCCGAGCCGAGGGCGGCCGTCAATCAGGAGGATGACCACTCGCGCAGCAGCCAAGCGCCTGGGTTGGCCATCGGGATGGGCACTGGCTGCGATAGACTCAGCTCGGTGATGCATGAAGCTCTCCTTTTGCAAGTTTGAGGACATGAGCGAAGACTCCGCCTAGGAACTCTCTGCTGCGGTTTTTTGGGCTGGCTTTGGTCTTGGGAGCCTGCCTGTGGATGCTCGTGGATACCTCGGGTCGAGAGAGTCGGCGGGCGCGTTTAAACGAGATCCGGGCCAAGGGAAGGCTTCCCGCGCTCTCCCCTCTGGATACCCAAGCGCTTGAGGCGGAATTCAATACAATCGCAAGGCAGATCGGGACCCGCGACGCCATTCGGATCAACTCACCACTCATCGCCGGGAAATTGGGAGTCTGGATCACAAGCCCGACGGCAAGCCTGCGTGAGCTGACCGGCGCCGACTACGGCAACGCGGTGTATGACGCCACGCTCGACACTGTGTTCATCGACCGCGCCCTTGTAGTTCCGGACGACCTTCTCGCGGTGTATTCGCATTCGAGCTACTCTGCGGTTGCCTCGTTTAACGGCGCTCCATATCTACGTACTCTGTTGCAGTTCGTCTTCGCCCATGAGATGGCTCACCGAGAACATCATCGAGTCTCCGCTGGTGCATTCGATTCGGGCTGGTTTTGGCGCGGGCTACCTTGGAACAGATGGAGCGCAAGGAAAAGAGAGATCGAAGCTGACCAGTATGCGTTCGACGCGCTAACACGGCTTTACTCCCATGAAGAAAAGCCACGGACAAATCTCTTTCCGCTTCTCTCGGCGCCGATCTATGACATTCCCGTGGGAGATCTCGCAGACCCGAAGCAAGCGGCTTCATTGGAGTTCGCATCAGCCTTTCTCATGGCGTCTACTGCACAGTTCTTCACTGGAACTCCATATGGTGGTTACCACGAGGACACAGCGCATCCAAACATTTTTGCTCGCATGAACCTACTGTTGCTCAACTTAGCCCGGTCTCTGCCATCGAGCGATTCAGTCAATGGCCTCGACGCCCTGAAGTCGGTTGTCGAACGGTTGTCGCGACCGCCAACGATTCCCGTTGCCGAAGTTATCGCCCCATGGCCGATCGGCATGGCCGGCGGGTCACGCGAAAAGTTACGCGTGGTGGGCGCCGACGACCCAGAGGTGATCGAGATTCCCTGGAAGACTGTCCGTCGCAGCGCCGTGCAACATGAGTCCGAGCGCCTCGAGGCTCGGGGCCACATGGGATCTCACTTGACACAACCCAGTCCGCGCAAGTTCGCATCTCCGGACGGTTTTCTCTTTACCTTTACTGAGGAGGGCAGAGGGCATTCTCTTCCGCGCGGGTTTCCACTACCTCAACCAGGAACCTATGTAGCTTCAGAACCAGCTCGTTCGGGCGACCTCGCTCAGCTTGAGGTTAGGGATAGCCGCGGCGCGAAAAAGTGTGTGGCGTCTCTCGCCGACCCGAGTCGGCCGGGCCGCGGTATTCCAGAGCTTGGCCGTAGCATGGCCGCGCCGCTCGCCATCTATGTTGAGCTTATCGACCTCGATCAACGACAGGACTCTTCTGAAGCAGAGAATTTGAGACGGTGGCTTCGAATCGATCCGCGAAGCTGCCAGTCGAGGCTGATGACCTACCGGGTTCCACGGGACGTCCAATCGCGATGGCGCCAAGGGCTTTGGTCCTTCGTGTTCACTCAGGGCATCGAGCGGCCGGTGTGGGTGGGACCCTTAGGAGCCGGATTGTTCTCTGTTGGGGCCTATGGGAGTTGGGAGACAACGCGACCGCGACTCCAGTCGTGCGGGTTCCAAGCCCGTATCACGACAAACCCAACATGCCCGCATGGATGCGGCGTTTCTTTCAATGGAAGTTGGCGGAGGTTGGACCGCTGTCTGAGGACGGCGTCTTTGTGAACGTTGAAAACGAAGGAATTTACGCGGTCACGCTCCAAAAGAGCGGCGCGGCAGTCCAATTGCTATGGCCGGTAGGTGATGAAGTGTTCACGGTGGTTCCGATCGCGAACGGTGCGGTCATCTTCTTGCTGAAAGGGGGGCGCAAGTGCTATGTTGCATTCCCTCTTGAGGAGGCATTATGAGGATTGTCTGGTTGGTCTTGGCGTTTGTCGGAGGACTCCTCCTGTGGCTCTGGCTCGCAACGGGAGGGGTACAGAGCTTGGGTGCGGTGGCAGCTCCGGCCGGAACGAGTTGGTGGGTCGTGTTGGGTGGATACTTAGCAACGATTCTGGGGGTTGTGCTGGGTAGCGTCTATCGGGAGCTTGCCCGCCTCCGGGATCAGGGAGTCTCTGAGGTCGGAAGCATTACGAGTTTCCTGCGCCATGTTATGCGCTCGGTCGATTTTCTCATGAGCGTGGTGGCTTCGCCCTTGGTGTACGCCCTCATTCTGCGTGGGTTAGGCTCAACGGGAATCTCGAGCTATATCGTCATCGGAATCCAGAACGGATTTGCCTGCTTGGCAATTACAAGCTCCTTTCTAGGAAAGCAGCAGTCCCTTGGGAAAGTTGAAGACCCGCTCAAAAGTAGTGTCGGCAAGGATAAATAGTGAGGAGATGCAAGCAGGCCGCGGCCTACTCCGATCCGAGCTCGCCACCCAGCCACCTAACGGTGCCCTCGACGTCGAGCAGGTAGCGTTCGATGACCTCCAGGGCGAAGGTCTCGGGGAGCTCGCGGCGTGCTCGTCCGTGACCGCGACCGAGCGAGACGCCGCGCGACCAATACTAACAACGCCGTGAGTTATTCGCCAAGCGAGGCCGAGAAGAGCGGGGCGAGGAGGGAGGGGCAGGGGGTGTCGCGTGAAGGGTGACTCTCGCTCGTGGGTCTGGGGGCGCGCTGGGGATGAATCACTCACGCTTGGGCCGCCACAGGGCGCCTATAGATCTCAACGGTGGGTTGGGCGATCTCGGCCGCCCTTCGAAACTCGTTGCATGTCCGACCGGGTCTCCCGCCGATCCTCGTCAAGGCAGCCGCGACCGTGACATCGACGACGCGTCGAAGCAGCTGGGCATTCTGGGCCAGCCCATGACTACGCCTCCTCGGCCTGGGGAGGCACCGACTTCGTCAGCTCCGCGTCGATGCGATGGGCAATTCTCGCAACCTCCGCTGCCTGGCGGGCTGCAAACCGCGACAGCCGGTCATCCTCCCTCCCGAGGGAAGACAAGGCGTTCTCGCGCCCTACCACCCCGAGAAAGCCTTCCAGGTGGCGCAGGTCCGCGAGGGCGGCGCGCAGTTCCGTCCGCGTCGAGGACTCGGGCCAGCCGGGCCACGGGTCGTAGTTTTCAAGGATCATGGGGAAGAGCATCTCCCCGATCTTGCGGAAGGCGGCGGCGTAGTCGGGTGGGGTGAGGTACATCAGGAACGTCTCCCGGAAGACGGCGAAGTCTTCCCAGGCGGCGGGATCAATCACGGGCGGGACGGCGGCCACCTGGACGCCCTTCTCGGTGGCAGGCTGAGCAGGGAGCGTCACGGCTGGTGGAGCCGGAGGCTCACTGGGATCGTCCGGTGGGGCAACGTACAGCGATGGCGGGAGAGGGTGAGTCGCGGGGATAGAATACGCGGTTAGCTCGGGCATGGACTTGTTCTCCTGTCCGGGTCAGGCTCCGGTGGGAGCTTCCACCTCACGCCGGGGCCGCTTTCTCAATTGTTGGGAGGGGTAGGCCGGAACGCCCGTCCTGCCCCATGGGCTCTGGGCTCGTCTCGTTCAGCTTCGTAGTTCCACGCGCATTCCGTACGAGCTCACCGTTTCTCGCCGATGGACTCCAGTCTCAATGTTTGGCCCTGGGGTCTTCATTGACTGCCGCGCGGAGGGCTGCGCAGCGACAATTAGTCCTGTGCATTGGCGACAATTACTCCTGTGCAATCTATGGAGTCTCTGGCGGCCAACTCCCGCTACCGCCAGAGGGGCCACAAGCGACCGGACCGTTGAGGCTCTTTGGGAGCGGCTCGGCGGTTGCCGGTACTGGCTGGCGTTGGACAAGAGCTGCCTGCGATCAGCTCTCGCCGCTCGCCGGCTGAAATCCGGGAACACCGCCATGCGCGACGGCCTCTTCGAACTGCGAGATCTCGCAGGAGTAGTCGAGGACCGTGGTGGTCTTGACGCTGAAGACATGGCTTCCCAGAGAATAGAAACGGATCGAGGGCGAGCAGGTACCGACGAGCCGGCCTGCGCCCGCGAGGAGCCACAGGACGGCATCAACTTGAGCCTGCCGGCGTACCGCGCCGGCATAGCGTCCCCAAGGTTCGGACAGCACGTTGTGCTGGGGATCCACCAGGAGGCCGGCGGCGTCCGCCCCTCGGGTAGAGAGGCGGCCGTGAACGCAACCCGAACCCCGCGACTGGAGCCGGAGGGTGGACGGTCAGCAGCGAAACCTAAGCCGGCGTGTTTCGAGAGATGGAAAGTAAAATGGTGAGATGCGGGGCGAGGAGGGAGGTGCAAGGGCGTTGCGTGAGGGATGAGTCTCGGTCCGAAGGCCACGAGATGGCGGGCGAACGCCTTCTAATCAGACGGCATCCGAGCGGCGACTGGCCGTGCCTATACCTCGGCAGTGTGCTCATCAAGGGTCATCTGTCCAGCCGGGACGGCGTCGTCCGCTTCGAACGCCTCCAGGCGAGAACCTACCGGTTGAACTCCGCGATCGGAGAGCGGGGGCGGACGGTCTGAGGACGGGGCAGCGCTCCTCGTGCCCGAGGCGGAGTCGAGTTCGGAAACCAAAGTCCTGCCAAGTCCCCAGAACCGAACGGTCCTCCGGACCGACCCGGAGCGTCAGCGCAGAGACCCCGATGACTCCGAGATTACCGCAAACCACGTTGTCACCACTGACGCGGGCTCGGGCAGACGAGCGCCGGTGGAGTCTCACCCGCCATGCGCACCCTGGAGCGGAGCCCCTTCGACCGGGATCATCTGCATCACGAACGGCCAAGCTCGCGAGGAGCGGCTCGAGCCGAGCGGCGGCGGCGAGCGACCGATGCAGGGTCTGCTCGACGGCCTCGCGATTCGCGGCGAGCGCCTCGACCGAGCCGTGGACGGCCTCCTGCAGGTCGCGCATCGCGGAGTGCAGCGCCTCGACAGTAGCCAGCCAGCGGGTCTCGCGCTCCGCGCCACCTACCATCTCCGCTTGGAGTGCGGCGATGAGAACAGCTTGGCGGTCGAGGAGCCGTTCGGCGTCGCTCAGCCTCTCCTTCCACGTCACCTCGAACGTCCGGGTGACGTCCACTGTCGCCCGCTCGGCGTCAGCTTGGAGCTGGCGCCCCCAAGCCTCGACCTCGGACCGCAACGATGCCCCCAGGCTCACGACGAGAAGCCCCAGTTCCGCGAAGACCGCCCGCGCAGCATTCACCAGGGCGGTGCGCCACAACTCGTCGTCCCAGGGTGTCGCGGCGGGCTCGACCCTCCGCCCAAGTCGCTGGAGGGACGGCAGGAAGAGATCGGCGACATAGCGCTCGACCGCCATGTAGAAACGCTCCTCCCGCGCCTGGAGCAGTGCTGCGGCGAACATCAGGAGAAGGGCTCCGAGGAGACCAAGGAGGGTAATCGAAAAGGCAAACGACAGGCCTCGAGTGACGCCAACGAGCTGCGTCTTGATGACCTCGACCTCATCGATCTTGCCGCCTAGGAAAGTCGCGAAGTCTCCCACGGCCGAAGCGATGCCGATTACCGTGCCGATCAGGCCGAGAACAGGGAGCGCCCAGACGAAGAGCCGCAGCAGGGCATAGCCGCTATGGACCTCCTCGTTGTCCGCCACTCCCTGATGCTGGAGGACCACCTGGCTGCCCATGGAGAGGGTGCGCCAAGCCCTTTCACGGCTCTCTTGCAAGCATCTTCTGGTGGTGCTCGACTGCTGCTTCGCCGGCAGCTTCCGCTGGGCGCCGAGCCGCAGTTTCGTGCCGGTGGGCCGCCGGCTCTATGACAGTCAATATGTGCGCTTCTCGCCGGCACGGCGTGACAGGTGCTGACATCGGCCTCCCATCGGGAGAAGGCTCTGGATGTGACCCCAGGCAGCCGCAACACCCGCGACGGCGGGGCAGGAAACGGCTATTCACCCTTCGCCACGGCACTGCTCGAGGGCCTCGCTGGCGAAGCGAATTCTTCTCACGGCAGCCACGAGCCCGAGCGGGGTGATCACCGCCACCGAGCTGCACCAGTACATCTTCGAGGAGCTGGTACCCCTTCGGCAAGCCCGCCATAGCTGTCCAGCGTCGACCGGGAGGTCCTCCTGGCGGCTACTTCCACGGCGAACTCCTGCTCGGTCTGCTCGCCCCGTCTTGCTAACTAGTTCCTGTCCTGGGGTCTGTAAGTAGCTGCAAAGGAAGGAGTTAAATACGCATTCGGGCTGGCTTTTTCTGCGCCAGGTATCTAGAATCGAAGTCGCCAAACCGTGATCCTGGAACCTTCACCCAGAAAGAG
>DATARR010000126.1:0-72542 GCA_036264085.1 Thermoanaerobaculia bacterium | reverse complement strand
ACGAGCTTCATTTCCGTCATATTCCGCGTTACTTCAGCCCAGCGATGCCCTCGCCGAGCCCAGAGTGACCCGAATCATTTCTGTGTCGTCTTCAAAGCTGCGATGACGCCGAGAAATCGACCATTTCTGGACAGGAACTAGAATAGGCCCTGTCAGTAGCAGAGCGAGAAGTATTAGGGGTGCATTCCGGCTGGCATCTCCTCGCGAAGTCGTATAGGATTGAGCCGGCAACTTCTGCGATGGGAGGTCGTTGGTGTTGTTAGTCAGTCCGCTGGCGGCGAGGAAGCTAGTCATACTAACGTTCCTGCTCGCGGCCGCCGAGTGTACGGGCGGCGGAGAAAGGTCTTCGGCTACGCTGCGAATCCGCCTCGCGAAGATATTCGCAGGCCAGCGAATCAGCGATGGCCGGCTTGTCGGGCTTCCCTCTCCAGAGGTTGGAGCCAAGAACAGTGCCTTTGCCTCCCAAGCTCGGCGTGAACTCTCTCATCTCGGCCGCCTTCTGACCGGCCAGTCCTCATCGCGGAGCCTTGCCGACCTGGCGGTCATCAGACTGGCTTCCGGTAACACGGAGGGGGCCGTGCGGTTGCTGGAGACCGCGGTCGAACGTGCACTCCCCGCCGAGCGAGCAGTAGTGCTTTCCGACCTCGCAGCAGCTCTCCTCACGCGCGCGCGCCAGCCATCAGGCTCGCCTTTGGATCTCTTCCGGGCCCTCGATGTGAGCGAAAAGGCCCTTGAGTACGCCCCTGGCCTGTCCGAAGCTTTGTTCAATCGCGCTCTCGCCTTGGAGCGACTGACTCTCGTAGGCCAAGCCGACGTGGCTTGGCGTCAGTACCTCGAGAGGGACGCGGCCTCCTCCTGGCGCCAAGAAGCGCAGGAACACCTGAGCTCGCTCGCGCGGGAATTGGCAGTACCCGCTCCGAGCGCAATGCTGAGCGCCATGCGTGCGGCGGCGCTCGCGGGACGGCAGGAGAGGGTCCAGGCGCTCGTGGAGCATGCTCACCAGCAGGTTCGCGAGCTTGTCGAAGAGGAGCTTTTCGCAGGCTGGGCGGAGGCGCTCGCCAGTGGCAAGTCCGAGCGCGCAGCCGAGGAGCTGATCGTCCTGAGAGTCGTTTCCCGGGCACTCGCGGCCTCTGGAGGTGATCCGCTTGACGCGGATGCCGTCGCCGCGATCGATCGGGCCACTTCTCGAGGACGTGGGGCGCTGGGGAGATTGGCCGCCGCCCATCGGAAGTACGCACGCGCTCTCGACCTCGCGAAGGGCGCGGCCTTCATCCAGGCCAAGCCCGAATTCGAGAGTGCGCGCAGGTTACTTCGTTCCGCCGGCAGTCCGCTAGCCGGTTGGGCATCCTACCAGCTGGCCTTGTGCGCCTATGAAAGCGCGAGATATGCGCGCGTCCGAGCTCTCCTGAGCTCCTTGCTCGACACCGCCGAGAATCATCGCTATCGCGCTCTACTTGGCCGCTCTCGGCACTTGCTCGCATTGGTTGCCACGATCTCAGGCGATCCGATATTGGCGCGGCGTTGGGGCGAGGAGGCGGTTGACGACTTCGGAGCGATTGGCGAGACACAGAGCCAAGCTCGGACCCTCTCGTTGGTAGCTGATGCTGATCGGATCCTCGGCGACCAGTTACCTCTGTGGCGCCATCTCTACAGCTCGCTCGGGGCCGCACGCGCCGCTGGCGCGGCCGGCACCGGAACCTCGCGCTTCGGACCTCTTGCGCGAGCGGCGGAGGCGGCGGAGCAGGTAGGGCTGGAGCACGCGGCGCTGCGAGTGAGAGATGAGTCGGTCGGCGACGCGCGCCGACGACATTTCGCCGTGGAGCTATGCGCCGCGCTCAAGGAACGAGCGGGCACACTTGGAGCACTGGGGCACAGACCACTGGCACTCGCCGACCTTGCTGAGGCCACGGCGGTGGCAAGTTCCCTGCTCGACCCAGAAGTGCGCCGGACTACCGAGGGAGATATTCTCTTTGTTCGAGGTGAGCTGGAGACCGCTTCAGATCCCGGGCAGGCTCTCGCCGACCTGGATCGCGCGGTGGAAATTGCCAAGTCTACCGATTACCGTTATCGCCTCGTCACATTGCTGCTCAATCGCGCCCGCGCATGGCGAACGCTGGGGCGACAGACAGACGCCGAAGACGACCTCTGGGCCGCCGTAGGGGAAGCGGAGCGCCAACGGGAGAAGCTTCCTGTCGACGACGCCCAGAGCCGCGCCGCCCTCTCTGATCGGCTCCAGGAGATTTTCCATGAGTTCGTGACACTGGCGCTTGTGAACGGTGGGTCCGAGCTTGCGCTCGCGTACGCCGAGTGGGGGCGGGCCGAGGTCCTCCGAGATTGGCTTCTCGGGCCCGGAGTGAACACGCGCAACCCCGCAGTGCTTCTGGCGGGATTGCGGAAGACACAGGCACGTCTCGTCCCTGGCACGACCGCTATCGAGTTCCTCGTTATGAAAGACCGCTTGCTAGTATGGACTCTCCACTGCGACCGCTTGAATATGGTTTCTATCAACTCTGGAATCGACCACCTCGAGACGCTATCCAGTCAGCTCCTAGCGGCGGCAAAGGAGGACAAAAGTGCGGAGGTCGACATCGTGGCGGCGCAACTCTACGAAATTCTGATCCGGCCCATCGAAGCGCAGATCGGTCCGCAAGATCGGCTACTGCTCGTTCTCGATGGTCCCCTCACCGTCGTACCCTTCTCCGCTCTCCTCGATGGGCGCACCGGGCACTACCTCGCCGCCGATCACATGATCGCGATCGCTCCCAGCCTTGCGCTGCTGCACCGTCGCTCCCCGATACCCAGCGCTTCCGGGTTCGTGAAAGCCACTGCCCTAGCGGTCGGAGACCCCCGATTTCCGCGCGCTCTTTTCCCGGATCTTCCGGCGCTCCCCGGCGCCCGGCAGGAAGCTGTCCTAGTGGCGGAGCTGTTCCCGGGCAGCCGAACTTTGCTTGACGGTCAAGCAACCCGGGACGCTTTTCTCAGCCAGTCAGATGGGCGTAAAATTATTCACTTCGCAGGCCATGTACTCGTCAATTCGCAAGTACCCTTGCTGTCGCGGTTGCTGCTTGCGCCTGGGGGTCACGATGCGAGCGGCGTCCTCTATGCCCGGGATCTAGTCGGGCGCCGCTTTGGTAATACTTTGCTCGTCGTGCTCTCCGGCTGTGACACGGGCGCCGTTGCCTTGTCTCATTCGGAGGGTGTACCCGTCCTGGCTTGGCCCTTTCTGGCCGGCGGTGTACGCAGTGTGCTCGTTAGCCTCTGGAGCGTCAGCGACCAGGACACGCAGGCGTTTTTCGCCGAATTCTATCGTGACCTACAGCGGCTGGGTGATGCCTCGCGCGCCCTGCATGAGGCCCAGGTCAACGCCGCGGCCACTAACCGCGACTCCGAGGTATGGCGGAGCTTTGAACTGGTCGAGGTCAGGTGACACCCGATCAGACTACTTCCAGCCCGAGATAGAAAGGAGAAACGACATGCTTTTGACAAGTGTTCCTGTGCGGCTGTTCTTCTACGGACTGATCGCCTTCGTGCCCTCGAAAGACCGGCACGCGGCAACCGTAATTGTCCAGCAAGAGCTAGACCATGTGCCGTTTGTATGGTGGAACAAATCCGCAATAATAAAATGTACGGATATAATTTCAGGCAGTTGCACGAAAACATTCCCCTTCTACGGCAAGAATCTTCCAGGAAGCCTTCTCAAAGACGGCGCCGCTATCACCGTCACGGGCGTCACCGACCAAGGCTCGCCACAGCTTAGCTTAAACGGTGACGGCAAGTCGGTGGGCTATCTTCCTACCAGCAATGTAGGCGACGCTCTCTACTTCCAGTGGGTGCCTTCGTTCGCCGATTTTCACGACGACTCCGAAAGCCGGATTGATAAGGCCTGTCTGACTGATCCAAAATGCGGGACCGGAGCCGTGATCGCGGGAAGGATGATGCTTACAGCAGGCACTCTGTCCACCTGCCGGCTCCGCACCTACAAAAACGACCGAGTCTACCCCATCGTGTTCTCTGACACGGGGACAATGCAAGGTAAAAAACGCCCTCAGAGACAGGCCTTGGCAGAGATCGTCGTGCTGGAGACCCGCGCCACGAACGGGAAGGTGATGCTCAGTGTGGGCAGCGATTTTAGCGTGTCGCTGGAGCCAGCAGGTGCAAGCGAGATTGACATCGTGGTCGGAAACCTTCCAAAAACCGTTTCCGGTGGCTATGGCGACACGAAGGGCCAACATTTCGCGATTCTCCACAAGCTTTTGGCGGCTACGACCTCGACTGCCCTCGCCATGGATATCGACAACGAGTCGACCACTATTCAACCCAACTGCCCTGTACCCTTCGAACTTCCCAAGTTTCGAGGGGCGCAGCAGCAGAAGAAAGCCAAGGAGCTAGGACTTGTCGACAAGCACGCCACGGGATACCGGTCGCGAAAGAGTACCAAGGCCACCGCGCCAGACCCAGGAAGTCGGCCAATCTGCCCCATGGCGATCATGCTTCCTCCTTCTTAATCGGTATACTGCAACATCAGAGCTCTCGAGAGCAAGGAGATTGTGATGGCACGCCGTTTTGCTGCGGCGTCAGGTTGCGCGCTAGCCGCTCTGTGCCTCTTGATCGCCGGCTCGGCGCCGCGTCCGCGGACAAGCGGGCCCCATCTGGACACGGTCTCTTCCCGGGCGTCCGGCTCGCGTGGAGGCTGGACTAGTGAGACAAATTCTTCTCTCTTCGAGACGAATTATGTTTTACCTCGGGCCTTCCCGCGACATGTTCTCGATCAAACCGTCCGACTTCGCGCCTACAACCGCACCATGGAAGCGCAGCAGGATCTCCGAGGGAGGGAAGTGAGGCTTGCTCCATTAGAGCCGTTGAAACCTGCGGTCGGTGGAAACCCATCGCCGGCCGCGGGCCTCCGTTACCAATGTGCCTGGAAGTCGGTTGGACCGACGAACATCTATGGCCGGGTCACTTCGATCGCCGTAGACCCATGCAACAGGCAGCATATCTTCGCTACAACCGTGGGCGGCATATGGCGCTCCCTAGATGCCGGGCGCCGTTGGCAGCGTGTGTCAGATGATTTGTTGTCGACTGTCTTCGCTTCGATTGCGATAAACCCAGCTGATAGCAGCGAAATCTTCGCCGGCTCTGGCGACCCCAACCGCGTGCCTTCAGCTGCCACAACGATTGGAATCTGGCGTTCTGCCAGGACGGGGCGGCGAGGGTCGTGGCGCAGGATCTTCCCTGAAAATCCTGAGGACCAGATCATCATCTTCCGCTTGCGCGTCGATCCGGCCTGGCCACATAACGTCTACGCTGCAACCTCCAAGGGCGTCTTTGTCGCTATTAGGCACGGCAAACGGTTCTCTTGGAGGCAACTGGGTGGGCTCAGTGACCCCACGACCGACATGGTCATCGACTTCTCGGCACAGCCCCGGTTGGCGTATGCGGGAGTCTACGGGCGGGGAATTTTGAAGTTTGACGGAAAGCAGTGGAATGAATCAAATCAAGGGCTCCCTTTTCCAGGCCAGATCAGCAGCGTGGCACTAGCGCTGGCAGCAAGCCAGCCCGAGATCCTGTACGCCAGGATTGTCAGCGATGGAAGCACCCGCGTATACAGAACTACCGATGCGGCAAGCACTTGGAACGACCTTGGCCCGATGGCCCCGGGCCCAGCCGACGCCAGCTATAAAGGTTACAACAACACCATCGAGGTCGACCCCACAAACCCAAGTGCCGCGTACGGCGGTGGGGCAAGCATCTTTCGTACTATCGACGCCGGGAAGTCGTGGTACGACATCTCCGGGGGCGATAGCCGCTCCGACTACAAATTGCAGGTCCACCCGGACCAACATGCTATCGCCTTCGATCCACTCAACGCCAAGATTGTCCTCATCGGCAACGATGGAGGGATCTTCCGCAGTACGGACACCTCGATGCCCGGCTGGCATTGGACTAACATCTCCCATGGCATGATTAACACCGAGTTCTTGAACTTGACCTCCCAGGAGGCGACGCCGAGTTTGCTCGCCGGGGGCTCTCAGGACAACTGCATTGAGATCACGTTCGGCAATCGGACCTGGTATCAATACGGCTCCTGCGACGGAAGCTATGTCGCTGTCGACGCCCAAAACAGCGACACTCTCTATGCTTTGTTGGGCGATAGCCTCTCTGAGTTCACCAATCCCGTGCCCGGCACAGCCGGCAGCGGGAGGTCTATCGATTGGCTCAGTCCAGAGGGTATCTCGGTGACACCTCCTATCGTTACCGACGCTATCCTGCCCGGGCGTGCCCTGGCGGCAGGGCAGGGCAAGAGGCAGGTCCTGCTGGCAACCGCCGACGGCATCCATTGGAAGGCGGTCAGTCCTTATCTCGAAGACGGCGCGAGCATCTCCGCCCTCGCGATTGCTCCGTCGTCTCGATTTCAGACCTTCTATGTCGGCATCCAAGGGACTCCACCGACAATCTGGCGGACCATGGACGCGGGGAAGCACTGGCACCAAGCCAGCAACGGTCTACCAAGCCTTCGTCCGAACAGTTTGGCCGTCGCCACCGACAACGGCAACCGTGTTTTCGTCGCAATGGGAGGAGGCGAGGGTGCGGCCGTCTACATGACGGAGGACGGCGGTGAGCACTGGCGACCGCTCATAGCACAGGGAACTAGAGTACCGCCACCAATTACCGGGCTGGCCATCGACCCCAAGAACTCAAGCTTCCTCTATGTCTCGACGTGGGCTGGAGTATACCGTGGCCAGATCACTTCAAAGGGAGGTGTAAATTGGACGAGGTTTGATGACGGGCTACCGGCTGGCCTCGATGTCAACGACATCTGGGTCAATCGGGCCAACGGCATCCTCAGTATCGCGTCCCGAGGCTACGGAATCTATCAGCGAGATATCCGCCCCGAAGCTGACTGCCGGCCAGTGCAACTCCTCGTCCGGGACAACGTATATGATCGGGGTACCGTCCCTTTTGAGGAGGCCATAGACGGAATCCCGGACGCCGAGCATCCAATTCCTGATTCGAAGCGCCCGGGTTTTTACAAGCCAAACGATACTCCGGAAGGTCGCGTCTACTGGTGGACCTCGCCGGACATCCGGATCGACGTACCATCACTCGACCCTGTTGGAAACCGGTTGTCGCAAGTCGACCATGTCGAGATGCAAGGCTGCCCGACCGAAGTATCACCTTGCCCGCCAGGAACGATAATGGACTCCTCTCCGAGACAGGGCGAACAAGCCAAGGTCTATGTCCAAGTCTCAAATCAGGGCTTCGCACCAGCACACGCCGTGCGAGTCATGGCTCTCTCGTCCGCTCTCACCGCTCCCGTGCCGCTTCTGCCCAAGGATTTCTGGACCAAGACTTTCCCGCCCTACAGCCGCACTTGCGGTCGCCTGGACACCTCGACGGGCTGGGAGGCGATCGACCCCACGCATCTCTGCAAGGTGATTACCAGGGTTAAGCCCGAAATGCCTGAAGTGATCGGTTTCGACTGGAAGACCCCGACAAAATCGCCTCTGCGCGCCATCTTGGTAGTTGTCGATTCGGCCGACGATCCAGTCGAACCCACAGTAAGAGAGAAAAACGAGCGGCGGCCTGGCATTCTCGTGCCTCAGAATCCGCAGATCGCGCTGCGCCAACTCCACATTATCTCCGGCCCCCATATCAACACCCGAGAAGCGGAACTTGTGGAGTTGCGCGTCTCCAACCCTGGCGGATTTCCCGAAGTCGAGTTGGCCTTCTCTTCTTCCGGCGTTGGCCTTGACAGCGCCTCAGTCGCCCTGCTCGTGCCAAAGCTTGCAGGAGGGAGCAGGTTGAAGCCGATTCCGCTCCACCTCAACAACCGCCAAAGACAGCAGGCGGTCAGCTTAGGCCTCGGTGACTCCATTGGCTATCTCGTAGGAAATCGCCAGTCCTTCCACCTGCCAATCGCCGCTGATGGCCGCGCACGGCTGGCCCTGCTCTTCAACACTGCATCGCTACCCCCCGGCACCACCGCCCGGTTCACCGTGCTCGCGCGCCAGAATGGCAGGGTGATCGGCGGGACCACTTACGTACTTCGCAACCCCGCGAGAGTGCCCTCTCCAGCGAAGCGCCCAAGATGATAATTGAGACCGGCCAAGGCGACCAGCCGAGCGCGGCGACCTGTTCGAGTAGCAGAGCGCAGGTATCCTTGCGGAAAACCCGGATCCATCCGAAGGTGTCCTTGACAAAAGGACACCTTGTCGAACGGTACGGCCATGCCTCTGGGCTCTACAAGGCGGTCATTCCGCGCTGAAGTGCCGATCGAGCATATCCGCAAAGACAGCAATCATGGCTCGATGATCTCCTCGCATCGAGAGCGCTGCGGCGGTGCTGTAGAGATTCCCCTCCGGCCTGGGCTTGAGCCCCACCAACGGCGTCACGCCGTAGCGCAGGGGGCACCAGTTCGCCCAGAGCCGAGCGGTTCGTCCATTTCCGTTGGCGAACGGGTGGATGCGGACCCATTCACCATGGGTATAGGCGCAGAGAGTAAGCACGGACCGAAGTTGCGCCGGATCAGCGGGGCTCCCGCCCGCCGGGATCGCTGAATCCAGCACGGCGACCGACTTTCTCGTGGCCTCCTCGAGGCTTACGAGTTGCCGCGGCACGAGACTCGATTCGATACCCCGTTGCGGACCGACGCCCACTTCATAGCCATAAAGCTCGGAAATTTCAAATCGCTGTCGCGGACCTCACCCGCATAGTAGGGAACGGGCAGTTCACGCCCTTGTAGATCTGGCGGTGCCAATCCTGGGCCATCGCCACCGTCGGCGGTTGGCGGAGACGGGCTCGACGTGCGATCCGGCGTAGGAGATTCGTGAGGTTCTGAACGATGAGGGCCGCGTCGCGAGGGTCGTCCTTATTCCACGTGGTCGCCAAACAGGGCTCCAATCCCATACGCATCCGGCGATTCAATACGGCGGGCCTGGAGGGGGTCTTCGATCTCCACTTCGCTCTGAGCTAAGGGCTCGTAACAAAATAACTGTCTCATGTTCGATTTTCTCCCTTCAGCACCACAAGGCGGAAAACTCGACATGTGGGACACTTATTTTGTGACGAGCCCTAAGTCCCGGATATCCCGGTCGAGATCCGCCGGGCTGTAGGACTTCAACCGCTCCAAGGCTCGGGCGAGCCGGCCCTCGAGGCCGACGCCGACTGCCGCGAGCTCACGCTCGATGGCGACTTCGGCGAGGTCATCCATGGAAACTCCAAGCGCCTCCGCGGCCCGTTCCAGGTTACGGAGTGTCTCATCGTTGTGGAAGTGGAGTGTGAGAGCGGCGCGACTCATGGTCCTAGTTTACACCTTCGAGGAGGGGATGAGTGGTGCCCAGGACCGGAATCGGACCAGTGACGCCGTGATTTCCAGACTAGCCCAGCGGCCCCCCCGAGCTTGCCGGGCTCTGTTAAACCTCTGGATTCCAAGTAGCTGCGTGCCTCACGGCCTTGCTAGTAGACCGGGCACTCAGGCGCTCCCTGCTTGCCGGGACAGAATCTAAAACTACCATCCTCGCACATGGCCCAGCATCCGTCCGAGGTCCAGCACGCGGTGTTGTAGGACACGGGGCAGGTGGCCGTGGAGCCGTCGTCGCAGGAAACCTGTGCGATGCAGGGGGGCGCAATCGAGCCCTTGAACAAAGGCTTCGCCGGCAGCTCCATGCCTTTGAGGCTCAAGCTGCACGTCAAAGGGGATGAGAGGGTTGGTTGTGGCGCTGCCGCGGGTGCGTCGGCGGCGAGGAGAGACAGGGAGGCGAGGAGGAACAGGGCGTAGACGGCAGAGATCCGCTTCATGGAGACCCTCCTGTGGGTGGGCCGGGGATGTTCCCGGCATATCAGCATTCTTTCAAATTTGATTCCTCCTTTTAAGCGCTCCCTCCGGCGAGGGGCGACCGCGCCTCTGGACCCAACAGCCCGTTCCGAAGCGATCCCTCGCGGCGTGCCGGTCGATTCGCTATAATCCCCGGTCCGCAGTAAGGAGGAATCATGTCGCAGGACAACGTTCTCACCGTTCAAGCCCCCACCGAGCATGTCACCCACAACCGGAAGCACTACGCCGCGCTCGTCGACAAGTACTTCGAGTATGCGCACAGCAACCGGCTGGAGGAGGTCGTCGCGATGTTCACCGACGACGCCTTCGCCACCTTCGTGGTCGCGCCGGAGCCCTTCTACGGCAAGGAGGCCATCCGCGGCTTCTACGCCCAACTCTTCCAGGACTTCCCGCACATCGAGCCCGAGATCTTCGCGGTCGTGATCGAGGGCAACCGCGCCATCACCGAGCAGAAGATGACCATCGTCAAGCCTGACGGCACCCGCGTGGTCATGCCCTTCAACACCAATCACTTCGACTTCGAGGGCGATCTCATCAAGACCCTGCGCGTGATGGGCAGCCCCGCCTGAATCACCAGCGGAACCCCACCTCCTCGTGAGTGCCCGGGGCTCGCGAGGAGGTGGCGGTCCCGAAAACCACGGAACCTCTTTAAGTATCTTTGCTGGAGTGAGTTATGCGGTGCCTGCTCTCTTGAGGGTTCCGTCAGCAATTGGTGGCGCAGCCCGATAGGATCTCGTTGGTTTCGCCGGGGCAAGTTCCATCCCAACTGGCTGGACAGCCACAGTACGTGTAACACGTGCAGCATGTGCAGGTACAATCCCCGCCCACTACTCCCTTGAGCAACTCCAGATGACGCAACGTCTCGCGGCTCAGAGTCAGCTTCTTGATTTGCTTTTTCATTTTCTCCTCCGGAGGTATTGAATCCGTATACACTAAATGTAGTCCGGAGTCAACCCTGCTGATCGAGCCCAGCAGGCTCTCGGCTAGACCGACGCCACCGAGCGGACCAGGCGCAGATGCAGCAGTATGTGCGGTCGGGTGCGGAGGCGGCGCGGTCATGCTAGTGGGCAACAGTCGGCCCTGTCCGGAGCAGCCTCTAAGTCTATTTACTGGAGTGGTTCAGTGGTGCCCAGGACCGGAATTGAACCAGTGACTGCTCCGGAAGCTTGCCTGCGGCGGAGTTGGTCTGACAAAGTAGAACTAGGAGGTTCGTCTATATAGTGCTGTCCTCTGAGCGCGAGGAGTCGAGGACGATGATCCAGGATGTAGTCGAAGGCTTCCGGCTCTCCCCCAATCAGGAGCGCCTCTGGCGCCTCTATCACGATCGGCGCGGCCTGCCGTCGCACGCGGTCGGCTTTGCCGCGGTCGAAGGGGAGATCGACGCCGCGCTGCTGGAGAGGGCGCTCGGCCGCACGGTCGCGCGGCACGAGGTGCTGCGGACCGCGGTCCGCCCACTGTCCGGCACGGGCATGCCGGTGCAGGTGATCTCCGCGGCGGGCGAGGTGCCGCTCCGGTGCTTCGACCTCGGCGGGCAGCCGGCGGAGGAGCAGGAGAGGGAGCTGGAGCGGCTCCCGGGAGCGCTCTGTCAGCCCCTGGCCGGGGACGAGGACGGATCGGGCTTCGCCGCCCTGCTGGCGACGCTCGGCCCGGGGCGGTCGGCGTTGGTGCTGGCCCTGCCGACTCTCTGCTCGGACGCCGTGACCTTCGACCTCCTGATCGCCGAGATCGCACGCTGCTACGCCGCGGAGCTCGCCGGGGATCTGGTCGCCGGCGAGCCGATGCAGTTCGCCGACATCGCCGCCTGGCAGTTCGATCTGCGCGCCGCGCCGGAGAGTGCCTCGGGCGCCACCTTCTGGCGCCGGCTCGGGACGAACGGCGAGGTCGCGCCGCGCCTGCCGTTCGCGGCCATCGCCCCGGTGTTGAGCCCCCGCTTCGCCCCGGCGAGCGTGCGCCGCGAGCTGGCGCGGGCACGCACCGTGCGGCTCGAGGACCTCGCCCGGCGGACCGGCACCGAGGTCCCCGAGGTGCTGCTCGCCCTCTGGCGGGTGCTGCTCGAACGGCTGGCCGAGACGCGGCCGATGATCGGCGTCGCCTTCCCGGGGCGCGACCACGAGGAGGTCCGCGACGTGCTCGGCGTGCTGTCCTCCTACGTCCCGGTCGTCAGCGAGCTCGAAGCGGACCTCGCCTTCGAGCTCGCGGTGGTGGCCATCTCGCGGTCGGCGCGGACCTCCCGGCAGTTCCAGGAGGACTTCGACTGGAGCCTTTTGGCGCCGGGCGGGGGGGCGGAGGAGCCGGCGTTCGGCTTCTGCTTCGATTTCGGCGCCCAGCCGCCGTGGCGGGACGCCGGCGCGGTGAGCTTCCGCCTCGAACGCTGGCGGACGTTCAACGAGCGCTTCCAGCTCCGGCTCTCCTGCCTGCGCCGCGACGACGAGCTCGAGCTCTCCTTCGACTACGACGCCGCCGTGCTGGAGGAGGCCGTGGTGGAGCGGCTGAGCGCCTGGTACCTGGAGCTCCTCGACCAGGCCCTGGCGGCGCCCGAGCGGCCGGTGAGCGCCTTCGAGCTGCTCGCCGCGGCGGACCACGCGGCCCTCGCGGCGCTCAACGACACGGCTCTCGACTTCGGCCCGGCCGGGACCTTGCACGGCCGGTTCGCGGCCCAGGCCACGAGCGCGCCGGAGCGGATCGCCGCGGTGTTCGGCCGCGACGAGATCACCTATGGCGAGCTGCGGCGGCGGGCGGCGGATCTCGCCGCGTATCTGCGCGCGGCCGGCGTCGGCCCCGGCAGCCGGGTCGGCCTCTGTGTTCCGCGGTCGCTCGAGATGATTGTCGGCATCTTCGGCATCCTGGAGGCCGGCGGCGCCTATGTGCCGCTCGACCCCGCGTACCCTGGCGAGCGTCTCGCCTTCATGCTCGCGGATTCGCGGGCCGAGGTGGTGCTGACCCGGCGCGGCGCGGCGGCCGGTCTGCCGGCCTCGGGTCACCGGCTGTTCTACCTCGACGAGCCCGGCGGCGCGCCGCCGGCGGCCGGGTCCGCAGTGCCGGCTCTGCCGGACAGCCTCGCCTATGTGATCTACACCTCCGGCTCGACCGGGCAGCCCAAAGGGGTGATGATCAGCCACCGCGCGATCCTCAACCGCCTCCTGTGGATGCAGCACGCCTACCAGCTCGGCCCGGACGACCGGGTGTTGCAGAAGACGCCGTACAGTTTCGACGCCTCGGTGTGGGAGATCTTCTCCCCCTTGCTCGCCGGCGCCTGCCTGGTGGTCGCCGAGCCCGACGGCCACCGCGACCCGGGCTATCTGGTGTCGGTGATCGCGGCGCACGGCGTCACCACGGCGCAGTTCGTCCCCTCGCAGCTCGGCCCCGTGCTCGACGAGCCGGGCTTCGCGGCGGCAGCCCGCAGCCTGCGCCGGGTCTTCTGCGGCGGCGAGGCGCTCCCCTCCGAGCTCTGCTCCCGCTTCTTCTCCCGCTCCAGCGCGGAGCTGTGCAACCTCTACGGACCGACGGAGGTGGCGATCGACGCCACGTCGCACTTCTGTCAGCCGGGAATCGACGCCAAGGCCGAGGCCGGCGGGGTGCCGATCGGCCGGCCGCTCGCCAACGTCAGGGTGTACATCCTGGACGCGGCGCAGCGTCTGCTCCCCCCGGGGCTGCCCGGGGAGCTCTGCGTCGCCGGCGCCGGCGTGGCGCGCGGCTACTGCGAGCGCCCGGCGGTGACCGCGGAGCGCTTCCTCCCCGATGCCTGGAGCCCGGTGGCCGGCGGGCGGATGTACCGCACCGGCGACCTCGCCAGGTTGCGCGCGGAGAGCGGCGAGATCGAGTTCCTCGGCCGGATCGACGACCAAGTGAAGGTGCGCGGCTTCCGCGTCGAGCTCGGCGAGATCAAGGCACTGCTCGCCTCGCATCCGGCGGTCCGCGAGGCGGTCGTCATCGTCCGCTCGCAGCGGCTGGTCGGCTACGCGGTGCTGGGCGGCGTCGGGGAGTTGCCGACGGCGAAAGGGTTGCGAGCCTTTCTGGCGGCGCACCTGCCCGAGCTCATGGTGCCGGACGTGGTGATCCTGAAGGCCCTGCCGCGCCTGCCCAGCGGCAAGCTGGATCGCGGCGCGCTCCCCGAGCCGGTCCGGGAACGCGCGGGCAAGGCGCCGCGCCGCAGGCCGCTCAACGACTTCGAGGCCCTGCTCGCCTCTCTGTGGACCGAGGTGCTGGGCGTCGACGACGTGGGGGAGGAGGACGATTTCTTCGCCAACGGGGGCCACTCCCTGATGGCCATCCAACTGATTTCGCGGATCCGCGAGGTCATCGGCGTGGACCTCGGGGTGCGGACTCTGTTCAACGAGCCCACCTTTGGAGGCTTGGCGGCGGCGGTCTCGCGCGCCATCGCCGCCCGGCTGCGCGAGGAAGGGGACGAGGAGGCGATCCGTCCGGAGGCGCTGAGCGGCGCCGCGCTGCATCAACTGGCGCTCCGTCTCAAGTCGCGCCAGACCGCCGCGCAGCCGATCCGGCCGCAGCACAGCTCCGAGGGGCCGCATCCCCTCTCCTTCGCCCAGGAACGCCTGTGGTTCCTCGAGCAGCTCGAGCCGGGAACGGCTTTCTACAACATCCCCGGGGCGGTGCGCCTGCAAGGCGGCTTGCGTCCGGAGGTCCTGGCGTCGTCTCTCGGCGTGCTGGTGGCGCGGCATGCGGCGCTGCGCACCACGTTCGGCGACCGCGACGGCCGTCCCTATCAGGTGGTCTCCCCGCGCGTCGAGATCGGCCTTCCCCTGATCGACCTCTCCGCGCTCCCGCCGGCCGGGTGGGAGCACGAGATCGGCCGCCTGGTGAACACCGAGACCCGGCGGCCGTTCGATCTCACCCGCGGCCCGCTGATGCGCGTCGTCCTCTACCGTCTCGCGGCGCGGGACCACGTGCTGGTGCATACGCTGCATCACATCATCTCCGACGGCTGGTCCTCGGAGATCTTCGTGCGCGAGCTCACCGCCCTCTACCGCGCCGCCTGCGCGGGCCTGCCGTCGCCGTTCCCGCCGCTGCCCCTTCAGTATGCCGACTACGCGGTGGCGCAGCGTGAATATCTGGTCGGCGAGCGGCTGGAAAATCAGCTCGCCTACTGGCGGCGGCAACTGGCCGGCAGCACGGGGCTGGAGCTCCTCGGCGACCGGCCGCGGCCGGCCGTCGAGACCTTCCGCGGCATGAGCCGGCCGGTGAAGATGGACGGCGCCACCACGCGCGGCCTCCACGCGCTCGCGCAGTCGAGCGGCGTGACCCTGTTCATGACGATGCTGGCGGCGTTCCAGACCCTGTTGTGGCGTTACACCGGGCAGACGGATGTGCCCGTCGGGTCGCCGATCGCGAACCGCAACCGCCGCGAGCTCGAGAGTGTGTTCGGGTTCTTCGCCAACACGGTCGTCCTGCGCACCGATCTGTCCGGCGCGCCGACGTTCACCGCCGTGCTGCGGCGGGTGAGCGAGGTGACGCTCGGCGCCTATGCGCACGACGAGCTCCCGTTCGAGCGCCTGGTCGAGGAGCTGCAGCCCGAGCGGGACATGAGCCGCAACCCGCTGTTCCAGATCATGTTCGTGCTGCAGAACCAGCCACGCGAGGAGATCGCGCTGGAGGATCTGTCGGTCTCGCCTCTGCCCGTGGACTCGGCGACCGCCAAGTTCGACCTCACGATGTTCTGGCGCGAGGAGCAGGGCGAGCTGGCCGGCGTGGTCGAGCACAACAGCGACCTCTTCGACCTCACCACGGCGGTGCGCTTCTACCGCCACTACGAGAGCCTGATCGCGGCGGTGCTGGCCGATCCGGAACGGCCGATCGACGAGCTGCCACTCCTCGCGCCGGAGGAGCGCCACCAACTGCTGGTGGAGTGGAACGACGTGGCGGCGACCGCGACGCGGGAGGTCTGTGCGCACGAGTGGGTGGAGGAGCAGGTCGCTCTGAGTCCGGACGATCTGGCCGTTGTGTTCGCCGGCCGCCGGCTCACCTACCGCGAGCTCAACGCGACGGCCAACCGCTGGGCGCATGGCCTGCGCCGGCGGGGCGTCGGGCCCGAGTCGCTGGTCGGCATCTGCGTCGAGCGCTCGCTGGGCATGGTGGTGGCGGCGCTCGCCGTCCTCAAGGCCGGCGGCGCCATCGTCGCCCTCGATCCCGCCTATCCCCGCGAGCGCTTGGCGACGATCATCCAGGACTCGGGGCTCACCCTCCTCCTCACTGAGGAGTCGCTCCTGCGCCACTTCCCGGGGCACCGCGACATCGCGCTCTGCGTCGACGGCGCCGATCCGTTCGCCGGCGAGAGCGAGGAGAACCCGGCGAGCCGGGTGACGGCGGACAGCCCGATGTACGTGATCTACACCTCGGGCTCGACCGGCACGCCCAAGGGGATCGTGGTGCCGCACCGGCAGTTCGTGAACCTGCTCCAGTGGCAGCTCGCCGACTCGCCGCTGCGCGGCCGCGCGCGCACCGCCCAGTTCGCGACCTTCGGCTTCTGTGTCAGCTTCCAGGAGATCTTCACCTCCTGGTGCCGGCAAGGGACCCTGGTGGTCGTGGACGAGATGACGCGCCGCGACATCGACGGCCTGGGCGCCTTCGTGGCGGCCGAGGGGATCGAGCGGCTGCACCTGCCGTACGCCGCCCTCAAGCACCTGGCCGAGGTGCTCTCCAAGCGCCCGGATCTGCCGGCGCTGCGCGAGGTGATCACCGCGGGCGAGCAGCTGCGCGTCACCCCCGCGGTGCGTGCGCTCTTCGAGAGCCTCCCGGGCTGCACGCTGCACAACCAGTACGGCGCCTCCGAGACGCACGTGGTCAGCTCGCTCACCCTCACCGGCGCTCCGGTCGACTGGCCGGCCCTCCCCTCAGTGGGGCGGACCATCGCCCACGTCCGCATCCATCTTCTCAACGAATGCCTCGAGCCGGTGCCGGTCGGCGTCGTCGGCGAGCTCCACGCGGGCGGGGTCGCGGTGCCCCGCGGCTATCACGACGACCCGGAGCTGACGGCGCAGAAGATGATCCCCGACCCGCTCTCCGGGCGCGCCGGCGAGCGGCTCTACCGCACGGGCGACCTGGCGCGCTATCTGGCCGACGGGCGCATCGAGTACCTCGGCCGCCGCGACGGGCAGGTGAAGATCCGCGGCTTCCGCGTCGAGCTCGGCGAGGTGGAGACCGTGCTCGCGCGCGCCCCAGGCCTGCGCGACGTGGCGGTCGTGGCGCAGCCAGCGCCGGGCGAAGGGCAGCGGCTGGTCGCCTACCTCGTCCCCGAGGAGGAGCCGGGGCCACCGTTCGAGGACCTGCGCACCTACCTGCGCCAACTGCTGCCGGAGTACATGGTGCCGGCGGCGTTCAAGGTCATCTCGGCGCTGCCCCTCAACGCCAATGGCAAGCTCGATCAAGCGGCCCTGCCGTTCGTCGAGGCCGAGGAGCGCTCGGCGGCCTACACCGCGCCGCGCGACGCCGCGGAGGAGCGCCTGGCGTCCATCTGGGCGGAGGTCCTGGGGGTCGAGCGGGTGGGGGTCGGCGACAACTTCTTCGAGCTCGGCGGCCACTCGCTCCTCGCCACCCAGGTGCTGTCGCGGGTCGAGAGCGCGTTCGGCGTCGCGGTGCCGCTCCGCGCGCTGTTCGAGGAGCCCTCCGTGGCCGCGCTGGCCCGCCGCGTCGCGGCCGCGCGGCCGGAGGCTTCCGCGACCATCCGGCCGAGGGCGGAGCCGGGGCCGCCGCCGCTCTCCTTCGCGCAGCAACGCCTCTGGTTCCTCGATCAGTGGGAGCCCGGCAGCGCGGTCTACGTCATCGGTTCCGGCCAGCGGGTGAGCGGCGCGCTCGATCCCGCCGTGCTCGCCGGCGCGCTCGCCGCGATCGTCGCCCGCCACGAGGTGCTGCGCGCGATCGTTCCCCTCGCAGCGGGGAGGCCCGTGCAGCGCCTGCTCCCGCCCTGGCACCCCCTTACCGTCATCGATCTGACCGGCCTGCCGGCGGCGCTCCGCGAGGCCGAGGGGCTGCGGTTGGCCGAGGCCGCGCTCACCGTGCCGTTCGACCTCGCCCGCGGGCCGCTCTTCCGCGCCGCGCTCGCCCTCCTTGCCCCCGGGGAGCAGATCTTCCTCCTCGCCGTCCACCACATCGCGGCGGACGGCTGGTCGGTCGACGTCCTGCGCGGCGAGACCGCCGCGCTCTACGCCGCCTTCGCCGTGGGAAAGCCGTCGCCGCTGCCGCCGCTCGCCCTCCAGTACGGCGACTTCGCGGCCTGGCAGCGCGAGCGCCTGAGCGGGCCGGAGCTCGACCGCCTGCTCGCCTACTGGCGCGGCGCGCTCGCCGGCGCCCCGGCGCTCCTCGAATTGCCGGCCGACCGGCCGCGCCCGGCGGTCGCCACCTCGCGCGGCTCCGCGGTGCCAGTCGAGGTGCCGCCGGAGCTGGCCGCCGGGCTGCTCGATCTGTCGCGGAGCGCGGGCGCCACGCTCTTCATGACCCTCCTCGCCGGCTTCGCGGTCCTCCTGGCACGCAGCGCCGCGGTCGAGGACCTGGTGGTGGGGACGCCGGTGGCGCAGCGCGAGCGGCTGGAGACGGAGCCGCTGGTCGGCCTCTTCGCCAACCTGCTGCCGCTACGCGTCCGGCTCGCCGGCGAGCCGGCGTTCCGGGAGGTCCTGGCGCGGGTGCGCGCGATTGTCCTGGGCGCGCTGGAGCATCAGGAGATGCCGTTCGAGAAGCTGGTCGACGATCTGGGCGTCGCCCGAGAGCCGAGCCACCCGCCGGTCTTCCAGACCGTCTTCGCGCTCCAGAACACGCCGCGCACCGGCATCGCGCTCCCCGGCGCGGTGCTGAGCAGCCTCTCGCTCGCCAGCCGCACGTCGAAGTTCGATCTCAGTCTCACGCTGGCGGAGACCGGGCCGCGGCTCGCCGGCGACCTCGAATACCGCACGGACCTGTTCGAGGCCGCGACCGTCGAACGCATGGCGCGCCACCTGCTCGTCCTCCTCGCCGGCGCCGCCGCCGAGCCCGGCCGGCCGGCTCACGAGCTGCCGTGGCTCGCCGCGGCCGAGACCGCGCAACTCCTCGGCGCCTGGAACGGTTGGGCGGAGCACCGCACCGGCCTCCTGCACCGCCGCTTCGCCGAACGCGCGGCGCTCCGCCCGGATGCCGTCGCCGTCACCTGCGAGGGGGAGAGCCTCACCTACCGCGAGCTCGCCGCGCGCGCCGGCCGCCTGGCGGGCGCTCTCCGCTGCGCCGGCGCCGGCCCCGAGACCGTCGTCGGCCTCTGCGCCGCCCCCTCGCTCGACCTGATCACCAGCATGCTCGGCATCCTCATGGCCGGCGCGGCCTACCTGCCGCTCGACCCCGACTCGCCCCCGGAGCGGCTGGCGGGACTGATGGCGCAGGCGGGCGCGCGGATCGCGGTGACGGGAGAGGGCGGGGCTGGGCGGCTGCCGGAGGGCGATTGGGTGGAGGTGAGCGCCGAGGCTGCTGAGGAGGGGTGGGTGATGGGAAAGGGGGGCCAGGAGGGTGAGGGGCCGGATCGCCTCGCCTATATCCTCTTCACCTCCGGCTCGACCGGCCGCCCGAAAGGCGTCGCCGTCACCCACGCCAACGTCACGCGCCTCCTCGCCGCCTGCCGCGACGCCGTCGGCTTCGGCGAGGATGACGTGTGGACCCTCTTCCACTCCTTCGCCTTCGACTTCTCGGTCTGGGAGATCTGGGGCGCGCTCCTCTTCGGCGGCCGGCTCGTCGTCGTGCCGCCCGTGGCGCGCCGCGGGCCCGAGCTGCTCCTCGACCTCCTGCGCCGCGAGCGGGTCACCGTGCTCAGCCAGACGCCGACGGCCTTCCTGCCGCTCATCCGCGCAGCCGGCGGCAATATCCCGCCGTCGCTCCGCCGCGTCGTCTTCGGCGGCGAGGCGCTGGAGCCAGGGAGCGTGCGCGGCTGGCTCGCGGCGGACGGCCGCGGCCCGCTCCTCATCAACATGTACGGCATCACCGAGACCACCGTGCACGTCACCCATCACCTGGTGACCGCGGCGGATGCCGGGCGGCCGGCGAGCCCGATCGGCCGGCCGCTCTCGGACCTGCGCATCCACCTGCTCGACGACCGCCTGCGGCTCGTGCCGGTGGGCGTCACGGGCGAGATCTGCGTCGCCGGCGCCGGCCTCGCGCGCGGCTACGCGGGCGCCCCGGACCTCACCGCCGAGCGCTTCCTGCCCGATCCGTTCGGCCGCGCGCCGGGCGCGCGTCTCTACCGCAGCGGCGACCTGGCCCGCCGCCGCCCCGACGGCCGCCTCGACTACCTCGGCCGCCGCGACGCGCAGGTCAAGGTGCGCGGCTTCCGCATCGAGCCCGCCGAGATCGAGGCCGCCCTCCGCCGCCACCCCGCGGTGCGCGACGCGGTGGTCCTGGCCCGCCCCGGCCCGGAGGGTCAACGGTTGATCGCCTGGGTCACCGCCGGCACCGGCGAGCTGCCGCCGACCGAGGAGCTGCGCGCCGCCGTCCAGGCCGTGCTCCCCGCCTACATGGTGCCCGCCGTCTTCGTGCCGCTCGCCGCCGTGCCGCGCACGCCGAACGGCAAGGTCGACCGCCGCGCGCTCCCCGACCCCGGGACGGAGCGGCCCGGCCTCGCCACCGGCTACGCCGCGCCGCGCGACGCCGTCGAAGAGGTGATCGCGGCCGTCTGGGCCGAGGCGCTCGGCCTCGAGCGCGTCGGCGTGCACGACAACTTCTTCGCCCTGGGCGGCGACTCCATCCTCAGCCTGCGCGTGCGCGCCCTCGCCGAAGAGCGCGGCGTCCGCTTCACCCTGCCGCAGCTCTTCGCCCTCCAGACCGTCGCCGAGCTGGCGCGCGAGGCGGAGGCGGTCGACGCCGCCGCGGGTGTGGAGGAAGCCGAGCCCGTGCGGGCGTTCACCCTGATCTCCGCCGCCGACCGCGCGCTCCTGCCGCCCGACATGGAGGACGCCTATCCGCTCACCTCGGTCCAGGCCGGCATGCTCTACCACATGGCCTATCTGCCCGAGGCCATCGTCTACCACAACGTCTACAGCTACCACCTGCGCGCCGCCTGGGGCGAGGACGCGTTCCGCGCGGCGGTGCGGCGCACGGTGGCGCGCCACCCGATCCTGCGCACCTCGTTCGACCTCGCCACCGCCAGCGAGCCGCTCCAGCGCGTCCACCGCGAGGCCGAGCTGCCGATCGAGGTGCACGACCTGAGCGCGCTCTCCTCGGATGAGCAGGAGCTCCGGCTCGCCGCGTTCATGGAGGCGGAGAAGGCTCGGCGCTTCGACCTCACCCGGCCGCCGCTCGTCCGCTTCGCCCTCCACCGCCGCACCGAGGAGAGCTTCAACTTCTCGTTCGCCGAGTGCCACCCGATCTTCGACGGCTGGAGCCTGCACTCGTTCCTGAACGAGATCTTCGCCACCTATCTCGCCCTGGTGGCGGGGCGCGAGCTCCCCGCCGATCCGCCGCCGCGGCTCGCGATCGCCGACTTCGTGGCGCTGGAGCGCGAAGCGCTCGAGTCGCCCGCCTGCCGCGCGTTCTGGGAGGCGAAGCTCGCCGGGTGCAGCCCCACCGTCCTGCCGTGGATGCGCGGCGCCGCGCACCGCACCGCCACGTCGCGCAGCAACTGCCTGTCGCGGGCCTGGGTCCCGCCGGAGGTCAACGCCAGCCTGCGCGCCCTCGCCCACGCCGCCGCGGTGCCGTTCAAGAGCGTGCTGCTCACCGCGCACGCCACCGCCCTCGCCGCCTGGGGGGGAGAGCGTGAGGTGCTCACCGGCCTTCTGGTGAACGGCCGGCCGGAGGGGCGGGACGGCGACCGCATCCTCGGCCTCTTCTTCAACGCCGTGCCGCTACGCGTGAGCCTGCCCGGGGGCGCGTGGAGCGACCGCGTCCGCGCCGTCTTCGCCGCCGAGCGCGAGCTCCTGCCGCACCGCCGCTACCCGCTCGCGCAGCTCCAGAAGAGCCGCGGCGGCGCGCCGCTCTTCACCGTGCTGTTCAACTTTCTCCACTTCCACATGCTGCGCGGCCTCCTCACCTCGGGCGAGCTGACGCTGCTCGAGGACGCCCGGCGCTGGGACGAGACGAACTTCCCGCTCGGCGTAGTCTTCATGCAGGACCCGGCGGGCGACGACGTCAACCTGCTGCTGCGCTACGACTTGTCGGAGACCCGGCCGGAAGACGTCGAGCGCCTGCTCGCCTCGTATCTCGCCATCCTCGGCGCCATGGCTGCCGGCGAGGCCGAGCGCCCGTGGCTCTCCGACATCGAGCGCCATCAGGTGCTCCAGGAGTGGAACGACACCGCGCGGAGCGGTCCGCCGCCGCTCTTCCCGGAGCTCTTCGCCGCGCGGGTCCGCGAGAGCCCGGACGCCCCGGCCGTCGCGTTCGAGGACGAAGCCCTGACCTACGGCGAGCTCGCCGCCGGCGCCAGGCGGCTCGCCCGGCGGCTCCGCCGTCTCGGCGTGGGGACGGAATCGCGGGTGGGGCTCCTGCTGCGCCGCTCGACGGACCTGGTGGTAACCCTCCTCGGTGTGCTGGAAGCCGGCGCCGCCTACGTGCCGCTCGATCCGCTCCACCCGGCCGAGCGCCTCGCCCGCCTCGCCGCCGAGGCGCGGCTCGCCGCCCTGGTCACCAACGAGGCCACCCTCACCGCGCTCACCCTCCCGCTGCCGGAGGGCGGTCCCGCCGTGATCCGCCTGGACGCCGACGCTCCCCTGCTCTCCGTCGAGAGCGGAGAGCCCCTGGAGCTGGACCGCCCCGCCGCCTCGGCCGCCTACGTCCTCTTCACCTCGGGCTCGACCGGCGAGCCGAAGGGTGTGGTGGTAGAGCACCGCCAGCTCGCGAGCTATCTCACCGGCGTCCTGGAGCGGCTGCCTCTGCCGCCGGGCGGCGCCTACGCTCTGGTCTCGACCTTCGCCGCCGACCTTGGCAACACCGCGATCTTCCCGTGCCTCGCCACCGGCGGCTGCCTGCACGTGATCGGCGAAGAGCGGAGCGCGGACGCTGCGGCGCTCGCGGAATATTTCGAGCGTCGTCCGGTCGACGTCCTCAAGATCGTCCCCTCGCACCTGGCGGCCCTGCTCTCCGGGGCGCAGCCGGAGCGCTTCCTGCCGCGCGCCTGCCTGGTGCTCGGCGGCGAGGCGCTCGACCCCGCCCTGGTGCGCGCCGCCGCCGCGCTCCGCCCTGAGATGGCGGTCTTCAACCACTACGGCCCCACCGAGACCACGGTCGGCGTCGCGGCCTGCCGTGCCTGGCCGGAGACGGGTGCGCCGATCGGCGAGACCGTGCCGCTCGGCCGGCCGCTGCCGCGCACGGAGATCCTGGTCCTCAACGACGAGGACGGCGAGCTGCGCCCCGTCCTCCCCGGCGCGCCGGGCGACCTGTGCGTCGCCGGCGCCGGCCTCGCCCGCGGCTACCTCGGCCGGCCGGACCTGACCGCGGAGCGCTTCGTGCCGCATCCATCGTCCACAGAGCCGGGCGCGCGCCTGTACCTGACCGGCGACCGCGCCCGCCACCGCGCCGACGGCCGCCTGGAGTTCCTCGGCCGGCGCGACGGCCAGGTCAAGGTAAGAGGATTTCGCATCGAGCTGCGCGAGATCGAGGTGGCCCTGGCGCGCCACCCCGCGGTCCGCGAGTGCGCGGTCACCCTCCACGCCGACCCCGCGCAGCCCCACGGGGACCGCCAGCTCGTCGCCTTCTGCGTCGCCCCCGCGGGAATCGAGCCGGCCGAGGACGGCGAGCTGCGCGGCTTCCTGCGCCGCAACCTGCCGTCGCCCATGCTCCCCGCGGCCTACGTCTGGCTGGAGGCGCTGCCGCGCAACGCCAACGGCAAGCTCGACCGCCGCGCGCTCCCCGAGGTCGGCTCGCTCTTCGCCGCCTGGCGCGCGCGCTACACGGCGCCGCGCAGCGAGCTCGAGCGGTCGATCGCCGCGGTCTGGCAGGAGGTGCTCCAGGTGCCGCGCATCGGAGTCGACGACAATTTCTTCGACCTCGGCGGCCACTCGCTCGTCATGCTCCGCCTGCACAGCGTGCTGCGCCGCGTGCTCGGCCGCGACCTGCCGATGACCGCGCTGTTCGAGCACCCCACGGTCGGCAGCCTCGCCGCGCACCTGAGCCGCGCGAGCGATCCACCGCCCGCGGGAGCGCCGGAGGCGACCCCCGAGACGGCCGCCGCCGCGGCGCGCGGCGCCGCCCGCCACGCCGCGATCCGGCGGCGGCAGCGCGCCCAGGACCTTGCAGACGCCGAGGAGGCGAGATGACGGATCAGGACCTCGATCTGGACGAGAGTACGGCAACCCATTTCGCGGATGTCGCCATCATCGGCATGGCCTTCCGCTTCCCCGGCGCCTCCGATCCCGAGGCGCTCTGGCGCAACCTGCGCGACGGCGTCGAATCGATCCTCTTCTTCTCGCCGGATGAGCTGATCGTCGCCGGCACGTCGCCCGAGCTGGCGCGCCGGCCGGACTACGTGGGCGCCGCCGGCATGGTCCACGCCGCCGTCGACCGCTTCGACGCCGGGTTCTTCGACCTCTCGCCGCGCGAGGCCGAGGTGATGGACCCGCAGCACCGGCTCCTCCTCGAATGCGCCTGGGAAGCGCTGGAGTCCGCCGGCGAGGACCCCGAGCGGCTGCGCGGCCCGGCCGGCGTCTTCGCCGGCGCCGCCACCGGCTCCTACTTCCTCACCTTGCTCGCCCGGCCGGACCTCACCGACAGCCTCGGCCGCATGGCGCTCGAGGTGGGCAACGACAAGGACCACCTCGCCTCGCAGATCGCCTACCGGTTGAATCTCCACGGCCCGGCGGTCACCGTGCAGACCGGCTGCTCGACGTCGCTGGTGGCGGTGCACATGGCGGTGCAGAGCCTCCTCAACCTCGAATGCGACGTGGCCCTGGCCGGCGGCGTGTCGCTCATGCTGCCGCAGGTGCAAGGGTACCTCTACCAGGAGGGGGGCGTGCTGTCGCCGGACGGCCACTGCCGCGCCTTCGACGAGCGGGCGCGCGGCACGGTCAACGGCAGCGGCGCGGCCGTGGTGGCGCTGAAGCGCCTGGCCGACGCGCTCGCCGACGGCGACACCATCCACGCGGTGATCAAGGGGAGCGCGGTCAACAACGACGGCGCGCGCAAGTTGGGCTACACCGCGCCGAGCGTCGCCGGCCAGGCCGAGGTGATCGCGCAGGCGCTCGGCGTGGCGCGCCTCGCCGCCGTCGACATCACCTACGTCGAGGCGCACGGCACCGGCACGGCGCTCGGCGATCCGATTGAGGTGGCCGGCCTGGCGCGCGCGTTCGCCCCGTCCGCCGGTCCGCCCGGCTCCTGCGCGGTGGGGTCGGTCAAGACGAACCTCGGCCACCTCACCACCGCGGCAGGCCTCGCCGGGCTGATCAAGACGGTGCTCATGCTCCGCCACCGCCAGATCCCGCCGAGCCTCCACTTCGAGCGCCTGAACCCGGCGATCGACCTCGCCGGCACGCCGTTCTTCATCAACGCCGAGCTCCGCCCGTGGGAGCCGGAAGGGGGAGTCCGCCGCGCGGGCGTCAGCTCGTTCAGCATCGGCGGCACGAACGCGCATGTGATCGTGGCCGAGGCACCGGCGGCGGTCCCTCAGGCAGAGCCGGAGCCGGAGGCTCACCTAATCGTGGTGTCCGCGAAGACGGAGGCGGCCCTGGCGGAGAGTGCGGCTCGGCTCGCGGGGGTGATGGACCCTCACCCCCCTGGCCCCCCTCTCCCACCGCACACCCATCCGCCGGGAGAGGGGGGAAAGAGCGGCGCGGGGGTTTCTTTGGGAGGGGGCGCCCCTCTCCCGGGTGGCGGGAGTGCGGTGGGAGAGGGGTCGGGGGTGAGGGGGCTTTCCGACATCGCCCACACTCTCCAGCTCGGCCGCAAGGCGTTCCGCCACCGCCGCTTCGCCGTCTGCCGTGACGCCGCCGAGGCCGTCGCGTTGCTGACGGCACCGGCATCGGGCGCGGAGGCCGAAGGCCATCGTCCGGTCGCCTTCCTCTTCCCGGGCCAGGGGGCGCAGCGGCCGGGGATGGGCGGCGCGGTGTACCGCCGCGAGCCGGTGTTCCGCCGTGAGGTCGACCGCTGCGCCGAGATCCTCACGCCGCACCTCGGCCGCGACCTCCGCGCCGTGCTCCTCGCCGCGCCGGACGACGCCGAGGCCGCGCGCGACCTCGCCGAGACCGCGCTCGCGCAGCCCGCCCTCTTCGTCGTCTCCTGGGCCCTCGCCCGCCTCTGGATGAGCTGGGGCGTGCGCCCGGACGCGCTCCTCGGCCACAGCGTGGGCGAGTACGCCGCCGCCTGCCTCTCCGGCGTCTTCGCGCTGGAGGACGCGCTCGCCCTCGTCGCCCTGCGCGGCCGGCTCCTCCAGGCCCTGCCGCCCGGCGCCATGCTCGCCGTCGCCCTCCCGGAAGAAGACCTCGCGCCGCGCCTGACGGGAGACCTCGGCCTCGCCGCCGTCAACGGCCCGGCCGCCTGCGTCGCCGCCGGCCCGCCGGCCGCGATCGCGGCGCTCGGCGAAGAGCTTGCGGCCGCGGGGGTCGCCTGCCGGCCGCTGCCGGTCAATCGGGCCTTCCATGCGCCGTGCGTCGAGCCGGCGGTCGAGCCGCTGGTGCGCCAGGTGGCGGCGGTGCGCTGCGGCGAGCCGCGCATCCCCTGGATCTCCAACGTCACCGGCGCCTGGATCGGCGCCGCCGAGGCGGTCGATCCGGAGTACTGGGGGCGCCACCTGCGCCGCCCCGTGCGCTTCGCCGACGGCCTCGCCGCCCTCCTCTCCGAGCCCGCCCGCGCCTTCCTGGAGCTCGGACCCGGTGACGCCCTCACCCGCCTCACCCAGCGCCACCCGGCCGCCGGCACCGGCCGCGTCGCCGTGCCGTCGCTCGCACCCACGAAGGGCGAAGGCGAGGACGACCGCGCCCTCCTCACCGCGCTCGGCACGCTCTGGCAGGCGGGCGCAGCGATCGACTGGGCCGCGGTCCGCCGCGACCGCCCGGGCCGCCGCGTGCCGCTCCCCACCTACCCCTTCGAGCGCCAGCGCTACTGGATCGATGTCGAGCCCACCGCGCCGGATCCCCAGGTCCAGGCCCCGCCGTCGGGCCTGGCCCCGCCGCCCGCCGCGACCGGCCCCGCGGGCGCCGAGCCCACCACCGACGTCGAGCGCGAGATCGCCGACCTCCTGCGCGAGCTGCTCGGCGTCGCGTCGATCGGCATCCACGACAACATCCTCGCCCTCGGCGTCCACTCGCTCCTCGCCGTGCAGCTCGTCAACCGCCTGCGCGGCCGCTATCAGATCGAGATCCCGCTCGCCACCGTCTTCGAGGCCCCCACCGTCGCCACCCTCGCCTGGCGCGTCGTCATGGCCCAGCTCGGCACCTCGGCGGAGGACCCCGAGCTCGAGGCCATGCTGCGCGAGATCGAGGGACTCTCCGACAGCGAGCTCCGCTCCGCCCTCGCCGAAGAGCCTGCCGCGGAGCCCGAGCCGGTTCTCCAACCCGTGCCGCGCACACCCGAGCCGACCTTCCGCGGCCTCGCCTTCAGCCTCATGTTCTTCTCGAGCGACGGCAGGCGCGAGGGGGCGGACAAGTACCGGCTCCTGATCGACGCGGCCCGCTTCGCCGACGAGCACGGCTTCGAGGCCGTGTGGACGCCCGAGCGCCACTTCCAGGACTTCGGCGGCCTCTACCCGAACCCCTCCGTGCTGAGCGCCGCGCTCGCCATGGTCACCTCGCGCGTCGAGATCCGCGCCGGCAGCCTCGTGCTGCCGCTGCACAACCCGGTGCGCGTGGCGGAGGACTGGCTCCTCCTCGAAAACCTCTCCAACGGCCGCGTCGGCCTCTCGCTCGCCACCGGCTGGCACCCCTCCGATTTCGCGCTCGCGCCCGCCAACTACCCGAACCGCCGCCGGCTCCTCGTCGACGGCATCGCCGCCCTCCGCCGCATCTGGCGGGAGGGGAAGATCACCCTCCCCGGCGTCGACGGCGGCACGGTCGAGGTCGCCGTGCTGCCGCGCCCGCTGCGCGCCGAGCTGCCGCTGTGGCTCACCACCTCCGGCTCGGCCGAGACCTGGGAGCGCGCCGGCCAGCTCGGCGTCAACATCCTCGCCGGCCATTCCGGCGACGAGCTGGCGTCGCGCATCGAGCTCTACCGAAGGGCGCGCGCCGCGCACGGCCACGACCCCGCGGCCGGCCGGGTCACGCTCATGCTCCACTCCTTCCTCGGCGCCGACCTCGACACCGTGAAACGGACGGTGCGCGAGCCGATGATCGACTACCTCGGCACCTTCATCTCCCAGGGCACGGAGGGGATCAATCCCGGCGTGGCCGGAGCCGCGGGCCCCTTGAGCGACCGCGACCGGCGCGACCTCGCCGCCTTCGCCTTCGAGAGCTACTTCGGCGAGCGCTCGCTCCTAGGCACGCCGGAGAGCGTGGCGCCGCTCCTCGACCGCCTGGAGCGCGCCGGCGTCGACGAGGTCGCCTGTCTCGTCGACTTCGGCCTGCCGCCCGAGGCGGTCCTCGCGGGGCTGCCGTGGCTCGACAGCGTGCGCCGCGCCCGCGCCGCGCGCGCGAGGGTCGAGGAGACCGCTTGACCGACCTCGCCTCCCGCCTGGCCGCCCTCTCGCCGGAGCAGCGCGAGCTCCTCACCCGCCGCCTCGGCCGCAAGGCGCCGGCGGCGCCGCCGCCGCCCGTCCCGGTCATCCCGCGCCATGCCGGCCCGGCGCCGTTGTCGTTCGCGCAGCAGCGCCTCTGGTTCATCGACCAGCTCGCGCCGGGCAGCCCGCTCTACAACAACGCGGTGGCGCTGCGCGCCGAAGGGCCGCTGGACTCCGCGGTCCTGGCGCTCTGCTTCGGCGAGATCGTGCGCCGCCACGAGGTCTTGCGCACGGTGTTCATCGCACGGGACGGCACGCCGGTGCAGGTGGCTCGGCCGGCGGCTCCGTTCGTCATCCCCTTGGTGGATCTGTCGCGGCTGCCGGAGAGCCGGCGCGAGCGGCGAGCCCTCGCCCTGATCGCGGAAGAGACCGGCCGCCCGTTCGACCTCGCGCACGGCCCGCTGCTGCGCGTCGTGCTGCTGCGGCTCGCCGGGGAAGATCATGCGATCGCGCTGACCATGCATCACATCGTGAGCGATGGTTGGTCGATGGGCATCCTGGTGCGCGAGCTGACCGCTCTCTATCCGGCCTTCGCCGCGGGCCAGCCGCCGCCCTTGCCGGAGCTGTCCGTGCAGTACGCGGATTTCGCGGCGTGGCAGCGCTCCTGGCTGCAAGGCGAGATCGAGGAGCGCGAGATCGCGTTCTGGCGTGAGCAGCTCGCCGGCCTGCCATCGCGGTTGGAGCTGCCCACCGACCGGCCCCGTGCCGCGGTGCAGAGCTTCCGCGGCGCCTGGCGGACCGCAATCTTGCCGGCCGGGCTCACCCGGCAGCTCGAGGCTCTCGCCTGGCGGGAAGGGGCGACGCTCTTCATGGTCCTGCTGGCCGCCTTCCAGGCCCTTCTGTCGCGGTACAGCGGCCAGCAGGACCTCGCGGTGGGCTCGCCGGTCGCCGGCCGCAACCGGTCGGAGATCGAAGACTTGATCGGGTTCTTCATCAACATGCTGGTGCTGCGCGGCGACCTGTCGGGTGCGCCTGCGTTCCGGGAGTTGCTCGGCCGCACCCGCGACACCGCGCTGGCCGCCTATCTGCACCAGGATGTGCCGTTCGAAAAGCTGGTCGAGGAGCTGGAGCCGGAGAGGAGCCTCGCCCACGCTCCTCTGTTTCAGGTGATGTTCGTGCTGCAGAACGCTCCGGTGGGAGATCTGGAGATCCGGAATCTGCTCCTGCGGCCGGTGAGCGCGCCCGCGAGCACGGCGAAGCTCGATCTCACGGTGGTCCTCGAAGAGCATGACGGCGGGCTCAACGGCACGCTCGAGTACGCCACCGATCTGTTCGATCCCGTAACGATCGACCGCCTGTTCGAGAGGTACGGCCGGCTGCTCACCGGAGCCTTGGCCGATCTGGAGCAGCCGATCCAGGATCTGGCGCTCCTCTCGGCGGCTGAGCGGCACCAGCTCGTCCTGGAATGGGGAGGGACGGCGGGGGAGCCGCCGGTGGCCCCGACGCTCCATGGCCTCTTCGAAGCGCAGGTCCGGCGCGCGCCGGACGCCGCAGCTCTCACCTGGGACGGCATGACCCTGACGTACGGCGCGCTGAACCGCCGATCCAATCGACTGGCTTTCTGGCTGCGCCGCAACGGCGTCGGCCCCGAGAGCCGGGTCGGACTGTGCCTGGAGCGTTCCGCGGACCTCGTGGTGGGCATCCTGGGGATTCTCAAGGCCGGCGGAGCCTACGTACCGCTCGATCCCGGCTATCCGCAGGAGAGGCTGGCCTTTGTGATCCAAGACGCGGGCGTCGACATCGTGGTGGGGACGAAAGAGCTCGACGGCGAGCTCCTGGACGCACTGCCGGACGAGGATCTCGCCCCTCGGGTGCACGGGGCCAACCTCGCCTACATCCTCTACACCTCGGGCTCCACCGGCCGCCCCAAGGGCACCCTGGTCACCCACGGCAACGTCGCGCGGCTGTTCACCGCAACCGAAGCCTGGTTCGGCTTCGGCGAACGGGACGTCTGGCCGCTCTTCCACTCCTTCGCCTTCGATTTCTCGGTCTGGGAGATCTGGGGGGCGCTTCTCCATGGCGGCCGGTTGGTGGTCGTGCCGTACGAGGTGAGCCGCTCGCCCGGTCTGTTCCTGGACCTGCTCGTCGGCGAGCGGGTGACGGTGCTCAACCAGACACCCTCCGCGTTCGCACAGCTCGCCCGGGTGGACGAAGAGCGAGGCGGCGCCGCCACCGGCCTGCGGCTGGTGATCTTCGGCGGCGAGGCTCTGGACCCCGCCGGCCTAGCCTCCTGGTTCGACCGCCACGGCGACGCGATCCCGCGGCTGATCAACATGTACGGGATCACCGAGACGACAGTGCACGTCACGTACCGCCCGCTGCGTGCAGGGGACGCGGGCGGTGCGCGGCGCAACGTCATCGGCGTCCCTCTTCCCGACCTGTCGCTGGGGGTGATGGACCGCGGGGGCCTCCAACCGGCGCCAGCCGGCGTACCGGGCGAGCTCGTCGTCGGCGGCGCCGGCCTGGCGCGCGGCTATCTGAGCCGGCCCGATCTGACCGCGGAGCGGTTCGTCCCCGATCCGTCCGGCGGCCGTCCGGGGGCCCGGCTCTACCGCTCGGGCGATCTGGGGCGTTTCCTCCCCGGCGGCGGCATCGAGTACCTCGGCCGCATCGACCGGCAGGTGAAGATCCGGGGCTTCCGCATCGAGCTGGGAGAGATCGAAGCGGCTCTGGTGGAGGCGGGAGCCCGCGAATCGGTGGTGGTGGTCCGCGAAGACCGGCCTGGCGACCCGCGGCTGGTGGCCTACGGGACCGGCAACGTCACGCCCGACGCATTGCGCCGGCGGTTGCGCGAGCGGTTGCCGGACCACATGGTGCCCGCGGTCTTCGTGATGCTCCCGGAGCTGCCGCTCACGCCCAACGGCAAGGTGGACCGCAAGGTGTTGCCGGCGCCGGCCCCCCCCGAGCGGCCCGTCGAGGAGGCCCGCAACGAGGTCGAGAGGGCCGTCGCGGGCATCTGGTGTGAGGTCCTGGACGTACCTTGGGTCGGTTCCGAAGCCAATTTCTTCGATCTGGGCGGGCATTCGATGCTGCTGCCCAGGGTCCAGGCCCGGCTGCGGGACCAGATGGGGCGGGAGGTCAGTCTCGTCGAGCTGCTGACGCACACGACCGTCCGCGCCCTCGCCCGTCACCTGGAGCCCGGCGAGGCGGCGCCGGCCTCGGCGGTTCACCTTCCCGTGGCGCGGGCGCCGGGCGGCGGCGCCATCGCCGTCGTGGGCCTCTCCGGCCGTTTCCCTGGAGCTTCCGGCGTCGAGCAGCTCTGGGCGAACCTCTGCGCCGGCATCTCCTCGATCGCCCGCTTCAGCGACGAGGAGCTCGCGGCTGCGGGCGTCCCCCCCGAGCTGCGGCAGAACCCACACCACGTGCCGGCCGGCGGGGTGCTCGACGGCGTGGAGCTGTTCGATGCCGGCTTCTTCGGCTACAGCCCACGCGAGGCCGAGCTGCTCGATCCCCAGCAGCGCGTGTTCCTCGAATGCGCCTGGGAGGCGCTGGAGAACGCCGGCTACGACGCGCGGCGGCTCCCGGGTCCGGCCGGCGTCTTCGCCAGCCTCGGGTTCAGCCACTACCTGCGCCAGATCTTCGGCAGCGTCGATCCCGCGGAGGTGGGCGGGCTCCAGCTCCTGCTCGGCAACGACAAGGACTTCCTCGCCACCCGCGTGTCCTACAAGCTGGACCTGACCGGCCCCAGCATGACGGTCCAGACGGCGTGCTCCAGCTCGCTCGTGGCGGTCCATCTCGCCTGCCGGGAGCTGCTCCACGGCACCTGTGACCTGGCGCTGGCCGGTGGAGTCTCCATCCTGCTGCCGCAGCGCGCGGGCTATCTCTATGCAGAGGGGAGCATCGCCTCCCCCGACGGCTGTTGCCGTGCGTTCGACGCCGAGGCGCGCGGCTCGGTGAGCGGGAGCGGGGTCGGGATCGTGGTGCTCAAGCGCCTGGAGGATGCGGTGGCGCACGGGGATGCGATCCGCGCCGTCATCCTGGGCTCGGCGGTCAACAACGACGGCGGCTCGGGCAAGGCGGGCTACACCGCGCCGAGCGTCGGCGGCCAGGCCGCGGTGATCACGGCGGCCCTGGAGACCGCAGGGGTCGATCCGGCCACCGTGTCCTATGTCGAGGCGCACGGCACGGGCACCGCCCTGGGCGACCCGGTCGAGGTGCAGGCGCTGGCCCAGGCCTTCCGGCGCGGTGGCGCGCGCGAGCGCTCCTGCGCCCTGGGCTCGGTCAAGACCAACCTGGGCCACCTGGACGCGGCGGCCGGCATCACCGGCCTGATCAAGACCGCGCTGGCGCTCGAGCACCGCGTTCTGCCGCCGAGCCTGGGCTTTGCGCAGCCGAACCCGCAGATCGATTTCGCCGCCGGTCCGTTCCATGTCCAGGCCGAGGCAACCGTCTGGGAGCGCGGCGCCACGCCGCGCCGCGCCGGCGTGAGCTCGTTCGGCATCGGCGGCACCAACGCCCATGCCGTGCTCGAAGAGCCGCCCGTGGCGCCGCCGTCCGAGAGCGCGCGGCCCTGGCACCTGCTCGTGCTCTCGGCGCGGACCCCGGAGGCCCTGGAGAGGAAGCGGGCCGAGCTGGCCGATCACCTCGACCGCCACCCCGAGATCCACCCGGCGGATGCGGCCTACACGCTGCAGCTCGGGCGGCGCCCCTTCTCCCACCGTTGCATCGCGGTCGTTCGCGATGCAACGGCCGCGGCGGCCGTGCTGCGGGGCGAAGCGCCCGGACGGCTCTTCGCGCGCACGGCTCCCGAGACGGCGCCGCCCGTGGTCTTCCTGTTCCCCGGGCAGGGGAGCCAGCGGCCCGGCATGGGCGCCGGGCTGTACCGGACGGAGCCTGTCTTCCGTCGTGAGGTCGACCGCTGCTGCGAGATCCTCCTTCCGATCCTAGGCTTCGACCTGCGGGAGCCTCTCCTGGCTCCTGCAGATTCCGAGGAGGCGGCCGGGCGGCTCGCCGCGACGGAGGTGACGCAGCCGGCGCTCTTCGTGATCGAGCACGCCCTCGCGCACCTCTGGATGGAGTGGGGCGTCCGGCCGCAGGCCCAGATCGGCCACAGCATCGGCGAGTACGTCGCCGCCTGCCTGGCCGGCGTCGTCTCCCTGGAGGACGCTCTCGCCCTGGTGGCGGCGCGCGGCCGCCTCATCGCGTCGCTGCCGCCCGGCGCCATGCTGGCCGTCTCGCTCCCGGAGGCGGACGCGGCGCGTTGGGCGGAGGAGAGCAGGCTCGCCGTGGCGGCGGTGAACGCTCCGGACTCGTGTGTGCTCTCCGGCCCGGTCGACGCGGTCGAGCAGCTCGCCGCGCGCCTGTCCGCCGAGGAGATCGAGCACCGGCGCCTCCCGATGTCGCACGCGTTCCACTCACCCGCTCTGGAGCCGGTCCTGGAGCGCTTCCGCGAGGAGGTGGGGCGGGTCGGTTTGCAGCCTCCGCGGCTGCTCTGGATCTCGAACCTCTCGGGGACCTGGATCCGGCCGGAGGAGGCGACCGATCCCGGGTACTGGACGCGGCATCTGCGCGAGGCGGTGCGCTTCGCGGACGGCGTGGAGGAGCTGCTGCGGATCCCCGGCCGGATCTGTCTCGAGGTCGGGCCGGGGCGCTCCCTGAGCACGCTCGTCCGCCGCCGGCTGGGGCGGAGCGACGAGGGCTCTGTCCTGGCCTCGCTCCCCAGCACCGGAGAGCAGGACGAGGAGGTCCGACAGATCGGCGAAGCCCTCGGCCGCCTCTGGCTGGCCGGAGCCGAGATCAACTGGCCCGCCGTCCATGCGCACGAGGCGCGGCGGCGCGTCCCGCTGCCGGCGTATCCGTTCGAGCGGCAGCGCTACTGGATCGAAGGGGGATCCGCCCGTCCTCCCGTCGCGGCGAAAGCGGACCGCCGGCGCGAGATGGCCGACTGGCTCTACCTCCCGTCCTGGCGCCGCACAGGGCCTCCGGCGCGCCCGGCGGACGCGGCCCGGGAAGGCCCGTGGCTCCTGTTCGTCGACGCGGGCGGCGGTGTCCGCGCCCTGGCCGAACGGCTGGAGCGGTCCGGCCGGCGCACCGTGATCGTCGAGGCTGGCGACCGCTTCGCCCGGCGCGGCGACGGCAGCTTCACCCTCGATCCGGAGCGCGCCGCGGACTATGCGGCTCTGCTCACCGCGCTGCGCGACGAAGGGCGGGAGCCGGCCGTTGCCGTGCACGGCTGGAGCCTCGCGCGACGGACGGAGGACGCGGGCTTCGAGCGGGCGCAAGCGCTCGGCCTCTACAGCGTGCTCTACCTGATCCGGGCGCTCGCCGGCAGGCCGCCCGGCAGCGTGCGCCTCGCGATCCTCGCGAACGGCCTGGAGGAGGTGAGCGGGGCCGAGGAGCTGCGGCCCGAGCAGGCGGGGCTCCTCGCCGCGGCCAGGGTCGCTCCCCAGGAGAACCCCGGTTTGGCGTGCCGCCTCATCGATCTCGAGCGCGTACCGGCCGCGCGCTCGCGAGAGATCGATCTGCTCTTCGCCGAGCTGGCCGGCCCGGAATACGATCCGCTGGTCGCCTGGCGCGGCGGGCATCGCTGGGTGCAGGAGTGGAAGCCGGTGCCCGGCGGAGAGCCGATCGGCGAGCCGATCGAGCTGCGCCCGCGCGGGGTCTACCTGATCACCGGCGGGTTCGGCAAGGTCGGCCTCACCCTGGCGGAGATGCTCGCCGAGTCGGTCCAGGCCCGGCTCGTCCTCCTCGGCCGCACGCCCCTGCCTGAGCGCAGCGCCTGGCCGCAGCGCCTCCTCGACATCGAAGCGAAGGGGGGTGAGATCCTCCCCCTCGCGGTCGATGTGGCGGACCGCCGCGCCCTCACAGCAGCGGTGCGGGAGGCCGAGCAGCGCTTCGGCCGCCTCGATGGCGCGATCCATGCCGCGGCCCAGATCTCCTTCCAGACTGTGGAGGAGACCGGACCCGCCGAGTGCGCTGCCGTGTTTCACGCCAAGGTGCACGGGGCCCGCGCCCTCGCCGAGGTGCTGCGCGGCCGTGATCTCGACTTCGTGCTCGCCTTCTCCTCGATCTCGTCGCTCCTCGGCGGCCTGGGATTCGCCGCTTACGCCGTGGCCAACCTTTGCCTGGATGCGTTCGTGCTGCGGCACCGCCGGGAGACCGCGACGCCGTGGATCAGCGTGTGTTGGGATCGCTGGCGGTTTCCCGGGAGCCCGGGCCCGGCGGGCGCTGACCGGTTCGACACGGCGGGTTCGGCGATGACTCCCGAAGAGGGAAAGGAGATCTTCCGCCGCATCCTGGCGCTCGGGCCGCCGCCGCATCTGGCGCTCTCCGTCACCGATCTGGAGGCGCGGCTCGACCGCTGGGTGCGCGGAGCGGGCCGTCCCGCCCCCCTCGCTCGGGCCGTCCCGCCGGCCGCCCTCCACGCCCGGCCCGAGCTGCCGAGCGCCTACGAGCCGCCGCGCGACGAGACCGAGTCGATCCTCGCGGGGCTCTGGCAGGCCCTCCTCGGCGTGGACCGGATCGGCGTGCACGACAACTTTTTCGAGCTCGGCGGCCACTCCTTGATGGCCACCCAGCTCCTGACCCGCATCCGCGAGACCTTCGGGGCCACGTTCTCCCTGCGCGTCCTGTTCGAGCGGCCGACCGTGGCGGAGCTGGCGGCGGTCGTCGAGGAGGCCCGGCGCGGCGGCCGGACATCGGCGGCTCCGCGGCTCGTTCCGGTCCCCCGGGAAGGCCCCCTGCCGCTGTCGTTCGCGCAGCAGCGCCTCTGGTTCGTGCAGCAGCTCGACCTTGGGAGCTCGGCGTACAACGTGCCGATCGCCGTGAAGCTCGAGGGGCGCCTGGACGCCGCGGTCCTCGAGCGCTGCTTCACGGAGGTCATCCGTCGGCACGAGGCCCTGCGCACCACCTTCGCCAACGTCGAGGGCGAGGCGGTGCAGGTGATCGCGCCGGAGGGCGGTGCCGCGCGCTTCGTTCTGCCACGGATCGGGCTCAGCCGTCTTGGCGGCCGCGCCGAAGCCGAGGCGCTCCGCCTCGCCATGGCGGAGGCCCGGCGGCCGTTCGACCTGCGCCAGGGGCCGCTCCTGCGCGCCCTCCTCCTGGAGCTCGGGCCGACCACTCACATCCTGGTGGCCACCATCCACCACATCGTCAGCGACGGCTGGTCGATGGAGCTCCTGGTGGGCGAGCTGATCGCCCTCTTCGGCGCCTTCTCGGCCGGCCGCGCCGCGGCGCTCCCCGAGCTGCCGGTGCAGTACGCCGACTACGCCTCCTGGCAGCGGGCTCGCCTGCGCGGCGAGGTGTTCGCCGCGCACATCGACTTCTGGCGCGAGCAGCTCGCGGGCCTCCCCGACGTCCTCGAGCTGCCGGCGCACCGCCCGCGGCCCGCGGTGCCCACCGCCCGCGGCGGCCGGCGCACCCGGCTCCTCGGCACCGCCCTCGAGCGCGACCTGCGCGACCTCGGCAGCCGCGAGGGGTGCACGCTGTTCATGACCGCCCTCGCCGGGTTCCAGGCCTTCCTCGCCTGCCGCACCGGCCGCGGCGAGATCCTGGTCGGCTCGCCGACCGCCGGCCGCAACCACAGCGAGATCGAGGGGCTGATCGGCTGCTTCGTCAACCTCCTGCCGCTGCGCGCCGACCTCGGCGCGGAGACCGGCATGCTCGACCACCTGCGGCGGGTGCGCCGCGCCGTGCTCGACGCCCAGCACCACGACGTGCCGTTCGACCTGCTGGTCGAGAAGCTACGGCCGCGCCGCGGCCTCGGCTACAACCCGATCGTCCAGGTCGCCTTCACGCTCCAGGAGCAGCCGCAGGACGGCCCGGAGGCGGTGCCCGGCCTAACGCTCACCTTGGTGCCGCTCGATGCCGAGGGGTTCACGGTGCAGTTCGACCTCACCCTCAACATGGTGTGCGAGCCGCAGGGGCTGGTCGCCTCGATCGATTACAGCTCCGACCTCTTCGACGCGGCGACGATCGACCGCTGGCTGGCCGACCTCGAGTACCTGCTGCGCGCCTGGTGCGACCGCCCGGACGCCGGGATGCCCGAGATCCGCGAGGCGTTGGCCGCCACCGAGCAGCAGCGCAGGAAGGAGCGGGAGCGCGAGCTGCGCGAGGCGCGGCAGGAGCGCCTCAAGCGCCTCGGGCAGCGCCGCGGAGGCGACGGCGCGCGGCCGCGCACGGCGTAGGAGGAGACCCAGGTGACACAGAGCATGAGCATCCAGGGCTTCCGTCTGCGCCGCGCCCGCGCCGCGCGAGAGAGTGTGGAGGAGACCGCGTGAGCGACCTCTCCGCCCGCCTGGCCGCCCTCTCGCCGGAGCAGCGCGAGCTCTTGACCCGCCGCCTCGGCCGCAAGGCCCCGGCGCCGCCGCCCGTCCTGGCCATCCCGCGCCGTGCCGGCCCGGGCCCGTGGCCGCTCACCTACGAGCAGGAGCGCATGTGGCTCGTCCAGGCGCTCTTCCCGGACGGTGCCGCGCTCAACGTCACCAACACCCCGCGCTTCAGCGGCCCGCTCGACCTCGCCGTCCTCCGCCGCACCCTGGCCGAGCTGGTGCGCCGCCACGAGCCGCTGCGCACCGCCTTCGTCGTCCGCGACGGCCTGCCGCTCCAGCACGTGCTCCCCCCGGACGTGCCCGACCTGCCGCTCGTCGACCTCTCCGCGCTGCCGTCCGCGCCGCGGGAGGCCGAATTCCGGCGCGTGATGCGCGAGCGCGCCCGCGAGCCGTTCGACCTCGCGGCCGGCGGGCCGCTCCGCCTCACCCTGCTGCGCCTGGGCGACCCTCAGAACGCCGAGCACGGTCTGGTGATCACCATCCACCACATCGCCGTGGACTGGTGGTCGTTCAACCTGCTGCGCCACGAGTTGCGGGTCCTCTACCGCGACCTCGCGGCCGGAGGCCCGTCGTCGCTCCCCGAGTTGGCGATCCAGTTCGCCGACTTCGCCGTCTGGCAGCGCGCCTGGCTGCCCGAGGAGATCCGGCGCCGCGACCTCCTCGGCCACTGGCGCGAGCGGCTGGCCGGCGCCCCGGACGAGGCCGCGCTCCCCGTCGATCGTCCGCGCCCGCCGCGCGCCACCTTCCAGGGCGCCCGCCACGCCCTCATCCTCCCCGCCGCCCTCGCGGATCGCCTGCGCGCCCTCGCCAAGGAAACCGGAATGACCCCCTTCACCCTCCACCTCGCCGGCTTCGCCGCCCTCCTCGCGCACGCCACGCCGCAGGACGACTTCTGCATCGGCACCCCAGTCGCCGACCGCAACCGGCCGGAGACGGAGCCGCTGATCAGCTATCTGCTGAACATGCTCGTGCTGCGCCTGCGGGTCGGGCCCGGCCTCACGTTCCGCGGCCTCCTCGCGCACGCGGGCGAGGTGGTGCGCGACGCCTGGAGCCATCAGGACCTCCCCTTCGGCCTCCTCGTCGACGCCCTGAAGCCGCCGCGCCGGCTCAACCGCATGGCGCTCTTCCAGGTCGCCTACCTCTACGTCACCGCCGAGACGCGCGCTGGCGAGCCGCTCGAAGGGGTCTTCGATCCCGGCACCGCCCGCGTCGACCTCACGCTGGTGGTCGAGGACATGCCGGACACGTTCCTCCTCTTTTTCGAGTACAGCTCGGCCCTCTTCGATGCCGCCACCGTCGTCCGCCTAGCCGCCGGCCTCGAAGCCCTCCTCGCCGCCGCCGCAGCCAACCCCGATTCCGACCTCGCCGCGCTCCCCGTCTTCACCCCCGCCGAGCGAGCCGCCCTCCGCGCCCGGAGCGCTGCCGCCGAGGAGAGCGCCACGGCCGATCTAGCCCCCTGGGCGCCCCCCGAGACGCTGCTGGAGAAGCAGATCGCGCATCTCTGGTCGGGTCTCCTGGGGGTCGAGGCCCTGGGCCGCGACGACGACTTCTTCGCCCTGGGAGGCCACAGCCTCCTCGCCAGCCGAGCCGCCGCCCTCCTCGGCGTCGTCCTCGCCGAGCCCGCCCCCCTCGGCTGGTTCTTCGAGCGCCCCACCGTCCGAGCCCTCGCCGCCCGCCTCGGCGGCACCCCGCGCATCGACCTGATCGCCCTGCCTCCCGCCGTGGCCGTCGCCGAAGCGGAGCGCTTCGCCGCGCAACATACGTAGGGCGTCGAGGTCCTGTTCACGCCGTTCCTCACCGAGGACGACTACGAGGATCTGCGCTGTGTATCTGGAAGACTACATGGACCTGCCGGACGGCGGCGCCGTCGTCCGGGCTCAGCGCATCGAGCGGAGCCCTCGCCACCAAAGACTCGGCGCTCCTGCGGCTCCCCTGGGAACCCTTGGCTCGGCTTCCGCGAACCGTTCCAACTGGCAGAGGTCCACGAGAAGATTGAACCAGTCCAAAGGCGAGCCGTGGTTCCCTCTCTGGGTCGATCAGGGGGGCCGCCTCATCCAGCGCCGCCGTCGAGGCCTCGGGATCGCCGAGAGCATCATGGATTCCCGCCTTGGTGCTCAGGACCTGTCCCCTCAGCTCCCCAGGATCGAGCGCCAAAGCCTCGTCGATCCGCTTCAGAGCCTCCGGGAAGCGCCGCTGCTCCCGGCGAAGGGCGGCCTCGATGGCAGGGGCCGGCCCGGGGGAGCCAGCGAGGGGGGGGTGGGAGGCGACCCCCTCGCGGCAGTCAATGAAGACCCCAGGGCCAGACTTTGACCCGCCAGGGGTAGGGCCAATGACGAGAAACGGTGAGCTCGTACGAAATACGCCGACGTGGAACCGCAAGATTGAAGGACCAGTTGCGGAGGAATCGTGCCATCCAGAAGTGCTTGGTAAGGTTTCCGAAGAGATTGACTCGGGGGCGCTGTGGGTTCGACTTGTGGATCTCCTTGCGTTGCCGGTTTCGCTTCCTGACGCGACGTAAGGACCCGAGAGGAAGAGAGGGCCGGCTGTCAAGGCCGAGCGCAGCGAGCCGGAGGAAAGCCTTGCAGCCGGTCCGCCTCTCGGGTACAAAAGCGGCGTGACAGGAAGCGGGACCGTAACGAAGGGAGGCGCAAAGTCGAACCCGCAGCGCCCCCGAGTCAATCTCTTTGGGAAGCCTGGCTTGGTCAAGTCGTCTACCAAGCAGTCTGGATGGCACGATTCCTCGCAACTGGTCCTTCAGCCTCAGTGGTTCCACGCGCATTTCGTACGAACTCACCGTTTCTCGCCGATGGCGGACGACGCGGAAGAAAAGACCTGGACCCCACCCGAGGGCCCGCTTCCGCCCTTCAGGATCGCACCGGCGGCTACAAGGACGTCCCGCTCGTCTGGCACAACTGCGTCGACTGGGAGGGTCTCGCCTTCCGCGCCCGCAAGGGTGACGGGGTCGAGATCCAGGGCTACTTCGAAACCCGCAGGTACACCAACAAGGAGGGCGTCGAAAACCGTCCGCCAGATCGTCGTCCAAAACTTCCGGATCACGAGGCTCAAGAACCGCCACGGCGAGGCCGACTAATCCCCTCTCCCAGGCCGGCCCCACTCGGGGCCGGCCCGGACGTTTTTTCTTCCTTGACTACCAGGTCACCCCTCTCATTTCAAAACCGCAACAACTTGAAAAGGCGCCCAGAGTGTGGCTCCCCTGCGGGTCGGACTCTCCGCTTCGTCTCCTCGGACCGCAACAAATCACTCTCTCCCTTTTTTCTTCTCCGCCAAGTCGATTGTCGGCCGGACCGTCGCCGTCAAGGCAAACCCCTGCGGGGTCGGCCTGCAGCCGAGCCTTGACCGTGGCGGCTCGGCCGGCCACGGTCGCTAAAGCTCCCTTCTCCTTTCGCCAGGCGGAGAAGAAAAACCTACTTCCCACGATCTTAAAATCGAAAGGAGAACGACATGCACTCCAAGTTCCACACCGCAGCCGTCGGCCCGAATGGCGGCGCCGTCTACAAGCGTGGCATCGACCGCGCGGAGGCGACTCTGCGCCACGACGACCTCGACGTGAACCTCCTGATCGTCGGCACGCTACAAGAGGGCCTACCTTCGCTAGCAGGCTCGCCGGGTACGTCAGGCCGAATCAAGCTCGTCAACCTGCGGACTGGTCTCTCACCTCCGGGTGCTCTCCACCCCGCCTCTCGACGACGCAGTTCCCTTCGGTTTCCAGGCCGGAGAGCGTATGCCTGGAGAGGACTTTCACCTCCATACGTGTGCGCTCGCGGGCGCACGAGCCCAGCGCGTGAGCGCTGGGACCGTGCGCGCGATCCCACCGAATTGAGCCCTGCCAAGGGCACCCTTGACGGCGAGCCAAGGCTGATCACCAGCAACCCGCCAAATCGTGCAACGCCGTGGGATCAAACTCCAAGCTTCTTGCGGGCTTCATCGAAGGGGATTCCCTTCCGTCGCTCCCGGGCTTCGAGGAGCTTCTGTCTCATCGCCTCGCTCCGCAGCAGGTAAGCGGTCTCCCGCTCTGAGGCGATCTCCCGCCAGAGATGGATGGGGCCGATTTCTCGCGTAGATTTCCTTTGGCCGCGCTGTCTCATTTCCTATCGCGCCGCCCCGCTCTTCGCCGTCCCCTCCTGCGCCAGGAACGCCCGCAGGACCGCCTGCTCCCTGGGATCTTTGATCCGGGTGAACATCTTCTCCCCGAGCGTCCGGATCGTCTGGGGACGGTCGAACGGCAGCTTTTCGTACATCTTGCCGCCCGCGAAGTGGCAGGGCTGGCAGCGCTTCTCCAGGATCGGACGGATCTGCGTCGCGAAGCCCACCGGCTTCGGCGGCTGCGGGGCCGGGCTGCTCGCCAGCAGGCACGTCGCGAGGATCAGGATGACCGCCAGGGGACCCGCCGCCGGCAGCTTGGTGCTCATGGCTCGATCTTACTCCTGTTACTCATACCGCAGCGCCTCGATCGGGTCCTGCCGCGCCGCCTTCATGGCGGGCCAGAGGCCGGCGGCGAGGCCCACGCTGGTAGAGACGCCGAAGCCGAGGACGATCGACCACAGGGGGGCCGCGGCCTGGAAATTGAAAGCGACGCGGGCGAGGAGGGCCGCGCCGAGGCCGATGGCGATGCCGAGGCCGCCGCCCACGCCGGTCAGCGTCACCGCCTCGGCGAGGAACTGGACGGCGATGTCCCGCCTGGTGGCGCCGAGAGCCTTGCGCAGGCCGATCTCGCGCGTCCGCTGGGTGACGTTGACCAGCATGATGTTCATCACGCCGACGCCGCCGACGATCAGCGAGATGCCCGCGATCAGGATCATCACCGCCGCCACGCCGCCCGTGATCTGGCGGAAATTTTTCAGCATCTCCATGCTGGTGAAGATCGCGAAGTCATTCGGCTGGTTGGAGCGCAGCTTGCGCCGGGCGCGCAGGATCGCCGTCTCCTGATCGATCAGCTTGTCCACATCCTCGGGCCGCTTGGGGACCGTGGCGATGTGCAGGGTATCCTTGCCGCCGTCGCGTACCTGGGGAAACTGCTCGTCGAAGGCGGTGACGGGGATAATGAAAAGGTTGTCGTTGCTGCCGCCCAGGAACGAGCCCTTTTTGTCCAGCACGCCAATGACGTCGTAATCGATGCCCTCGATCTGGATGCGGCGGCCGATCGGGTCGCGGTGGGGGAAGAGCGCTGCGGCCACGTCGGCGCCGAGCACGGCCACGCGGGCGGCGTGGCGCACGTCGGCGTCGATCAGGAAGCGGCCGTCCTGGACCGAGGAGTGATTGGCGAGCGTGTACTCCGGGGTAGCTCCCACCGACGTCGGACCGTTGGCGATCTCGCGCCCGGCCCGCACCTCGACCGGCGCGAAAAGGTAGCGCTCGGGGGAGACCGCCGCCGCGAAGGTCCCCAGCCGCTTGAGCGCCGCCGCGTCGTCCAGCGTCAGGTCACGGCGGTTCTTTTCGTCGTCCGGCCGCTCGTCGCCGTCGAAGCGGGGCTCGTATTTCTGGAACTGTACGAGGTGGGTGCCGAAGCTCGAAAACGCCGTGGTCACCGAGCGGTCGAAGCCGGCGACGAAGGAGACCATCATGATCACCGTGGCGACACCGGCCACGACGCCGAGCAGGGTGAGGAAGGTGCGCAGCTTCTGCGCCCGCATCGCCACCAAGGCGAAGAGGACGTTCTCCGTCCAGGAGAGACGCAGGCGGGAGCCCGGCCGCGGCGCCATCACTCGGCTCTCAGGGCGTCCACCGGCAGCAGGTTGGAGGCGGCGACCGCCGGCCAGTAACCGGCCGCGACACCGACGGCGATTGAGAGGCCGAGCCCCAGGGCCGCGATGCCCGGGGTCAGGTTGGCCGGGAAGTGGGCGATGCGGTCGACGGCCAGCGATACGAGCGAGCCCACGAGCACGCCGGCCAGGCCGCCGGCCAGCGACAGCAGCGACGCCTCCAGCAGGAACTGGCGGCGCACGTCCCGCTGGCGCGCCCCCAGCGCCCGGCGCAGGCCGATCTCCTGTGTGCGCTCGGCGACCGCGACCAGCATGATGTTCATGATCACGATCCCTCCCACGCCGAGCGATACCGAGGCGATGAGCACGGTGAGCAGGAAGGCCGCGGTCGAGACCTGGCGCCAGATATCCTGCAGGTTCTCGGCGGTGATGATGCCGAAAGGATCGGGGGCGCGGAAGTCGGTGTGGCGCAGGGCCCGCAGCAGCGCCCGCGCCTCGTCGGCCGAGGCCTCGACCCCTTCGACCCCGTCCCGGGCCTGGATCAGGACGTCCAGCGTCGTGCGGCCGCCGCTGAACGCCTTGCGATGGGTGTCGATGGGCACCATCACCACGTTGTCGCGGCTCTCGCCGAGGGTCTTGCCCTGCTGGGTGAGCAGACCGATCACCCGGAAGGGGACGCCGTCGATCAGGACGTCGCGGCCGATCGGGTCGAGGTGTGGATAGAGCTCGTCCCTGACGTCCCAGCCGATCACGGCGACGGCCTGGCCGGCGCGCGCTTCGCTGTCCAGGAAGTACCGCCCCGCCGCGAGGTCCAGGCTCATCAGAGAGGCGTAGTTCGCCGTGGTGCCCTGGATCCGGACGCCCCCGAGACGGTGGTCGCGGAAGGTGACGGCGGCCGTGCTTCCCACCTGCGCCCCCACCTGCGCGGCCTGCTTCAGCTCTGCCCGCAACCGCTGGTAATCCTCCCAGTTGACGTCCGGCCGCTTCAAGGCGTCCAGGAACTCCTCATGGCTGCGGATGATGCCGAACTTGGTCACCACGAAGACGTCGGGAGCCAGGCCGAAGAGCTTGTCGCGGACGAAGACGTTGAGCCCCGAGATCACCGAGATGACGCCCACCAGCGTCGCCACTCCGATGACGATGCCGAGCAGCGTGAGGAAGCTGCGCAGGGCATGCGTGCGGATGGCCCGCAGGGCTTCGCTGAACAGCTCCGCGAGATCCATTACTTCCCGGGGGCGCCTCGCCCCTCCCCCTTCTTCGCCTCTTCGAGCTTCACGGGATCGCCCGGATTGAGCGTGCGCAGGGCCTTGAACGGACCGTTGATCACCGTCTCGCCGCCGTGGAGGCCGTCGACCACCTCGATGGCCAGATCGCCGATGAGGCCGGTCTTGAGCGGCTGGAAACGGGCCTTGCCACCTTCCATCAGATAGACGCCCTCCTGCTCGCGCGGCGCGTCCGGACCCGGCGCGGGCTGCCCTGCCTTTTTCTCGACGTCGCGCACCACCAGCGCCTGGAGGGGCACCACCAGCGCGTGGGCACGGAAACCGGTCAGGATGTCGGCGCGGGCCGAGAGGCCGGGCTTGATGTCGGCCGGCGGATTGTCCACCCGCACCTTGACCTTGAACTTGATCGCCTGGTTCGTGGCGGCCACCAGCGGGCTGCTGCCCACCTCGGTGACCGTGCCGTGGAAGGTCTGGTTGGGGTAGGCGTCGAGCCGCACCCGCGCCTCCTGCCTGAGCTTGACGCTGGGGATCGAGGTCTCGTCCACCTCCATCTCGGCCTCCACCACCGACATGTCGGAGATCGTCAGCAGCACCGTCCCCGGGCTGTTCTGGATGCCGATCACGGCAACCTCGCCCTCCTCGACCCGGCGGGCGGTGACGACGCCGTCCATGGGCGAGCGGATGGTCGTCTTGGCCAGGGTGTCGCGCGCGCCTTCGAGCGTCGCGCCCGCCTGCTCCACCCGTTGCTGGGCGGCCTGGACGGCGGCCTCGGCCGAACGGACGGCGGTGCGTGTGCGCTCCATGTCGGCGGCGGGGATGATCCCCGCCTTGAAGTTCCCGTCGGCGCGCCGGAAGTCGGCGCGGGCCTGCTCCAGCGTGCTCCTGGCCGACTCCAGGTCCTGCCGCAGCGCCTGCATCGAGTACTCGTTGCTGCGGGCCATGGCGCGGGGATTGACCTGATCGATCTGGAGCAGGAACTGTCCCTTCTTGACCCGGTCCCCCTCCTCGACCGCGAGATGGGTGATCTGGCCGGGGATGGTGGCCGAGATGTCGACCTTCTTCTGCGCCTGGATCTTGCCGTTGGCGCTGACCTTCGCCTGAAGGTCCTCGCGCCCCACCGTCGCCGTCTGCACCTCGGTCGGCTGGGGGCCGCGCTTGGAGTATGCGAAGCCGCCGAGCACCGCGAGCAGCACGACGGCGATGAGAATCCAGAGGACCTTGCGTTTCACGGTTTTGCCTCCCTGAAAGACGCCCTTGAAGTTGCCGCGACGCCCCCGCGGCCGTCACCATGGGCGCCCTGCCCCATTCTACGCAAGGGAGCCGGGGAAGTTACGGGGCGGCGGCGCCGTTTCAACGGCGGTTGGGCGGAGAGCTCGGCTTGAAGGAGGGGGCTCCGGGGCGCTGGAAATCACCGAGGATGGCCATCCCGGGATAGATCAGGATGCCGTCCGCTTCGAGCTGCTTCATGATCGCCTGCGCCTCGTCCTTGTGCCCCAGCTTCTCCAGCACCTTGGCCAGGTTGAAGCGGATGTTCGAGGCGCCGCCGGTGTAGAGGGAGCCCGCGCGGCGAAGCGTCTTCTCGGCGAGCTCCAGGACCTCCTGCTTGCCTTCAGCCCGACGGTAGAGGAGGACTCCGAGGTCGTTGTACTCCTCGGCTTTCAGACCCGAATCCTGGCCGGCCGCAACGGCCTGGCGGGCGAGCTCCACCGCCTGCGCGCCATTGCCGGCCCCGTCCGCGATGAGGGCCTTTGCCACGGTGCAGACCTCGCCCTTGCAGGCGCCCGCCTTCTCCGCGCGGGCCAGCTCCCGGGACGCGTCCTCCCATCTCCCTGTGTGAATGGCGAACCAGACCTTGGTCAGAGGGGTAGCCTTGACGCTCTGTGCCTGCGCGGCAGCGGCGCCGACCAGGAGGAGCAGGACCAGGAGCAGCTTCGGAGCGGTCTGGCGGATCGTCATGGGAATGGATCTCCTCTCTTGGGCCAGCGGGGCGGCAATCCCTGCGCGCTGTTTTGGGTGGCTGGAGAGCGCTTTACATAGGACTACGTGATGCTCTCATCCACTGCTACCAATTCCACGGGCAGGGTCGGATTGGGCAAGACGATATAATCGGGCAACGCCTGCACGTCTCAGAGTATATCTTGGGCTGTTCGCGTGAGCGCCGGGGAGATATAGACCCGATCGAGCCTGGGCCCGCCTCCTCCCCCGGCGGGGAGACACAGTTTCTCCCCAGAGGAGGCGGGCCGCCTTCGGGCGGGACGGCGGCGGCCTTGGGCTCGGCGGCCGACGTCCCTTTCAAATTGTCAATGAGCCTACGGTCCCGGCCGGCGAGGTATTAGTCGCCGGACGTTGACTACGGGACACAGATTCATACGACACCTGCAGCAAAAACGTCCAAGCTGGCTGTGGCGAACGTCTCGCCGGCTCCGGTGGAGGTCTTGCCGGCAACGGCGGGAGGCTCGCCCCTGCCGGCGGAGGCTCTGCCGCTCCTGGCGAAAGGCCCGCCCCTGCAGGCGAGGGGCCCGCCGGCTCTCGCGGCGACGCTGCGACGGCTGGCGAAGCGTTCGCCGTTGCTGGCGGGAGGCTCGCCTCTGCCGGCGGAGGCTCTGCCGCTCCTGGCAAAAGGCTCGCCTCCGCTGGCGAGCGGCTCGCCGGGTCTCGCGGCGACGCTACGACGACCGGCGAAGGGTTCGCCGATGCTGGCAAGAGGCTCGTCGCGGGAGGCAGCAGCCGTCGTCGCCGAGGGTGGCGCGGTTTCTGTGACAAAGCGAGACGAGATCCGTATACATTGCAAGAGGGACCCGGCGGCCCCTCTTCGCGAGGAGGGGTGCCGGGTCTCGGGTTCATTGACAATTTGAGAAGGGACGTCGGCCGCCGAGCCCAAGGCCGCCGCCGTCCCGCCCGAAGGCGGCCCGCCTCCCGGGAGAGACTGCGTCTCCCCGCGGCGAGAGGAGGCGGGTCTGCCGAAGTCAGGTCGCGGCGGGTCCGTAACTTTGCTGGCACACTTTGCCAGTGGACTTACGCCGCAGTTCCGTATAGGATCGCGGAGCATGGTAATGTTCCGTCATCCAAAGGAGGAGTAAATGCCTGAGAACAGCACACGCGGCCGATTCATCTGGTACGACCTGATGACCCCTGATCCGGAGGCCGCCAAGGCCTTCTACACCGCCGTCATGGGCTGGGGGACCCAGGTCTGGGAGAACCCCGGAATGTCCTACACCATGTGGACCGTCGGCGACCGGACCATCGGCGGCATCATGAAGCTGCCGGACGAGGCCGTCGCCGGCGGCGCGCAGCCCCACTGGCTGGCCTACGTCACCGTGCCCGACGTGGACGCCACGGTCGCCCGCGCCCAGGAGCTGGGAGCCAAGGTCATGGTGCCGCCCACCCCGATCCCCACCGTCGGCCGGTTCTCCGTCATCGCCGATCCCCAGGGCGCGCTCATCGCCCCCTACACGCCGGACAACCTGGGACCCGAGCCCGAAGGCATGCCGCCCGTGGGCGACTTCACCTGGCACGAGCTCGCCACCACGGACGCCGAGGCGGCCTTCGACTTCTACCACGACCTCTTCGGCTGGGAGAAGACGTCGGCCATGGACATGGGCCCGGATGGCGTCTACCAGATGTACGGGCGCAACGGCACGACCCTCGGTGGCATCTACAAGAAGCCCGCCCAGGCGCCGGGCCCGCCGGCCTGGATCCATTACGCCCGCGTGGCGGACGTGAACGCCGCCGTCGAGACCGTGCGCCAGCAGGGCGGACAGGTGATCAACGGTCCTATGGAGGTCCCCGGCGGCGACCTGATCGCCAACGTCCTCGATCCCCAGGGGGGCCTCTTCGCCGTGCACGAGAAGAAGTCGGCGCAGGCCTGAGGACCAGGGACTGGGCGAGGCTCCAGGAGGGAGGCCGGCGCCTCCCTCCGCACCCGTTTCGCGCTCCACGTCCCCGAGTGAGACCCCAGAGGCACCTTGATTGATGAAGGTGAGCCCGGAAAGGAGAGAGAGCCATGCCCCAGACTCAGCGGACGCCCTTGGCAGCCGGAGCGTTCATCGCGGCCCTTGTGCTGGCTTCGGCCGGCAGCGCGTCGTGGGCGCAGGACGTGCCGGCCTGCCCGCCCCCTCAGGTCGGCGCGGAGCTGCGCGACGTCCCCAGCCTCTATCCCACGAACGGGCTCCTCAGCACGACCTTCACCGTCGAGCTGAAGCGCCAGTGCGTGCCTGTGTTCACCGGCGGCGCGTGGTCGAGCGTGTCGATGAACCTGCGGACCTACGTCTACTCCAATAGCGCCGGCCAGGTTGGCTGGGGCTTTCCCGGCCCGACCCTCCACCTGCGCAAGCCGGGCACGCCCTATGCCACAGGCGACTCCCTCGCCATCCTTCTCGTCAACAACCTTCCGCCTGAAGTCAACAGCACCACCGCCCCTTGTGACTCGGCCTGCCCCACCGGCACTGTCTGCCCCACGGATCCGTCGCAGCTCCCGAATCCGAATACCTCCTGTCCGGGAGACCCCCTGTGCTGCTGCTGGGTCGACCGCAGCCAGACGGCTCCCAACTGCTTCCACGGCGACAACACGACGAACCTCCACTTTCACGGCACACACGTCTCGCCGCAGCCGCCCCAGGACTACGTGCTCCTCGAGCTCCGTCCGAACCAGACGACGACGGACACGACTCCGCCCACCCATGACCACGGCATCGTGGCCTATGGCCAGTATCAGTACAAAGTCGATCCGCTCCTCTTCACCCAGTCCGATGGCACCTTCTGGTATCACCCTCACAAGCACGGCTCGGTCTCGACCCAGGTGGCCAATGGCATGCCGGGCGCTCTGCTGATCGAAGGCCCTTTCGACGACTGGCTGAGAGCCTTCTACCAGAACAACCTCAAGGAGAAGCTCCTGGTCCTTCAGCAGGTGCAGGAGAAGACCAATCTCTATGCCCAGGGTCAGGGTGCTCCGGCTCTGCTGGTCAATGGCCAGGCGAGCCCCGTGATCACCATGGCTCCCGGCGAGGTGCAGCGCTGGCGTTTCATCAACGCCACGCTTCAGGCCTCGGCCCAGGTGTCGCTCTACTTCCCCTCGCAGGCGGCCGTGCGGCAGATCGCCATGGATGGCATTCAGTTCGCGCCCGAGAACTACAACCGCCAGCCGCTTTTCTCGCCGAGCAATCCGAGCGCGTTCGCCATCTCGCCGGGCAATCGGGCGGATTTCCTCGTCCAGGCGCCGACGATCGCAGGCACCTTCGCGTTGAGCTACGAAGTCTTCGGCAACCTCGGAGAGCTGGCGCCTCAGACGGTGCGACAGAGCGGGCTGGGCGGCGGTGGCGGCGCCCGCCCGCCGCTCGTCACCCTGGTGGTGCAGGCGCCGGCAAAGGGCGCAACCCAGACCGTGGCGACCGGCCTGCCGACGCCGGCGCAGTGGCCGCCGCTCCCCTCGTACCTGAGCGATATCGGCGGCAACGAGATCGTGGCGCGGGAGAGCCTGCTCTTCAGCATGACCGCCGGACCGGGCAATCCGACGACGAAGTTCCTGATCAACGGCAAGCAGTTCAGCCCCAGTTGCGACGACGTCACGGCGAAGCTGGGCACGGCCGAGGAGTGGACGGTGAGCAACAGCAGCCCCCTCCAGCACCCGTTCCACATTCACACCGATCCGTTCCAACTCCTGCGCAACGGCAGCACGACCTACACGGCGCCCTGGGTCTGGATGGACACCATCGCCATCCCGTCCGGCACGCCGCAGACGCCGCAGAGCGTCCTCTTCCGCCAGCGCTACACGGACTTCACGGGCGGCTACGTGCTGCACTGCCACTTCCTCGGCCACGAGGACCGCGGCATGATGTTCGGCGTCCAGACCGTCTGCCCTCAGGACCCGACATCCTACGGCAAGGCGAGGCCGGGCGGCGCGCCGGAATGCGTCACGGGGAACTTCATCCCGGCGATGCCGATCTGCCCGTCGCCGACGATTACCACAGCCACGGCGGGGAGCAAGTAGGCAGGGGCGGTCTATGATGGGGGCATGGGAGCCGGCAACGTCTACTTCGACCTGACGGAGGAGCTCAACGCGGAAGGACCGATCGCCGTGCTCGCCTCGGGTCAGGCCGTCGTGTTTTACCGCATCTCCATGATGAGCAAGGACGGCGACTGGATCTTGCGGGAAACGCCGGACGCCTGCCAGAGGGCTCTCATCATTCTTGAACGGCATGGCGCCCGATACCGTCCGGGCGCGCCGCTCGACGTTCGCTGGCTGGCAGGAGGCTGGTCCAGCCACTTCGAGCTTTTCGACGCTGAGCGGCGAAGGATTCGCTGTGACTTCGTCACCCGTCCGCCCCGGATGGCGCCCGAAGAGATCCGAGGATTGTTCGAGGCCGAAGAGCCGCCAGAACCTATACGGGTGCTCGGCATCGAGCCGCTCATCCGGATCAAGCAGACCCAGAGGGCCAAGGACTATCCCGTGATCGGCGAGCTGGCGCGCCTCCTGCCACCCGAGCGAGAGATCGAATTCACGACCGATCCGGACCGCATCCTGGCCCTGGCCCCGGCCTACGGTGAGCGCTCGCGGCGAGCCCCGGTCCGGGCCGCTCTCTCCGAACGCACGCGGGACGCGGTCGTGGTGGAGCTCGCCCGGGAGTTGGATCGACTTCAGCAGCAGGATCGTGCGAGACTGGATAAATACAGAGCCGCCGGCGAGCCTTATTTACGGGAATTTCAGCTCGCCAGGATCAGCGATCTCGATCTGCCTCAAGCCCATGAACACCTCTGCGATCTGGCTGAACGCTGGCTGCCTCGCAAACCTCTAATCCAGGAGGACAGAGATGGAGCTGCTCAGTGAAGACGACCTGAACCTCAAGGACATGACCCGCGAGGAGCTGGACCGCGCCTGGAACCTCTGGTTCGACCTTGCCCAGGCGACGAACGATTTCGATCCGCCGTACACGCACGGGGTGTTTGTGCTTTGCGATCGCTTACCGGACGGGTCAGATCCTCGCGAGGATGGTGAGGGGACGGCCAAGTCGCTTGCTCAAGGGTCTTGAAAAGAACCTAAGGGCTCGTCACAGAATAACTGTACCAATCGCCCGAAGCCTAGCCTCGAAGAGGCGACAGCATAGAGCCTGGGGCGTCAGCCCCAGGTACACGATGCAAAAATCCTTATAAGCCCCGGAGGAGCGGCAGCAGTCTTTGCTTCGGCGGTCTGCTGCCGCCCCGACTGGGGCTTGGGAATGTTGGGGCTCCTTACTGACGCCCCAGGCTCTATGCTGTCGTCCCTTCGGGACTTTCCAAGCACCCTCTCAGGCATCCTGAAACGGCCGCCAATCGAAGACCTCCGCGATGTCCCGGAAGTGCTTCTCGTTGGTCGTGACGATATGCCCGCCAAACTGCCTCGCCTGAGCGGCGAGGATGACGTCTACGTCCAGGCCGTCTTCCGAGTCTCGCAACTGTCCCGCGGCACGGGTTTGAGCCCAGAGGCTAGCTGCCAATCTCAAGGTTTTCGTCGTGAGCGGGACATAGCCAGCAGAGACCAACTCGTCCAGATCGACGAGGGCCTTGCGAACCCATTTCCTTGGTTGATGCCGCTGGAGTCCAAGATGCAGGAGTTTGCGGCGGAGCTCGTAGTCGGTGATTGCGGGTATGTAGACTCGAAAGCGGGGGTCTCTTTGAAGACGACGGATCGCAGCGGCGACAGGTTTGTTCGCATCCAGGTCGGGCCGCAGGATACTTCCCAAAACATTGCTGTCGAGAAGGAGAGGAAGGTACATGTCAGCGGAACGTCAGACGCTCCTTCCCGAGGTCAAGAAATTCCTGCCAGAGTTTCTCGTCTTCTTCGGTGGTGGGCTTGGCCATATCCGCTTCAATGCGGGCCGCTATTCGCCTGCGCTTCTCCATCTCCTCCGGCGTAACGGGCGCGTCCACCGGCGGCCAGGGGCAGCTTCCGCGGCTCTTCTCCAAGGCCACCTCTTCATCGAACTCCCGCCAGAAGTCCCGTTCTTCCTCTGTCAGAGGATGACTCCGGAGGGCGCGGATCTCGGCAAGGAGCCCCCTCCGGCGCTCGATCTCCTCCGGCGAGGGGAGCTCGTCCTCGATGGCGGCTGCTGCGTGTTTAGGCATCTCCGGTTCCTCCCCGACGTACCCTGTCGCCCATGAACGATACCACAGGCGGGCGCTGCTGTCCAGACTGAGCTTGCCTGCGCCACCGTCCATTTCCGAACACCACCGTCCAGGGCCGGACGGCTCCGGACGTTCTTGCACGGTCCGAAACCTAGATAATTCAACCACTTAGCCTCTGGCACATACCGTGCTCTCCTTGGTCTCCGACCGAGGGAGAGCGAACATGGACCGCGAGTTGGAGGCCAGTTATCGATATCGCCGGTTGGGACGCCGGGCGGCTTGGGGCGGCGGAGGGATTGCGCTGGGCGTGATCGTCCTCCTGCTGCTGCCGGGGTGGCTGCGGCCTTCGGTGGCGCGGGCGGAGATCCGGACGGGGAGGGTGGATCGGGGGCCGGTCGAGGGGATCGTCGAGGCTTCGGGGACGGTGATCCCGGCGTTCGAGTCGGTGATTTCGAGTCCTGTCGAAGCTCGCGTGGAGAAGGTGCTCAAGCGGCCGGGGGAGGTGGTGAAGGCGGGAGAGGCGATCCTCAGGCTCGATACGTCCGCTTCCAGGCTGGACCTCGAAAAGCTGGAGGATCAGCTCGCGAAGAAGGCCAATGAGCAGCAGCAGCTCCGCATCAACCTGGAAAAGAGCCTCATCGATCTCAAAGGTCAGATCGAGCGGCAGAAGCTCGACGCCGAGGGCGCCGCCTATCGCGCGGAGCAGAACCGGAAGCTGCGGACCGATGGTCTGGTGTCCGAGCAGACGGCGCGGGCCTCGGAGGCGGACGCCAAGAAGGCGAGGATCGAGCTGGAGCAGCTTCAGGCGTCCGTCGCGAGCGCCCACCGGTCGACCGACGCCCAACTCCAGGGCGTGGAGCTCGATCTCGCCACCCTGCGCAGGGAGCGGGACGACGCCCGCCGGCTGCTCGAGCTAGCCACCACGCGCTCGGACCGCTCCGGCGTCCTCACCTGGGTGGTCGCCCAGGAGGGGACGACAGTGCGGCGCGGCGACGTCATCGCCAGGATCGCCGATCTCGATTCGTTCCGCGTCGAGGCCACGGTGTCGGACGTCCACTCGTCCCGCCTCCATGCGGGTCAGCCCGTACGGGTGATGGTGGACGACAAGCCCCTGACCGGCCGCCTGGCCCAGATCGATCCCACGATCGAGAACGGCGCCATCAAGTTCAAGGTGGACTTGGATGATGCCAGGAACCCCAAGCTGCGCAACGCTCTACGGGTGGACGTGCTGGCGGTGACCGATGCGCGGGCCAACGCCGTGCGCGTGCCCAAGGGGCCGTTCGCTCAAGGGGGGGCCGCGGAGCCGGTGTTCGTGATCCAGGGCGATCACGCCGTGCGCCGCACGGTGCGCTTCGGGATCTCGGGCTACGACTCCTACGAGGTCCTCGACGGCTTGATCCCCGGGGAGGAGGTCGTCCTCTCCGACATGAAAGACTACGCTCACCTGCAACGGGTGAATTTGAAATAAACAAAGGCTCAGGGAGATAATCATGATCCGCCTGCAACAGGTCAGCAAGCTGTACCGCACGGAGCGCGTCGAGACGACGGCGCTGGACAACATCAATCTGGAGATCGAGAAGGGGGAGCTCATCTCGATCATGGGGCCCTCGGGGTGCGGCAAGAGCACGCTGCTCAATCTCATCGGGTTGCTCGACGAGCCTTCGCAGGGCAAGGTCGTGCTCGACGGCAAGGCCATCGATCGCTATGGCGACCACGATCTGGCGAAGGTGCGCAACGAGCGGCTGGGATTCATCTTCCAGCAGTTCCACCTGGTGTCCGACCTGTCGGTGGTGGACAACGTGGAGATCCCACTGCTCTATCGCAAGATGTCGAACAAGGAGCGGCGCAAGGCGGCGCTGGCGGCCCTCGATCGCGTGGGGCTTTCGTCGCGCACCCGCCATTTTCCCACGCAGCTCTCGGGCGGCCAGCAGCAGCGGGTGGCGATCGCCCGCGCCATCGTGGGCAAGCCGGGAATCCTGCTCGCCGACGAGCCCACCGGCAATCTCGACAGCCAGATGGGCGACGAGATCATGAGCATTCTCGAGGATCTCAACCAAAACGAGAAGGCCACGATCGTCATGGTGACGCACGACCCCCGCATGGCCGACAAGACCCATCGCGTCGTCCGTCTGTTCGACGGCCGGCAGGTGCAGTAGGAGACGGCGATGATCAGGAATTTTTTGAAGGTCGCCCTCAAGGTCCTGGGCCGGCGGAAGTTCTTCACCTTCATCAGTCTCTTCGGCATCTCGGTGACGCTGGTGGTGCTGATGGTGGCGACCGCGTTGCTGGACCAGGTCTTCGCTCCCGAGGCGCCGGAGGTCCATGGCGACCGTACGCTCGGCATCTATCAGATCGGACTGCGCAGCGAGCAGATCGCCTACACCGGATTCGCCGGCTACGGCCTGCTGGACCGCGTCCTGCGCAACCTCACGGCGGAGGTGCCGGCGGTGGAGCGGGCGTCGATCCTCAGCGTCCAGAGCACCGCCATCTCCTATCTCGACGGCAAACGGGTGGAATCGTGGCTCAAGCGCACGGACGGGGAGTTCTGGCGCATCCTCGATTTCCGGTTCCTGGAGGGACAGCCGTTCAGCCAGGACGACGAGAAGAACGGCCATCACGTGGCGGTGATCAATGCGTCGACCCGCGACCGCTTCTTCGGGGGCCAGCCGGCGGTCGGCAAGACGATCGCGATCGATGGCCAGACGTTCCGGGTGGTGGGGGTGGTCAGAGACGTGCCGGTCCTGCGGGTCGTCGCCTTTTCGGACGTCTGGGTACCGATCAGCACCTTCAAATCGAGCACCTACCGGCAGGAATACATCGGCAATTTCATGGCCATCCTGCTGGCGCGCAGCAGCGCTGATTTCCCGGCGATCAGGTCGGAGGTGGCGACGCGGATGAAGGCGGCCGAGGCCGGCATCCCCAACAAAGAGATGTACAAATGGATCACCGGCGGCGCCGACACGCTGCTCGGGGCCTTCTCTCGCGTCCTGTTCAGCACCCACGGCCTCGCGGACAGCCATCCCGAGCGGCTGCTCGGCGTCTTCCTGCTGCTGATGATGCTGTTCATGATCCTGCCCACCGTGAACCTGGTCAACATCAATCTCAGCCGTATTCTCGACCGGTCGTCGGAGATCGGGGTGCGCAAGGCGTTCGGAGCCTCGTCCTGGACGCTGGTGGGGCAGTTCGTGGTGGAGAATATCTTTCTAACGCTGCTCGGCGCCGGGATCGGCCTCGTCCTCGCCGCGGCGGTGCTCTCTGCCCTCAACGCGAGCGGCGCGATCCCCTACTCCGATCTTCATCTGAACGCCCGGGTCTTCCTCTACGGTCTCGGAATCGCCCTCTTCTTCGGCCTGTTCTCCGGGGTCTACCCGGCTTGGCGGATGTCCAAGCTCCACCCTGTCCAAGCTCTGCGTGGGAGGCAAGTATGATCCGTCATCTTTTCAAGCTGGTGTGGAATCGCAAGCGCACGAGCGCGCTGCTGATCCTGGAGATCTTCTTTTCTTTCCTGGTGGTGTTCGTGGTGGCGACGCTGGGGATGTATTGCTGGGACAACTACAAGCGTCCGCTGGGGTTCTCCATCAAGAACGTCTGGCAGCTCCGCATCGAGACCAAGAAGTCGGACGATCAGCACACCCCCGTGGAGTCCGCGACGTTCGCGCGGCTGCTCAAGGAGGTGCAGTCCTTCGACGCCGTCGAGTCGGCAGCGGGCGCGATGGGGGCTCCGTATGAGTTCGGTCAATACAACAGCGGCATGACGATCAATCACCACGGCGTGGACATGGAATTCAACGAGGTGACGCCGGAGCTCAAGGACGTGCTGGGGTTGCGGCTGGTGGCCGGCCGCTGGTTCCAGAAGGGCGACGAGAAGCTGTCGTGGCTGCCGGTGGTGATCGATCGCGACCTCGCCCGCGACGCCTTCGGCAGTCAGGAGCCACTCGGCCAGCGGCTCAACGAGCCGGTCCCGGACGGCACGAAGCCCAAACCCGAGATGCGAGTGATCGGCGTGGTGGACGACTTCCGCCGGGCCGGCGAGCTGTCGGGGCCGGGCAACTACCGGTTCGACCTCAAGCGTCCGGGCGATCCGGACGACCGGCCGGGGCGGGTCATCCTCGTCAAGGTGCGCCCGGGGACGCCGGCGTCGTTCGAGGAGACGCTCATGGCGCGCGCGCAGGGCGTCGCTCCCGAATGGTCGTTCGAGGTCAAGCCGCTGACCCAGCTCCGGGAGTCGGCCTTCCGGCTGCGGCTCACACCCCTGATCGTGGGCGGCATCGTCGCCTTCTTCCTGCTGCTGATGGTCGGCCTCGGGCTGATCGGGGTGCTGTGGCAGAATCTCCTCCAGCGCACCCGCGAGATCGGCTTGCGGCGGGCGACGGGGGCGTCGCGGGCGGAGGTCCACCGCCAGGTGCTGATGGAGCAGATCCTGCTCACCACGCTGGGGGTCTTCCTCGGCACCGTGCTGGTGGCCCAGATCCCGATCCTCGACCTGATCGGCTTCGTCAGCGGACGGGTTTTCGCCGGCGGGCTGCTCGTGGCCATGGTCTCGATCTATCTTCTCTCGATCCTGTGCGCTCTCTACCCCAGCGCCATGGCCGCCCGGGTGCCGCCGGCCGACGCCCTGAGATACGAATGATCCGATGATCCTGCCATGATTTTGATCATTGACGACGACCCGTCGGTGGTCGCTTCCCTCGGCCTCCTCCTCAAGCGCCACGGCCACCCCGCCCGGGGAGCGCGGTCGCCGGAGGAGGCTCTTCGCCTGCTGCGCGAGCAGGAGCTCGACCTGGTGCTCCAGGACATGAACTTCTCCCGCGGCACCACGGGTGAAGAGGGATTGGAGCTGCTGGCCGAGATCCGGCGGCTGCGGCCACGGCTGCCGGTGATCCTCATCACGGCCTGGGGGTCGATCGGCCTGGCGGTCGAAGGGATGAAGGCGGGAGCCTCGGACTTCGTCACCAAGCCGTGGAACAACTCCCAGCTCCTGCAGGCGGTGGAGACGGCCCTGTCGCTCGCCGCCCAGCCGGGGGACGGCCGGGGCGCCGCGGTGTCGCGCGAGGAGCTCGACCGGCGCTGCGACTTTCGCGGCTTGATCGGCGCCGATCCGCGGTTTTTAAAGATCCTCGAGCTCGTCGGCCGGGTCGCGCCCACGGACGCCTCGGTGCTCGTCACCGGCGAGAGCGGCACGGGCAAGGAGCTGATCGCCGAGGCCATCCACCGCAACAGCCGGCGCAAGACGGGGCCGTTCGTCAAGGTGAACCTCGGGGGGATCTCCTCGACCCTGTTCGAGAGCGAGATGTTCGGCCACGTCAAGGGCGCCTTCACGGACGCACGGGCGGACCGCAAGGGACGCTTCGAGATGGCGGACGGCGGTACCATCTTCCTCGACGAGATCGGCGAGGTCGACCCCGCGGCGCAGGTGAAGCTGCTGCGGGTGCTCCAGGACCGCTCCTATGAGGTTCTGGGATCGAGCCATACGCGGACGGTGGACGTGCGGGTGGTTTCGGCCACGAATCGCGACCTGGGGGAGATGGTGGAGAGGGGGCAGTTCCGGGAGGACCTCCTCTACCGGCTGAACCTGATCGCCGTGCGCCTCCCTGCCCTGCGCGAGCGGCGGGGGGACGTGCCCGCGCTGGCCCGTCACTTCCTGGACTTGAGCGCCCGCACCTACCGGCGGGGGCCGGTCGAGATCACCGGCAAGGCCCTGGACTGGTTGTCCGACCAGCCGTGGCCGGGCAACGTCCGCCAGCTCAAGCAGACGTTGGAGCGGGCGGTGCTGGTGCTCGACGGCGACCGCCTGGAGGTGGCGGACCTGGTGGCCCTCTCCGGCCTCGCCGAGCGCGAGGCCCGCGGCACGACCGCGCTCCCCAGCCCCGGGACCATGACGCTCGACGAGATGGAGAAGGCCATGATCGTCAAATGCATGCGCCACTACGAGGGGAATATCACGCGGGTGGCCGAGGCGCTGGGGCTCTCCCGGGCGGCGCTGTATCGGCGCTTCGAGAAATATGGGTTGGAGCAGCAGTGAGCCTGCGCTCCAAGATCATCATCTATCTGGTCCTGATCCATGCCGTCCTGGCTGTGATCTCCTTCCTGGTCCTGCGGGAGAACCGGCTGTGGCTCCTGGCGGTGGAAGGGCTGTTCGTCCTCTCGATCGTCCTCGGCTACCTGCTGGTGCGGGCGTTCTTCGTCCCGCTCGACCTGATCCGGACGGGGGCGGAGCTGATCGGCGAGCGGGACTTCACCTCCCAGTTTCGCGAGGTGGGCCAGCCGGAGATGGACGCCCTGATCCGCATCTACAACCAGATGATCGGCCGCCTGCGGGAGGAGCGGCTCAAGCTCCAGGAGCAGCATTACCTCCTGGACCGCCTCCTCACCGCCTCGCCTGCAGGGATCGTGACCCTGGACTTCGACGGCCGGGTGACCTCCCTCAACCCGGCGGCGGGGAGGCTCCTCGGGGTCTCGCCGGAGGAGGCGAACGAAAAGAGCCTCGGGGAGCTGACGCCGCAGGGGCCGGCCCTGGCGGCGATCCCGGTGGGCGGCTCGGAGGTGCTGTCGCTTCAGGGCGGCCGGCGGCTCAAGGCGTCGCGGGCGGAGTTCTTCGACCGCGGGTTCCCCCGCAGCTTCCTGCTGCTGGAGGAGCTGACGGAGGAGCTGCGGGCTTCGGAGAAGGCGGCCTACGGCAAGCTGATCCGCATGATGTCGCACGAGATCAACAACTCGGTGGGAGCGGTCGGCTCGCTCCTCGACTCCTTCCGCGGCTACGCCCCGGAGCTGGGGGAGGAGGACCGGAACGACTTCCTCCAGGCCATCGCCGTGGCCGTGACGCGTCTCGAAAACCTGCGGGCCTTCATGAACGGCTTCGCCGAGGTGGTGCGCCTGCCGCCCCCGGACCGGCGGCCCACGGACGTCAAGCAGCTCGTGGACGAGATCCTCATCCTGCTGCGTCCGGAGCTGGACCGGCGGCGGATCGCCGTCCGCTGGGAACGGGCCGAGACGGTTCCGCCCATCGAGCTGGACCGCAACCAGATCGAGCAGGTGCTGGTGAACGTCCTGAAGAACGCCCAGGAGTCCATCGGAGAGGACGGCGCGATCACCCTCCGGCTTGGTCGCGCGGGGGGCCGCGAGGAAGGCCGGCCGGCCTTGTCGATCGAGGACAGCGGTCCGGGCATCCCGGAGGACGTCCGCGCCCTCCTCTTCACGCCGTTCTTCTCCACCAAGCGGAACGGCCGCGGCCTGGGGCTGACCCTGGTGCAGGAGATCCTCACCGCCCACGGTTTCGATTTCAGCCTGGGGGCTGGCGAGGGGGGAGGGGCGGAGTTTCGGGTGGGGCTTTGAGGAGGATTATCGGCGCGATGCCCTCACGAACCAGCCTGTCTCGACCAGATGCTCGATCTGTTTGGCGAGTTGGTCCGGGACCTCGACTTTCAGGGTTTTCATGGCGTCCTCCTGTCCACCGAATCTTAGCAGACAGCCTCAGCCTTACTCCTCCACCTTCCTCCCCAGGAATCCCCACAGCTTCTCCTGAATGTAGGGCAGCGCCTCGGCGGGAGTCTCCTGGGGAAGGGGCGCCAGCGTCTTGTCCCGAGGCGGCAGGGCGGCGGCGGCGTAGAGGAGGGACTTCTGATAGCCGGTCAGCGGTGCCCAGGCGGCGGTCTCCACCACCTCTCCGGGCGGCGTGTAGAGCGGCATCGGCAGGCTCTCCGGTCCGTGGTTGAGGTTGTCCGGGCCCAGGGTGAGGGCATGGGCGAGGCTGGGAGCGGCTGCGTCGCGGCGGGTCAGGGGGCCGCTCGACAGACCGAGGCTTTCACGGACGGTCTTGAGGATCGAGGTGTGGTCGAAGGGGATGTCGCCCGGCGGCCGGACGATCCCGGGCGGGACGTAGGGCGAGATCAGTAGGGCCGGCACCCGCACACCGTAGCGGTCGAAGGTGAAGCCGTCCTGCCCGGGCTTTGGGGAACGGCCGTCGTCCGGCTCCGGGGCGGACGGCGGCGGCACGTGGTCGTAGCAGCCGCCGTGATCGTCCCAAAGCACCAGCAGCAGGGTCTTCGTCCACAGGCCGCTCGCCCGCAGGGTGTTGTAGACCTCGGCGATGAGCTGCTCGCCCAGGGAGACGTCGTGGGGCGGGTGCTGGTCGTTGGGCATCAGCTCGCGCTTCAGGTTGGGGAAGTAGCGCGGCTCGATGAAGGAGTAGGGCGGCAGCTCGCCCGCGGCCACGTCCTGGCGGAACCGGCTGTAGCCCTGGAAGTGGTCCAGGTGCGGCCAGAGGTTGGACAGCAGGAGGGAGTGGGGAAAGTCGTGGAAGTAGATGCGCCACCCGCGGCCGGGCTCCGGGAAGCGCTCCCGGACCTGGTCGAAGATCGTGGGCATGTCGAACGGGAAGCGCTCGACGACCTTCCAGGACGGGATCGGCAGGTTGTTGACGTAGCCGTTGGCCGTGGCGCAGTGGACGAAGAGACGGTTGGGCCAGGTCTGGCAGGGGGCCGAGGCGAACCACGGGTCGGCGACGCCGAAGCCGGCGGCGAGGGCGCTGGTGGACGGCACCTCGCGCGGATGGAAGCAGTGCATGATCGCCCGCGGGTCGTACTCCAGGGTGGTGGCCACGGTCTGGTTGACGTAGCTGCGGACGAAGCCGCCCATGGTGACCTCGTCGCCGAGGACGGTATCGGGGAAGTAGGTCTCGAAGAGCTGGTAGTTGATGTCGGTGAAGCGCTCGCCGGCCGGCTCGGGGAGGTTCATGGTCCCGTAGTCAGTCCCCTCGTTGCCCCAGACGTAGATGCGCTCGCCGCTGTCGGTGCGGTTGTTGAGGTCGGGATCGAGGCCGAACTGCCAGCCGAGGAGGTTGTCGAAGGAGCGGTTCTCCATCATCAGGACGACGATGTGCTCGATGGGGGCGAGACCGGACGCCATGCGGAGCTCCTTCGCGCTTGTGCGCGGACCTGACCGGCGAGAACGATAGCACCCGCCCAGGTCAGGGGGTGAGGGAGCGCACCCGCCGCATCAGCAGCAGCTCCGCCTCGTCGGCGGGGAGGGGGTGGGAGAGATAGAAGCCCTGGCCGTACTCGCAGCCAAGACCCCGGAGACGCGCCCGCTGCTCCGGGGTCTGGATCCCCTCGGCCACCACCTCCATGCCGAGCTGGTGGGCGAGGGTGACGATGGCCTTGACGATGGCGAAGTTCCCCTCCGCCTCCTCGATGCGGGAGACGAAGGAGCGGTCGATCTTGAGGACGTCCATGGGAAAGCGGTGGAGGTAGTTGAGCGAGGAGTAGCCCTTGCCGAAGTCGTCGAGGTAGAGCTGCACGCCCATGCCCTTGAGGCGGGAGAAGCGGCCGCTCGCCGAATCGGCCTGGCGGATGATCACCCCCTCCGTGATCTCCAACCCGAGACAGGCGGGGTCGAGCCCCGAGGCGGCGAGGGCCTCGGTGATCTGGTCGAAGAGGTCGGCCTGGAAGAACTGCTTGTTCGAGAGGTTGACGGTGAGCTTGAGGGCTCCCATCTCGCGGTGCTTGCGCTGGAGTTCACGGATCTGCCGGCACCCTTCGATCAGGACGAAGCGGCCGATGGGCACGATGAGCCCCGTCTCCTCGGCGACAGAGAGGAACTCGTCGGGCGGCAGCAGGCCCCGCCGTGGATGCTGCCAGCGCACGAGGGCCTCGAAGCCCGTGACCTCGTCCGTGGCGAGGTCCACGAACGGCTGATAGTGCACCCGGAGCTGGCCGCGCTCGACGGCCCGCCGCAGATCGGTCTCCAGTTGCAGGCGGGCCATCACGAAGCGGTGCATCACCCGGTTGAACACCACGTGACAGGCCCGCCCTGAGGTCTTGGCGCGGTACATGGCCGTGTCGGCGTCGCGCAGCAGGTCCTCCGGCCGCTCGTACTCCGGGGTGTGGAGGGCGATGCCGATCGAGGCGGTGATGAAGACCTCGTGGCCGCCCAGGTTGGTGGGGGTCGAGAGGCGGTCGTGGATGCGGTCGGCCACGCGCACGGCATCGCTGACGTCGCGCCCCCCTTCGAGGAGGATGGCGAACTCGTCGCCGCCCACCCGGGCGATGGTGTCCGAGGGCCGCAGGGCGGCGGCGAGGGCGCCGGAGACCTGGATCAGCAGCTCGTCGCCCACCAGGTGGCCGAGGCTGTCGTTGACGATCTTGAAGCGGTCGAGGTCGAGGAAGAGGACGGCGGTGAGGCGCTCCGGCTCGCGGCGCGAGCGCTCCATCGACTGGCGCAGGCGGTCCATGAACAGGGCGCGGTTGGGCAGGCCCGTCAGCTCGTCGTGCAGGGCGTCGTGGAGGAGCTTCTCCTCGGCCCGCTTGTGGTCGGTGATGTCGTGGGCGTTGAGCACGATGCCGGCCACCGCGGGCTGGCCCAGGAGGTTCGAGGCCGTGGATTCGAGGACCCGCCAGCCGCCGTCGCGGTGGAGGAGGCGGTACTCGAAGGTGACGATCTCCTGCGGCTCCTCGACGAGCTGGCGCAGGGCGTTCTCCAGCACCGTCCGGTCCTCGGGATGGACCAGCTCCGGCAGGCTGCGGCCCACGTGCTCCTCCGGCTCGGAGCCCAGCACCCGGTGGTGCGAGGGGCTCTCGTAGCGCACGATCCCCTGGGCGTCGAGGATGCAGATGAGGTCCGAGGCGTTCTGCACCAGGGAGCGGAAGCGCTCCTCGCTCGCCCGCAGCGCCTCCTCGGCCCGGTGGCGGTCGGTGATGTCCTCCAGCGCCCCCTCGTAGCGCAGGATCTCGCCGTCGTCGCCGCGGAAGGCGCGCACGGTGAAGCGCACCCAGATGACGACGCCGTCGAAGCGGCGCACCCGCGCCTCGAAGCTCTGCGCCGAGGCGGCGGCGGCGATGGCCTGCTGCCAGCGGCGGCGGTCCTCCGGGTCCTGATAGAGGTCGCCGACCCTGGTCTCCAGCAGCGACTCCAGGCTGGGAAAGCCCAGGATCTTCACCAGCGTGCTGTTGGCGTCCAGCATGACCCCCGCCGGAGTGGTGCGGTAGAGGCCCACGGGCACGCCCTCGAACAGGCCGTGGTAGCGCATCTCCGACTCGCGCAGGGCGCGTTCCACCTGCTCTTCGTCCCGCTTCTTCTGGGAGACGTCGGTGACGACGGCGAAGGAGCCGAGGAACCGCCCGCCGGCGTCGAACAGCCCGCGGGGGAGCAGGGCCGCGGAGAGCCGGCCGCCCTCGCGGGTCGTCACCTCCAGCTCGTAGCGCGCGTTCTCCCCTTGGCGGCGGCGGTCGATCTCCTGCTCATGCCGGGCCCGGTTGGCCTCGTCCAGAAACTCGGCGCACCGCCGGCCCAGGAGCTCCTCGCGCGGGTAGCCCACCATGTCGCAGAACCGGTCGTTGACGTAGACCAGCCTGCCCTCGGCGTCGCTGACCCCCAGCCCCTCAGGCAGGCTGTCGGCGATGAGGCGGAAGAGGTCGTCTTTCTCCATGGGCTCCATGGGTTTCCGCGCCGGGGCGGTTGTCCTCCAGCAGAGTTGCGGGCATCGACAAACGGCTCGTGAACGACGAAGTCTGATCCGGAACCCGTGGATTATATCGCGCTCTCCGAGGGAAAATCTCTGTGAGGTTCCTCGCAGGCGAATTGTGACGCTCTTCACAGCGGCTGCGGAAGCGCTGAGTTAGGGTTGGAGCTGGCCGTGAACCACGGCAGGCGCCTGTCCGGGGCCTCCTCCGGGCAGCCGCCTCAAGTCCCCGGTCCGGCCCGCGCCAGTCGTCCCCTCCCTGGCGTGGCCGGACCGGGTTTTAGCCCCTGCCCCCCGACCCCGCAGACCAATCCGCCGGTGATACCCTTCCCCGGGCGAGGGCCCGCGGCAGCGGACCCGTCGCTCAAACTTCTGGAGGCAGCCCTCGTGACCGACTCTCCGGCGTCTCTCTACCTGAAGGACGTGGTCGACCAGTGCCGCAAGCTCAAGGACCTGGGAGACAAGGCCCTGGCCCAGGTGCGCGACGAGGACCTCTTCGTCACCCTCGATCCCGAGTCCAACAGCCTGGCGATCCTCGTCCAGCACCTGGCCGGGAACCTGCGCTCCCGCTGGACCGACTTCCTGAATTCCGACGGCGAGAAGCCCGACCGCGACCGCGATTCCGAGTTCGTGGTGGCCGCGAGCACCACCCGCGCGGAGCTCCTGGGCCGTTGGGAGGAGGGATGGCGCTGCCTCTTCCAGGCGCTGACCGCACTGCACGAGGAGGACCTGCCGCTGACCGTCCTCATCCGCGCCGAGCCCCACAGCGTGATCCGGGCCATCAACCGGCAGCTCGCCCACAACGCCTACCACCTCGGCCAGATCGTCTTCCTGGCCAAGCACTTCGCCTCGGACCACTGGCAGACCCTCTCGGTGCCGCGGGGCGGCAGCGCCGCCTTCAATTCTGCCAGGATGGGTCGTCCACCCTCGGCATGAACGAGCCGGCGCGTCTGTCCGAGGCCAGGCGGCCCATGGTCCGCCTGTTCGCCTACCTCGCTCCCTACCGCGGCAGGCTGGCGCGCGCCACCGGGGCCAGCGTCGCCAACAAGATCCTCGACCTCATGCCGCCGCTGCTGGTGGGCTGGGTCATCGACTCGCTGCGCGGCAGGCCTCCGGGCTGGATCTCCTCGCTCGCCGGCACCCGCGACCCATGGCAGATGGCGATGGTGCTGGCCGGCCTCTCGGTCGTCATCTTCTTCTTCGAGAGCCTCTTCCAGTGGCTGTACCAGGCGGGGTTCATGACCCTCGCCCAGCGGGTGCAGCACGACCTGCGGATGGACGTCTACAACCGCATCCAGTCGCGGGAGATCGCCTTCTTCGAGGAGCACCGGCTGGGCGAGATGCTGGCCATGCTCAACGACGACGTCAACCAGCTCGAGCGCTTCCTGAACACCGGCTTCAACGAATTCGTCCAACTCGCCGTGCTCTTCGCCTTCGCCTTCGCGGTGATGTTCCCCATCTCCTGGCAGCTCTCGCTGGTGGCGGTGGCGCCCATCCCCCTCATCCTCTGGGGGAGCCTCGTCTACCAGCGCCGCATCGAGCCCCGCTACCGCAAGGTGCGCGAGGGGGTGGGAGGCCTCGCCAGCCGGCTGGAGAACAACCTCGCCGGCATCCACGTCATCAAGAGCTTCACCGCCGAGGAGTTCGAGACCGAGCGGGTGCGCCGGGCGTCGGCCGAGTATCAGCAGGCCAACTTCGACGCCATCCGCCTGTCGGCGATCTACACCCCCCTGATCCGCATGGCGATCGTCATGGGCTTCGCCGGCGTCCTGCTCATCGGCAGCTACTGGATCCTCAACGGCAAGGGCAACATCACCGTCGGCGAGCTGGTGCTCTTCGCGATGATGACCGAGCGTCTCCTCTGGCCGCTGACCCGCCTGGGCACCACGGTCGACGACTATGAGCGGGCCAAGTCCAGCGCCCGCCGCGCCTTCGGCCTGCTGGACACCGCGCCGGCCATCCAGGACCCGGAGCGCCCCGAGCCCCTCGGCCGGGCGCGCGGCGAGGTGGTCTTCGACCGCGTCCTGTTCCGCTACTCCCGCGGCCGTGCCGACCAGGCGGTGTTGAAAGGCGTGAGCTTCCGCATCGCGCCGGGCGAGACCCTGGGGATCGCGGGGGCCACGGGCGCCGGCAAGTCCACGCTCATCAAGCTCCTCCTCCGCTTCTACGACGTCTCGGGCGGCGCGGTGCGGATCGACGGTCACGACGTGCGCGCCTTCACGCTGGAGGATCTGCGGCGTAACGTCGCCCTGGTGAGCCAGGACGTCTACCTCTTCCATGGCACCATCGGAGAGAACATCGCCTATTCGAGCGGCGCCTCGCCGGAGGAGGTGGTGCGGGCGGCCCGGCTCGCCCAGCTCCACGACTTCGTGGCCTCCCTCCCGCAGGGGTACGACACCCTGGTGGGCGAGCGGGGGGTGAAGCTCTCCGGAGGCCAGCGCCAGCGCCTCTCCATCGCCCGTGCCATCGTCAAGAACGCGCCCATCCTGATCCTCGACGAGGCCACCAGCTCCGTGGACACCGAGACCGAGCGCGCCATCCAGCAGAACCTCGGCACCCTGATCGCCGGCCGTACCGCCCTGATCATCGCCCACCGCCTCTCCACCATCCGCCACGCCGACCGCATCCTCGTCCTGCGCGACGGCGAGGTCGCCGAGGAGGGGCACCACGACGACCTGGTCGCCAGGGGCGGCATCTACGCCGATCTGTGGCAGGTGCAGTCGGGGGAGCTGGTGGGGGTGGGGGCATGAAGTGAAATGGTGTCACAGCGGTGTCACGGTCCCGCGGCCCTGCCGCACTCCATAGACAGCTTTGCAATTTCTCTTGAAGTCCTCTGTTGTCGTCCAAAGGCGCTGAAGCAGCACCAGGCCCCCGCCGCCGCTCCGACTCCTGGAGGAGCGGCGGCGGGGTTCCTTCCTCGCCTCGCCAAGCCCCTCCTCATCCTCTAGACTCTGGTGTCTCCGATCCACCTCCGGCTCTCCGGGCGTGGCGAAGTGCGGTAAAATCGGAGCGGCCAGCCGATACCCTGAGCCTTTGCCGGACATGCCGTCAGAAACCAGCGCCCCCATCGCGGTCATTGCCGAGAAGCCCGCCGTCGCCCGGGACATCGCCCGTGTGCTCGGCGCGAGCCAGCGGGGGGAGGGCTTCCTCCAAGGTAACGGCTACGTCGTCACCTGGGCCATCGGCCACCTGGTCACCCTCGCCCAGCCCCATGAGATCAACCCCGACTGGCGGCGCTGGCGGCGAGATCTGCTCCCCATGCTCCCCGGCGACTGGCCCCTCGTCGTCGCCGAGGACACCAAGGAGCAGTTCGAGGCCGTCCGCCGGGTGATCACCGCTCCCGGTGTCGAGCGCATCGTCTGCGCCACGGACGCCGGCCGCGAGGGCGAGCTGATCTTCCGCTACATCTACGAGGCCGCCGGCTGCTCCAAGCCCGTGCAGCGGCTGTGGATCTCCTCGCTCACCGCCGACGCCATCCGCCAGGGCTTCCGCAAGCTGCGCGACGGCCACGACTTCGACCCGCTCGCCGACGCCGCCCGCGGACGTAGCCGCGCCGACTGGCTGGTGGGGATGAACCTCTCGCGCGCCTACACCCTGGACTTCAACGAGGATCTCTCCGTGGGGCGGGTCCAGACTCCCACGCTCGCCATGCTGGTGGAGCGCGAGCTGGCCATCCGCGCCTTCGTGCCCGAGGACTACCTGGAGGTCCTGGCCACCTTTTCGCCCGAGGGGACGGTCGGGACGCTGGGAACGGAGGAGGAAGCCCGTCCTTCTTACAAGGGCACCTGGTTCCGAGGGGACTCCCCCCACCCCGAGGCGAAGCGGATCAAGACGGCGCCGGACGCGAAACCGGGGGCGGACCTCGCAGAGGCCATGCGGATCGTCGCCCGGGCCAGGACTGGGCGGGCGGAGATCGAGTCCATCCGCGCCGAGACCAGGCGGATGCCGCCGCCGCTCCTCTACGACCTCACGGAGCTGCAGCGCCACGCCAACCGCCTCTACGGCTTCAGCGCCAAGAAGACCCTGGGGCTCGCCCAGACGCTCTACGAGCAGAAGAAGCTCATCAGCTATCCGCGCACGGACAGCCGCCACCTCTCGACCGATGTCGCCGCAACCTTGAGCGAGATCGTTCGCGCCGTCGAGGGTCCCTATCTCAACAAGCTGGCCCCCGGCACGGGCGAGCGGCCTTTGAGCAAGCGGTTCGTGGACGACTCCAAGGTCACGGACCACCACGCCATCATCCCCACCCCGACCTCGCCCGCGGGTGCCGACCTCCTCGACGACGAGCGCAAGGTCTACGACCTTATCTGCCGGCGGCTCCTCTCGGCCTGGCACGACGACCACGTCTGGTCGGTCACGACCGTCATCACCGCCATCAGCAATCCGCCCCCCTCAGGGATCGGCGAGCCGGCCGTGGACCGCTATCACAGCACTGGCACACTGGTCGATCAGGTGGGCTGGAAGGTCCTGGATATTGAGAGGAAGAAGAAGGGAAAGGACAGCAAGGACGACAAGGACGGCAACGACGACAAAGACAAGAAGAAGGAGGGGGACGACCCCTCCGACGCGCCACCCGTCGAGGAGAACCAGGACCTGCCGCCGGGCCTCGTCCAGGGCCAGGGCCAGGAGGTGCTGGACGTGCGCGCCGTGGCCAAGCAGACCCGGCCGCCCAAACGCTTCACGGAGGCGACCCTCCTCACCGCCATGGAGACGGCGGGCAGGACCCTCGACGACAAGGAGCTCTCGGATGCGATGAAGGAGTCGGGCCTGGGAACTCCGGCCACGAGGGCGGAGATCATCGAGACCCTCCTGCGTCGCGAGTACATCGTGCGCACCGGCAAGACCCTGGAGGCCACGGACAAGGGGGTCCGCCTCATCGAAGTCGTCCACCCCCACGTCAAGAGCCCCGCCATGACCGGCCAGTGGGAGGCCCAGCTCCAGCGCATCCAGCGCGGCCAGGGCGACCTCGGGGAATTCATGAAGGGGATCGAGGAGTACGTGCGGGCGGTGGTGGGACCCTCATCACCCCGGCCCTCTTCTCCCAGCCTCCCCCCCGACCGCCGGGAGAAGAGGGAGACCAGCAAGATCGCTCCAACTGGGTTCCCTGGGAGCGCCGGCGTCCCGCCGGCAGCTAACTCCGCTTCTTCTTCCCGTCGCCAACCGGGAGAAGAGGGAAACCAGCAGGAGCGCTCCAACCGGGTCCCCCCTCTCCCTTCGCCCCCCGACCTCCCCACCCTCCTCCGCACCGCCTTCCGCCTCACCGCCTTCCGTCCCTACCAGGAGGCGGTCTGCAAAGCGGTCGTGGCAGGCAGGGACGTCCTCCTCGTCATGCCCACGGGCGCCGGCAAGTCGCTCTGCTATCAGCTCCCCGGCCTCGCCCGGGGGGGCACGACGCTGGTCGTCTCGCCGCTGATCGCCCTGATGGAGGATCAGGTCGCCAAGCTCCGGGAGCTGGGCCTCAAAGCCGAGCGCATCCACTCGGGCCGGGACCGTTCGGCGTCGCGACAGGTGTGCCTGGATTATCTCGCCGGCAGGCTCGACTATCTCTTCATCGCCCCCGAGCGCCTCTCCGTCCCCGGCTTCCCCGAGATGCTGGCGAAGCGCACGCCGGCCCTCATCGCGGTCGACGAGGCGCACTGCATCTCCCAGTGGGGACACGACTTCCGGCCCGACTACCGGCTGCTGGGCGGACGCCTGCCGCTGCTCCGGCCGGCGCCGGTCATCGCCCTCACCGCCACGGCCACGCCGCTGGTGCAGGACGACATCGCCGCCCAACTCGGCCTCGCCCGCGAGGAGCGCTTCATCCACGGCTTCCGGCGCACCAACATCGCCGTCGAGCCGGTGGAGATGCTCCCCTCGGACCGCGCCGAGACCGTCCGCCGCATCCTCGCGGACCCCGAGCGCCGGCCGGCCATCGTCTACGCCCCCACCCGCAAGGAGGCGGACCTCCTCGGCACGATGCTGCACGACGACTTCCCCGCCGCCACCTACCACGCGGGCATGACCACCCACGAGCGCGACCGGGTGCAGACCGCCTTCCTCTCCGGCCGGCTGGAGGTCATCGTCGCCACCATCGCCTTCGGCATGGGGGTGGACAAGGCGAACATCCGCACCGTCATCCACACCGGGCTGCCCGGGAGCGTCGAGGGCTACTACCAGGAGATCGGCCGCGCCGGCCGCGACGGCCTCCCCTCGCGCGCCATCCTCCTCTACTCCTACAACGACCGCCGCAGCCACGAGTGGTTCCACAACCGGGACTACCCCGAGGTGGCCGAGCTCGACCGCATCTTCCGCGCCCTGAATTCCCAGTCCCAGGTGGACGGCCAGATCCGCAAGCGGCTGGGGATGGACGAGGAGCTCTTCGAGCGCGCCCTGGAGAAGCTGTGGATCCACGGCGGCGCCCTGGTGGACGCGGACGGCAACGTCGCCCTCGGCACGACCGCGGCCAGCGGCTGGCAGCGGGCCTACCTGGCCCAGCGCGACCACAAGCTCGAGCAACTCGAGAAGATGGTGCGTTACGCCGAGTCCCACGGCTGCCGCATGCTCCATCTCGTGCGCCACTTCGGCGACCAGGAGGACTCCGGGCAGCCCTGCGGCCTGTGCGACGTCTGCGCCCCCGACGACTGCGTGGTCCGCCGCTTCCGCCCACCCAACGCCCTGGAGCGGGAGCTGCTGGTCAGCGTCCTCAAAGGCCTGCGCCGGCGCGACGGGCAGACCACCGGCCAGCTCTACAAAGAGATCTGCCCTGACGAGCTGTCCGATCGCAAATCCTTCGAGCGCCTGCTGGGCGGCATGGCCCGCGCCGGTCTCCTCAAGCTCCAGGAGGACGCCTTCGAGAAGGACGGCAAGACCATCCGTTTCCAGCGCGCCGTCCTCACGCCCGAGGGCTACGACGGCGACCCGTCAGCCATCGGCCGGGTGGAGATGGCCGAGGAGATGCCGCGGACGCGGAAGAAGCGGCAGCGCCCCGATCGTCCCGATAAAGGAGAGCCCCGGGCCTATCGCGAGCGGCTCGCCGCCCGAGGGGGCCAGGAGGGCCTCGCGCCCGGCGCGGCGCCCGCGCTGGTCTCGCCGCAGCTCGTCGAAGCCCTCAAGGTCTGGCGCCGGGCCGAGGCCAGCCGCCGCCGCGTCCCCGCCTTCCGCATCCTCACCGACCGCGCCGTCCACGCCCTCGCCGCCAGCCGGCCGCAGAGCGAGTCCGACCTCCTCAACGTCCCCGGCATCGGGCCGACGATCGTGCAGAAGTATGGACGGGAGATCCTGGGGATCGTGGGCCAGGAATGAACGGACGTCGTGAAGGCCGATCCGGCCGTCCCGCCGTATCATCAGAGCCGGCAAACCCGGCGCCACTGGCGCCAATGATCCGCCGCCCTGGAGGTCCGATCCCATGAGCACCATCCTCAAGCTCTCCTTCCTTGCCCTGGCCCTGGCCGTCCTCGCTCCCCGCGGCGGCTCCGGCGCGGCGGCGGCCGGCTCCGACCGCACCGCCGTCGTCGAGCTCTTCACCTCCCAGGGGTGCTCGAGTTGCCCGCCCGCGGACCGGTTGCTGGCGAAGCTGGCCCACGACCCCCAGTACCAGGGGAAGGTCATCCCGCTGTCGTTCCACGTCGACTACTGGAACTACATCGGCTGGCAGGACCCCTTCTCCTCGGCGCGCTGGTCCGACCGGCAGAAGCTCTACGGCGCCCGGGTGTTCCACACCAACCGGATCTACACCCCGCAGGTAGTGGTCAACGGCCGGGCGGAGTGCGTGGGCTCCGAGGAGGGGCAGGTGATCGGCCGCATCGGCGACGCCCTGAGCCAGGAGCCGGCCGGGCGGGTCACCCTGGCGGTCGATCCGCCCACGCCGGACGGCCACCTGCGGGTGAAAGTGGGAGCGAAGCTGGCCCGCGCCGCCGGCTCGGGGGACCTCGACCTCTGGGTGGCGGTCTACGAGAGCGGCTTGTCGACGCCGGTGAAGGCGGGGGAGAACGCCTCGCGCGTCCTGCGCAACGACCGGGTGGTGCGCCGCTTCGAGAAGGCCCTCACCCTGCCGGCCGCCGCCGGCTCCGAGAAGTCGGCCGAGCTCGTCCTCGGCATTGACAAACGGTGGAAGATGGATGCCCTGGGAGTGGCCGCCTTCCTCCAGGACCCGGCGACCCTGGCCATCCAGGGGGCGGCGGCGCGGGAGGTGGGGCGCTAGGGCGCTGCGCGTGAGCAAGCCCGCAGGGAGGTACCCTCAAAAAGTGTGGAAATGAGCTGAAGGCGGCATAACCTTCCCGGTCAGCGACGACCGGCCGGGGAATCCGGCCAGGAAGGAGACACCGCCATGGTAGAGAAGAGCACCGAGGGGACCTTTGGGTCAAGGA
>DATARR010000079.1:0-27393 GCA_036264085.1 Thermoanaerobaculia bacterium | reverse complement strand
ATGACCATCCTCGGCCCCTGGGAGAGCAAGCCCGAGGAGGACGTCATCTCCTACGAACCGTGTTCGTCCGTGTCGTCCGTGAGGCCCTACAATCCCCCCATGCGCATCGCGGTTCTCGGCGGCGGCCCGGCGGGCGGCTCGGCCGCTCTGGCCCTGGCCCGTGGCGGCGCGGCGGTGGACCTCTATCTTCCGGCCCGTCCTGGCGAGAAGCCTTGCGGCGGCGCGGTGCCGGAGCACGTGCTGCCTCGCCTCGCCGGCTTCGATCCCGGACCGCTGCCAGCCGTCGTCAGCCCTGCCGCCGTGCTGGAGAACGCTCGCGGCGGCCGCATCGGAGTCGACCTCCAGGGCATCCGCATCTTCCGCCGGCGCGACTTCGACGGCGCGCTCGCCGCGGCGGCGGTGGCCGCCGGCGCCGTGCCGCGGCCGGCCAGGGCGGAGCGGCTGGAGTGGGGGAACGATCGGGACGGAGCTCGGGTCACCGCCGGGGGCGAAACCCGGGTCTACGACTGGATCGTGGGCGCGGATGGCGCCCGCGGCCTGACGCGCCGCAGCCTGGGCCTCGCTCCCCGGGGGGACAGTCTCGGGCTGGGAGGCTCGCTCTCGGGGCTCGCCTGGGAGCGCCTCGTCCTCGCCTTCCCCGGGCTCGCCGATGCCTACCTGTGGATCTTCCCCCGGCCGGGCGGCGCCTCGGTGGGCATCGCCTACACGGCCGGCCGCCTCACGGACGCCGCCGCCCGCGCCGCCCTGGACTCCTTCCTCGACCGCCATCTCCCGGCGGGCTGGCGGCACCTGCCGGGACCCCGCTACCGGTATCCCATCCCCGTCTTCGGCGAATGGACCCTGCCGGCCGTGCGCCGCGCCCTCGCCCGCCGGGTGCTGCTGGCCGGCGACGCCGCGGCCCTGGCCGACCCTCTCACCCGCGAGGGGATCCGCTACGGCCTCCTCTCCGGCCTCTGGGCGGCGAAGGGCCTGCTGGCGGGAGACTCCGAGAGCTACCCGGACGTCCTCGCCGCCGAGCTGTCCGCCGAGATGGCGAAGGCCGGAGACGCCCGCGACCTGTTCTTCGAGGGCTCGATCGGCCAGTGGATGGTGCCGGCGGCGCGGCTGCACCCGGGGATCCGCAGGGTGCTGGAGGACCTGCTGGCCTGCCGGCAGCCTTACACGGGATTGAAGAGGAGGCTGCTGCGAAGTTTCTTCGCGCCCCCTACTTCCCCAGGTCCTTCCCGTACTCATACCCCTTCCGGGCCTTGAGCTTGAATTCGGGGTTGGTGGTCTTCACGTCGACCTCCTGGAACCCCTTCTTGCCCGCCGGCTGCGTGCTCTCGTAGCTGAGCAGGTAGTAGCCGTTGTTCTCCTTCGCCACCTCGTCGAGCGGCGTCGAGTAGTTGGTGACGTTGAAGAAGTAGCGGCCGCCGGTGTCGAGGGAGAGGAGGTTCAGGGAGTCGGAGAGGGTGTGCTGCACGGCCGGCGGCGTCAGGTCGAGGCTGTAGACGGCGACGTTGTTGTCGTTGAGCGTCCGTACCGTGGGCTTGAAATAGCGGTCGTCGGGCACGTAGCTGCCGAAGGTGTTCTGCCGGCCCGGCAGGCCGTAGGTGAAGAGCAGGAGGTTCTTGCGTCCCCGGATGTTGCCCGCCGAGCGGGCGATCTGCTGCATCGCCTCGAAGATGTTGGGCGTCTTGTTGCGCAGCTCCTCGCCCTTGGGCAGGCCGGCAAGCAGCGACGGACCCTTGCCGGCCTGGATGCGGGAAGGGTAGTTCCCCTCGGGGTCCTTGCCCTTCATGGCGTCGCCGATGGCCGCCACCAGCGCCCGCTGGTCGTGGGTGAAGTCCTGCTGCACCTTGAGGCGCGAGTCGTAGGAGACCACCGCCACCCAGTCGTTGGGCAGCAGCTCGGCATCCACCCAGCCGCGGGCCCGCTTGGCCGCCTCCATCTGCTGCGTGAGGAGCTGCGGCGCCTCCTGGGCAGTGCCCTTCTGGTCCTCGAAGAAGAGGATGAAGTAGCGGTCCTCCGGCGTCTGCTCCGTGCTCATCCCCTGCTTGGCCAGAGTGGGCGAGGACTCGAGGAGCCGCCGGTTGCTGTAGAAGGTCACGCCGGTCAGCGTCACCGGCTTGCCGTTCTCCTTGACCACGAAGTCGTTCTTGTCGAGCCCCACGATCACGTTGCCCTTGGCATCGGTGACCAGCACGTCCAGGAGAACCTCGTTGACGTTCACCTTGCCCTGGAACTGGCCCAAAGGCTTCTCCTCGTTCTGGGCCAGGGCCGCGCGTCCCATGCTGCAGAGCGCGACGAGGGCCAGCGCCGTCATCCGCATGGTTCGAGACATGTTCGATTTCTCCTTTGATCGGTCGGAGTGTGTCCGTCCTTGCCAGAGAGAGCAAGGGGCGGGCCAGGATTATTCCGCGGTGGCGACGCACCGTTCCGTCCTCCGGAGAGGACGGAACGGAACCGTTCACCGTCACCCGAACCGGGCGTAGAACCCGCCGGCCTCGGCGGTGGCGCGCAGGGCGTCGGAGGGGTGGAAACGGTCGCCCACGGCGCTCTCCAGCCGCTCCAGGGTGGCGACGATCTGATTCAGCCCCTCCTGGTCCGCCCAGCGGCAGAGGCCGCCACGGAAGGGGGGGAAGCCGGTGCCGAAGATCAGCGCCAGGTCGACGTCCCCGGCGCTCCTCACCACCTTCTCCTCCAGGCAGCGGGCGGCCTCGTTGACCATCGGCAGCACCATGCGGTCGGCGACGACACCCGGGTCCGGAGCCTCCTCCCGGGGCTGGAGCCCCAGCAGGGTGTAGATGCCGGGGTCCGGCCCCTTGCGCTCCTTCCCCTCGTAGAGGTAGAAGCCCTTGCCGTTCTTGGTTCCCAGCCGGCCGGACTGCGGCACCTTGTCGAGCCAGGCGGGCACCGGAAGACGGTCGCCGAAGGCGTCGCGCAGGATGTGGGCGACCTTGGTGGCGACGTCGATCCCCACCTCGTCGGCGAGGGTGATGGGGCCGACCGGCATGCCCCAGTCGGTCATGGCGCGGTCCAGGTCCTCCATCCTGTACCCTTCGTCCAGCAGCCAGAAGGCCTCGGTGGAGTAGAACATCAGCAGCCGGTTGACCAGGAAGCCGGGGGCGTCCTTGACCAGGATGGGGGTCTTGCCCAGCTTGCGGGTGAAGGCGAAGACCGTGTTCACCGCCGCCGGATCGCTGCCTTCGGCGGCGATGACCTCCACCAGCGGCATGCGGCCCACGGGGTTGAAGAAGTGCATGCCCACCACCCGGCTGCGCTCGGGCGTTTTGGCGCCGATGCCGGCGAGGGAGAGCGACGAAGTGTTGGAGGCGAGCACCGCATCGGCCCGCACGTGCTTCGCCGTCTCGGCGAAGACCTCCTGCTTGACCCCGAGACTCTCGACGATGGCCTCGATCACCAGGTCCGCCCGCGCGAAGCCCGAGTAGTCGAGGGTGGGGTGGAGCAGGGCCATCTTGCGCCGCGCCTCCGGCGCCGTCAGCCGGCGGCGCTGGACCTGCTTGTCGAACAGCCCCGCGGCGTGCTTCATGCCGCTCGCCAGGGCCTCGTCGTTCACGTCCTTCATGCGCACGGGGAGGCCGGTCTTGTCGGCGATGAGCTGGGCGATGCCGCCGCCCATCACGCCCGCGCCCAGCACGGCCGTGTGGCACACCCGGCCGGGCTCGGCGCCGGGCAGGCCGTTCTCCTTCTTCGCCGCCTCCGTGAGGTGGAAGACGTGGACGAGGTTCTTCGAGATCCTCGAGGTCGCGAGCTCGGCCGCCGCCCGCGCCTCGGCGTCGAAGCCGGCCCGGACCCCCTGCTCGATGCCCACCCGCACGACCTCGATGGCCCGCAGCGGCGCCGGGTAGTGCCCGCGGCTCTGCTCCAGGGTCTTCTTGCGCGCCTGGTCGAAGAGGATCTTGCGTCCCACGGGGTTCTTTTCGAGCAGCAGCTCCTTGAAGTCGACTCCCGCCCCCGAGTCATCCCGGCGCTTCTGGCCGGCACGTTCCAGGGCGAAGTCCCGCACCTCGTCGAGGAAGCGGGCGTCCGGCAGCAGGGCGTCGACGAGGCCGAGCTTGAGGGCCTTGCGGCCGGCCACGGTCCTGCCGGTGAGGATCAGGTCCAGGGCTTCGGCGATGCCGATCAGCCGCGGCAGGCGGGTGGAACCGCCCCAGGCCGGGAGGATGCCGAGCTGCACCTCGGGCAGGCCCAGCTTGGTGTCCGGCCGGTCGCTCGCCACGCGCCAAGTGGAGGCGAGGGAGATCTCGAGGCCGCCGCCCAGGCAGACGCCGCGGATGGCGGCGACGGTGGGGAAGGGGAGGGCCTCCCAGGCCGCGAACAGGCGATGGCCCACCCGCGAGCCGGCCTCCGCCTCCACCGGGTCGGTCACTCGGGCGATCTCCTCCACGTCGGCGCCGGCGATGAAGCTCCCGGGCTTGCCCGAGAGCAGGACCAGGCAGCCGACGTCGTGCCGGCCAGCCAGCTCCTCCAAGACCCTCTCGAGCTCCTGCAGAGCGGTGCGGGTGAAGACGTTGACCTTCTTGTCCGGCGAATCGAAGGTCAGCGTCGCCAGGCGGTCGGCGCCGACCTCGAGATGGAAATTGGATGCCACGGTGAACCTCCTTGCCCTACCCCCCGTGCTTGTCCGCCTCGGCGTAGAGCCGGTCGATGATTCCGCCGTACTTCTGGTTGATCACCCGGCGCTTGACTTTCTGGGTCGGCGTCAGCTCGCCGGTCTCCAGCGTGAAGTCGTTGGGCAGGAGCTCCCAGGCCACGATCTTCTCGAAGCCAGCGAGACCGGCGTTGACCTCCTGCACCTCGTGGCCGATCAGCTCCCGCACCTTGGGATCGGTCACCAGCGCCTCGGCGTTCGCGGTGGCAACCCCCTGCCTCTCGGCCCACCCCTTCAAGGCGTCGAAGTCGGGCACCAGCAGCGCCGAGAGGAACTTCCGGCGGTCGCCGATGACCACCGCCTGGCCGATGTAGCGGCTGTTCTTGAGCGCGTTCTCGATCGGGGCCGGCGCCACGTTCTTGCCGTAGGCGTTGATGATCAGCTCCTTCTTGCGGTCGGTGATCCGCAGGAAGCCCTCGGTGTCGATCTCGCCGATGTCGCCGGTGTGGAACCAGCCTTCGGCGTCGATGACCTCAGCCGTCTCCTTCTCCATGTGCCAGTAGCCCTTCATGATGTTGGGTCCCCAGGCCAGGATCTCGCCGTCCGGCGCGATCTGCACCTCGACGCCGGGGATCGGCCGGCCCACCGTGCCCATCTTGACGGCGTCGCGGGTGTTGACCGAGATCACCGGCGAGGTCTCGGACAGGCCGTAGCCTTCATAGATGGGGATGCCGGCGCCCCAGAAGAACTCGGCGAGCTCGCGCGACAGCGGCGCACCGCCGGAGATGGCGAAGACGAAGCGGCCGCCCAGCCGTTCGTGGATCTTCTTGAACACCAGCTTGTCGGCCAGGCCGAGCTGCACGCCGAGCCAGCCCGGCGGGCTCTGGTGCTTGAGCCGGTAGGGGAGGGCCTCGCGTCCCAGGGCCACGGCCCAGGCGAACAGCCGCTGGCGGATGGGCGAGGCCTGCGCCACGTTCTCCTGGATGCGGGCGAGGAGCTTCTCGTAGACCCGGGGCACCGAGACGAAGACGTGGGGCTTGACCTCCTGGAGGTTCTGCGCCACCGCCGCCACCGATTCGGCATAGGCGATGGTGCACCCCGTGAGGAAATAGCAGTAGTCCACCAAGCGCTCGAAGGAGTGGGAGAGCGGCAGGAAGGAGAGCGCCGTGTAGCGGCCGTCGAGGTTCAGCACCGAGAGGCCGGAGGTGACGTTGGAGGCGAGGTTGCCGTGGGTCAGCACGACCCCTTTGGGCGTCCCCGTGGTGCCGCTGGTGTAGATGAAGGTCGCGAGGTCCTCCGGCTTCACGGCGCGGGCCCGCCGCTCGAAGTCGTCGACGTCGACGCCGCCCCCGCGGGCGATCAGCGCGTCGAGGGAGACGACCCGCGGATCGCTCGACTCTCCCTTGATGAGGACGAACTGCTGAACCTCCGGCAGCTCGGCTACGTGCTCCAGCAATCCGTTCAGGTGGGCCGGCGTCTCGGCCACCACCACCTTGGCGCCGCAGTTGCTCGCGATGTAGGCTGCCTGGTCCGGCAGCAGCGTGGGGTAGATGGGCACCAGCACGGCGCCGGCGCAGAGGGTGGCGAAGTCCACCGTCGGCCAGTGCGGGCCGTTCTCCGACATCAGCGCCACGCGGTCGCCGGGCGCGACTCCCAGCTCCGCGAGGGCCTGCGACAGCCGCCGCACGCGGTCCACCAGCTCCGCCGTCGAGATCGGCTGAAAGCTGCCTCCGATCTTCGAGAGCAGACAGTCCGGCTTGTTGTAGCTCGCCGCCTTCAGGAACAGCTCCGCGATGGTTCTGACCGACATGGGACCCTCCCGCTCCGGTTGCGCGGCGCATTGTACCGCATGGGGCCGGGGGCGGCCCGGCGCCAACGGAGCAGGCAGGGCCCCTATGGCGCGGATTTTCCTTTAGGAGCAACCTTTCTCTTGTGGGAAAGGGCTCCGCCGGCATGCCGCCGCGCTCGAGACCCGCCCAGAGAGGAGACTCCATGTCTTCGTATCATGCTCTTCGCGTTGGAGTTGTCGCCGTCATCGTGGTCGCCCTGCTGGCCTTCGCCGCCACGCCTGTCCAGGCTCTGCCGGCCCATCCGTCCCCTGCAAAGGCCGTCCACGTTGCCGGAGTCGGTGAGCGGCTCGAGCATCTCCTGGCGGGCCTCTGGACGCGGATCTTCCAGGAAGAGGGGATGTCGATCGACCCCAACGGCGCCCAGAACGGGCAGGGCACGACGGCCAGCCCCAATCCTCCGGACCTGCCGGACGAGGGGGTGACGATCGATCCGAACGGCCACCAGTAGGAGATGCGGGGCCGGAGCGATCCGGCCCCGGTTTTTCTTCCGGGTGTCACGAAAGAGGCCTGATCTGATACTATGTTGCTTGTGCAGGTATCGCAAGTTGTGAACAGGAGGTTGGCTTGGAAGACGCGCATCTGTCCTTGGAGACCCTGGCGAGGTGGCTGTCAGGAGGGCTGGAGCAGGAGGAGATGCTCCGGCAGGTGATCCCACATTTCCTGGCGCGCTGTCCGGTCTGCCGGGAGCGGCGCGAGGAGATCGCGCGTTTGCAGAAGGAGGTCGGTCACTGGAACGAGGAGGTGGCCGTCCTGGAGGGCCGGGAAGCTCCGGAGCTCTGGGACCGGCTGGCGGAGCGCCCGTACGCGGAGCAGCTCCGGATGGTCGAGGAGGACGAGGCTCTGCACGCCTGGGGCCTCTGCCAGCTCCTCCTCAAGAAGAGCCGGGAAGCGGTCTTCAACGATCCCGGCAAGGCTGTCGAGCTGGCCAACCTGGCGCTGCGGATCGTCCGCCAACTCGGGGCTGCCTATGACACCAACTGGGTGATGGACCTTCGCGCGCGCTGCTTTGCCTATCTCGGCAACTCCCGCCGGGTCCTGGGCGAGCTGCGGAGCGCGGACGACGCCTTCGGGAAGGCCGAGGGGTGTCTGGCGCGCAGCTCGAGCGGGAACCGGGAGGTTCAGGCAGAGGTGTTCGGCTTGAAGATCTCCCTGCTACGAGCTCAGCGGCGGCTCAGCGAAGCTCTGGAGTTGGCTGACCAAGTCCTGGATCTATATAGAGAGGCTGGCGATTTGCACGAGTCCAGAAAGGGCCTCCTCCAAAAGGCGAAGATTCTTGAAGAAATGGGAGATCTCGCCCAAGCGAGCCAGCTCCTTGTCCAAGGTGCTGGCGAGATCGACCGGTCGACCGAGCCTCGGCTCTTTGCATACTTTCGATTCAATCTTGCCGTCTGCTTTCTCCAGGCGGGGCAGCCCAAGGAGGCGGAGCGACTTCTCCCCGACCTGCGAGATGTCCTTCAAGGCACGGCACAACTCCTCGACCTGGTTCGGCTCCGCTGGGTAGAGGGGAACGTCGACTTGGCTCTGGGCCGTCTCGGGCCCGCCGAGGCGGCCTTCCGGGAGGTCCAGCGCGACTTCCTGGAGCGCCACATGGGCTATGACGCGGCCCTGGTCTCCCTCGACCTCGCCCTGCTCTACGCCCGGGAAGGTTGTGTCGACGACCTGAAGAGGCTGGCGGCCGAGCTGATGCCCATCTTCGAGTCGCGGGACGTCCATCGGGAGGCCATCATCGCCCTCCTCATGTTCCAGCGTGCCTGCGAGGAGGAGACGCTGACCGTGGACCTCGTCCGCCAGTTCGCGGAGTACCTGCGGAGAGAGCGGCGGGGGAACGGGATGTGAGAGACCGTCTCCTGAAGAGCCGAAACAAGGACACAAAGGACACCAAGGACAATCAAGGACGAAGAAACCTCGTATCGGCGGTGTTCTTCGTGTCCTTGACGTCGTTGATGTCCTTTGCGTCCTTGCTTTCCCGAGCCGCAGGCCGCCAACCCAAAGTCGCCTCCCGGCATCCCCCGCCGCTTGACTGGCGGACGAGGCGGCGGTATCCTCCCCGTCCTCGCGGTTGATCCCTCGGGTAGCGCTCGCCTCGGCGGGCGGAGGGCCGCAGAAATGTCGGGGCGTAGCTCAGCTTGGTAGAGCGCACGGTTCGGGACCGTGAGGCCGGAGGTTCAAATCCTCTCGCCCCGACCATCTTCCTTTCCCAACCCAGTCCGCAAGAGCAACAATGGACCGAAGGAGATCGGCGGCCGTGGCCGCAATGGTTGCGATGACGGTCCTGCTGGCCGCGGGCGCCGCCTGGGCGGCGGAGCCGGCAACAGGAGTCCGCGGCAAGGTGCGGACCTACCGTGCCGCGCATGAGAAGCAGATCGTGGGCGAGCTCACGGACCTGCTCGCCCTCCCCAACGTCGCCACCCGCCTGGCCGACGTCGAGAGGAACGCCGACCGCTTGACGGAGATGCTCCGCCGCCGGGGCTTCGAGGTGCGGCGGTTGGCGGCGGCTCCGGGGACGCCCCCGGCCATCCTCGGCGACCTGCGGGTCCCCGGGGCGAAGCGGACGGTGGTCTTCTACGCCCATTACGACGGCCAGCCCGTGGGCCAGAAGGGGTGGCTCTCCGATCCCTTCCAGCCGGTGGTGCGCACCGGGCCTCTGGGCGAGGGGGTCAAGGAGGTGGACCTCGCGAAGGTCCAGGGGCCGCTCGACCCTGAGTGGCGGATCTACGCCCGCTCGGCGAGCGATGACAAGGCGCCCATCGTGGCGATCCTCACCGCCCTGGACGCCCTGCGCGCCTCCGGAATCAAGCCCTCGGTGAACCTCAAGCTGTTCCTGGAAGGAGAGGAGGAGCAGGGCTCGGGGCACCTGACGGAGATCCTGCGCCAGAACCTCGACCTGCTGAAGGCCGACGCCTGGATCCTCTGTGACGGCCCCGTCCATCCCACCCGTCGAATGCAGGTCTACTACGGGGCCCGGGGCGTCGCCGGCCTCGAGCTGACGGTCTACGGTCCGCTGCGTCCCCTCCACAGCGGCCACTACGGCAACTGGGCGCCGAACCCGGCGGTGACGCTGGCGCATCTGGTGGCGAGCCTGCGGGACGAAGAGGGGAGGATTCTGATCCCCGGCTTCTACGACGACGTGCGGCCGCTCAACGCGGCGGAGCAGCAGGCCGTGGCCGCCATGCCGCCGGTCGAGGAGGGGCTGCGCGACGAGCTGGCCCTGGGACGGACGGAGGGGAGCGGCGCCCGCCTTCAGGAGCGGCTGATGGCGCCGGCGCTCAACGTCCGTGGCCTGCGCGCGGCCGAGGTGGGGGAGGGAGCGGCCAACGCCATCCCCACCGAGGCGCAGGTCTCGATCGACTTCCGCCTGGTGCCGGACCAGACGCCGCAGAAGGTCCGCGACCGGGTCGAGTCCTTCCTGCGCGCTCAAGGGTGGACCCTGGTCGCCGAGGCGCCCGACCGCGAGACGCGGCGCAGCCATCCCAAGGTGGCCCGCGTCGCCTGGTCGCTGGACTACCCGGCGGCCCGCACCGACATGAGCCTCCCCGTCTCCCGCGCCGTGGCCACGGTGGTGGACCGCGCTGCCGGCGGCGCCGCCGTCCAGGCCCCCATGCTGGGCGGCAGCGTGCCGATGTACCTCTTCACCGAGACTCTGAAAGTGCCGGTGATCGGGGTCCCCATCGTCAACCACGACAACAACCAGCATGGGATCAACGAGAACCTGCGGCTGCAGAACCTCTGGGACGGGATCGAGGTGTTCGCGGAGCTGATGGCGGAGCTGGACTGGTAGAGCTCTCTTCACCGTGTTGATCGGACGGATCCGACCGATGGGTTGGATCCGTCCGATCCCACGGCCCTCCCCCGAAGGCTGGAGAGGAGGGCCGGGGTGTGAGAACCTACTGCCGCAACCCGAAGTTGAACGTCACCACCACCGAATCCATCGCCATCCGGGTGGTCACCGAGGTGCCGGGGACCGGGCCGGTGGGGGCGAAGATGGGGCCGGTGATCGTGTTCTCCGGGACGTGGTAATAGGCCACGTCCAGGGTCATGATGTCGCTCACCCGGAGGCCGATGCCGCCCGTGTAGTGGGTCTTGAAGATGGCGGGCGTCTCGATGGTGAAGAAGGTGCGGTCGTCCGGGATCGGGTTCTGGCTCTTGTTGTAGCCGCCGCGCAGGGCGAAGCGGTCGGTCACCTTGTACTGCACGCCGATCTCGGCCACCTTGATGTCCTTGAAGCCGAGGACGTCGCCGAAGCCGGCGGTCTTCTCATAGTTGATCAGCTTGCCGTCGAGGGCCACCGCCAGCCGGTCGCTGGGGGTCCAGCCGAGCCCCACGACCGTCTGGGCCGGCATGTCGAGCTGGAGGCGGATCTTGCGCGCCGTCCCGAAGGTGGGCAGGTTGGGATTGGCCACCACGGAATTCCACTGGAAGGCCTGGAACTTGGTCTTGGTGTTGTACGAGGCGCCCAGCGACAACGCCGGGGTGAGCTTGTAGCGGATGCCGGCGCCCACGCCGTAGCCCCAGGCGCTGTCGGCGTTGACGCTGGGGACGAAGCACGGTCCCGCGGGACCCGAGCAGTCAGGGGCGGCGAAGCCCGCCGGATTGGCGGTCAGTGTGGCATAGGCGGCGTTGAGCGACAGGCCGAAGGAGAAGGCGTCGCTGAGCTGCCAGGAGAGGACAGTGGGAACCTTCAGGAGCTGGTAGTTGGAGTACACCCGGCCGAAGCCGCGGGGCTGGGGCGCGAGGATGGGGTTGGTGGCGTCCTGCGGGTAGTCGGCGCCGAAGCCGGCGAGGCCCAGGAAGCCGATGCCGTAGGCGAAATTCGAGCCCCGGTCGTGGTGCACGAAGCCGAAGGCCGGGATCAGGGACCGGTCGCCGGCCTCGTCGGTGCGGCCGCTGATCTGGAGCGGGCCGCCCGGGGTGGGGACCGTGACGGTGCTCTCGACGGCGTTTTTGGCCTGGTTGTACTCGGCGCTGAAGGCGAAGTGGCTGCCCTCCATCCCCACCGCCAGGGCGGGATTGAGCAGCAGGCCGCCCAGCGTGTCGATGGGCAGGGCCACGCCGGCGCCACCCATGGAGCTGTTGACGGCGCCGATGCCGTGCAGGTTGTGGCCATTGCCCGCCCAGACGGCCGGAGCGGCGAGGAGGAGGGCGGCGGCGAGAAGAGGGACGAGACCTTTCCTTTGCATGGTAAATCTCCCTGAGACAACGTGAAGACAGCGTAACTGCGGCACTCCCGCACGAGCCGGGGCGCCAACTCATCAGAGCCGTGCCACTGAAGAGAAAACGAAATTATTGGGGGGATTGTATAGCCCAATGAGGTTGGGGAGCAACCCTCGCCCGCGAAAGGCGAGGGAAATGGCCGTACGGCTTGCGGCAGGATGCTGAATTGCCTATCCTACGCGCACGTTCCGTTTGGAAAGCGCCGGGATGACACCGCTGCCGTGTCGCGGGCCCCCTGCGGCGGCGGCCCGCATCGTCCCGGGTCCCGCCGGCAGCAAAGGAGAGATCACAGGATGGAAGCCGACTCGACCCTTCCCGCCGTCCGCTCCGGGACGCGTGCGGCACCCCGGCAGACGGGGCAGCACACCGAGAACGCCCTGATCGGCTGGATCCTCGTCGTGGGGTTGACGCTGTTGGGGTTCGTGCTGCTCTCCATCGGCTCGCCGGCGGGCGCTCCCGGCTGGCCGCGCCTGTTCTTCCTGGCCCTCGGCGTCGCGGGCGTGCTGGCTTACGGCGTCTGGGTCTTCCCCTACTTCCGCCGGCTGGAGCGCCGGTTGCCCGAGGGGGACGAGCGCTGGGCGAGTCTCGAAGGCGACCTGATCGCGGCCTTCGACCAGCTCGGGGCCGGCGACCTGGTGCGCTCCATCGAGAGGACCCGCGGGCTGCCTGAGCGGCTGGCGAAGATCTCGGAGGCGGCGAGCGAATCCCTGTCGCAGCTCGCGCAGCAGATCCAGGACAGCTCGATCGAAGTGGCCTCGGCTGCCGACGCGGTCAACGAGATCGCCTCGGAGCTGGCCTCCGGCTCCTCGGAGCAGGCGGCCTCGGTGGTGGAGATCACGGCCGCCATGGAGGAGCTGGCCCGCACCGCTTCGCAGATCGCCGAGAACGCCACCCGCCAGGCCGAGCTGGCGTCGCGCGCCGAGGCCAGCGGCGATGCCGGGTCGGCCGCCGTGTTCGAGGCGGTGACCGGCGTCGAGGAGGTGCAGAAGCGGATCAGCGCCATCGCCAGCCGCGCCGATGCCCTGGGCACCCGCTCGAAGGAGATCTACCGGGTGCTCGACCTGATCACCGAGATCGCCCAGGAGACGCACATCCTCTCCCTCAACGCCGCCATCGAGGCGGCGGCGGCCGGAGCCGACGGCCGGCGTTTTTCAGTGGTGGCCGAGGAGGTGCGCCACCTCGCCCAGCGCTCGCAGGAGTCGGTGGAGTCGGTGCGCAACCTGCTCGACGAGTTCTCGGGCTCGATCCGCGCCACCATCGTCGCCACCGAGGAGGGGAGCAAGGAGGCGTCGCGGGTGCTGGAGCGCTCGCGGGCCGCGGCCGAGGCCATCGAGGACCTGCGCCGTGCCTCCAGCGACACCTCCCGGGTGGCGCGCCAGATCTCCCTCGCCACGCAGCAGCAGAACGCCGCCTCCGACGAGGTGGTGATGACCCTGCGCGAGGTCAGCCTGGTGGTGCAGCGGATGACCGGCGGCCTGAAGAACCTCTCCAGCACGGCGGACCGGCTCAACACCCTGGGCCTGGAGATCCAGCTCCTCGCGCAGTCGTTCCACCTCGCCTCGCCCCGCTCCCTGAAGCATCTGGTGGAGGACTGGGCGCGCCGGCTGGAGGCCGCGCCGGGCGAGGAGGAGAAGGGGAAGGCGCTGGACGAGATGGTGGCCACCGCGCCCTTCGTGGAGCTGGGCTACCTCTCGCGGCTGGACGGCACGACGCCGCTCCTCTCCTTCAACAAGGACCTGCTCAACGAGCGCCAGCGGGCGCTCGCCAACAAGGTCCACGAGACGGACGTCCGCACCCGGCCGTGGTTCAAGTCGGTCTCCCGGCACTGGCGCACGACGCTCATCCCCCCCTACGAGTCGATGCAGAGCTCCGAGGCCTGCTTCACCGTCTGCACGCCGGTGCGCGACGCCGCGGGCACCATCACCGGGGTCCTCGGGATCGACATCAACGTCACCGGCTGGACGAGGATCTGACCCCATGTCTGACCCCATGGATAAGGTCCCGATGCCGGAGAATGGCAAGAGCCGGCGCGAGGGGACGCACCTGCTGGTGCGGGCGGGGGAGTATGCCTGCGCTCTTCCCCTCGCCTCGGTGCGGCGGGTGGTGCGGGCGCTGACCGTCCATCCCCTGCCGGGCGCCACGGCCGAGCTCGAAGGGCTGGCGGAGTTCGGCGGCGAGCCGCTGCCGGTGCTCAACCTCGGGCGGCTGGTCCATGCGCCGGCCGGCCCCAATCCGACCTATCCGGTTACCGTCGTGGTCTGGGTGGGGCCGGCGGAGGCCCGCGAGATGCTGGGCCTGGCCGCGGATTCGGCGCTGGAGGTGGTGCACGTGCCGGCCGGGTCGGTGGTGGCCGGCGACGGCGGCTTCCTGCTCGGCGAGGCGCCGGTGGGAGGCGAGGTGGTGCGCGTCCTCAACCTCGAGGCGCTGGGGCGGTCGGCTTGAGCGTCCCCCACGCCCGCGGCTACCTGCTGCTGCGCCGCGGCGGCGGCCTGTGGGGGATCGCCAACGCCGCCATCGACGGGCTCGTGCGACGGGGGGCGGACTACCGGATCGCGGTTGGGGGGGGCGCCCTGGCAGCCGACGAGATCCTGGGCGTGGTGGAGGACCTGCACGTCTGGCCGCTGGCGCCGGCCGTGCGTCGCTTCTGGCCTCAGCCGGCGGCCGGCCTCGCCGTGCATCGCGGCGAACCGGTGGTGGTGGTCGACTCGGGACGCCTGCCGGCAGCCCTGCAATGCGGAGATGACGGAAACGGTGGAGAAGGAGATCGCCGCGATGACGGACGTGAAGGACGTGACTGAATCGTTCAACCATGCGCGGACCGGGCTGCTCATCCTGGGCGTCATCGGGGTGGCCGGGCTGGTGCTGCTCATGGTGACCGAGGCGGACGGCGGCCAGAGCTGGCCGTTCAACGCCTACCTGCTCATCGCCGTGGCCACCTTCGCCGTCTACGCCCGGGTCGTCTACCGCTCGCAGCAGCACCTGCGGCAGCGGGTGGAGAGCGCCGAGGAGAGCCGGGAGGGGATCGAGGGCACCCTCGTCCAGGCCCTGGACCGGCTGCGGGCGGGCGACCTGGTGAACTGCTCGGAGCATGCCCGCTCCCTCCCCGGCCGGCTGGCGCTGGTGCTGGGCAACGCCGTCAACGCGCTCGACGTGCTGGCGCAGCAGATCCAGTCGAGCTCCATCGAGGTGGCCTCGGCGGCCAACGCGGTCAACGAGATCGCCTCGGAGCTGGCCTCCGGCTCGTCGCAGCAGGCGGCGTCGGTGGTGGAGATCACCGCCGCCATGGAGGAGCTGGCCCGCACCGCCGGCCAGATCGCCGACAACGCCGCCTCCCAGGCCGACCTGGCGCAGACGGCCGAGGAGAGCGGCAATGCCGGCCAAGGGGCGGTCGAGGAGGCGGTGGGCGGCGTCGAGGAGGTCAAGAAGCGGATCAGCGGCATCGCCAGCCGCGCCGAGATCCTGGGCACCCGCTCCAAGGAGATCTACCGCGTGCTCGACCTGATCACCGAGATCGCCCAGGAGACGCACATCCTCTCCTTGAACGCCGCCATCGAGGCCGCCGCGGCCGGCGACCATGGCCGGCGCTTCTCGGTGGTGGCCGAGGAGGTGCGGCGCCTCGCCCAGCGCTCGCAGGAGTCGGTGGAGTCGGTGCGCAACCTGCTGGACGAGTTCGCCGGCTCGATCCGCACCACCGTCGTCGCCACCGAGGAGGGGAGTGAGGAGGCCGGCCGGGTGCTGGAGCGGGCGCGCGCCGCAGCCTCGGCCATCGAGGAGCTGCGCGGCGCCTCCAGCGACACCGCCCGGGTGGCGCGCGAGATCTCCCTCGCCACCCAGCAGCAGAACGCCGCCTCGGACGAAGTGGTGCTCACCCTGAAGGAGGTCAGCCAGGTGGTGCAGCGCATGGCCGACGGCCTCAAGCAGTTCTCGGAGACGGCCGACCGGTTGAACCATCTCGGGCTGGTCATCCAGATGCTCGCCCAGTCGTTCCACCTCGAGTCTCCCCACTCGCTGAAGCACACGGCCGAGGCCTGGGGCCGGGAGGTGCGGCGCCGGCTCGGCAACTGGGAGGCGATCGAAAGATTGCTGGAGGACCTGGTGCAGCGCCAGTCGTTCGTCGAGTGCCTCTACTTCTTCGACGGCAAGCGCAACCAGACGGCGCTCACCGTCAACCGCCAGATCATGGGCGACCGCCAGGTGCCGCCGGCGGTCAAGGCCGGCGAGGGCTTCGGCGAGCGGCCGTGGTACAAGGCGGCGGTGCGCGAGGAGCACACGATCCTGACGCCGCTGTTCAACTCGCTGCTCTCGGGCCAGCCCATCTTCACCGCCGCCGCGCCGATCTACGAGGACGGGGAGCTGGAAGGCGTCCTCGGTCTCGACGTCAACGTCGATAGCTGGACCAGGATCTGAGGCGCGGGGAGAGCCCTTGGACGCCGAGTTCGCGGATCTCATCCCCCTCTTCGTGGAGGAGGCGCGCGACCGGCTGGAGCGGCTGGCCAGCAGCGTCCCCCGCCTGGAGGTCGATCCGCAGTCGGCGGTCGAGGCCAAGCGCGAGCTCCACACGCTGAAGGGCGCCGGGCGCATGATGCGCATCGGCGCCCTCGCCGAGCTCTGCCACGCCGCCGAGGAGGTGCTCCACGCCGCGCGGCCGGGGATGATCCCCCTCCTGACCCGGGTGGTGGACGAGCTGACCGTGCTGGTGGAGGCGGTCGCCAGGGGGAGCGAGCCGCCGGTGGACCCGGAGCTGGTGGAGCTGCTGCGGACCAACGCCGCCGAGGGTGAGGTTCCCCCGCCCTCCCATCCGACCGATCCGACTGATCCGTCCGATCGGTCCGATCCGCCCCCCGCCCCCGAGGCACCGCTCGCGCCGGCCGCAACGCCGGCCGCGCCCAAAGCCGGCTCGGCCGCCGGCGACGTCCGTGTCGACACCGGCGCCCTCGACGCCGTGGCCGAGCGCGCCACCCAGGTGCGCATCATGGCCATCGCCGGTCGCCAGGTGGTGGACCGCATCTACGACCTCGCCCGCCTGGCCGAGGAGGGGTTGCACGAGCCGCAGCCCACCCAGGTGCTGGCGGTGCTCGCCACCATGCTGCGCCGGGTGGCGGTGGAGCTCGAAGGCGGGCAGCGCCGGCTCATCCGCTCGGCCGAGGAGCAGCTCGAGCAGATGCTCGCGCTCCAACTCCAGCCCATGCGCGGCTTCCTCCTCTCCTTCGCCCGCTATGCCCGCGAGCTGGCCCGTTCGCTGAAGAAGGAGGCCGAGGTGGAGCTGGAGGGCGAGGAGACCCGCCTCGACCGCCGCATCGCCCGCGAGCTGGAGGAGGCGCTCCTCCACCTGGTGCGCAACGCCGTCGACCACGGCATCGAGGCGCCGGAGATGCGGGAGGCTCTGCACAAGCCGCGTACCGGCCGCATCCGCATCCAGGCCCTGGCCGACGGCCCCAAGGTGCGGCTGGTGATCGCCGACGACGGCGGCGGCATCGACCTCGCCCGGGTGCTCCAGAAGGCGGTGGAGGTGGGGCTGGTGGACGCCGCGAGCGCCGCCGGCATGGGCAAGAAGGAGGCCCTGCGCCTCCTCTTCTCCCCCGGCTTCTCGACCCGCAAGCTGGTCTCCGAGATCTCCGGCCGCGGCGTCGGGCTCGACGTCGTGGCCAATGTCGTCAATCGCGTGGGCGGCGAGGTGTTCGTGGAGACCGAGGCGCGGCGGGGGACGACCTTCACCGTCGAGGTGCCCGTGGCCCGCCGCGGCGAGTCGGTGATGCTGCTGCGGGTGGGGCAGCTCAAGATCGCCCTGCCGGCCTCGGTGGTGCGCCGCGCCACCCGGCTCGACGGTGGCGCGGGAGGCGTGGTGGAGCGCGACGGCCGCACCCTCGCCGTCTTCCCCGAGCGGCTGGTCCCCTTCGTCCCCCTCTCCCGCATCTACGGCCAGGCGCCGGCCGAGCGCCAGCTCCTGCTGGAAGGGGTGGTCTCGGGCCAGCCCCTGGCCCTGGCGGTGGACGACGTCGAGGGGGAGCACGAGGTGCTGGTGCGGCCCATCACCCGGCGGGTGCCCACCGACCATCTGCTGGAGGGGGTGGCGCTGCTCGCCTCCGGCGAGCCGGTGGGTGTGCTGTCGCCGGCTGTGCTGGCGCAGGCCGAGTACCTGCGCGCCCTGCCCGCGGCCCGGCCGCAGGTCGTGGTGCGGCGCGTGCGCGTGCTGCTGGTCGACGACTCCCTGGTCACCCGCGAGATGGAGCGGCGGCTGCTGGAGGACGCCGGCTTCCTCGTCTCGGCCGCCGCCGACGCCGAGGAGGCCCTGTCGCTGCTGGCCGAGGAGAGCTTCGACTGCGTGGTCACCGACATCGAGATGCCGCGCATGGACGGCTTCGAGCTGGCGGCCCAGCTCCGCAGCATGGAGCATTTCGCCCAGATGCCCATCATCGTCGTCTCCACCCGCGACCGCCCGGAGGACCGCCTGCGCGGCCTCAAGGTGGGGGCGGACGCCTATCTCACCAAGCAGAGCCTGGACGCCGGCGAGCTCGTGGACCTGGTCCGCCGGCTGAGCGGAAAGTAGGGCCGGCGCTCATGATCGGCGTTCTCCTGGTGGACGACTCGCCGTCGGTGCGGGCGGTGCTGCGCCGCTTCTTCTCCCGCACCCGCGACATCCGGGTGGTGGGCGAGGCGGCGGACGGCGCCGAGGCCGTGCAGAAGGTGATCGACCTCCAGCCGCAGGTGGTAGTGATGGACCTCCAGATGCCGGTGCTGGACGGCTACGCCGCCACCGAGCGCATCATGGCCGTGCGGCCGACGCCGATCGTGGTGCTCTCCTCGCGGGCCAACCGCAACCAGATGCAGACCGCCTTCGAGGCCATGCGCCGGGGAGCGCTCGAAGTGCTGCCCAAGCCGGAGGACACGGCGAGCTGGCAGCAGCTCGCCGACAGCCTGCCCGAGACCGTGCGCACGGTGGCCCTGGCGCAGACCGCGCCGCGGCCCCCGCGGACGTCCCGGCGCGTGCGCCCGGTGCGCCCGGAGGCCCTGGTGCACGCGCCGCTGGAGCTGCGCTGGGTGGCCATCGGCGCCTCGACCGGCGGTCCGGCGGCCATCCGCGAGCTGCTGGAGGAGGTGCCGGCCGACGCGCCGGTGGGCTTCCTCATCGTCCAGCACATCGCCTCCGGCTTCGAGCTGGGCTTCGCCGACTGGCTCAACAAGGAGCTGCCGTTCGACGTCCGCCTCGCCCAGGACGGCGAGGCCCTGCGCCGCGGCATGGTGCGGCTGGCGCCGGGCGGCTCCCACCTGCGCATCGAGGCCGGCGGCGTGCTGCGCCTGGACTCCGAGACGCCGGCTCGCCGCGGCCACCGGCCGTCGGTGGACGAGCTGTTCCAGTCCTGCGCCGAGTGCTGTCCGCGGGAGGTGGCCGGCGTGCTGATGACCGGCATGGGGGCGGACGGCGTCGAGGGGCTCCTCGCCCTGCGCCAGGCCGGGGGGATCACCCTGGTGCAGGACGAAGCGAGCTGTGTCGTCTTCGGCATGCCGCGGGTGGCCCTGGAGAAAGGGGCGGCCGAGGTCTCCCTGCCGCCGCGGGCCCTGGCGCGGACGCTGATCCGCCTGTGGACCCCAGGGAGCGAGCCGTGAACCGGCGCGTCCTGGTGGTCGATGACAGCGAGGTGACCCGGGCCATCCTCGCCCGCGCCCTGCGCGGCTCCGGCTTCGAGGTGCTGGAGGCCCGCGACGGCGCCGAGGGGGCGATGGCGGCCCTGCGCGACCAGCCGGCGGTGGTGGTCACCGACCTCGAGATGCCCACCATGGACGGCTTCCCGCTCCTGCGGCTGCTCAAGGCCGACCCGGCGAGCTGCCATATCCCGGTGCTGATCCTCACCAGCCACGGCGAGGCGGCCTCCCGCTACTGGAGCCTGCGCACCGGCGCCGACGCCTACCTGACCAAGGACCACGACCCGCAGCAGCTTGTGGCCACCGTCGCCCGCCTGGTGGAGAAGTCCGCCGCCGCACCGCGGACTCCCGGCCTCGCCGCCCTGCCGGCTCCGGGACCGGTCGAGGTGCTGGCCCGGGTGGCGCGCCACCTGGATGCCTCGCTACTGCAGGCGACGGTGGTCAACACCCTGCTGGAGCGGGGGATGGAAGCCAGCGACTTCCACGCCGCGGCGCGGGGCGCCCTGGAGACCCTCGGGCAACTGGTGGACGCCCCGTTCCTGGCCCTGGCCGTGGCGGAGCTCGACTCGGCGCTGGTCCAGATCCTTCTCCACGATCCCCTCCGGGCGGCGGACGTGGAGACGCTCGCCGACCTGCTGGTGGGGGCCCTGAGCCTGCCGCCGGACGTGCCGGTGGAGATCCATTACGACGGCGAGCGCCGGGGCGACGTCGCCGTGGAGCTCGACCGCGCCCTGTGGCTGCCGCTGCCGCTGCGCGACGCCGAGGGCGTCCTCGCCGTGATGCCGCGCGATCCGCACGGCTTCGACACCGCCACCACGGCGCTGGTCGAGGCCCTCACCCGCCATCTCGCCCTGGTGCTGGACAACGCCCGCCTCTCCCAGCGCCTGCACGAGCTGTCCACCCTCGACGGCCTCACCCGGCAGCTCAACCACCGGGTGATCTATGACCAGCTGACCGCGGAGCTGGAGCGGGCCCGCCGCTACCGCTACCCGCTGAGCGTGGTGCTCTGCGACTTCGACCACTTCAAAGAGGTCAACGACACCTTCGGCCACCTGGCGGGGGACGCCGTGCTGCGCGAGGGGGCGGCCGTGCTGCGCCGCTGTCTGCGCGGCACCGACCTGCTGGGGCGCTACGGCGGCGAGGAGTTCCTGGCGGTGCTGCCGCAGGTGGACCTCGAGGCGGCGCGCCAGGCCGCCGAGCGGCTGCGGCTGGGGCTGGAAGGCGCCCGCGTGCGGCTCTCCACGGGGGTCCCCGAGGTGCGCATCACCGCCTCTTTCGGCGTGGCGTCGCGCGACGAGCTGCCCGGGCCCCTGACCTCCGACCTGCTGGTGTCGCTGGCGGACCGCCGCCTCTACGAGGCCAAGGCCGCCGGCCGGAACTGCGTCCGCCCATGAGCCAGCCGCCCGCCGAGGGATCGCCGGCCGTGCAGCAGCTCGTGGCGCTGATCCGGGAGACCACGGGCAACGTCATCCCGCCCGCCCGCCTGGCCTTCCTGGAAGAGGTGGCCGAACGGCGGGCCCACGCCCGGGGCCTCGCCGGTGTCGCCGCCTACGTGCACGCCCTCGCCGCCCGCGAGCTGCCGGACGAGTGGGGAAGCCTCATCCCCCTGGTCACCATCAAGGAGTCCTACTTCTTCCGGGCGCCGCAGCAGTTCGAGGTCATCCGCCAGCGCATCCTGCCGGCGCTGGTGCGGGCCCGCGCCGCCAGCCGCCAGCTCCGCATCTGGTCGGCGGCCTGCGCCCGGGGGGAGGAGCCGGCGACGCTGGCCATGCTCCTCGCCGACGAGCCCGCCCTGGCTGGCTGGAGCTGGACCATCGTCGCCACCGACGTCGACGAGGAGGCCCTGGCCGGCGCCCGCGTCGGCCTCTACGGCGAGCGCGCGGTGGCGCAGGTGCCGCCCGACCTCCTGGCGCGCTGGTTCTCGCGCCACGGCAAGCTCTACGAGCTGGACTCCGGGCTGCGCTCGCGCATCCTCTACCAGCCCCTGAACCTGGCCCACGCGCCGTTCACCCTGCCCCACGACGAGTTCGACCTGGTGCTGATGCGCAACGTCCTCATCTACTTCCGCCGGCCTTTGCAGCGCTGGGTGATCTCCCAGGTGGCCCGGCTGCTGGCTCCCGAGGGCTCTCTCTTCCTGGGCGCCTCCGAGACCCTGTGGCAGATCCAGGACGAGCTGGAGTCGGTCGACCTCGGCCCCTGCTTCGCCTACCGCCACCGGGAATCCCGGCCCGCGGGGGAAGCCCGGCCCGCTCCGTCCCCGGCCAGGGCGCCGGAGCGCCCGCGGGCCGTCCGCCCGGCTCCACCCCTCCCCTCGAAGCCGCTCACCTCCGCTCCAGCGTCTCCTCCCGCGCTCCGCGAGGCGTCGCCGCCCCCGATCCTTGCCCCCCCGGGAGTCCATGAGCGGCTGCTCGAAGCCGCGCGCGAGCTCGCGGCCAACCGCATCGCCGACGCCGGCCGGGCCGTCGAACAGGCCCTGGCCGCCGATCCCTCCGAGCCCTCCGCCCATGCCCTGGAGGGTTTCCTGCACGATCTCGCCGGCCGCACGGACGAGGCCCTCACCTCCTACCGCGCCGCCCTCTACCTCGATCCCGCCCTGTTCCAGGTCCGCGTCCTGCTGGGCGACTGCCTCCTGCGCCTCGATCACCGCGATCGTGCCGAGCAGCAGTTCCGGGAGGTTCTCACCCTCCTTGCCGGCGGGCGAGAGCGGGCTCTCCTCCTCTTCGACGGCCTGCCGCTGCCGGACCGCGAGAGGGCGCAGAGAAGGGCGAGGCAGGTGTTGAAGGGGTAGGCTAAACCTGGACCACGATCTCCAGCTCCTGCTTCAGCTTGACGATGCTCCCCGCCGGATACACCCCTGGGCGGAGCTGTACACCAGGGTAGATCTGCGTCCCGCGGCCGACGACGGCACCGGGGTGGAGGACGCAGTTGCAGCCGGTGAGGACGCCGTCGCCGAGGATGGCGCCGAGCTTGCGGCGGCCGGTGTCCAGCCGCAGGCCGCCGGCGGGGATGCGGATCCTGCCGCCGTCGTGGCGAAAGTTGGAGAGGATGGTGCCGGCCCCGAGGTTGACGTCCGCCCCGAGCATGGAGTCGCCGACGTAGTTGAGGTGGGGCGCCCTGGCGTGAGGGAGGAGGATGGCGCGCTTGAGCTCCGTGTTCGCCCCGATGATGCAACGGTCGCCGATCCAGCAGCCGCCCCGGATGTAGGCACCGGGCCGGATCTCGACGTCGCGGCCGATGAAGACCGGCCCCTCGATCACCACGCTGGGGTGGATGCGCGCGCCGGAGCCGATGACGATGCGGTCGCCCGCGAGGTGGACGTCTGGCGACAGGCCGCTCTGGACGTCGCTCGACGGCAGGCCGGCGAGGACCTCGTCGAGCGCGTCGCCGAGGAGGGCCCAGGGGGCGTCCGGATCGAAGCGGCTGGCAAAGGCGTCGGGCAGCTCGGCGAAGAGCGGCGGGATCGGGGGCCGGAGGGCGGTCATCCGGAGATGATACCGTTGCGCGGGTCGCATGAGCCGTTTTCGTCCTCTTCCCCTGTCTTTCTACCGCCGGCCCGCCGAGATCGTGGCCCGCGATCTGCTCGGCCGGTATCTGGTACGCGAGCTCGCGGGGGAGCGCCTGGTGCTGCGTCTGGTGGAGGTGGAGGCCTACCTGGGGGCTCCGGACCGGGCGAGCCATGCCTGGGACGGCCGGCGCACGCCCCGCAACGAAAGCCTCTACCTGCCGGGCGGCCACGCCTACGTCTACTTCATCTATGGCATGCACTACTGCCTGAACGCCGTCACCGGCGAGGCGGGCGTGGGGAGCGCCGTGCTCCTGCGGGCGGGCGCGCCGGTCGCGGGCGAGGAGCGCATGGCGGAGAACCGGGGCTGGACGAAGAAGGTTCGCCCGGGCGACCTCGCCGGCGGGCCGGGCAAGATCTGCCAGGCGTTGGGGATCGGCCGCGAGCTCGACGGTGTCCGGCTGGACCGGCCGCCGCTCTACGTCACGAAAGGGGAGCCGCCGGGCGAGGAGCAGATCATCGCCAGCCCTCGGATCGGCGTCGACTACGCCGGCGAGGCGGCCGGGTGGCCGCTGCGGTTCTCGGTGGCGGGGGAGCCGCACGTGTCGCGGCCACGGCCCGGGTAGGGCGAGCGCCCTCTACCGCATCGGCGCCGCCCCCCGCATCGGCGTGCCCGAGGGGTTGCGCGGCGGGAGGAGGCGGATGTAGCCGGCCTGGGAGAGCTTCCAGAAGAGCATCAGGGCGTCGAGCTGCGGCATCGGGGTGATCTTCAGGATCGACTGGATGTCGTAGGTGCCGTTGATGCGGGTGAGCATGAAACCCTCCTGTGGGGAGAGCTTCGAGGAGGTGAGCTGCTCCATCGTGGCCGTCACCTGCGGGATCGAGCCCAGGGTGACGCCGGCCTTCTCGATGTGCTCGCGGATCTTCTTCTCGGCCTGGGTCAGCACCTGCTGGGCGTCCGGGTTGTCCGGCTCCAGGGCACGGGCCGCCCGCAGATGGCGCAGAGAGGCGTCGAAGTCCCCCTGCTTCATGTGGACGCGGCCGGCTGCGATGAGGGCCGCCGCCGTGGGGGCGCCAGTCCCATCCCCGCCGCCGGACCGCAGCTTCACCAGCTTGACGTGCCCCGCCTGATACTGGTCGAAGAGCAGCTTCGAGACCTGGAACTCCGTGGAGTGGGTCGTCTCGCGAATCTCTTCGATGCTGCGCTGGTCGTCCACGTGGTCCATGATCCGCCGGTCGCCCGGTCCCAGGCCGGGGAGGGTGGCGAGGTCCACGATTCCCACGGGGATCATGCGCTCGTCGGGGATCACCTGCCGGATGCGCCGCCACTCGTCGACCCTCTGCACGCCCTCCATCACGATGCCGGTGACGTCCATCCGCATCGGCACCATGGCGCTCTCGGGCAGGACGTCGTCGAGGAAGCGGAAGTCCCCCTCGGCCCACGAGAAGATGTCGTAGATGCTCTCCTCGGCCTTGAGGCGGAGCATGCGGGTGAGGTCGCGCTCGGCGATGGCGCCGTTCTTGACCAGGATCATGCCGAGCAGAGTGCGGCTCTTCTCCTGCAGCTCGACGGCGCGGTTGAGCTGTGCCTCGTTGATGAGGCCGTGGCTCACCAGGAAGTGCCCCAGATACTCCTCCGGCTTGTTCGAGGCGGACGAGAGGATCAGTCCGTCCTTGAAGAAGACCTTCTTCTCCGTCTTCCCATTGACGATTTCCAGCGTCCCGTTCTTCTTGCTCTGGGAGAGCCACTGGAGCAGCTCTTCGAGCTGCATCGTTCTGAGGTTGCCGACGATGCCCATGATGACCGGGCCGATTATAGCCCTAGGCGAATACTGAGAGATGGACCAGGCCGCGAGCGAGCTGTGCATGGGTGAAGAGCCTCATCTTCGTGCCGGAGTCGTCCCCCTCTGCCCCTGGTAGTGGCTGGACGAGCCGGGGTCGCCGTACGCGACGTCCGGCGGGGACTCCATGGCAATGAAGATGAGCTGTGCAATTCGCCTGCCTGCCTCCAGTACGAAGGGCTGGGGCCCGAGGTTCTGGAGTTCGAGGGTGATCTCCCCCTCGAAGCCGGGGTCGCACCAGCCGGCGAGCGAGTGGTTGATCCACAGCCGGCCGAGGGTGGACTTGAGCTTGAGGTCGCAGGCCACGTCGCGCGGAATGCGCACGTACTCCAGGGTCGAGGCGAGGACCACCTCGCCGGGGAAGAGCTTGATGTGGGGAGCGCGGAACTCCTCAGGGTCGCGGGTGGGGCAGATCCAGTGGTCCGAGACCCGGACGTCGTAGCTGGCGGCATTGACCTGGTTCTCCTCGAAAGGGGTGACCCCTCCGCTGCGCCCCCAGTCGCGGATCCAGCGGTCCGGTTTGATCATGGCCGGTCTCCGGCTACAGGAAGCGGACCGGCGTCGTCACCTGCTCGCGGTCGATGGAGTCCACGAAGCGGATGAGCTTGCGCGACAGGGACATGAAGAGGGTCGAGGTGCGCGAGCCGCCGCCGAAGAAGCGGACCCCCCGCAGCAGCTCGCCGTCGGTCACCCCGGTGCAACTGAACAGGATCTCGTTGCCGGGAGCGAGGTCTTCGGTCTTGTAGATCTTGGTCAGGTCGTGGAAGCCCAGGTCCTTGACCCGCTCCTGCTGCTCCTCGTCGGTGGCCTTGAGGCGGGCCTGGATCTCGCCGCCCAGGCAGCGCATGGCCGCGGCGGTGATGACCCCCTCGGGAGCGCCGCCGATGCCCATGACGGCGTGGACGCCGGTGCCCCGCACGGCGGCCGAGATGCCCGCCGACAGGTCGCCGTCGCCGATCAGGCGGATGCGGGCGCCGGCGGTGCGGATGTCGGCGATGAGCTGCTCGTGGCGGGGGCGGTCGAGCACCACCACGATGAGGTCGCTCACCTTGCGCTCGAAGGCGGCGGCGATGTTGCGCAGGTTCTCGGCCACCGGCGCGTCGATGTGGATCGAGCCGCGGGCGGTGGGGCCGACCACGAGCTTCTCCATGTAGACGTCGGGAGCGTAGAGGAGGCCGCCGCGCTCGGAGGCGGCGAGCACGGTGATGGCGTCGGGCGAGCCGGTGGCGCAGAGGTTGGTCCCCTCCAGGGGATCGACGGCGATGTCGACCTGCAGGGCGCCGTCCTGCCCCCGGCGCGCTCCCACCTCCTCGCCGGTGTAGAGCAGGGGCGCCTTGTCGCGCTCGCCCTCGCCGATCACCACCCGGCCGTCCATGTCGATGGAATCCATCTCCCGCCGCATGGCCTCGACGGCCACCTGGTCGGAGTAGCGGCGGTCGCCGAAGCCCATGGTCTTGGCGCAGGCGATCGCCGCCTGCTCGGTGACGCGGATGAACGACTGCTCGAGGAGGTGGTCCATCGCCATCAGCGGGCGCTCCCCAGACTGGCGGTCTCGGCCGGCGCGGGCTTCTCTTCGCGTTCGCGCCGTGCGGCGGGACGCTCCGGGGCGTTGAACGCCGGAATGCCGGTGATGGCCTCGCCGATGACCAGGGCGTGGATGTCGTGCGTCCCCTCGTAGGTGAAGACCGACTCGATGTTGAGCATGTGCCGGATCACGGGGTAGTCGTCGACGATGCCGTTGGCGCCCAGGATCTCGCGGGCGAGCTTGGCGCTCTCGCGGGCCACCCAGACGTTGTTGCGCTTGCCCATGGAGATGTGCCAGTGCTTGAGCCGGCCGGCGTCCTTCAGGCGGCCGAGCTGGAGGCAGAGGAGCTGGCCCTTGCTGATCTCCATGGCCATCCACACCAGCTTCTCCTGCACCATCTGGTGGCAGGCGATGGGCTGGCCGTTGAACTGCACGCGCTGCTTGGCGTACTCGAGCGCCGTGTGGTAGCACTCCATGGCGCTGCCGACGCCGCCCCAGGCGATGCCGTAGCGCGCCTGGTTGAGGCACATCAGGGGGCTCTTCAAGCCGGTCGAGCCGGGGAGGATCGCGTCGGCCGGCAGGTGGCAGTCGTGGAAGCCGAGCTCCGAGGTGGTCGAGGCGCGCAGCGAGAACTTGCCGTGCTGGTCCGAGGAGGTGAAGCCGGGCGTCCCCTTCTCGACCAGGAAGCCGCGCACGCCCTCGGGGGTCTTCGCCCAGACGACGGCGACGTCGGCCAAGGTGCCGTTGGTGATCCACTGCTTGGAGCCGTTGAGCACCCAGCCGTCGGCGGTCTTCTTCGCGGTGGTCCGCATGCCGCCGGGGTTCGAGCCGAAGTCGGGCTCGGTGAGGCCGAAGCAGCCGATCGCCTTGCCGGCCGCCATCTCGGGCAGCCAGCGCTGCTTCTGCGCCTCCGAGCCGTACGCCCAGATCGGATACATCACGAGCGAGCTCTGCACCGACGCGAACGAGCGGATGCCCGAGTCGCCGCGCTCGAGCTCCTGCATGATCAGGCCGTAGGCGTTGGCGCCCAGGCCGGCGCAGCCGTAGCCCTCGAGCGAGGCGCCCAGCGCACCCAGCGCGCCCAGCTTCTTCGGCAGATCTTTCGGAAAGGTGCCGTCGCGGAAATGGCGGCCGATGGTGGGCATGACCTCTTCGTCGACGAAGCGGCGGAAGGTGTCGCGCACCATCCGTTCGTCGTCGGTGAGGAGCTCGTCGAGAGCGAAATAGTC
>DATARR010000119.1:0-6481 GCA_036264085.1 Thermoanaerobaculia bacterium | reverse complement strand
AGATGCCGGTCTTCTTCTCGCCCGAGGGCTCGGCGCCGCCGCCCATCAGGCGCTGATTGAGCTCCTTGATCCGCTCCATCAGCTTGTCAATCTTCTCCTGCGCCTCCTGGCGGAGGCGAGCGTAGTCGCCGCGCAGCTTCTCGCGGTCCTGGGCCGCCTCCTGGAGACGCTGGCCGAGGTCTTCCAGCTGGCGGTCACGCCCGGTCAAGGCCGCCTGGATCTCTCCGATCTCCTGGTCCTTCTCGGCCAGGCGGAGCTTGACCTTCTCCTCCTGCTCCTCGAAGAGCTTACGGAACTGCAGGAGCTCGACGATCTGGGAAAAGTCGGAGGTCACGGGCATGTCTTCTCCTTCGCGCACCTCGAGCCTGGGGAACATCCGGCGGAGCTTGAGCTGCAGGTCCTCGGGGTCGCTCGACTGCTTCATGGCCTCGGCGTAGGAGATGGTGCCGTGGACCATGAGGGCGAGGAGCGACTGGTTCATCGACTGCATGCGGAAATAGGCCACAGAGGATTCGAGCTCCTCGTGAATGGCGCTGATCTCGCCGGTCTCGATCAGCTTGGAGATCTTGGGCGAGTTTTTGAGGATCTCGAGCGCCGCGACCATCCCCGTGCCGTCCTGGCGCTCGACGAGCTTCATGGTGACGACCGCCTTCAGCACCTGAGCGAGCTGCGAACGCACCTGCGGCTGCTGGTCGGCCGGAAAGGTGTCGAGGATGCGGTCGATCGTCTGCGGCGCGGTGTTGGTGTGGAGGGTCGAGAAGACGAGATGACCGGTCTCGGCGGCGGTGATCACCGTCGACACGGTCTCCGGATCGCGCATCTCGCCCACCATGATGACGTCCGGGTCCTGCCGCATGGCGTTGCGCAGGGCCTCGGAGAAGGCGCCGGTGTCGGTGCCCACCTCGCGCTGGGAGATGGAGGCCACGTCGTCGGTGAACAGGAACTCCATCGGGTCCTCGATGGTGATCACGTGCACCGGGCGGTGGGTGGTGATGTAGCGGATGAGCGCCGCGAGCGAGGTGGACTTGCCGCTGCCGGTGGGACCGGTGATCAGCACCAGCCCCATGGGCATGTCGCAGAACTCCAGCAGCACCGGCGGCAGCTCCAGGTCGTCGAGGCTCTTGATCTGGTAGGGGATGCGCCGGAAGCAGGCGGCGATGTTGCCGCGCTGCATGTAGATGTTGCAGCGGAAGCGGGCGAGGCCGCGGACGCCGTAGCCGGTATCGACCGACATCTTCTCCTCCAGCTTGGTCTTCTGCCGCGGGGAGAGGATGCCCAGGAGCATCTCGCTGAGCTCGTCCGGCTTGAGCGGCGGCGCCTCGATGGGCAGCAGCCGGCCGTTGATGCGCAGCAAGGGGGGACGGGTCGGCTTCAGGTGAAGGTCCGACGCACCCTTGTCCGTCATGAACTTCAGGAGACGATCAAGATCCATGATGTGCGCGCATTGTACAGGAAAGGGGAGCACGGACGAACACGGACCGACACGGACCCTCAAGGACCAGGACGAGAGCTCCGCCGTGCTGCCATCCCTGAAGGTCCGTGCTCGTCCGTGTCAGTCCGTGCTCGTCCGTGTTCCCTTCCCCGCCCTAGAACTTCCGCATCAGCCCCACCACCACCCCTTGCACCCGCACGTCCCTCGCGGGGACGCGGAACGGCTGCATGGTGGGATTGGCGGGCTGGAGGCGGACCATGGCCCCTTCGGGGTAGAAGCGCTTGAGGGTGGCCTCCTCGCCCACCAGGGCCACCACCATCTCCCCGGGCTCGGCCTGATCGCGGCGCAGCACGATCACGTAGTCGCCGTCGTGGATCCCCTCCTCGATCATCGACTCGCCCACCACGCGCAGCACGTAGTGGTCGCCGCCCCGGGTGCTCAGCAGATGGCCGGGCACGGTCACCCGGTCGTTGCCGGAGAGGGCCTCGATGGGACGACCGGCGGCGATCCGGCCGAAGTACGGCAGGTCGCGCTCCGACGTCTCCGCGCCGGGGATGGCGCGGATCAACTCGATGCCCCGCTTCTGGTTCCAGTCGCGGCGCAGGAAGCCCTTCTGCTGCAGGAGCTTCAGGTGCTTGTACGCCGTGCCGTAGGAGGAGAACCCGAAGCGCTCGCAGATCTCCCGGTGGGTGGGGGCGATCCCGCGCTCCTTGCGGTACTCCTGAATGAACTCCAGGATCTGTTTCTGCCGCTCGGTGAGGTAGGACATGGTGCAAGTATAGCGGTAACGTAGCGTAATGCAAGCGGGAGGGGAAAAGGTGGCACGCCGCCCCTCGCCTTGACACCCCGCGACACCCCTCACTACACTGCCGAAGCGCCGGGTCCGCAGCCTTTCCTCCCCGTGCCTCCAACCTGATGAGCTCCGCGATACCCGACCTCGACCTCCCGTTCCAATACCACACACTGGCGAACGGTCTGCGGGTCGTCCTCCACCGCCAGCCCGAGCTCCCCCTGGTCGCCGTCAACCTGTGGTACCACGTCGGCTCGAAGAACGAGCGGCCGGGGCGCACCGGCTTCGCCCATCTGTTCGAGCACATGCTCTTCCAGGGCAGCGAGCACGTGGGGACCCACGACCACTTCCGCCTCCTCCAGCAGGTGGGCGGTGTCGCCAACGGCTCGACCTGGTACGACCGCACCAACTACTACGAGACGCTCCCCGCCCACCAGCTCGACCTCGGGCTGTGGCTGGAGTCGGACCGCATGGGCTTCTTCCTCCCCGCTCTCACCCAGGAGAACCTGGACACCCAGCGCGAGGTGGTGATGAACGAGCGGCGGCAGCGGGTCGAGAACCAGCCGTACGGCCTCGCCGGCGAGCGGCTCCACGAGCTCCTCTATCCGCCGGACCACCCCTACCACTGGCCGGTGATCGGCTACATGGAGGACATCGCCGCCGCCACGCTGGAGGAGGTGCGGACCTTCTTCAGCACCTACTACACGCCGAACAACGCGGTGCTGACGCTGGCGGGCGACTTCGATCCCGACGCCGCCCTGGAGCGGGTGGAGGCCTGGTTCGGCGACATCCCCCCCGGGCCGCCGGTGCCGCCGGTGACCCTCCCCGCGGCGCGCCTGGGCGGCGAGCGCCGCGCCGTGCTGCCGGACGCCGTGAGCCTGCCCCGCGTCTACGTCGGCTTCCGCGCTCCCGCCTATGGCGAGCGGGCGTGGTACGCCGCGGACGTGCTGGCCTCGGTGCTGACCGGCGGCAAGTCGAGCCCCCTCTATCGTGACCTGGTCTACGACCGCCAGATCGCCCAGGACGTCGGCGCCTCGGTCTCGCCCTATGAGAAGGGGGGGACGTTCATGATGGTCGCGACCGCCCGGCCGGGAGTGGCGATCGAGACCCTGGAGGAGGCCGTCCTGGAGCACGTGGCCGCGGCGGCGGCCACCCTTCCCGACCCGGTGGAGCTCGAACGGGCGCGCAACCGCCTGCTCACCGAGATCTACAGCGGGCTGCAGAAGCTGGACGGCGTGGCCGACCTCTTCTCCCAGTTCGCCACCTACTTCGACGATCCCGGCGGCGTGGCCGCCGAGGCCGGCCGCTACCTCGCGATCACTCCCGAGGAGCTGGTGGAGCTCGCCGCGACCCACTGCACCGAGAGCGAGCGCGCGGTGGTGCAGGTGGTGCCGCGGGAGGCGGCGTGATGGCCTCCCGCCCGCCACGGGTCGACCGCTCGGCTCCCCCGCCGCCGGGTCCCATCCGGCCCTTCCAGTTCCCCCCGTTCCTGCGGGCGCGGCTGCCCAACGGCCTCGCCGTGCTGGCGGCGCGGCACTCGGACCTGCCGCTGGTCAGCCTCGAGCTGGTGGCTCCCGCGGGCGGGCAGTACGATCCGGCGGGCAAGTCCGGGCTCGCCGCCCTCACCGCCGGGGTGCTCGACGAAGGCACGAGCGGACGCTCGGCCATGGAGATCGCCAGCGCCGCCGAGCGCCAGGGCGGCTACTTCACCACCGGCGCCGACTGGGACGTGGGCTACCTCTCCACCGGCCTGTTGGCGCAGAACCGCGCCGCCGGCTTCGAGCTGCTGGCCGACGTGGCGTTCCATCCCACCTTCCCCGCAGAGGAGATGGAGCGCCTCCAGCGCCAGCGTCTGGCCGAGATCCTCCGCCGCACCCACGATCCCTCCGCGCTGGCCGACGACCGCTTCCACCGCGTCCTCTATGAAGGCACGGCCTACGCCCACCCCCTCATCGGCGAGGAGGACAGCCTGGCGACGCTCGACCGGGAGGCGCTGGTGGAGTTCTACCAGCGGCACTACGGGCTCGCCGGCGCGGCGCTGATCGCGGTGGGGGACTTCGATCCGGAGGAGCTGCTGCGCGAGGCCGAGAGCGCCTTCGGCTCCGGCGGCCCGCCCACACCGCCGCCGCCGCCGGAGATCCGCCCTCCCTCCCGGCCGGGGATCTCGGTCCACATCGTCGACCGCGCCGGCGCGGCGCAGACCGAGCTGCGGATCGGCCACCCGGGCGTTTCCCGCAGCCACCCGGACTACCCTTCCCTCGTCGTCTTCAACGCTCTGCTGGGCGGCAAGTTCACCAGCCGGATCAACCTCAACCTGCGCGAGCGGCACGGCTACACCTACGGCGCCTCCAGCCGCTTCTCCTCGCGGCTGGGGCCGGGACCCTTCACGGTGAACGCCGCGGTGGCCACCGAGTCGACGGGGGCCGCGGCCCGCGAGGTCCTCTTCGAGCTGCGGCGCATCCGCGAGGCCCTGGTCGAGCCGCCGGAGCTCGCAGAGACGCAGAGCTATCTGATAGGAGTTTTCCCCTACACCCTCCAGACCATCGGCGACCTCGCCAAGCGGCTGGAGACCATGGCCGTCTTCGGCCTGCCGGACGACTACTACACCCGCCACCTGGAGCGCATCGCCGGCGTCACGCGCGAAAAGGTCCTGGAGGTGGCACGCCGGCACGTCGACCCGGAGCGGGTGGCGGTGGTGGCGGTGGGACCCGCCGAGGACCTGGAGTCGCAGCTCGAAGGCCTGGGACCGGTGACCGTGTGGTCCACCCAGGGCGAGCCGCAGCTCGTCTAGCGCAGGCTGGCGCCAACCTGCCCCTGGGCGGAGAGCTGAACCTCCAGCGAGCGGGAGCTGCCGCCGGTGAAATTGCCCGTCACGGTCTTGAGGATGGCCGCGCGGCCCGAGGGCGCGACGTAGGCGCGGATCTCGGCCATCCCCGCCGGCACGTCGATCGTCTGGTAGCGGTCGTGCGGAGGCGGTATGCGGGAGAGGAAGTGGCGGCTGGCTTCGAGCTTGATCTGCGCCATTTGCTTGTCGTTCACGTAAACGGTCAGCACGGCGCCGTCCGGGAAGTCGGAGACCAGGTGGACGCGCATCGTGGCCGTCGTGGGGACGGCAGGCGAAGCGGACTCGCCCGGGCTCCTGGGCAGGGGGGTCGAGGGGACCGCCGGCGTCGCGGCGGCCACCGTCTCGCTCGGCAGCGGTGTGCGCGGCAGCGCGGGGTGCTGGCGGCGGTTCAGGATCGTCTGGGACCGGGTGAGGATCTGCCGGGCTTCCGCGTTGGCGGGATCGAATGTCAAGGCCGCGTTGGCCGCCGTGATCGCCGCGTCGTAATGCTTCTGCGCATAGAACTCCCGGGCGGAGCCCAGCCGCGCGGCCACGATCTCCGCGACCGAGGCCGGCGGCGCCAGGGGCGCCGGTTGCACCGGGATCGGGGCGGGCGCGGGCGCCGGCGGCACCGGCACGGACTGGACCGGGTGGGCGCCCGCCGCCGCGGTGCGGGCCGCCCCGGGCTGCGCCCCCCGTCGCCAGAGGAGGAAGCCGGCCAGGAGGCCGAGGACGACGACGAGCCCCGCCACCAGGAGGACCTGCGGCGCCGTGCTCCGCGCCTTGGGCGGAGGGGGAGCGGTCAGCACCGGCACCTCGGCCGTGGCGTTGGTGTCCGACAGGTCCGGGGAGGGCGGCAGGGGTGGCAGCGCGGCGGCGGACCCGCTGGCGTCCCCTGCGGCCGTGGCGTCCGAGGAATCCGGAGGCGGCGGCGCGGCGACCGGGACGACCGGGGCCGGGGGGACGGACGGCCGGTGCGCGGCGGCAGGCCCGGCGGGCTCCCTGCGCCAGCGGCTGAACAGCGACGGCTTCGCGGCCGCCGGCGGCCGGGCGGGGGGCGGCGGCGGTGGCAGCGCCATGGTGGCCGAGAGGCTCTGCGTCTCGTTGAGCTCGTCGTGCTGCCGGTTCGCCTCCACCAGCCGGCGCAGGTCGTCCACCATCTCCCGCGCCCGCTGGTAGCGCCGGGCGGGGTCCTTCTCCAGCGCCTTGGCGAGGATCGGCTCCAGGCCCGGCGGCAGGTTCCTGACGTACTCCTGGGGCGGCGTGAAGTGGTCGTAGACGATGCGGTGGCTCACCACCGTCAGGTTCTCGCCCTGGAACGGCTTGTGGCGGGTGAGCATCTCGTAGAGCACCACGCCGAGCGAGAAGAGGTCGGCCCGGTGGTCCACCTCCCGGCCCTGGATCTGCTCGGGAGCCATGTAGTTGGGCGTGCCCA
>DATARR010000118.1:0-3525 GCA_036264085.1 Thermoanaerobaculia bacterium | reverse complement strand
TCCTTGACCCAAAGGTCCCCTCGGTGCTCTTCTCTACCATGGCGGTGTCTCCTTCCTGGCCGGATTCCCCGGCCGGTCGTCGCTGACCGGGAAGGTTATGCCGCCTTCAGCTCATTTCCACACTTTTTGAGGGTACCTCCGCGACGATCGCCGAGCCGCAGCAGGCGGGTGGCGCGATTCATCTCGTTGCCGATCATCAGGATCTGCTGATCGCGAGAGAAGGCGGCCCAGCGCTCGGGGGACAGAGAGGCGTGCTGGGTCATGGCAGGGGCTCGCCTTCGCCGATCAGGGCGAACGTGATCTCCCGGATGCGCTCACGCAGGCCGGGATCCGCCACGAGCATGCTGCGATTCCCCTGGGCGGGGCGGATGTGATCAGCGACGTGTATTCGATGCACTCCTCCGGTCCCCTGCCGGGATAGTAGTTCGCTCCCCAGAGGTCCGCCTGCCGGCTCCCGGACTGAAGGAGGAGCTGCTCGGCATCCGCGTGCAGCTCGCCGCCGACCGCGGCGAGCCGGCGCTCGACGATGACGATGTCGGGGGCGTCTTCAGCCATGGGCTTCGTATTCTACCTTCTGCTTCGCCCTTCGCCACCCTACCACCCGCCGGTGCCCGCCAGACTGATCACCACCCTGCCGGCGCCCGCCAGGTCTGCAAAATCTACGCGTAGTTGGCGCGCTCGTAGCCGGCGGGGTCGGGGCAGCGGGCGAGGCTCAGGGTGCCGCGCAGCGATTCGACCGATTCGTAGCCGTGCTCCGCCATCCAGCGCGCCATGTCGTCGCGGACGAGACTCAGGTACTCGGGGCCGCGCTTGAGGAGCGCCGAGACCATCTGCACCGCGTGCGCGCCGGCCATCAGGGTCTTGAGGACGTCGAGCGCGCCGTGGATGCCGCCGCTCGCCAGCAGCGAGGCCTCCACCCGGCCGGAGAGGATCGCCAGCCAGCGCAGCCGCAACGGCAGCTCGGAGGCGTCGGACAGGCGCAGCGTCCGCTGCACGTCCAGCTCTTCGAGGTCGAGGTCGGGCTGATAGAAACGGTTGAAGAGGACGAGCCCGTCCGCCCCCTCCTGATCGAGCTGGCGCGCGAAGTGGGCGAGCGAGGTGTAGAAGGGGGAGAGCTTCACCGCCACCGGCACGCCGGCCGACTCCCGCACGGCGCGCACCATCGCCAGCGTGCGCTGCTCGATGGCCTCGCCGCTCTCCCACGGGTCGGTCGCGAGCGCGTAGACGTTGAGTTCCAGGGCATCGGCACCCGCCTCTTCCATCAGCCGGGCGTAGTGCAGCCAGCCCCCCTCGGTCGTGCCGTTGAGCGAGGCGACGACCGGCACTGCCACCGCCGCCTTGACCTTCTGGATCAGCTCCAGGTACGCCTCGGGACCGAGAGGCAGGTCGTCCGCCTGCGGGAAGTAGGAGAGGGCCTCGGCCGAGCCGGCGAGCTGCTGGTAGACGGCGAAGTGCTGCGCGGCCTGCCGGCCGGCGGTGTCACGCTTGGCGTCTCACGATCAGACGCAACTGTGCGTTTTGTTCGACCAGGCTGGTCCGCAGACGTTGCTGAAGGTGGGGAAAGGCGGAGGGCTCGGAGACCACCCGCACTTTGATCGATCTCTTGGCCGGCCCTGTCCCACCAGCCGGATCCCGTCGGATCGGTCACGGCATCCCGGGTCTCGTGGCAGACGAAGTGCTCCTGGATCTGCGCCGCCGACCATCCCGTCACCTGGCAGCCGCTGCAGCTCGGATAGGGCTGGATGGTGTACTTGACAGCGGAGGAACCGCCGTTGAACGAGCCATGATACGCGCAGTAGGCGAGGGCCGGTCCGCCACAGGAGGTGCTCGTACCGCTCGACGAATACGAGGTGCTCGGGATGACGACCTCATAAATCGCGCTGATGTCGAAAGCATGACTGGTCAGATAGGCGTTGACTTCGCCCTGCACGCGGGCGTCGGTGACGTTGGCCGGCGGCGTCGAGGTGTCGAACCAGTCGGGAGTCCCCGCGCCGAGATTCGAAAGCTGAATCCCGGAGTACTGCGTGAGGACTTGGTAGGAGGTGCTGGTGCCGAGCTGGTTGCGGAAGGATTGCAACGTCTGGGCGTAGGCGAAATCGGGGGAGGCGGCGTTGCTGAAGCTCGGCCCCCAGAAAAGGAAGACCACCTTGGCCGAGACGATGACCGGCCCGTTATGGTAGAACACGTCTCCAGTCGCCTTGGGAACGATGGCGCCGCGCGCCGGGGAGTAGATGACGTGGTCCGCGTCCGCGAAAGTCCTTGGCGCCGGCTTCTCAGCGGCCGCGGAGCTCGCCGCCACGGCCAGCAGGCCGCAGGACAGCGCCACTGCGTGTTTCCAACCCGAGATCTTCATCTTTGGATCCTCCGGAAGAGAGTGTTCGGCTCAGCTCTATAGAACCAGGTGCGCGGAGGAGCGAAACACGCGCCTGGGCTGCGACGGCTCCTCAGGCCGTCGTCTGTAGATCCGTGCCAGAGTCTGCAGACATCAGTCCAGCGTCTGTAGATCCAGGCCGTTGTCCGTAGATCCAGTCCGGCGTCTACAGACATCGGTTCAGAGTCTCCAGATGCGGGCCGGCGAGCTGAAGCTCAGCGGCGGGCGACGCGCTTTGGTGCCTCGTCGGCCATGGTCTCGAACACCGCCTCTGGATGCCGCTCGACTACCCGCAGCAGCACTCGCGCGCTACCCTCCGGTTTCCGCCGCCCTGCTCCCAGTTCCGCAGAGTCCCCACGCTGATCCCCATCAGAGCCGCGAACTTCGGTTGACTCAAACCGTGCTTCTCGCGAAGGCTCCGCACATCGGGCTCTTCAAAAGAGAACGTCCGCGACGGTTCCCGGCTCACCGCGAAGGATCGCCCCGCCCTCCCGCACACTCTCCAGCAACTCTTCAAAGAGCTCTTCTTCATGGGTACTCCGACTCCACGATTCTGCGCAAGGCGAAGTCTTGCGCCAATGACGCACGGTCCGCGAGAGCCTCATCGAGGTGATCCTGGCTTAGGACCCCGTACCGACCCGAGAAACTATGCTACGGAGGGTTCGGATCGCTCGTCGCCTTTTTCCCGAGGTAGGTAAGATGGCTAACGCCGAGGAGGCCGAGTAAGGTCTGATCTGCGTCCGGCAGAGGAATGCTGGCCCGCATCTCCAGGCCACCTAGGAAGTGATAGGCGCCTGCCATGTAAACCACCACCGTGATTAGGGTGACAAGCAGCATCTGTAGGTCCCCGAGATCTGGCGGTCCCGTCTGGGAGTCGCTGCTTAGCAAGTCGCGCCAGGAGGGTTTCGGTGCTCTGGTCTTGACCTGACTTGGATCCGGTCCCTGGACCGTCTCAGAAACGGTGCCGGCAGCCGTGGTTATGACGGCGAATTCCCTTCCCTGAGCCGTCGTCCCTGCTAGAGTCCTTGGTTCGTAATTTGTTGTGTCTTTGAGTCAAGTTCAAGCGGCAAGTTTTTCTCTTTCACAATACTTGGCGATTTCCTCCTCCAATGTGTCGAAGGCACGGCGCAGGGGAGGTCCGCTCTCGGAGAGCG
>DATARR010000117.1:0-10202 GCA_036264085.1 Thermoanaerobaculia bacterium | reverse complement strand
CGATTCAGGAGCGGCAACGTGTTGTCCGCCTTTTGGTCAAAGAGGTTCAGTTCGACTTGGAGCGGGTGGTGATCCGGCACTGCATTCCACTACCCCGGTCCGAAGGGACGCCCGGCTATCTTTTGCGTGGGGGGCGTCCTGACCATCGTGATCAACCTGAAGCGGGGTCGCCCCGGTGTCTGCCTGAACACCTGGGAGAGCAGTCTCGGCCCGGGCTTCCAGGAGCCGCAGTACATCTCCTTCGGTCTCGCGGGCTGCAGCGCCGCGGAGTACCTCGCTCGACCCGAGCCCCTGGCCTGGGCTCTCGCCGCGCTGATGGACCCCGGCGCCTGGAGCCGCGCCGAGCTGAAGATGGCCTGCCTGCGCCGGATCGCCGGGCTGAGAGGGAAGATCGATCCATTCCTACTTGTCGACTGCGTGGAAAACTATCTACAATTGGATGCGCGGGAGGTGGCGGAGTTCGAGGCTCTTCGCTCCCGAAGACAGAACAAGGAGGTACGAGCCGTGGCGATGACATGGTCGGAGAAGCAAAATGCGAAAGGCCAGAAGGACATTCTTCTGGTCCAACTCACCGAGCGGTTTGGACCTCTCCCGGAGAGCACGCGCCGACAAGTGGAGGAGATCGGCTCGTTCCAGCGGCTTGCTCGTCTCGCCAAGCGGGTTCTGACCGCAGGCTCCCTCGAAGAGATGGGCCTCGCCTAGTTTGGCACCGGCTCCCCAGCCCGCCAACCCGTTTCCCGCAACCGGTCGAGCAGGGCGAGCACCTCGTCCCTCTGGGTGTGGGCTAGGAGGACCAGCAAGTCCCCCGGCCAAGCCCAGGCCAGGGCGTCACGAATCCCTTCCAGCTCCGTTCCTGAAATCGCGATGCTCCCGGGCGCGGCTCCGAGACGCAGGAGCTCGTCCCGCAGCACGGCGGGGACCTCTCCGGGGCCGCGGCCGCGCAGCATCTCCGGCAGCTCCTTGACGACGATCCGGTCCGGCCGGAGAGGCCAGGCGGCACGGGCCAGCTCGCGGATCGCCTCGTCGTCGCGGTCTCCGGCCTGCCCCAGGACGAGGAGCCGCCGGTTCCCCGGGAGCCGGTCAGCGAGATCCACGAGGGCGGCCATGCCATGGGGGTTGTGGGCGTAGTCGAGCAGGAGGTGAACGCCGCCCAACTCCATCGACACGGCGCGGCCGAGATTGCCCGTCAGGCTGCGGAGCCCTTCGGCGATGGCCGCCACCGGCAGCCCGGCCGCCGCGGCAAGGCCGATCGCCCCCAAGGCATTGGCCACGTTGTGCCGGGCGGCCCCTCCCAGCGTCAACGGGATCTCCTCGACCCGGATCACGGCCGTCCGCTCGCTCCCACGAGCCAGCACCAGGACGCCGTCCTCCAAGAAACAGGCGTCCCCCTCGGCGGTGAGGTGGGATCGTATTCGTGGGCTCGCCGGATCGAGGCTGAACCAGGTGATGAGCCGCACGAGTCTGCCGGCCATAGCCAGCAGCTCGGGATCGTCGGCGTTGAGGACGATCCGGCCGCCCGGCTTCACCGCCTGGGCGATCACCAGCTTGGCCTCGGCCAACCCGGGCAGATCGAAGACCCCGAGCTCCCCGAGATGGTCGGCGGCGATGTTGGTGACCAGGGCGGCGTCGGCGCCGGTCACGGCCAGCCCCCGGCGCAGCATGCCGCCCCGGGCCGTCTCCAGGATGGCGATCTCCACCCGCCGGTCGCGCAGCAGGATGCGGGCGCCGCCAGGGCCGGAGAAGTCGCCGCGGTCCACCACCTCGCCGCCTACCTCGACGTGGTCCGTGGAAGTGAGGCCGGGCACCTTGCCCGCGGCGGCGGCGATGGCACCCAGCAGGCGCACTGTCGTCGTCTTGCCGTTCGTCCCCGTCACCATCAGCACCGGGACGTCGTGGGCAGCGCTCCAGTCGACCGTCGCGGGATGGGGCAGCGCCTCCGCCGGCCAGGTGAGCGATCCAGTCCCCAGACCCACCGAGGCGTGGCGGTCGTCCCACAGGAAGGAGACCCCGTGGGCCGCGGCGGCGGCGCGCAGGGCGAGCAGAGACGGATTCGCCTCCCTGGCGATCATCGCTCGCAGCCCCTCCGCCGCCTCCGCCAGGTCCGGTGCGGCCGCGCCCTTCACCGCCGCCTCGGCCGCGGCCCAGGCCCACTCGTTGACTTCGGTGGCGGGGTAGAGGGAGTCGATGGGCGCCGAGATCGCCAGGCTCGCGCCGCCCGGAAAGCGCCGTACGGCGATCTCCTCATTCGGCCAGCCGACAGCCCCCAGCATGGGGCGGACGTTCTCCCGCCAAGCCGTCACGGCCGCCTCCGCCTCCTCCGGCGCCAGCGACACCTCGAGCACCGCCCCTGCTCGATCGAGGAGGAGGTTGGGTCCCGTCAGCCGTCGTGAGTCGAGGAGCTTCATCGCAGTTTCCCGAGCGGGTCGAGGAGAGTACACCAGACGCCGGCACCGGAGAATCCTCGGTTTCTCCTCGCAGCAGATACACTGGAGCCGGTGCGGCTCTGCCAAGAAGGGGCGAACGACGGGACCCGATCATCGGACGACGCGCTGCAAGATGCCGGTGACTTGCCCCGAGTCGCGAGTGAGCGGACCCGAGTCGTGGCGGCATGAAGAACTCCGAGGACGCGCCTACTCGATCACGATCCCCTTCAGGTCCTCCTCGGGCTCGGGGCGCTCGATCCCCAGGCTCTCCAACGTCTCGACCAGGACCGTGGCCACCAGCAGGTTGCGGAACCACTTCTTGTTGGCCGGCACGACGTACCAGGGCGCGTGCTTCTGGCTGGTGCGCTGGAGAAGGTCCTCGTAGGCCTCCATGTAATCGTCCCAGTGGGTGCGGTCCACTAGGTCGCCCTTGCGGAATTTCCACCGCTTGGCCGGGTCGTCGAGGCGCTCCTGAAGGCGCTTCTTCTGCTCGTCCTTCGAGATGTGGAGGAAGAACTTGAGGATCGTGGTGCCGCTCTCGGCGAGCAGGCGCTCGAAGTCGTTGATCTGGTCGAAGCGGGGGCGCCAGACCTCGGGCGGGGCGAGCTTGAGCACCCGTACAGGGAGGACGTCCTCATAGTGGCTGCGGTTGAAGATCACCATCTCGCCGGCGCCGGGGACCTTGGCGTGGACCCGCCAGAGGAAATCGTGGTCCAACTCCTCCTGAGTGGGAGCCTTGAAGGCCAGAGCGCGCACGCCCAGGGGGTTGACGCCCTGGAAGACGTGACTGATGGTGCCGTCCTTGCCGCTGGTGTCCATGCCCTGGAGGACGACGAGCACCTTGCGCTTGTGCTCGGCCCACAGGGACTCCTGGATCGTCAGCAGCCGCTGGTTGAGAGGATGAAAGCGCTGCTCCGCCTCCTCCTTGCCGCCCTTGAAGCCTTTGGTCGATCCGGGATCGATCTTCCCGAGATCGACTTTGCTGCCCGGCTTCACGCGGTATCTCTTCATGATGCTGCCTCCCCGTTCTCCAGCCGGTCGGCGACGACACGCAGAGCCAGGGCTTTGGCATGGGCCATCGCCTCGTCGCGGGTCGGACCGTAGACCAGGACCCCGGGCAGGTCAGGGACCTCGGCGATCCAACGGCCGTCCGTCTCGCGATCGATCTCAAGGGTGAAGCGCACGGCTGGAGACTACCAGCCGCCGGATTCCAGGTAAAGCTCCCAGAGGGTGTCTCAAAAGATCGCCAGCGACTCCGATGGCGCCCGGGATTGAAATCCTGGGCTACCCTCGGTAGTCCCTGCGGGACCACAGTTTCGCTTTCCATGGGTCCCGCAGGGACTACCGAGGGTAGCCAGGGTCTTCAGACCCAGGCGGCTAGGTGGAGATCAGCTCTTTCGAGACATCCTCCCAGGAATCCACCTCCGGTCTCTGGCTGTTCTCTCCACCGAGAGGAGGGAATTCTCAATGCCTGAAGGAATCATCCGCACCTGTCCCTCGTGCGGGAAGAAGAACCGAATTCGATTCTCCCGCCTGGAGGCGACTGCAAAGTGCGGCTCCTGCGGCGCGCCGTTGCCGCCCCCGTCCGAGCCCGTCGCCGTGGACCAGGGCAGCGAGCTCGCCGGCGTGCTGCGCGAGTCGAGCCTGCCCGTGCTCGTGGACTTCTGGGCCCCCTGGTGCGGCCCCTGCCGCATGGTGGCGCCGGAGATCGCCAAGGTGGCGGAGCGCAACGCCGGCCGTCTCCTGGTGGTCAAGGTCAACACCGACATCGACCCGGCCGTGGGCCAGGCGCACCGCATCCAGTCCATCCCCACCATGGCCATCTTCCAGGGCGGCCGGGAGGTGGCCCGGGAGATGGGCGCCCGCCCGGCCGCGGCCATCGAGGGGTTCGTCCGCCAGGCCCTCGGCGTGGCGGCGGCCTGAGGCGCTACTTCTTCTTCTGCTGATACTGCGTGAGCGTCTTCTCGCTCTCGAAGTAGAGCACCTTGCCGTCGGGCTGGGCGGCGATGACCGCCGTGGCCTTGTCCACCGGTTTACCGGTCACCGGATCGACGGCGGACCGCGAAGCCGGATCCTTGGAGAGGCGCTCCTTGCACATCGCGCAGCAGCCATAGTAGGTCTTGTCGCCCACCTGGACGGGGATCATGTCCTTATCCGAAGCCTGATCGTTGACCATGCAGACCTTCTTGGCCTCGACCTTCTTGAGCCCCGGGGCAGGGGAGGTCTGTCCGGCCACGGCCAAGCCCGCCACCAGCAGCGCGGCGACGCAGAGGGTCAGGGACAGGAGAAAAAGCTTCGTTCTGGGCATTTTCGGTCTCCTCAAAGGGTTGGACAGGGTGCCGGTTGAATCGGTGGGGCGACAAATCGCCATTTCACTGGTATCCTCAAGCGCTCTCTCCCGAGCGCCAGGACCCGCCGCTGCCGGCGGGACGGTAGGATAACAGGGCTCGCGGGCCCGGACTGCGGACGGACTGCACATACGGAGAACATGTGACTGACGCTACCTCGACGAGACCTGGTGTCAACTGGCTCAACCTCATCTTCCTCCTCGGCACATTCCTCGCAGCCCTCATCAGCACGCCCTGGTATCTTATCAAGTATGGCCTGGGCTGGCCGGAGGCGTTGACCTTCTTCGTCATCTGGCTCTTCGTCGGCCTCTCGGTGACCGCCGGCTACCACCGGCTCTTCTCCCACAAGACCTACCAGGCCGCGTGGCCGGTCCGCCTGTTCCTCCTGATCTTCGGCGCCGGCGCCCTGGAGAACTCGGTCCTCAACTGGGCCGCGGACCACCGGGTCCATCACTCCCACGTCGACGAGGAGCGCGACCCCTACAACATCCAGAAGGGGTTCTGGTGGGCGCACATGGGCTGGATCTTCTTCGAGAACGAGACGCCGAACCCCAGCGTCGTCCGCGACCTGACAGAGGACCCCCTCGTCGTCTGGCAGGACAAGTACTACGCGTTGATCGGCCTCGGCGTCGCCTTCGGCATCCCGCTGATCGTCGGCCTGCTCACCGGCCACGTCCTCGGCTGCCTGATCATCGGCTCCCTGCTGCGAGTGGTGGTGAGCCACCACGGCACGTTCTTCATCAACAGCCTTTGCCACATGGTGGGCCGGCAGCCCTACAGCACCGAGCACAGCGCCCGGGACAGCCCGATCATGGCCGTCCTGGCCTTCGGCGAGGGCTATCACAACTATCACCACAGCTTCCCCTTCGACTACCGCAACGGCGTCAAGGTCTGGCAGTTCGACCCCGCCAAGTGGCTGATCTGGACCCTCTCGCGCGTGGGGCTCGCCCGCGACCTCCGGCGCGCTCCCGACGCCGCGGTGCTCAAGGCCAAGATCGAGGTGCAGTTCGAGCGCGCCAAGGAGCGGCTGCAGGAGGTGGTGCACGACTTCCGCGAGCATCACGAGGCGCAGCTCCACGAGGCCTACGCCCGGCTCCAGACGACGCTCCATGAGCTGCTGTCGCTGCAGCGGCGGGGGAAGGCCCGGCCGGTTCCCGCCGGCCAGGAGAACCTGCCGATCGAGACCCGCATCGGCCTGACCTATCACGCCTTGGAGGAGGCCCTCCGGGAGTGGAAGCAGACCCTGCGACAGATGAACCGGTTGCCCATAGCCGCCTGAGAAGGAGCCTGCGAATGAGCGGTCCCGTCTGCCTCCGGCGGCCGTTGGCCGCCGGCTCGCTCCTGTCCGTCCTGGTCCTGGGCTCGCCGGCGATGGCAGCCCAGGGGCCCTCCCCGTCTCCCTCCAGCGCCATCCCTGCAGCCGTGAAGGCCACCGCCGCCACCCTGCGCAGCCAGGCGCTCCAGGGAACGAAGGCGTTCGACGTCGTCCGCTCCCTCACCGTCGAAGTCGGACCGCGGCCTGCCGGCTCCAAGGCCTACGACGCGGCCGTGCAGTGGGGGCTGCGCACCCTCAAGGACCTCGGCTTCAGCAACGTCCACGCCGAGAAGGCCACCGTGCCGCACTGGGTCAGGGGGGAGGAGTCGGGGGAGATCGTGACCCCCTATCCGGCAGCCGGTCCACCTCGCGGCCCTGGGCGGCAGCATCGGCACCCCGGAAGGGGGGATCGAGGCGCCGGTGATCGCCGTCCCGTCCCTCGACGCGGTGGACAAGCTGGACCCGGCCCAGGTCAAGGGCAGGATCGTCTTCTATGACGTCCACATGGAACGCACCCGTGACGCGTCGGGCTACGGCAGGGCCGTGGTCGTGCGCGGCGCCGGGGCCTCGCGGGCGGCGAAGCTGGGCGCCGTGGCCGTGCTCATCCGCTCCATTGGAACGGACCACAACCGCACTCCCCACACCGGCACCATGCGCTACCAGGACGGCGTGGCGAAGATCCCGGCCGCGGCCCTCTCGGTCCCCGACGCCGAGCTGCTGGCCGCCGAGGTCGCCAGCGGCAAGCCCGTGACCTTCCGACTCAAGCTGGGGGCGCACATGCTCCCCGACGTGGAGACGGCGAGCGTGGTGGGGGACATCCCCGGCCGCGAGAAGCCAGACGAGATCGTGCTCCTCGGCGCGCACCTCGACTCCTGGGACCTGGGCACGGGCGCCATCGACGACGGTGCCGGCGTGGCCATCGTGACCGAGGCCGCGCGGCTGATCGGCCAACTGCCGCGGAAGCCGCGGCGGACGATCCGGGTGGTCCTCTACGCGAACGAGGAGTTCGGCACCTCGGGAGCCCGGGCCTACGCCGCAGCGCACAAGGACGAGCTCGCCCGCCACGTGATGGCTACCGAAGCCGACCTTGGAGCGGGCCGCGTCTGGCGTCTCTCCTCGCACGTGGACCCCGCGACCCTGCCCCTGGTGGCCGACCTCGCCCGCCTGCTGGAAGTGGAGCAGGGGAACAACGAAGCCGGCGGAGGCGCCGACATCGGCCTCCTCGCTCCCGCCCACGTGCCCGTCCTCGCCCTCGCCCAGGACGCCACCACCTACTTCGACTACCACCACACCTCGAACGACACCCTGGACAAGATCGATCCCAAAGATCTCGACCAGAACGTCGCCTCCTGGGCCGCCGTGGCCTACGTCGCCGCCGAGATGCCGGGCGACTTCGGCCGGGCGCCGGAGGGTGGGGGGCGGGAGTAGGGGGCTCCTGCCCCTACCTCTAGTTCGGAGGTGCCATGCACCACAAACGAGAAGGCGTTCAAGCGATTGACGTGATTGGCTCTCTCAGTCTGTGCTCCAGGGCACCGTCTTCGTAGAGCTTGACCGTCTTGCGCGCTCCGTCCGGACGCTCGATCCCGCTCGACATCGAGAAACCGGTCGCCCATCAACTCGTGAGCCAGAGTACCCGGTAGGGCGTAACTTCAATTTTTCTCCCTCATTGCGAGTCTAGGTTGCCGGCCTGAACTAAGTCTGTGGTCTTCTACTCTCGCGGCGGTAGTCCCCGGAGCCAAGCCTCAAGAGTTTCGGAGCCTGGGCCTCCCACCGGGTCCTGAAGCACATCTCGCAACGGGCGTGGCTCCTGTCCTGGCGGAGCCTGGAAGTGATGTGTTAGGTTGCCATCCTTCGCATCGTCAAGGATCAGAAGGATATCGCCTGTGCCTGGGATTTCGACTTCGTAGAGATCGATTCGTTCGTCCGGAGGTGTGCCATTGGCCGCTGCCTTGTGGTCAAAAGCCGAAATCAGGGAATTAGACCTCTGCCTGTGCCACTCGGTTGTCTGAGAGGCACCAAAGCCCGCCAGGAGCCATCCTCTCTGCTGCTGGTCAATCAGGAAGATCGAGGCTGGAGCCCGCCAGGTTCCATCCTGCAGCTCACAGAGCAAGCGGGTGGTTCCTATCTTCGAGAGAGCCACCGAGCCGTCCGCGGCAAAGACGATGCGCGCGCCATGAATGAGAAGCCGCTGGTTGCAGATAATATGCCGGACGCTATCAGGAACTTTGAGCCCTCTTCGAAGACTGGAACCAAAGTCACCTTCCAACAGCGCGGTGATAGCCTTCTCGGCTTCAGAGAGCTGATGAATCTGCTCGTACTCGGCAGGCGCGGTCTTTTGGCAATCGAGGTCGTCGAGCTCTTGCTTTTCATAGCACTTCGGAGGAGCCCCTGTTCCTTGAATATCAAAGTAGTCGACACAATGTCCGCCAAGCTTGAATCCACAGGCGAAACCCCGCCAAGTCAACCAGTAAGGGTTCCCAGTTTGGACGGGCCACGGATCATGAATCAGCACTAAGTCACCTCTAGCTGTGTGTCTCTCAATGCCGGAGGCTACGATGAGGTGCCCTGCGGTTTCGCAGCTTCCGTCTCGCCACCACGCGATGATCGGCCGTTTACGAACATCGATCTCGCACATTAGAAGTTCTCTGTGGATTGGGACGCGATTCCCTTTGGATTGTCGAGTCCGAGCGACAGGACTGAGCAGAATAGGAATGTAATCTTCTGGCCCGAAAGGGTCTGGGAGGCGACAGTTGGCATCCGTCGCGTTGTATTTGTCAGGAGGCTTGCAATCGCACCGAGACTTGGGAAGGCTTTGCACTAGCGAGCACTGCCCCACGGCGTCGCGATATACCTGGCTTGGCGCGAGATAGTCCAAGACCATTTCAGAGGAGGCAGCCCAGCACCAAAACTCTCCCCGCTGCGGGATCAAGGGTGTGTCGAGCGTGCCCGCTGCCGCCCCTCGGGTAAGAAAGGCGATGCCGAGGAAGGTCAAAGACAATACTATGAGTACATTATGAATACTCTGGCCTCGGAAGCCCGCAGGTATAGGAAGCCAGCGACTTATTTTGGCTGTTTTCATTGCCTATCTCCTCGGGAGTCGCCCACCGGTGCAATGACTGAGACCACCCGTACCTCCACCGCCTCCACAGACATCCTTCGTCGACGCTATAGGCAGCCAGAGGTTCGATGGATCTATTTGGTTCGATAACAGTGCATAGAGCGCGGCGAAGTGAAGGTCGCCTCCCCCATTGTAGCGATCGCTAGAACCATTTCTGATCAGGACTGCCGCACACCGTGTTGCGTTGGATTTTTTGAAGCCTGGCAATTTGCTGCAGTCCGATATCTTCTTTGGGTCGAGTTCGACCTTAAGTTGTTCGTTCGAGATCCGCAAGTCATCCATGCTGTCGACCACCGTCGTGAAGAGCACGGTGTTGGCAACCTTGAGAAGGTTGTCGGGATCGGCAAATCGAAGTTCCCACGATCGCCCGGCGCGAACGAAATCCATGTCGACGGTGGGTCCGAGACTGGAGGGGTAGGCGCCCCCGCAGTCTGTAAGAGCTTGAACGGACCAGTTGCCTGTAAACGCCAGAAGGCCATTTCTCCCGGGAACCGTTAGGCCGCGGGGGTGGCAGCTCGTGCCGCCGTCGAATGTCGTACAACCGCTCTGCACACTCGGCACAACTAACAGGATATCACCAAGCGACGGGATCTCTTGCGGTTCCTTAATTGGATCACAGACGCCGGTGCCTGGACAGCTCACACTCAGCTCCACCTCAAGGGGCAGGCTGAGCCCAACAACTGGATGGGCGTCCTGCCCCGAGAAGACCTTGACCGTATGCTCTCCGATGTGAGAAAGCCCCGGGTAGTCAAAGTGACCCGAGGCGAGGATCGCGTAGTTCGTCCCTCCTGGCGTTAAGGCAAACTGGTACAGAACCAGACCCGTGACAAAAATGTAGACCTTGATCATCGATCTTCTCGAGGTACCCTCAAAAAGTGTGGAAATGAGCTGAAGGCGGCATAACCTTCCCGGTCAGCGACGACCGGCCGGGGAATCCGGCCAGGAAGGAGACACCGCCATGGTAGAGAAGAGCACCGAGGGGACCTTTGGGTCAAGGA
>DATARR010000115.1:0-3577 GCA_036264085.1 Thermoanaerobaculia bacterium | reverse complement strand
GCCCCCGCAAAGTCGCCCCGGCTCATCGGGCTGACCTGCACCAGCTCACCGGTCTCCGGGGCGTGGACCATCATGCCGTTGCCCACGTACATCCCGACGTGGTGGATGGGGCGGCCGAAGAAGACCAGGTCGCCCGGCTGCAACTGGTCGATGCTCACGTGCTTGAACGAGGCGTACTGGTCCGCCGCCGAGTGCGCCATGACGACGCCGGCCTGCCGCCACGAGGACATCGTCAGCCCGGAGCAGTCGAACGACGCCGGACCTGAGCCGGCCCACACATACGGCTTGCCGATCTGCGCCATCGCGGCCCGCACGGCGACGGCCGCCTGGTCGGACGCTGGGACCGATGGCAAGGAATCGGAAGGCGAAGAGCCGCCGGACGGCCCGGGGGTGTCGGAGGGCATCGCTGCCCTGGGGGCGGCGGCCTTGGCAGCCGCGGCGGCGGCCTTGGCAGCCGCGGCAGTCCTGGCGGCCATGGCCACCTGGACCGCGGCCGCCCGGTCGGCCGCTGCCTTGGCCGCTGCGATGCGGTTGGCCTCGGTGATCTGGCCGAGGAGCTTCTGCTCGGATGCGAGGCGGTCGTTCAGGTCCTTGCGCTGCTTCGCCAGGGAGTCGTTGATCGACCGGGCCTGGGAGAGCTCCCGGGACAGGTCCGACTGCGCCACCTTCGCCCGCTGATCCGCAATCTGCAGCGAGGTCATGATCCCGGACTGCCAGTCGCTCACCTGCGAGATCAGCTCCATCTTCTTATTGAAGTCGTCGAGGTTCTTCGACGACAGGAACGCGACGAGGAGACTGGGAGCGCCGGCCCGGTAGATCGCCGCCGCCTGGGCAGACGCGACCTTCTGCAGCGCCAGGAAATCCGACTGCGCCTTGGCGCTCTGGTCCTGCGAATCCTGGATCTGGCTCTGGACCTTCTGCAGGTGAATGCTGGCCTGGTTGTACTGTTCGTCCAAGTCGGAGATCTCGGTACCCAGCTTGTCGATCTGGGCCTGGACATCCTTCTGCGTGGCAGCGGCCACAGGCACCGACGGCAGTCCGGTGACCAGCAAGCCCAGCAGGCCGGGAAGGCAGGCAACGACACGGAGGGCCCGGCTGGCGAGCACCCGCCGGAGTCGTGAGGGTGGCACGGGGCGACATGCTACAGGACATTTCCCAACCTGAGCGAATTTCCAGGGAGCGGAAATCCCGAAAGCCACGGACCGTCTGAAACCGTGAAGGATTTTTGTTCGTGGACGACATTTTTCCTTCACGCTTCACAAAAGCCCGCCCTTTTTGTCGTATCCCGATGCTTTACTCATGGTTGTGGATGTTCTACAAGCGTTGTTGTTGGTCGCCGAGAGGCAGCATGGCCTCATCACGCGGGCGCAGGCGCTGGCCAAGGGGCTAACCGCCGGGGCCATCCGGGGGCGGCTGAACTCGGGGGCATGGGAGCGGGTGCACGCCGCGGTCTACCGGGTGGCGGGCTCCGGGAGGACTTGGAAGCAGTCGTTGATGGCGGCCTGCTTGGCGGCAGGCCGTGGATCCGCGGTCTCGCACCGCGCCGCGGCGAGACTCTGGAAGCTCCCTTCCGGGCAGGAGTTGGTCGAGATCACGGTCACGAAGACCAGGTGCATTCGCCTCGCAGGGGTGACCGTTCATAGGGTGTCCCGGCTTCCGAGCATCGACATCGTCTGGCTCGACCACATCCCGGTGACCTCGGCCGCCCGGACCGTCATCGACCTTGCCGGGGTGCTGACCCGCAAGGACCTGGCCGAGGTCCTCGATCATGCCCTGGCGGAGCGAACATTCCCGCTCGCTTACCTGCGAAAGCGCTGTGCAGCTCTGGGCACCCGTGGCCGGCCAGGCAGCGGTGCCCTCACCTCGCTCATCGTGGAGCGGGTCGGTGGTCCAAGGAAGCCGGGGAGCGCCTTCGAGCGCCGGCTGTTCAAGATCCTCAAAGCGGCCGGGTTACCCTTGCCGGAGCGTGAGTTCGAGGTGCGTCTCCCCGACGGCAGGCTGAAAAGGATTGATTTCGCCTTCGTTGACTGCAGGCTGGCTATCGAGGCGGACAGTTACCGGCACCATTCCAGCTTGACCGATTGGTCCCGGGACCATGAACGTAACCAGCAGCTCATCGCACTGGGATGGCAGATTCTTTCAATAACGTACGACCAGATGACGAGGGACCCGGAAGGCGTGGCAGATTTGATCCGCCGTGCGCTGAAAGAACGGAGGGCGGGGTGATGGCGAGGATCACGCTGGTGGAGGGCGACATCACGGTTCAGGACGTCGACGCCGTCGTCAATGCGGCCAACGGGAGCCTGCTGGGCGGGGGCGGGGTCGACGGCGCCATTCACCGGCGGGGTGGCCCCCGGATCCTGGCGGAGTGCCGGCGGATCCGGGAGGAGCGCTATCCGAAGGGGCTGCCGGTGGGGCAGGCGGTGGCCACGACCGGGGGTGACCTGGCAGCCGCTCACGTCATCCACGTCGTCGGGCCCGTCTACGGACGCGAACCTGACGCCCCGGGGCTGCTGACCTCCTGCCACCGGGAGGCCCTCCGGCTGGCGGACGAGCTGGGGGTCAGGAGCATTGCCTTCCCCGCCATCTCGACCGGAGCCTACGGCTATCCGCTCGAGGAGGCGGCCGCCGTGGCAATCGCGGCGGTGCGCGCGGCAGACAGCCGCCTCGAGGAGATCCGTTTCGTACTCTTTGGCACCGCCGCCCATGCGGCATTCCAAAGGGCCCTGGCGGCGGCGGAGAGCGGCTGACGCTTTTTCAAGTCCGGCAGGAAGCGGCCGAGCGGGCGTCGCACAGCTACCGGCGAGGCGCAGACAACGTTAGAATTCGAATGTCCAAATGCGACGGATTTTCCCTACCATGAACGACAAGTGAACAGCAAGGGTCTCACCCGCGAAATCCCACGGGTTCACAAAGAATTCGCTGTTCTGTCGGGTGGCTGTTACATTCCCGCAATCTTCGGCTGCTAGTTTGCGGATAGTTCGATGGTCATGCAGGGCTTGGGACCTCAACACCTACGGCACTGCAGAGGCTAACGGGATCCCCGGGGGTGGCGAACCCCCCCCTCGTCCACCCCCGGGGTCCTCGAACTCTTCCTTGATCTCGAACTATCCCTTGAGAAACTCCCGCTAAAGCTGGAGCTTGTAGCCGAGTCCCCGCACGGTCTTCACGTGTTCGGGGCGGCGGGGGTCTTCCTCGATCTTGGCCCGGAGCCGCTTGATGTGGACGTCGAGGGTGCTGGTGTCACCGAAGTACTCGACTCCCCACACCTCGGAGAGCAGGATCTGGCGCGTCACCAGCTTGCCCGGCCGGAGCATGAACGCCTCCAGCAGTGCGAACTCCTTGGGCGGCAGCTCGATCAGGCGCCCCCGCACGTACACCTCGTGGCGCTGGGTGTCCATCTGGATGGGTCCGAAGACCAGGTGGCTGGCCTCCATGGGCCTGACGGACATGCTTGCCCGCCGCAGGTGGGCCCGGACCCTCGTGACCAGCTCCCGCATGGAGAAGGGCTTCGTGACGTAGTCGTCAGCCCCCATCTCGAGGCCCGCCACCTTGTGGGCCTCGGAGTCCTTCGCGG
>DATARR010000039.1:0-3696 GCA_036264085.1 Thermoanaerobaculia bacterium | reverse complement strand
CAACTCGCACGTCATGGTGGTGGTCTTCGGCATCGCCATCACGTTGGCAGCCGTACGGCTGCGCTACGTTCAGCTCGCCTCGGTCCTCAAGTGGCTGGCGCTGGTTCTCGCCGCCTACGTCGTCACCGCCTTCCTGGCGCGTCCGAACTGGGGCCAGGTGCTGCGCGACGCCGTCGTGCCGAGCTTGCCGTCAGGCCGCGGCGGGTGGTCGACCCTGGTGGCGATCCTCGGCACCACGATCAGCCCCTACCTCTTCTTCTGGCAGGCCTCGCAGGAGGTCGAGGAGGAGCGGGCGATGGGGCGGCTGATGCTCATCCACCGCCGGGGCGCCACGAAGCGGGAGCTGCTCGACCGCCGGCTCGACGTGGGGACCGGTACGTTCTTCTCGAATCTTGTAATGTTCTTCATCATTCTCGCCACGGCCCTCACGCTCCACGCGCACGGCAAGACCCACGTCGAGACCTCCCGCCAGGCCGCCGAGGCCCTGGCCCCAGTCGCCGGCCGGTGGGCCTCCTCCCTCTACACGCTGGGGATCTTCGGCGTCGGCTTCCTGGCCATCCCGACGCTCTCGGGCTCGGCGGCCTACGCCTTCGCCGAGACCTTCAACTGGCGCGAGGGGCTCGATCGCAAGCCCCGGCGGGCGTGGGAATTCTACTCGATCGTGGTGCTCTCGACGGCGCTGGGGATCCTGCTCGACTTCCTCCGCGTCAACGCCATGAAGATCCTCTTCGGCTCCGCCGTCATCAACGGCCTGCTGGCGCCCTTCCTGCTCGTCGCGATCCTCATCCTGGCCTCGGACGCGAAGACCATGCAGAACCAGCCGAGCCCGCGCCTCACTCGGATCGTGGTCGGCCTGACGACGCTGCTGATGTTCGCCGCGGCGGTGGGGATGTTCGTGTTCCGGTGAAACTCTCGCCGGCGCCGTCAAGCCTCGCCGGCCTGCTTCAGGATCTCCCGCCAGATCTCTGCGGTACCCAGGCGGTCGGCCCAGTCTGCGATGTAGCCGCGATCGAGGTGTGCGCCGCTGATCTTCAGGACGCCCGCGATGTCGCGCAGGTGTTTCTCGGAGCCCCCTTCGCGGTAGGCCTCCATCTTCTTGAGGATGACGTCCTCTGCCGAGGAGAAGGTCGCGTCGAAGCCGGGCGCCGGCCTGATCTTCTTCGCTCTCGCAAAGCGGCTGCGATTGAAGGGCGAGTCGGCTGGAACCATCACGTCCACCTTGAGCCCTGAGGTCGGGTGGATGAGGTTGAACTGTCCCCGCCGAGAAACCGCCCGGCGGACCGATTCCTCGCTCAGATAGAAGTCTGGTGAGGGGAAGGCCGCGCAAAGCTGAGCGATCTTGTCCGCGGGAAGATCCACGACGACGTCGATGTCGTTCGTGAAGCGCGGCTCGCCAAAGAAGATGGTGGCCATCGATCCGGTGACGAAGTACCGCAGGCCGATCCTTTCCAGGGCTTCAACGACGAAGGCGAGCAGCTCAGACTGCTCCATGGGAGAGCCTCCTCGCCACTTCCTGCTGGAGGCGCCGTTCATCCCAGTCCGGGTGCTCCGCGGCGAGCTGGCTGGCGATCATGCCCCGGGCAGACCGGAAGAGGTCGCTCGCGATTTTCAAGCGCTGGGCTCCGGTCATGGCACGGAACACCTGGGCCATCTCATCGTCCACCACCTCGAGATTCCTGGGATCGATCAGCATGTCCGGTCATCATAGCGCCGCTCCGCCTCATCACGAGAGCTCGTCTTCCAGGTAGAATCCCCGAACCAGGCAGCGGACTTGAGACAGGAGGATCAGCTTGCAAGACGACGCTCGGGCAGCGGGAGCCCTGACCCGCAGAGATCTGATGAAGGCCGGTGCCATCGGAGGAGCGCTGGCCGTCGCCGGTCCGCTCCTCCCCCAGGCCGCCGAGGCCATCAAGCCGGCTTCGGATACGCCGACGCCGTTCGAGCTGGAGGAGACCACCATCTCCAAGCTGCAGGAGGGGATGAGGTCCGGCCGCTACACGGCGCGCTCGATCACCGAGGCCTACCTCGCCCGCATCGAGGAGCTGAACCACAAAGGCCCGGAGCTGCGAGCCGTGATCGAGACCAACCCCGAAGCGCTGGCCATCGCCGACGCCCTGGACGCGGAGCGCAAGGCCAAGGGTCCCCGTGGCCCCCTCCACGGCGTCCCCGTCCTGCTCAAGGACAACGTCGGCACGCACGACCGCAACACCACCACGGCCGGCTCGCTGGCCCTGGAGGGCTCGATCCCGCCGCGCGACGCCTTCCTCGCCGCCCGGCTGCGGGAAGCCGGCGCCGTGCTGCTGGGCAAGGCGAACCTCTCGGAGTGGGCCAACTTCCGCTCCACCCACTCCTCCAGCGGCTGGAGCAGCCGCGGCGGGCAGTGCCGCAACCCCTATGCTCTGGACCGCTGTCCCTCGGGCTCCAGCTCGGGCTCAGCCGTGGCCGCCGCCGCCAACCTCGCCGCCGTCACCGTGGGCTCGGAGACGGACGGCTCCATCGTCTCCCCCTCCTCGCACTGCGGCATCGTCGGCATCAAACCCACGGTGGGACTGATCAGCCGCGCGGGCGTGATCCCCATCTCCCACACCCAGGACACGGCCGGTCCCATGTGCCGCACCGTGGCCGACGCCGCCACGCTCCTGGGTGCGATGACCGGGGTGGACGAGCGCGACGAGGCGACCCAGGCCAGCCAGGGGAAGGCCCTGACCGACTACACGACTTTCCTCGATCCGGCGGGATTGAAGGGCGCGAAGATCGGTGTCTTCCATCCGCGATCGTTGGAGGACCATCCGCATTCGGACCGCGTCCTCGCCGAGTCGCTGGCCGCGCTGAAGTCCGCGGGCGCCACGGTCGTCGATCCCGTCAAGCTGCCGAACGCCGACAAGTTCGGAGAGGCCGAGTTCGAGGTCCTCCTCTTCGAGTTCAAGGCGGACCTGAACAGCTACCTGGCCGGCCTCGGAGCCGCCGCGCCCGTCCATAATCTGAAGGAGGCCATCGACTTCAACGCCAAGAACCGCGACCGGGTGTTGCCCTACTTCGGCCAGGAGATCTTCGAGCTGTCCGAAGCCAAGGGGCCGCTCACCGATCCCAAGTACAAGAAGGCGCTGGCGGATTGCCGGCGCTACTCCCGCAAGGAGGGGCTGGACGCCGCCTTCGCGGCACAGAAGCTGGACGCCCTGGTAGCCATCACGGGCGGACCGGCGTGGCTGATCGACCTCGTCAACGGCGACTCCGACGGCGGCGGCAGCTCGTCGCTGGCGGCGGTCTCGGGCTATCCGAGCATCACCGTGCCCGCCGGTTACGCCTTCGGCCTGCCGATCGGGATCTCCTTCTTCGGACCGGCCTGGAGCGAGCCGACGCTGATCAAGCTGGCGTACGCTTTCGAGCAGGCGACGAAGGTAAGGCAGGTGCCGCGGTTCTTGGCGACGGCGGTGTAGGGGTGAGCGACGCTGATTCGCGACGCCGGAGGTACGAGTAGACCGGATCGGCATCGCCGCTTCAGAGACGACCCGCCGTCCCCGTGGCCTCCGAAATGAAATCGTATCGGGTCTGGGTCGTCTTCTATGAGAAGGCCCCAGATGTCAAGGCCGCCTTGGCGGCCTTCCTTTGTTGGACCGCGAGTTGGGTCTGTCCCCGAGTCTTCTATCCGCACTCTCAAGGAGCCCGTCAGTGGGCTCGGTGCATGATGGGGTGCCA
>DATARR010000038.1:0-7657 GCA_036264085.1 Thermoanaerobaculia bacterium | reverse complement strand
GCGAGGGGGGCCGGTCCGCGGAATGTTTCGGATTCTGGGATGTTTCCCCCTCGCCACTCCGTGGAGAGGTGGCCAGGGGGTGAGGCTTCGGAGCGCAGGACGTACCGACCGGCAAGGTCCTATTGAATGCCGGCTCTGCTCTATTTGCCTAAGATCATGGATCGGGGCTAAACTTCCACTTGAAGGCCATGGCATTAACTCGTGAAGACGTAAGGAAAATCGCCACTCTGGCCCGCCTCCGTTTCTCGCCGGAGGAAGAGGAGCGCTTCGCCGGCCAGCTCGCCACCATCGTCGAGTACATCGATCAGCTCCAGAGCTTCGAAGGCCTGGCGCCGAATGCCGCGGTCGCGGGGGTGCGGGAGGCCGCCGACGGGGTGGGGGAGTGCCTGCCGCGCGAGCGCTTCCTCGCCAACGCGCCGGCGTCGCTGGACGGCTTCCTGCTGGTGCCGGAAGTGAAGGGGAGCGGCGATGCCTGACCTCTGGGAGCTCGCCGCCGAGGAGATCGCCGCCCGGGTGCGCTCCCGCGAGCTGTCGGCGGCCGAGGTGCTGGAGTCCTGCCTCGACCGCACCGCCCGCGTCGAGCCGCTGATCGGCGCCTATCTGGAGATCTTCGAGGGGGAGGCCCGCGCCCGCGCCGCCGAGGTCGACTGCCGCGTCGCCGCCGGGGAGGATCCCGGCCCGCTCGCCGGCGTGCCGGTGGCGCTCAAGGACAACCTCAGCCTCGAGGGGCACGCCCTCACCTGCGCCTCGCGCATCCTCGCCGGCTACGTGGCCCCCTACACGGCCACGGCCGTGGAACGGCTGCTGGCCACGGGCGCCGTGCCTCTGGGGCGGAACAACATGGACGAGTTCGCCATGGGCTCGTCGTGCGAGAACTCGGCCTACCAGCGCACCCGCAATCCCTGGGACCTGGGCGCCGTGCCCGGCGGCTCCAGCGGTGGGCCCGCTGCGGCCGTGGCCGCCGGCAGCGTGCCCCTCGCCTTCGGCTCGGACACCGGCGGCTCCATCCGCCAGCCGGCGGCGCTGTGCGGCGTGGTGGGAGTCAAGCCCACCTACGGCCGCGTCTCCCGCTACGGGCTGGTGGCCTTCGCCTCGTCGACCGACCAGATCGGACCCATCGCCCGCAACGTCCGCGATGCCGCCCTCGCCCTGGAGGTCATCGCCGGCGCCGATCTGAACGACGCCACCTGCGCCACCGAGCCGGTGGGGGACTACCTGGCGTCCATCGATGAAGGGATCTCCGGACTGAAAGTAGGAGTCATTCGCGAGATCGACCCGGCGGCCCTGAGCGACGCCACAGCCCGCGACTGGCGGCAGTCGCTCGACCGGCTGGCCGCGGCCGGCGCCGAGCTGGTCGAGGTCTCGGTGCCCAGCCTGGACGCCGCCGTGGCCATCTACTACGTCGTCGCCACCTCCGAGGCCAGCGCCAACCTCGCCCGCTTCGACGGCGTGCGCTACGGCCGTCGCGCCGAGGAGGCGGACAACCTGATCGACCTCTACTTCGACAGCCGTAGCGAGGGGTTCGGCCCCGAGGTCAAGCGGCGCATCATGCTCGGCACCTTCGCCCTCTCGTCCGGCTATTACGAGGCCTACTACGGCCGGGCGCGGGGCGTCCTAGAACGGATGCGGCGGGAGCTCGCCGCGGCCTTCGCGCGCGTCGACGTGGTGGTGACGCCCACCACGCCCACCGCCGCCTTCCGCCTCGGCGAGAAGGTGGACGACCCGCTCGCCATGTACCTCTCCGACGTCTTCACCACGCCGGCGAGCCTGACGGGGCTGCCGGCGGTGACCGTGCCCTCGGGCCTCGACGCCGAGGGCCTGCCGCTGTCGCTCCAGGTCATGGGTCGCCCCTTCGGCGAGGCCACCGTGTTCCGCGCGGCGCGCGCCTTCGAGCGCGCGGCGGGCTTTGCGGTCGCGCCGAGCTTCCGGGGGGCTGAAGCCGGCTGAAGACCATGCGCGCAATCCTCCGCACCGGCCGCAGCGGCGCCGCCGTCCTCGCCGAAGGGTTGTTCCTGCTGGGGATCCTCCTCGCCCTGCCCTGCATCGCGGCTCCGGCGTCGTCCTCATCGTCCTCGCCATCCGACACCGTCCGCGTCGCCCTGGAGGACGGCGTGGTGGCCACCCTCGCCGAGGATCGCGGCCTCCTCGTCGAGGCCATCCCGAAGCGCGGCGAGGGTCTCGCCCTCTTCGCCAGGCGGCTGTGCGGCGACTCCCGCCTTGCTCCTCAAGTGGCCGAGGCCAACGGCGGCGCCAAAGACCTCCTCGGCGGCATCCGCTACACCATCCCCTTCAACCTGCTGTCCAAGGACTGGCAGCTCAAGGCGGTGAAGGCGCTCTTCGCCGGGGACAAGGGCGTGGCCGAGGGCTGGCACCACCAGGTGCGCGGCGTGGGACCGATGCAGCGGGAGAGCCTCTGGCGGGTCGCCGAGTGGTTCACGGGCTCGGGAGAGAACTTCCGCGCCATCCGCGAGTACAACGAGCTGCACGACGAGGAGATCGTCAAGGGCACGGACCTGGTCATCCCCTCCGAGCTGCTGCTGCCGGCCTTCCGCTCCGTGCTGCCGGTGCCGGAGCGGCCGTTCTCCCTCGACTATGGAGTGGACAAGGACGGCGAGTACGCCATCTACCGTCTGCGGCCGCACGAGGCCCTCTACTCCGCCGTGGTGGTGCGCTTCACCGGCCGCGTCTTCGCCGCCGACGTCAACGCCCTGGCCCAGCAGATCGCCCGCAGGAGCGGCATCCAGGACGTCACCAGCATCCCCGTCGGCTACCGGGTGCGCATCCCCTTCGACCTCCTGCAGCCGGAGTTCCTGCCCGAGGGCAACCCGAAGCGCAAGGAGTACGAGGCGAGCCTGCGAGCGAGCTCCCAGTTCAGCAACCAGGTGAGGGCCCGGGGCCTCTCCGGCATCACCGTCATCCTCGACGCGGGTCACGGCGGGCTGGACGCGGGCGCGAGCCAGGGCGGCGTCTGGGAGAGCCTCTACGTCTACGACATCGTGATGCGGGTCAAGCGGGTGCTGGAGAGCCAGACCGCCGCCCGCGTCGAGGTCACCACCCGCGACGGCGACGGCTTCCAGGTGCCGGACGTGGACGTGCTGCCCTTCTCCCGCGGCCACGCCGTGCTCACCACGCCGCCCTACCCGATCGCCGACGCCAAGGTCGGGGTCAACCTGCGCTGGTACCTCGCCAACAGCCTGTTCCGCAAGACCGTGGAGACGGACAAGGACCCGCAGAAGGTCGTCTTCCTCTCCATCCACGCCGACTCCCTCCACCCGTCGCTGCGCGGCGCCATGGCGTACATCCCGGCCGCCGGCATGCGCGACGAGAGCTACGGCAAGAACGGTCCGATCTATGCCCTGCGCAAAGAGGTGCAGGAGAGCCCGCGCGTCACCTTCCCCCGCGACCAGCGGGTGCGCAGCGAGGGCCTCTCCCGCGAGCTGGCCAAGCAGGTGGTGGCCGCCTTCCAGACCGGCGGCCTGCCCGTCCACCCCTTCAGCCCGGTGCGCGACAAGATCATCCGTGACAACAAGGAGTGGGTGCCGGCCGTGCTGCGCTACAACTCCATCCCGGCCAAGATCCTGCTCGAGGTCTGCAACCTGAACAACGACCAGGACCGCACCCTCCTCCAGACCCGCGCCTACCGCCAGCACGTGGCCGAGGCCCTCGTCCGCGGCCTCCTCGCCTACTACGGCCAGGGGATCGGGGGACCGTCGCAGATGGCGGAGACGGCGAAGTAGGCCAACGCCGGTTTGCGCTTCCCCCGCCGTTCTGTCATCCCGCTGGCCGAATGATCGGGCTCCACCACCAACGCCGACAACCCCCCCCGGCGAGTGCAAGCCGCCCGCCGAGTGGAGCTTCCGGCTGGGCTGCGACTTCAAGATCAACGAGGCGCAGCTCAAGACCCTGAAGCATCCGGACCCGGCGCGCCCCCTGCAGCCGTGCAACCGGCTGAGCCGGGACCTGACCAAAGTGGTGCCGTAGCTGCGGCGAGAGCCGGGGGTGAGGTATCTGGAAAGGTAGCCTTGTCGCCTGCAGGGGGAATAGCGCTTGACCCCCGAATGTTGGTATGCTGGTTCCCGACGCCCGGATCGGGCCGGACAGGTGAGCGGCCACCTCTATATAATAGAGGATGGAGGCTCAGACCGCCGGCTCTTGCGGAGTTTGGGATTTTCTGTCTATACTGCGCTTCCGCTGGCCGGCCTTGGAGAGGTCCAGTCGCGAGTCGGTATTGACTCGCGCGGGATCTCTCGGTTAGACTTCGCGGGTTCTACACCGCCGATGGTCCCGCCTGGGACGGGGGCGGTTTAAGTCTTCAAGCCGAAGACACATCCCCTGAACACCGTTCGGGGCCGGAGTGTGGGCCGTCAACCCATTCTCGAAATGGGGGGCGGGCTCTTGTCGCTCCGTGGAGCAATGGGAGCAATGACCGGCGATGTCCGGCAATCAACGGGTCTGAGGAGATCTGGACGCATGCCTACGATTCATCAATTGGTGCGCAAGGGCCGGGACCGCGCCGAATCCAAGACGAAGAGTCCGGCGCTGCAGGGCTCTCCCCAGAAGCGCGGGGTCTGCGTGCGCGTCTACACCCAGACGCCCAAGAAGCCCAACTCGGCGCTGCGCAAGGTCGCCCGCGTACGGCTGACCAACGGCATCGAGGTGACCACCTACATCCCGGGGGTCGGCCACAACCTGCAGGAGCACTCCATCGTGCTGATCCGCGGCGGCCGTGTGAAGGACCTCCCGGGTGTCCGTTATCACGTCATCCGGGGCACGCTCGACGCGGTCGGCGTACAGGCCCGGCGGCAGGGCCGCTCCAAGTACGGGGCGAAGCGCCCGAAGTCTTAAGGAGCCATTGAGACATGCCCAGGCGGAGAGAAGTCCCGAAGCGCGAGATCCTGCCGGATCCGCTGTACAACTCGCAGCTCGTCACCAAGTTCGTGAACGTGGTGATGAAGGACGGCAAGAAGTCGGTGGCCGAGCGCATCCTCTACGACGCGCTGGAGGCCATCAAGGTGAAGACCAACGACGATCCGATGAAGGTCTTCAAGAAGGCCATCGAGAACGTCAAGCCCGCGGTCGAGGTGAAGTCCCGGCGCGTCGGCGGCTCGACCTACCAGGTCCCCGTCGAGGTGCGCCCCTCCCGCAAGCTGGCGCTGTCGATGCGCTGGATCATTCACACCGCCATGTCGCGCGGTGAGAAGACGATGCGCGCCCGGCTGGCGGGCGAGCTGCTGGACGCCTCCGAGAACCGCGGCGGCGCCATCAAGAAGAAGGACGACACGCACCGCATGGCGGAAGCCAACAAGGCCTTTGCGCACTACCGCTGGTAGGCATGCGGGCAGACGACTGGCGATTGAGCGAAAGAAGTTGAGACCATGGCACGGCAAGTACCACTGAAAGATACGCGCAACATCGGCATCATGGCCCACATCGATGCCGGGAAGACGACGACCACCGAGCGCATCCTCTTCTACACGGGGGTCAACTACAAGATCGGTGAGGTGCACGAGGGTACCGCCACCATGGACTGGATGGTGCAGGAGCAGGAGCGCGGCATCACCATCACCTCCGCCGCCACCACCTGCTTCTGGACCCAGAACGGGGTCAACCACCGCGTCAACATCATCGACACGCCCGGCCACGTGGACTTCACGGCCGAGGTGGAGCGCTCGTTGCGCGTGCTCGACGGCGCCGTCGCCGTGTTCGACTCGGTGGCCGGCGTCGAGCCGCAGTCCGAGACGGTGTGGCGCCAGGCCGACCGCTACCGCGTGCCGCGCATCGCGTTCGTCAACAAGATGGACCGCGTCGGCGCCGACTTCGACCGCACGGTGTCGATGATGCGCACCCGTCTGGCCGCCAACCCCGTGGTCATCCAGCTTCCCTGGGGCCGCGAGGAGAACTTCAAGGGCATCCTCGACCTGATGGAGATGAAGGGCATCTTCTATAAGGACGAGACCCTGGGCGCCGACTACGAACTGGTGGACATCCCCGAGGAGTACCTCGACGTCGCCCACAAGATGCGGGAGCAGATGGTCGAGGCGATCTCGGAGACGGACGACCAGCTCCTCGAGAAGTACCTGACGGGCGAGGCGGTCACCAACGACGAGCTCAAGGCGGCCTTGCGCCGGGCGACGATCACCAACAAGGTGCAGCCCGTGATCTGCGGCAGCGCCTTCAAGAACAAGGGCGTGCAGCCGCTGCTGGACGCCGTGGTGGAGTACCTGCCGTCGCCGCTCGACATCCCGCCCATGGAGGGGATCGATCCCCACAGCGACCAGACCGTGGTCCGCCCCGCCGACGACAGCGCGCCGTTCGCGGCCCTGGTGTTCAAGATCATGAGCGATCCATACGTCGGCCAGCTCGTGTTCTTCCGCGTCTACTCCGGCCACGTCGAGACGGGCCAGTCGGTGCTGGGCTCCAAGAAGAGCAGCAACGAGCGCATTGGCCGGCTGCTCAAGATGCACGCCAACAAGCGCGAGGAGATCAGCGAGGTGTGGGCGGGCGACATCGCGGCCGCCGTGGGTTTGAAGAACGTCACCACCGGCGACACCATCTGCGATCCCAAGCGCCCGGTGGTGCTGGAGGCGATGAACTTCCCCGAGCCGGTGATCGCCGTCTCCATCGAGCCCAAGACCAAGGCCGACCAGGAGAAGCTGGGCATGGCGCTCGGCAAGCTGATGCAGGAGGACCCGACCTTCCGCGTCCACACGGACAAGGACACGGGCCAGACGCTGATCTCCGGCATGGGCGAGCTGCACCTGGAGATCATCACCGACCGCCTGGTGCGCGAGTTCAACGTCGGCGCCAACGTCGGTAAACCGCAGGTCGCCTACCGCGAAACCATCACGCAGGAGGCGGAGGGCGAGGGGCGCTACGTGCGGCAGACCGGCGGCCGCGGCCAGTTCGGCCACGCCAAGATCCGCATGCGCCCGACGACCGAGGCGGACTACGTCTTCAACAACAAGATCGTCGGCGGCGTCATCCCCAAGGAGTTCATCAAGCCGATCGACCAGGGCATCAAGGAGGCGTTGGAGACCGGACCGCTGGCGGGCTTCCCCTGCGTCGGGGTCGAGGTCGACCTCTTCGACGGCAGCTACCACGACGTCGACTCCTCGGAGATCGCCTTCAAGATCGCCGGCTCCATGGCCTTCCAGGACGCCTGCAAGCGGGCGCGGCCGGTGCTGATGGAGCCGATCATGGCCGTCGAGGTGGTCACGCCCGAGGAGTACATGGGCGAGATCATCGGCGACATCACCTCGCGGCGCGGCCGCATCCACAGCATGGAGGGGCGCGGCAACGCCCAGGTGATCACTTGCAAGGTGCCGCTGTCCGAGATGTTCGGCTATGCGACCGACCTGCGGTCGCTGTCCCAGGGGCGCGCCAACTACACGATGCAGTTCGCTTCCTACGAGCAGGCCCCCAAGAACGTCAGTGAAGAGGTCGTGGCGAAGGCCGCCGGGTAGCACCGACTGAGAGGCTAGGACTAGGGTTAGGAGAGATCATGGGCAAGGAAAAATTCAATCGTTCGAAGCCGCACGTCAACATCGGGACGATCGGTCACGTCGACCACGGCAAGACGACGCTGACGGCGGCGATCACGAAGGTGCTGGCGTCGAAGGGCCTGGCGAGCTTCGTGGCCTTCGACCAGATCGACAAG
>DATARR010000014.1:0-63611 GCA_036264085.1 Thermoanaerobaculia bacterium | reverse complement strand
GCGCGACCAGTACCAGGGAGACAACCAGGGCTACATCGAGGACATGACCCTCGTGCCACTGCTCGACCGCATGGTGGGGGACACGCGCAAGCCGCTGCTGATCCTCCTCGGGGCCGTCAGCTTCGTGCTGCTGATCGCCTGCGTCAACGTCGCCAACCTGCTGCTGGTGCGCGCCGCGGCCCGCGAGGGGGAGATCGTGATCCGGGCGGCCCTCGGCGCGGGGCGGGCCCGCATCGTGCGGCAGCTCCTCACCGAGAGCCTGGTGCTGGCCCTGGTGGGCGGCGTCGCCGGCCTGGGCCTGGCCGCCTGGGCCTTGAAGCTCCTCGTCGGCTCGGGGCCGCAGGGGATCCCGCGGTTGTCCGAGATCGGCCTGGACGGCACGGCTCTCGCCTTCGCCCTCGGGATCTCGCTGTTGACGGGCGTGCTCTTCGGTCTCGCTCCCGCCCTCCAGACCTCGCGCACCGACCTCGCCGCGGCCATCCGCGAGGGGACCCGCGGCTCGAAGGGGCGCGGCGGCACCCGCGCCCGCAGCGTGCTGGTGGTCGTGGAGACGGCCCTCGCCGTGGTGCTCCTCGCCGGCGCCGGGCTGCTCATCCGCAGCTTCCTGGAGCTGCAGAACGTGGACCCGGGCTTCAAGCCGGACGGCGTCATCACCTTCAACCTCGAGCTGCCGGCGAGCCAGTATTCCGACGAGGAGAAGCTGCGGACCGTCACCGCCGCGCTGCTCGAGCGGATGGCGCGACTGCCCGGCGTGACGGCGGCGGGGGCGACCGTCTACGGCATGCCTCTCGCCGGCCGGGTCAACGTGCTGACCTTCGAGGTCGCCGGCCGCCCGCCCGCCGAGCCGGGCAAGGCGCCCATCCTGCGGGTCGCCGCCGTCACGCCGGACTACTTCAAGACTCTCGGCATCCCCTTGCTGAAAGGCAGGGCGCTGAGCTCACGGGACCGCCACGGCGCCCCGCGCGTGGCCCTCCTCAACGCCACCGCCGTCCGCCGGTTCTTCCCGGACGAGGACCCGATCGGCAAGCGCATCGCTTTCGGCCCCGCGGACGCCAGCGGCGATATCCCGGGCGGCGAGGTCGTGGGGGTGGTGGGCGACTTCAAGCAGGATGCGCTGGAGCGGGAGATCGAGCCTCAGATCTTCCTGGCCTACGACCAGGCCCCCCAGGAGTCGCTCTCGGTGGTGCTGCGCTCGTCGTCGCCGCAGTCGCCGCAGATATTGGCCGCGGCGGCCAAGCAGCAGGTCCGGGAGCTGAACCCCAGCCTGCCCCTCTTCGGTCTGCAGCCGATGACGGAGGTGGTCGCCACCTCCACCTCCCAGTCCCGCTTCTACATGCTGCTGCTCGGCGGCTTCGCCTTCGTCTCCCTGGTGCTGGCGGCGGTGGGGATCTATGGCGTGATCGCCTATGCCGTGCGCCAGCGCAGCCAGGAGATCGGTATCCGCATGGCCCTGGGAGCCTCCCGCGAGCGGGTGGTGCGGATGGTGGTGGGCCAGGGGCTGGCGCTGGCCGTGGCGGGAGCCACGGCGGGTCTCCTGGGAGCGCTCTTCGCCACCCGCTGGATGCGCAGCCTGCTCTTCGAGGTGAGCGTCAGCGATCCCGCCATCTACGCCGGCGTGGCCGCCGTGCTCGTGCTGGTGGCGGCCGTCGCCTCCTGGCTGCCGGCCCGCCGGGCGGCCGCCACGGACCCGCAGCTCGTGCTGCGCGGGGAGGCGTAGGCCCCCTCATCACCCTGCGTTCGGGCCCGCCGCAGGCCCAAAACTTGCTTCCTGCGCCGAGGCAGCAGCACGCAGGATCTCCGCCATGCGGAACGTCAACTCTCTACAGTCGTCGGCGGCACGGCGTTGCGGGGCGATCCTCGTCTTCGCGGCCCTCCTCGCGGCCTGCCAGCACAAATCCCCCGAGCAGGAGCTGCTCGACAAGGCCGATGCCGTCGGCTCCTGGATCGCCACGCTGCAGATGGCAGGCGAGAAGTGGCTCGCCAACAGCGTTCCCAAATCGTTCGTCAAGTCCACCTGCAAAGAGGCGGACAGGGATCTCGACCAGGCGACCGGCGAGACCGCGAAGTCGCAGGCCCGGCCCGAGGTGCGCGATCCCCTGCGGCAGTTGATCTCCCAGACCCGGGCCGCGGGGGCGAGCCTGCGGCGAGCCGTCGCGACGAACGACCGGCCGGGGGCAGCGCGGGAGGCCGGCCGGCTGGCGGCGCTGGGACGGCAGCTCGCGGCCTGGAAGAAGGGCGCAGGGTCGTCATGAACATGAAGAAAGCGACGCAGCTCGCGCTCGGCATCGTGACCGCCGTCGGCGGGTTCTTCGACATCGGCAACCTCGCCACCAGCGCCCAGGCCGGCGCCAGCTTCCGCTTCCAGCTCGTCTGGTCGCTCCTGCTCGGCACGCTCCTCGTGATCTTCCTGGTGGAGATGTCCGGCCGCTTCGCCGCCGTGACCCGCAAGGCGCTGCCGGACGCCATCCGCGAGCACTTCGGCTTCACCGCCTGGCTCGTGCCGTTCCTCGTCCTGACGCTGGTCCACTTCCTGGTCCTCGGCGCCGAGATCGGCGGCATCTGCTTCGCCCTCCACCTCGTCACCGGCCTGCCGCCGGCGGTCTGGGCGCTTCCCGTGGCGGTCCTCACCTGGCTCTTCCTCTGGCGCTCGACCTTCGGCACCATCGAGAACAGCACGTCGCTGCTCGGCCTCCTCACCCTGGCCTTCGTGGTCGCGGCCGTCCGCCACCACCCGCCCACGGGCGAGTTGCTGGCGGGCATGCTGCCGTCGCTCCCCCACCACGACCCGGCGAAGTACTGGTTCATCGCCGTCAGCATCTTGGGATCCGTGATCGCCCCCTATCTCTTCTACTTCTACTCCTCGGGCGCGGTGGAGGATGAATGGGACCCCTCCTACGTCAACGTCAACCGGGGGATCGCCTTTCTCGGCATGGGCTTCGGAAGCGTGATCGCGCTGGCCGCCATCGTGGTGGCCGCCCTGGTGCTGGCGCCGCGGGGGATCGAGGTGAACGACTACCATCAGGCGGCGATGATGCTGACCGACGCGTTCCCGTTCTGGGGATTCGTGCTCTTCGCCGCCGCCATGGCCATCGCCTGTCTGGGCGCGGGGATCGAGGTGGCGCTGGCGATGGCCTACACGACGGCCCAGACCTTCGGCTGGAACTGGGGCGAGGACCTCGATCCGCGGGAGGACGCCCGCTTCTGCATGGTCTATACGGGTGCCATCCTGGCGTCGTCGCTGCTCATCCTGTTCGGGATCGATCCGCTGAAGCTGACGCTGGTCACCATGGCGATCAACGCGGCCGTTCTGCCCTTCGTCGCCATCCCATTCCTGTTGATCATGAACGACCGCAAGCTGCTCAAAGAGCACGCCAACGGCTGGATCTCGAACTCGGTGGCCGCCTTTCTGCTGGTGCTGGCGCTCGTCCTCGCCGTGGTCTCGATCCCGCTGGTGATCGTGGGAGGGAGCTGATGAAGCGACTGGACCTGGTGCGCGACGTCCTCGACAAGCAGGTGGTGGACCGCGAGGAGACGAAGATGGGGAGGGTCGACGGCCTCGTGCTCGAGATCCGCCCAGGCCAGCCGCCGCGGATCGAGGCCATCGAGATGGGGTTCGTAGTCTTGGCGCGGCGCCTCCATCCCAGACTGGAGGCGTGGCTCGAGCGCCTGCGCCGCCGCTTCCCCGTCCGCAAGACGGCGCGCTACCGTGTCCCCTGGCCGGTGGTGAAGGACGTCAACCCGTTCTGCGTCCAGCTCGACGTCGCGGCGCTCGACACGCCGGCCTTCGACTGGGAGCGGTGGCTGCGCGATCACGTCGTCGCCCACGTTCCGGGAGTGGATTCATGAAGAAGGCGTCGGTCCACCTCGAGCTGCTGCTCGGCCGAGAGGTCCACGACTCCGAAGGCAAGCGAGTGGGACGGATCCTCTCCGTGACCGCCGAGCGGGAGGGGGACGACTGCGTCATCCGCGAGTACCTGCTCGGGCCTGCCGCCCTGCTGCGGCGCCTCGGCATCACCACCCTCCGGCTGGTCGGCTTCAAGCACCGGGAGCCGCTGCGCGTGCCCTGGGATCAGCTCGACCTGAGCAATCCCGGAAAGCCGTGCCTGCGGTGCCGGGCGGACGAGCTCCCCAGGTGACGAATTCGTGACGTTGTCACGAACCCAAGCAAATATACACCTTTCTCTATGAGGCCCTACTCCGGGCGCCCCGGACCGGCTGCGTCGTGCAAGCCGGAAGGGGAGCTCCGGGGCCGCCTCGACGCAAGAGAGGAGCGTAGACATGAACCCACGTCTTGAACAGCCTGGGCTGAGGCGCCGCCCTTCGCGGAGCCTGGTCCTCGGGCTCGCCAGTCTCACGCTGATCGTGATCCTGGCCCTGGTGGCCGGCACCGTCCGCGGGCAGGGCTCCACCAGCGGGGTCACGATCAACTTCACCCAGTTCGACTGGCTGAACGACGACGGCAGCCTCGCCGGCCCCTACACCCAGGTCGGCGTCGCCGAGCTGTCGTTCGACTCCAGCGCCGCCGGCCAACTGGTAGGCCCCACGGGAGCGTTCGTGAACCTCTACACGAGCCAGGATGGCGTGAGCTATGAGCGCTCGATCGAAAACCTGTTCCTGCAGTTCGACACCTCCCAGGACCTGCTCGACGCGCACCCGACGGTGATCCTCCCCGTCGGCACGCAGGACGGCGTGCCGGCCGGCACCCTCTGCTATCAGGTGGCGGTGACCACCGATCCCCTGCCGGCGGAAAGCCCCGGACCTACGCCCACGCCGAGCCCCACACCCCAGCCGTCGCCGTCGCCCATACCGCAGCCGTCGCCCACTCCCGGGACGGCGAAGCTCGCCGACGCCTCCGCCGCTCATTTCGCGGTCACCGGCGCCCAGCAGGGCGCGCCCCTCCCGGGACCGGCGACCTGCAACGTCCCCGTCACCTCGGCTCCGTACCTGGTCGGCGGCTACAACGGCGGTGGCAGCGGTGCGTTCGGCCAGCCCCCGCGGCCCCCTCGGTGGCAGCCAGGTTGGGCGCCCGGCCCGGGCGTGGCCCGGCCGGCGCTGCTGGGCGCGGCGCAGGGTCCCTTCCCGACGGTGAACGAGGACAACATGGGCTGCGCCCCAGGCGGCGTGGCACGCTCCATCCGCTACATGCTCAACCGGCGCGGCCTGGGCGGTCCGACCGCCCAGAACATCTACGCCGGCCTCTACGCCGCCATGGGCACCGGCGCGGGCGGCACGACCGGGCCGAACATGTTCAACGGCAAGGCGGCCTGGGCGCGGGCCAACGGCTACCGCATCAACACGCAGTTCCCCGTCAACACCCTGCCGCCGGTGCTCAACGCCCTCAACAATCGCGGTGACGTGGAGCTCAACATCACCTGGCAAGGCGGCGGCCATGTCGCCATGGTGACGCGCATCGACCAACTGCCGGGCGGGTTGCTGCAGATCACCTACGTCGACGGCCTGCCGCAGACGGGCCGGGGTGGAGCGCCCAGGCCGAACGCGACGCACGTCATCGTCATCAACCCCGCCAACGGCTTGATCCTCGCGGGCTTCCCCATTCAGCCAGCCATCGTGGCCACCTTCATGGTGGAGAACATGTAGCTACGACGACCGCTCCACCCCCGCCTCCGTGCCCCGCGCCGTGGCCGCCTCCGGCCGGCTGCCCGGCTTCTCGGCCGGCACCGCGCCGGCACGGCAGGCGGGGCAGTCGGCGGGCGCGTGGGACGGCAGGTCGAGCTTCAGGAGAGAGCGGAAAGGGACATCGAAGGGATCGCGGCCGGCGGTGCGGTCGATGATGGCGCCGATGGCCACCACGCGGGCGCCGCGGGAGGTGGCGAGCGCCGCCGTCTCCAGCGTCGAGCGGCCGGTGGTGACCACGTCCTCGACGATCACCACCCGCTCGCCCTGGCGGAGGCTGAAGCCGCGACGCAGGCCCATCTCCTCCCCCTTGCGCTCGGTGAAGCGGAAGGGCACGCCCAGCCCCGCCGCCACCTCGTGACCGATGATGACGCCGCCGAGCGCCGGCGAGAGCACGGAATCCGGGTGGAACTGCCGCAGCAGCTCCGCCAGGTCGCTCCCCACCTTGCGCGCTCGCACGGGGTCCTCCAGCAGCAGGGCACACTGGACATAGGCCTCCGAGTGGAGACCCGAGGAGAGCAGGAAATGGCCGCGCCGCAGGGCACCGCTCTCCTCCAGCATCTGCATAAGAATCTGCTGGTCATTCACGCGCCGCCTCCTCCCGTTGGATGTCGTACTGGTCGAGTTTCTTGTAAAGGTTGCTCCGCGGCGTGTCGATGGCCTGGGCCGTCTGGGTGACGTTCCAGTTGTTCTCCTCCAGCTTGTGGAGCAGGAACATCCGCTCCGACAGATCGCGGAACTCCCGCAGCGTCGCCACCGCCAGCAGCGAGGTGGAGAGCTCGGGACGGGCACCGCCGGTGGCGGCGATGACGTCCTCGCGAGTCACCCTGTCGCCCGGAGAGAGGATCAGCAGCCGCTCCACCAGGTTCTTCAGCTCGCGGACGTTGCCCTTCCACGGCAGGGCCTTGAGGTGGGCCAGGGCCTCGGGCGAGAGCTCCTTGGCTTTGTAGTTGTTCTGGTCGGCATAACGGCGCACGAAATGCTCCACCAGCAGCGGGAGGTCCTCCAGGTGCTCGCGCAGGGCCGGCGTGCGCACGGGGATGACGTTCAGGCGATAGAACAGGTCCTCGCGAAAACGGCCGGCGGCGATCTCGTCCTCCAGGTTGCGGTTGGTGGCGGCCACGACCCGCACGTCCACCTGCACGGTGCGCTCGGCTCCCACCGGCTCCACCTCGCCGTTCTGCAGCACGCGCAGCACCTTGGCCTGGGTGCGGGCGGACATGTCGCCGATCTCGTCGAGGAAGATGGTGCCGCCATCGGCGGCCACGAACTTCCCCATCTGCTTGCGCACCGCGCCGGTGAAGCTCCCCTTCTCGTGCCCGAACAGCTCGGACTCGATCAGCTCCTCGGGGATGGCGGCGCAGTTGACCTGGACGAGGGCACGGTCGCGGCGGGCCGAGCCGCGATGGATGGCGCGGGCCACCAGCTCCTTGCCGGTGCCGCTCTCGCCGGTGACGAGCACGGTGGCGGTGGTGGGCGCCGCCTTCTCGACCATCTCCCGCAGGCGGCGCATGGCCGGCGCCGAGCCGATGAGCTGCTCGGGCTCGAGGCGCAGGGTGCGGTTCTCCGCCTGCAGCCGGTACGCCTCCACGGCGTTGCGCAGCGACAGCAGCACCCGCTCGCGCTGCAGCGGCTTCTCGAAGAAGTCGAAGGCGCCGCGGCGGGTGGCCTCGACGGCGGTGGCCACGTCGGCGTGACCGGAGATCATCAGCACCGGCATGTCGTAGCCCCGCTCGCGCAGGGCCTTGAGCAGCTCGAGGCCGTCCATCTCCGGCATCTTGATGTCGAGCACGATGGCGTCGGGAGCCCGCTCGGCCACCTTGGAGAGGGCCTGCGAGCCGTTGCCCGCCTCCTCGACCCGATACCCCTCGTACTCCAGGATCATGTGCAGGCTGTCGCGGATCGCGGCCTCGTCGTCCACCACCAGGATGGAAGCGCGGTAACTGTCACCTGGTCTCGGCATGGTTGCTCACAGTGTAACAAGAAAAGGGGCCGGCCCTTGCGGGCCGGCCCGTCAAAACATCGGATCGTCTGTCGGTGAAGGTGAAATATCGGTCAACGGGACCCTCTACGGCGCCTGCACGACGGCGAAGAACGGCTGCGGTTTGCCGCGCTGGTCGAACTGCAGGGTGTAGAGCCGCAGGTAGGATCCCTTCTTGGCACTCTTGATGGCGCTCTCGAAGTCCGCGACCCCCTTGATGGGCCGGCCGTTGACCTCGCTGATGACGCTGCCCGGCCGCACGAACTGGTCGTAGAGCGGGCTGGTGGGAGCGACGCTGGTGACGATGACGCCCTGCACGTCGTCCGGCAGGTTGTGGCCCTGCTTCAGGCTGCCGGTCAGGTCCTGGTACTGGATGCCCAGCCAGTCGATGCCGCCGTGGCCCTCGGGCTTGCGCTCCTGTGCCTGCTGGTCCTGACCCGGACGCTCGCGCAGCTTCACGGTCTTGGTGAGCGTCTTGCCGTTGCGCAGGATCTCCAGGCTCACCGAGGCGTTGGGCCCCTTGGCCGAGACGTAGCTGATGAGGTCGCGCGTGGTCTTGATCTTGCGGCCGTCCACCGACAGGATCACGTCGCCATGCTCGACGCCGGCATCCGCCGCCGGAGTGCCGGACTCCACCGACAGCACCAGGGCGCCATCGGCATTGGCAAGACCGAAAGCCTGGGCCTGGTTGTAGTCCAGGTTGCGGATGCCGATGCCAAGATAGCCGCGGCTGACCTTCCCCTTTTCGCGGAGCTGGGGCAGGACCTCCTTCAGGGTGTTGACCGGCACGGCGAAGCCGATGTTCTCGGCACCGTAGTTGATCGCCGTGGCAATGGCCACCACCTGGCCCTGCAGATTGATCAGCGGACCGCCGGAGTTGCCGAAATTGATGGCCGCATCGGTCTGAATGAAATTCTCGAACGAGGTGTCGCTGATGCCGATCGATCGGCCCTTGGCACTGACCACGCCGGTGGTGACCGTCTTGTCCAGGTTCAGCGGGTTGCCGATGACCATCACCCAGTCGCCGACCCGGATGGCGTCGCTGTCGCCCAGGTCGAGATAGCGCAGGGGATGGCCGGCATTGATCTTCAGCAGCGCGATGTCGGTGGACTTGTCCGCGCCCTTGACGTCGGCCGTGTAGTCGCGGTCGCCCAGGTGGACCTTCACCGAGGTCGCCCCCTCGATCACGTGGTTGTTGGTCACGATCAGGCCGTCCGGGCTGATGACGAAGCCGCTGCCACCGGCGTCGGAACGGAACTCGTCGGGCTGCTGGTCCTCGCCGTCCGGCGACTGCGGCTGCTGCTGCCGAGGCTGCTGGCGGTTGCGGGGACCGAAGAAGAACTCGAAGGGATCGCCGCCGCGGCGCCCTCCGGCAGGCGTCTTTTCGATGGTGGCCGCCTGTATGGACACGACGGCCGGCTCGACCGCTTCGGCGAGGTCGGCAAAGCTGGGCAGGGAGCTCACGTGCTGTGAGGCGATCTTCGTCGCGGACAGGGTGCTCGTGTCCTGGTCCGCAGCACCGGGGACGGTCAACTGCAGACCCCCGGCGAGGACCATGCCGAAGATGACCGCTCCCAGGACCAGCAGGAACGTCGCTAGGTTTCTTTTGGATGAGGTGCTCATAGACTCTTTCGGGTCTCCTTTCTTACTTCACACTCCAGGGAAAGCAAAGACGCTGCCAGCCAAATTCCCCTGGAGAGGAGAGAGGTGACCGAGCCGGGCCGCGCCAAATTGGCATGCCAACCTCACCGCTCGCGGCTCGATGCTTCCGGGTTATGATCCGTACACCAACTGACGGTCCTCACGGAGCCTTCGCATGGTTGTCAGCCGCGGCTGTATCGTCCTCGCCGGAATCTGCGGTCTGGGCCTCGTCGCCTCTCCCGCCGGGGCCCAGCCCTGGAGGCCGTTGGCCTCGTGTCTCCTCGCCCAACCGGACGACGCGCCCGTCCTCGCCGCCGGGCCAGAGTCGCCGGCGGCCATCCCCCCGGGGAGCGTCATCGCCGAGGTCCACGTCGTCCCCCACAACATCTTCGACCCCGGCCAGGACGGTGAGAATCGCCGCATCTTCCGCCTCGCCAACCTCCTCCACCGCACCACCCGTGCCAGGGTGATCGAGCGCCAGCTCCTGTTCCGGCCCGGGGACTTCTTCTCCCCCGAGCTGGTCGAGGAGTCCGCTCGCCTGCTGCGCACCAACGACTATCTCTACGACGTGGAAATGAAGCCCGCCCTGCGGCCGGACGGCAAGGTGGACGTAAAGGTGGTGACCCGTGACGTCTGGACGCTCACCGGAGGATTGAGCTTCGGCCGTGCCGGCGGCGTCAATACCACCAGCTTCTCGGCAGAGGACACGAACCTGCTGGGGACGGGCAAGGACCTGACGGTGGCGCGCATCGGCACCGTGGACCGGGTGTCGAACCTGATCCGCTTCCGCGATCCCAACCTGGCCGGCAGCCGGCTGCAGCTCCTCGCCTCCTATGCCAAGAATACCGACGGCGACCGCCAGCGCTTCGAGCTGGAGCGTCCTTTCTATTCTCTCGACAGCCGCTGGGCCGCGGGGCTGCGGCTGTTCCGCGACGACCGCCTCGAGCAGCTCTACACCGGCGGCAAGGTCGGCACCGGCTTTCGCCACGTCAACGCCGACGCCGAGGTCTACGCCGGGCTCTCTCCGGGCCTCGTGAACGGCACGGCGAACCGCTGGGAGCTCGGCTTCACCTGGTCGCGGGACGACTTCACGACCTCACCCCTGTTCGTCCCCGGCCCCGTGTTCATTTTCAAGAGCCTGCATTCGACCCAGCGGCTCCTCGCGCCGCCGGCCGATCGCGCCCTGGCCTACCCGTGGGTGCGCTTCGAGTCGATCCAGGACCGCTACGTCGTGGAGAAGGACCTCGACCGTATCCAGCGCTCGGAGGACCTCAACCTCGGCCGGCACTGGAACCTGCTGGCGGGCTACTCCACCCCCACCTTTGGCGGCCTCGGCAACCGCTGGATTCTCCAGGGAGCGGCAACGGAGGGCTGGCGGCCGGCGGCCCGCCAGCTCGTCCTGGCCCAACTCGGGGTTTCGACCCGGTGGTATCGCAACGACGCCGAAAACCTGGTGGCGGGCGGCCATGTGCGCTGGTATGCCCGCGACTTCGGAGACAACCTCTTCTATGCCTCGCTGGGCGCCGACCTCGCCCACCGGCTGGACACCGAGGACCAGCTCCTGCTCGGCGGCGACAGCGGCCTGCGCGGCTATCCCCTGCGCTACGAGGCCGGCGACCGCCGCCTGCTCTTCACCGCCGAGCAGCGCTTCTTCAGCGACCGCGAGCTGTTCCACCTGATCCATCCCGGTGCCGCGGTCTTCTTCGACGTCGGCCGGGCCTGGTTCGTCGACGCTCCCGTCGACAAGTTTCAGCGCTTCGTCCAGCGCACGGACGGCAAGGTCCTGCGCGACGTCGGCCTCGGCCTGCGCCTGGGCTCCAGCCGCTCGTCGCGCGGCGCCGTGGTGCACCTCGACGTTGCCTTCCCCCTCGACCGCAGCGGCGCCAGCCTCCAGGCGGTCCAGTGGCTGGTGTCGACGCGGGATACCTTCTAGAACCTTGTGCCGATGGACAGGAACGGCTCGCGGTACTGCCGCGCCGAGCGGCCCCAGATCCACTGGTTGTAGCCGATCTCGAAATTGCTCGCACCGTGGATCGGCACGATGAAGCTGACGCCAGCCTTGAGATAGCTGGCGTTATTGAAGTTATAGGTGGGGCTGGAGCCGAAGCGGTCGTCCGGCTGCGGCTTCGTATCGTTGTTCAGGCTGTGGACGAAATTCAACGCTCCCTTGACGGCAAGACCGTGCCAGTGCAGGGGATAGCCCACCTCAGCCCAGGCCGGGACCGCGTCCGCCGGCGCTCCTTCGCGCCAGGTGTAGCCGGCCTCGAAATTCATCCAGCCCTCGCCGTTCAGGTAGGAGTGGCTGACCATGTAGCCCAGCGTGTAGTCATGCTTGAGCAGGCCCCGCCACTTCGGGCTGACGCCGATCCGGTTGCCCTTGCTGTCCAGGATGTAGCGGTTGTAGGGGCCGGGGAAGTCGTAGAGGAACGGCGACCGTGTGTTGAGGTCCAACGCCATGGGCCAGTTTCCCTTGGCGAGGGCGAGCTTGAGACCGAACCACGAGTCGGTGAAGCCCACGTTCTTCTCTTCGTTGACGTGGGGACCCTCCAGGCCATAGAGATAGTTGACCAGGAAGGTCCCCGAGAGGCGGGGGAGCAGGCCGATCTCGCCCGAGAGGTAGGTGTAGCGGAAGTCGTGGTTCTGGCGCGCCGGCACGCCGCTGTTGAACGTCGAGAAGTGCAGCAGGAAGTCGCCGTTCGCATTCCACGACGTGTTCGCCGTCTTGCGGCTGAAGCCCAGGCTGACGTCGACCTTGCCCGGGTCCATGACCCAGGCGCCGCCGCAGTGCCCCGCGACCGGAACCGCCAGCAGGGCGAGAAACGTTGCAATCGCCCGGCGCATCCCTTTCATCTCATCGCTTCTCCTGGTCTCAGCAGGGCTTGCATTTGCAGGAATGACCGCCCCTGTTCCCACAGTGTAATCGAGAGGGCTTTGGGAGTCATTCGTGAAGGTCTGCAGAGCAGCGCCCTCACGACACCCCTTCCCCCAGCAGCTCCGGCTCCGCCGCCTCTCCGCCGTCCACCCTCCGGACCCCCTTGTCCACGATCTCTAGAGCCTCGATCTCGTCGCCGCCGGCCGCTCCCATCTCCTTGAAGCGGCGGGCGGCGGGGAGGACGCGCAGCTCCAGGGAGCCCACAGCCTTGTTGTAGGCGTCGACGCTCTGGCCGAGGTTCTTGCCCATGGCTCCGAGGTGGCCGGCGAAGGTCCGCAGGCGCTCGTAGAGAGACTTGCCCAGCTCGCTGATCTGCTTCGCGTTCTCCTCCGCCTTTTCCTGTCGCCAGCCGTATGCCACGGCCCACAGGAGAGCAATGAGGGTGCTGGGAGTCGCGAGGATCACCCTCTGCTCGACACCATACTCAAGCAGGCTCGGATCCTGTTCCAGGGCAGCGCTGAAGAAAGTCTCCCCCGGCAAGAAGAGGATGACGAGCTCCGGCGCCGACTCGAACTGAGCCCAGTAGCTCTTCGCCGCCAGCTTGGTGAGATGGCCGCGGATCTGCCGCGCATGGTTCCGAAGCTTGGCTTTGCGGCCGTCCTCATCCAGTGCCTCAAGGGCATCGAGATAAGCGTCCATCGGGGCTTTGGCATCGATGATGATGTTCCTCTGGTTGGGCAGACGCACCACCATATCGGGCTGCTGCCGGCCGTCCTCGGTGGTCACCGAAACCTGGACAGAGAAGTCGCAATAGGCCTGCATCCCCGCCATCTCCACCACCCGCTGGAGCTGGATCTCTCCCCAGCGGCCCCGCGTCCCCGAGTTGCGCAGGGCACCCACGAGCCGGTTCGTCTCCTGCTGCAAGCTGGCCTGGGCCTCGGCCAAAGTCTTCAAGTGGCCGGTCAGTCCCGAGTAGGCCACCATGCGGGCGGTCTCGATCTCCTGGATCTTCTGGTCCACTTTGTCGAGCGACTCGCGCAACGGCTTGACCAGCTCGCCGATGGCCTGCTGGCGCAGCTCCAGGTCCCCCTTCGCCCCTTCCTGAAAGGTCGCCAGCGTAGCCTTCGCGAGGTGGAGGAAACTCTGGTTGTTGGTCTGCAACGCCTCGGCGGACAGAGCCTTGAAGGCGTCTCCCAGGCGGCCCTGCGCCTCGTCGAGAAGGCGCATCTTCTCGGCCCCCGTTCGCCGCTCGGAGTCGAGCAGGGTGCGCAGGCGGACCACCTCGGCCTGGAGCCGCAGCCGCCCCAGCAGCCAGGCGGCCGCGATCCCCAGGGCAAAGGCGAGGAGCGCCAGAGCGACGACGACAGGGCTGTCCATGGGGGGGAGTATACCGCCTGTTGCGGCGGGTTTACGCTCCTGGGCTACCGCGCCAGCAGGCTCCGCGCGATCACCAGCCGCTGCATCTCGCTGGTGCCCTCGTAGATGGTGGTCACACGCACGTCGCGGTAGAGGCGGGAGATCTCATAATCCTCGTGGAAGCCGTTACCGCCATGGATCTGCAGGCTCTCCCAGCAGGCGCGGTTGGCGGCTTCGGAGGCGTAGACCTTGGCCTGCGCCGCCAGGCGCCCGGCCCGGGAGGTGTGCTCGGCCGCGCCGGCGCCGTGGGTGAGCGCGCGCGCCGCGGCGAGCTCGGTCGCGATCTGGGCGATCTTGAACTGGATGGCCTGGTGCTGGGCGATGGGGACGCCGAACTGCACGCGGTCCTTCGCGTAGGCCACGGCCAGTTCCAGGGCCCGCTGGTGAATGCCCACCGACTGGGCCGCGATCCCCAGCCTGGAATGGCCGAGGGTAGCGAGGGCGATCTTCAGCCCCTGCCCCTCTTCCCCCAGGAGGTTCTCGGCCGGCACCCGGCAATCCGTGAAATAGATCTGCGCCGTGCGCGACGACCGGAGCCCCAGCTTCTCCTCGGGCTGGCCGACGGAGAAGCCCGGAGCGTCGCCGGGCACCACGAAGGCCGAGAGCCCCCGCTTCCCCGCCTCCGGGTTCGTCCGCGCCACCACCACGTACCAGCCGGCGAAGCCGGCGTTGGTGATCCAGGCCTTCTCACCGTTGAGAATCCAGACGTCGCCGTCCCGCCGGGCCGTGGTCTTGAGGCTGCCGGCGTCGCTCCCCGCGCCGGGCTCGGTGAGGCCGAAGGCGCCGAGGGTCTGGCCGGCGGCGAGCGCCGGCAGCACCTTGCGCTTCAACGCCTCGCTGCCGAAGCGGACGATCGGCCAGCAGCAGACCGAGTTGGTGACGCTCATCGTCACCGCCACTGCCGGGTCGACGCGCGAGACCTCCTCGATGGCCAGCAGGTAGGAAAGGGTGTCCGTGCCGGCACCGCCGTACTCCTCGGGAACCAGCATGCCAAGCAGGCCCATCTCCCCCATCTCCTGGAAGATCTCCAGCGGGAAGCGGTGCTCGCGGTCCCGCTCGGCCACGCCCGGCTGGATGCGCTCCTCGGCGAACCGCCGCACCTCGTCGCGCAGCAGCTCCTGATCCCCGGTCAGGGAGAAGTCGACACCGCCGACGGCGATCTCGGACTGGGGCTCGGCGAGAATGGCCATGGCGGCTTCCCCTTCTCAGGCCTTGTTGAGGACCCAGTCGGCGATGACCATCTTCTGGACCTCGCTCGTGCCCTCGTAGATCTCGGTGATGCGGGCGTCGCGGAAGTAGCGCTCGACGTTGTACTCCTTGGTGTAGCCGTAGCCGCCGTGAATCTGCAAGGCTTTGTTGGTCACCCGCTGCGCCATCTCCGACGCGAAGAGCTTCGCCTGCGCGGCTTCCAGGGTGTAGCGCCTGGCGTTCTCCTTGGACCACGCCGCCTTCCAGGTGAGGAGACGGGCGGCGTCGATCTCGGTCGACATGTCCGCCAGGTAGAACTGAATGGCCTGGAAGTCCGAGAGGTGTTGATTGAACTGCTCGCGCTGCTGCGAGTAGGCCAGGGCCTCCTCGAAGGCCGCCTGGGCGATGCCGATGGCCTGGGCGGCGATGCCGATGCGGCCGCCGTCGAGGGTGGCCATGGCGACCTTGAAGCCGTCGCCCTCCCCGCCCAGCCGCCACTTCGCGGGGATCCGCATATTCTCGAACGCCAGCTCGGTGGTCCCGGAGGCATTCACTCCCAGCTTGAACTCGTGGGTGCCATGGCTGTAGCCCGGGGTGTCCGCCGGTACGATGAAGCAGGTGATCCCTTTGTGCCTGAGCGCCAGGTCGACGCTGGCGAAGACCAGGGCCACGTCGGCATCCGTGCCGTTGGTGATGAACACCTTGTTGCCGTCGAGGACGTAGTCGTCGCCGTCGCGCCGGGCCGTGGTACGCAGGCCGGCGGGGTCGCTGCCGGCACCGGGCTCGGTGAGGGCGAAGCAGCCGAGCTTGCGGCCGGCCGCGAGCGGAGTCAGGAACTCCTTCTTCTGCTCCTCAGTGCCGAACTTCAGCAGCGGATCGCAGACCAGGGAGTTGTTCACCGACAGGATGACGCCCGAGGTGGCGCAGGCCCGGCTGATCTCCTCGATGACCACGCAGTAGGAGACGGTGTCCATGCCGGCGCCGCCGTACTCCTCGGGCATGGCGACCCCGGCGAGGCCCAGCTCGCCCGCCTGGTCGAAGAACGAGCGCGGGAACTCGCCCGTCTCGTCGATCTCCTTCGCCCGGGGCCTGACCACCTCGTCGGCGAACCGGCGGACGGTCTCTTGCAGCAGTTTCTGCTCTTCCGTGAGCTCGATCTTCATGGCCCGGGATCGTAACAACCCACAGCCCGCTTCTCAATCCCCCCCGACTTGAGGCACAATCGCGCCGACATGAAGACGACGACGAACGCTCCCCTCTCCTACACCGAGACCGAGGTCCGCAGCTACCTGCCCACCGGCTGGGATCTGCTCGGGGACCCCGAAGGAACCTGGGACCCCAAGAAGAAGATCTGGCGCTCCCGGGTGATCGACGGCGTGGACTTCGACTGGCCGCTGGAGGTCGAAGCCGGCGACGCCGGCAAGCTGGGCCGCCTCGAGGCGCTGCGCCAAGCCTTCGATCGCCTGGTCCGCGAGCGGCTGGGCTAGGGGCCGGCGCGAAGCAAGCCGAAGCAAGGACATCAAGGACATCAAGGACACCAGGGACGTCAGGGACGAGGAAGCTCGGTTTCGCATAGCTTCGTGTCCTTGACGTCCCTGATGTCCTCTGGGCCCTTCCTGCACCCCGACCTCCGAGCCTCCCTGTGACAAAGTAGAATCGCCGTGGGCGGCGAACCGCGCATGCAGACCCCGAGCAAGAAAACCTACATCGGCAAGCGGTACCCCCGCCCGGGGACCGCCCCGGGGACGTTGCGCCCGCTGGAGACGCCCGGCACGGGGCCGGTGCGCGTCACGGTCATCGACTACGGGCCCGACCACTTCGAGGAGAAGCAGGCCGGAAAGGTCGAGGAGGTCTTCCCCTACCGGGACTCGCCAAGCGTGACCTGGATCAACGTCGACGGCCTGAACGACGTGCCGCTCCTGGAGGCGCTGGGCGCCCACTTCGGCCTCCACCCCCTCGCCCTGGAGGACGTCCTCGACTGCGGCCAGCGGCCGAAGATCGAGGACTACGGTGCCCATCACTTCGTGGTCATGAAGTCGCTCAACCGCAAAGCGGGGGAGGAGCTGGAGATCGAGCAGATCAGCTTCTTCCTCGCCGGCAACTGGATCATCACCCTCCAGGAGGTGCCGGGCGACTCGTTCGAAGCGGTACGCGAGCGGCTGCGGCAGGGCAAGGGGCAGATCCGCCAGGCGGGCTCCGACTACCTCCTCTATGCCCTGATCGACGCCCTGGTGGACGAGTTCTTCCCCGTGCTGGAGAGCTACGGCGAGCGCGTCGAGGAGCTGGAGGACGAGGTGGTGGTGCGGCCCGAGCCGGCCGTGCTCAACGAGGTCCACCGCATCAAGCGCGAGCTCCTGCTGCTGCGCCGCACGGCCTGGCCCGAGCGCGACGTCATCAACAGCCTGCAGCGGGTGGAGATGGACCTCATCCGGCCCGAGACCCGGGTCTTCCTGCGGGACTGCTATGATCATACGATCCAGGTCATCGATATGATCGAGACCTACCGTGACCTCGCGTCGGGGCTGCTGGACGTCTACCTCTCCAGCGCCAGCAACCGGCTGAACGAGGTGATGAAGGTGCTCACCATCATCTCCACCATCTTCATCCCGCTGAATTTCATCGCCGGCCTTTATGGCATGAACTTCAAGGACATGCCGGAGCTGAGCTGGCAGCACGGCTACCCCATGGCTCTCGGGCTGATGGCGGTGACGGCCGGCGGCCTGGTGGTCTACTTCCGGCGCAAGGGGTGGTTCTAAGGACGTGTCTGAAAAGGTGCTTGCGACCTCCCCGTCGGGATTGCGGAACGCGCTGCAAAGGATCCCGCTGTCCAGGCTGACGCCGTGGCTGAGCCTGGGGTTCTTCGTGCTCGCCCTGTGGCTGCTCCACGGCGAGCTCAAGGACTTCCGCTATCGCGACGTCATCAGGTTCTTCGACCAGCTCCCGGCCAGCCGCGTGCTGCTCGCCGTGGGCCTGACCCTCGCCGGCTACTTCGCCCTCACCGGCTACGACACCCTGGCCATCCGCTACATCGGCAAGGAGGTCTCGTACTGGAAGATCGCCCTGGCGTCGTTCGCCGGCTACGCCTTCAGCAACACGCTGGGCATGCCGCTCTTCACCGGCACGCCGCTGCGGGTCCGCCTCTACTCGGGCTGGGGGCTGACGGCGCTCGACATCGCCCGCATCGTGGTGCTTTCCTACTTCACCTTCTGGCTGGGCTTCCTGAGCCTCGCGGGGACGGCTTTCCTGCTCGAGCCCATCGCCGTGCCGGCCCGGCTGCACCTGCCCGTGACCAGCCCCTGGCCGCTGGGCCTGCTGTTCCTGGGACTGGTGGCGGCCTACCTCGCCGCCACGGTGCTGCGGCGGCGGCCGGTGGCGGTCAAGGGGATGGAGTTCGCCATTCCGCGGCCGGGCATGGCCCTGCTGCAGATCGGCGTCGCCTCCCTCGACTGGTCGCTGGCCGGCGCGGTGCTCTACGTCCTGCTCCCGGCGGACTGGCACATCGGCTTCTTTCACTTCCTCGGCGTCTTCCTCTTCGCCCAGGTGGCGGGGCTGCTGAGCAACGTGCCGGGGGGCCTCGGCGTGTTCGAGACCATGATGGTGCTGCTGCTGCCCCCCGAGCTGCCGCGGCCCCAGCTCCTGGCGGCCATGGTGGCCTACCGCGCCGTCTACTACTTCCTGCCGCTGATGCTGGCCGCGGTGTCGCTGGGAGTGCACGAGGTGGTGCGGCGGCGCCAGCAGGTGGGACGGCTGGCGCGCCTCTTCGGCGGCCGGGCTCCGGACGTGGTGCCGCAGATCCTCGCCGTCACCACCTTCCTGGGCGGCGCCATCCTCCTCGTCTCGGGCGCGACGCCGGCCGTCCACTCCCGGCTCTCCTGGCTCAAGGACGCCCTGCCGCTGTCGGTGATCGAGATCTCCCATTTCCTGGGCAGCCTGGTGGGGGTGCTGCTGCTGTTCCTGGCCATCGGCCTCCAGCGCCGGCTCGACGCCGCCTATCAGCTCACCGTCGGCTTGCTGGCGAGCGGCATCGTGCTGTCGCTGGCCAAGGGCCTGGACTACGAGGAGGGCATCGTCCTCGCCGTCATGCTGGCGGCCCTCCTCCCCTGCCACCGCCACTTCTTCCGCAAGGCGTCGCTCACCGCCGAGCCGTTCACGCCGGGGTGGAGCCTGGCCATCTCCATCGTCCTCCTGGGCTCGGTCTGGCTGGGCTTCTTCGCCTACAAGCACGTCGACTACTCGCGCGACCTGTGGTGGCACTTCACCCTCTTCGGCAACGCGCCGCGCTTCCTGCGCGCCTCGGTGGGAGTGGTGGCCGTGGCCCTGGGGGTCGCCGTCAGCCGCCTGCTGCGGCCGGCGCCCATGGAGCCGTCGACGCCCACCGAGGAGGAGCTGGCGAAGGCCGCCGCCGCCGCCGCCGTCTTCCCCCGCACCTACGCCTGGCTGGCCCTGATCGGCGACAAGCAGCTCCTCTTCCACGATTCGGGCAACGCCTTCGTAATGTTCGGCGTCGAGCGCAAGACCTGGGTCTCCATGGGCGATCCCGTGGGCCCTGACAAGGAGCGGGCGGAGCTGGTGTGGAAGTTCCGCGAGCTGGTGGACCGCCACGGCGGCTGGACCTGCTTCTATCAGGTGAACGACAAGAGCCTCCACCTCTACGCCGACCTCGGCCTGACGCTGATCAAGCTGGGCGAAGAGGCGCGGGTGCCGCTCACCACCTTCTCGCTCGCGGGGAGCAGCCGCAAGAAGCTGCGCTGGGCGCAGCGCAAGTGCACGGAGGAGGGCTGCCGCTTCGAGGTCATCTCCGTCGAGCAGGCTCAGGTCCTGCTGCCGGAGCTGGAGCGCATCTCGGACGAATGGCTGGAGCACAAGAACACCCGCGAGAAGGCCTTCTCCCTCGGCTACTTCGACCAGGACTACCTGCGCCGCTTCCCCATGGGCCTGATCTACCGGGGCGACCGCATCGTGGCCTTCGCCAACCTCTGGCTGGGAGGCGAGAAGGACGAGATCTCCATCGACCTGATGCGCCACACGGCCGACGCGCCGACCGGAGTGATGGACTATCTCTTCGTGGAGCTGATGCTCTACGGCAAGGAGCTGGGCTACCGCTGGTTCAACCTGGGGATGGCGCCGCTGGCGGGTCTCGAGGCGCGGACCATCGCGCCCCTCTGGAGCCGTCTGGGCGCCATGGTCTTCCGTCACGGCGAGCACTTCTACAACTTCCAGGGGCTGCGCCAGTACAAGGACAAGTTCGAGCCCGTCTGGGAGTCCCGCTACCTCGCCTGTCCCGGCGGCCTCGCCCTGCCCCGCGTACTGGGCGACATCGCGACTTTGATCAGCCGCGGTTTCCGGGGGGTGGTGGCGAAGTAGTCACGGCAGGACGGCCCGCTTCATCTCCTCCAGAGAGAGCGTCTTGCCCTCTCTGAACTCGGTGCGGGCCTGCTCGATGAGCTCTAGAAAGACGTCATTGGTGCTCAGAGAATCCTCGGATTTCTGAGCGGCCTTCTTGGATTTCTTCTGGGATGGCTTCATGGGATTCGCCGACGGCATGCACCGATCCTATCAACGCCGCCGGAATCGATGCAGCCCGACCACGGCAATACCGGCCCGTAGAGACGCCACAGACCGTAACGACAACCTTTCCGAAACCACGGGGACGGCGGGGCGTCTCCGAATCGGAGATACCGGCGGCGGAACCACCAAACCCGGACGGCACCGGTGTCGTTCCCGCCACGAGGGGATCGTCGTTCTACCGTGGAGCGTTGAACACGCCGTCCACCCTCGTGGTTTCACCGCCATCATCGCCGATCCAGAGACGCCCCGCCGTCCCCGTGGAGGCCGAGACGATATCGTTGAGGTCTGTGGCGTCTCTACGGAACGGTATTGCCGGTATCCGGCGGCGTCGATTCCTCGGGCGTCGGGGAGGGCCTGGGGCGCGGACGCCGCGGCGGGACGGGGGGCGTCCCCTCGCCTGGAGGCGGCGGTGGAGGCTCGTCCGGCAATTGAAGGACGATCTCGTCGTCCGCCTTGGGCGGGACGGGGTGGGACGGCAGCAGGAGGCGCGACGGGGGTTCCGGGGCCGGAGTCTTCGCGGGCGGCGTCGCCTCCGGGGTGGGCGACGCCGCGGGGGCGGCGCCCTCCCTCCGGGCCGCCAGCTCGTTGAAGAGGGCCTCTCCGAAGGACTGGATCTCCTCCTGCTCGCCCGCCGTGGCCTCGTGGCCGCCACGGCCGGCGAAGACCAGACGGGTCTCGAGCGATCCCTGCCGCAGGTCCTGATCCCCGGCGCCCGCCTGGAACGGCTTCAGGCGATCGAACCAGCCGTAGACGCGGCCGAGCTGCGCCGGGTCGAGCCGTCCCTGGACCTCCGCGCTCCAGCCGCAGGCCGAGGCCACGGCCTCGCCCGTGAGATAGAGCGCCACGTCGTGGCAGACCCCGGACGAGCCGCCCTGGTGCCAGCCGAGGACGAGCCCATAGGCACCGCCGCTCCGGCCGCCCGCCGCCTCGGCCGCCACCGCCCGCGCCCACTCGAAGACCATCCGCTTCTCGGCCGGCCCGGGGCTCACCTTCCCCTTGCCGTGGAAGACCAGCTCGCCCTGCGGCGACTTCAGCTCGAACGGCGCATAGGTGCGGAGGAAATACCAGGCGTCGTCCGAGCGGCGCGGGTCGGGGAACAGCTTCACCGTGAGCGGTCCGCCGTCCGGCCCGATCACCGCTCCCAGAATGCCGATGTGCACCAGCTCCCGCGGCTCCGTCCCGCGCCGCAGCTCCATCCAGACGTCCGGTCCGGCCGCCCCCGCCGGCTTCCGGGCCACCGCCTTTCCGGAGGGCTGCCCTCCCCCGCAGGCCGCGAGGATCGAGAGCACGAGAAGGAGGAACGCCAGCCGCTTCACCGGCGTACGATACCGCAGGCAAAGGCGCGGTAAGGCCCTGGCGCGTTTCAGCTCACCGGCGGACTCCTCAGGAGCCGTCGCAGACCGTCGAGCGGCCACCTCTGCTAGAGTTCGCCCCCATCCGGAGGTTCTCCATGGCCCAGCGCAACCGTCGTCTCCCCATCCTTTTCGCCCTTGCCGTCCTTGCCCTTGCCTCCCGGCCGGCCGCCGCCCAGCCGCCCCGCGATCCGGACGACGACGAATCCCCCGCAGTCGCGGCGCCGAGCACGGGGCCTTCCCGCGAGGAGGCGGAGGCCATCGAGAAGCTCAGGACGCGCGCCGAGACCTCCCGCTTCGAGGCCACCGGGAGCTACGAGGAGACGCTCGCCTTCCTGCGCCAGCTCCAGGCCCATTTCCCGTCGATGTACCTGGGATTCTACGGCACCTCCGGCCAGGGACGGCCGCTGCCGTTCGTGGTGGTCTCCGCCGAGAAGGCCTTCACCGGCCGCAAGGCGCAGCGCCTGCCCAAGCCCATCGTATTGATCCAGAACGGCATCCACGCCGGGGAGATCGACGGCAAGGACGCCTCGCTGCTCCTGCTGCGCGACCTCGCCCTCGGCCGGCACCGCGAGATCCTGGACAAGGTCACCCTCGTCATCCTCCCCATCTACAACGTCGACGGCCACGAGCGGGTCTCGCCCTACAACCGCCCCAACCAGGACGGACCGCACCAGGGCATGGGCTTCCGCGCCACCGCCAACGGCCTGGACCTCAACCGCGATTATCTGAAGCTCTCCTCCGAGGAGGCCCGCTCGCTGATCGCCCTGGTCAACGCCTGGCGCCCCCATCTGCACGTGGACGATCACGTCACGGACGGCGTCGACATGGACTGGGTGCTCACTTACACCTGGGCCGAGGCGCCCCAGGCGCCGCCGCCGATCGACGGCTGGCTGCGCGCCCACATGCCGGCCGTGCTCGCCGCCACGGCCAAGGCCGGCCACAGGAACGGCCCCTACGTGGACCTCGTGGACCGCAACGATCCGGCCAAGGGGTTCAACTCCTGGGTGGGCCAGCCGCGCTACTCCACCGGCTACTTCCCCCTGCGCAACCGCCCCTCGGTGCTGGTGGAGATGCACTCCTACAAGCCCTATGAGCAGCGGGTGATGGCGAACCGGGATTTCCTCGCCGCCCTGCTGGAGGAGATCGCCCGCGACCCGGCCTCACTGACCAAGGCCGTGGCCGACGCCGAGGCGGCCACCGTGGCCCTGGGGCGGCCGGACGCGCCGCCCTCGAACGTGGCCGTGGACGTCGAGTCGAGCGAGCAGGCCGACCGCATCCGCTTCCCCGTCTACGCCGGCGAGACGAAGACCTCGGTGGTCTCGGGCCAGCCCCTCCTTCTTTTTCACCGCGGCGAGGTGCGGGAGATCGAGGTGCCGTGGATTCATCAGGCCAGGATCGTGAAGTCCCTCCCCCGCCCCCGCGGTTACCTGGTGCTCCCCGGCTGGCCGCAGATCGAGGCGCGACTGCGGGGCCACGCCCTCAAGGTGGAGAGGCTGATGCAGCCCGTGGAGATCGAGGTGGAGTCGATGCGGGTGACGCAGCCCAGGTACGCCCCCGCCACCTACCAGGGGCTGACGCGGGTCACGCCCCAGGTGACCCGCACGGTGGAGCGGCGGAAGATCCCCGCGGGCGCTCTGTGGGTGCCGGCCGACCAGCCGGACTTCGAGGTCGCCGTGCAGCTCCTGGAGCCCGAGGCGCCGGACTCGCTCCTCGGCTGGGGGCTCCTCTCCACCGTCTTCGAAGGCAAGGAGTACGTCGATGCCCGGGTCCTTGAAGGTCTGGCCACGGAGATGCTGAAGGATCCGAAGACCGCTGCCGACTGGCAGGCCGCGCTCAAGGACGACAAGCTCGCCGGCGATCCCCAGGCCCGCTACCAGTGGTGGTTCCGCCGTACGCCCTATTGGGATGACACCATCGACCTCTTGCCGTACTACCGGGTGATGAAGGCGCCGAAGCTGTCGACGCGGCCGTGGCAGTAGGCTTAACAAAAACGCAGAAAACCCGTCTTCTTCTTTTTAGACAAACCTCTCCCTCTTCTCCCGGCGGACCGGGGGGGAGGCTGGGAGAAGAGGGCCGGGGTGATGAGGCCCGATATATTCACCAATTGGCATGAGTCGTGCTGCGCTTCCAAAGCGGAGGGCCGGAACAATCCGTGCAAGGGGGAATCTATTGATTCTCCGGGTTTGAGCCCGCGGGAGTCGCCCCACAAGGAGCTCAACACAATGTGGGATTCCAGCAACTCCGGTCCTCGCGATTGGCCATGGCTGGCGCTGGCCGAGGTGGCCGACGCCGTCATCGGCGTCGACGCGGAGGGCCGTGTCACTTATATGAATCCGGCGGCTGGCCGGCTCGCGGGAGTGAGCCCCGCGGCGGCGGCGGGCCGTCTCTTCCAGGAAGTCCTGCCGCTGCTCGACGAGCGGACCTATCAGCCGGCCGGCCTGGCGCCGGGAGGCGTGACCCAGAGCGCCATCCTCCTCTCTGCCGACGGATTGGAGCGCCGCATCGAGGCGCAGGGCGAGCCGCTGCCGGAGGCCGGTCCGGTCCGCGGCGCCTTCTTCGTGCTGCGGGACGTCTCCGAGCACGAGCTCGCCGAGGAGCGCCACCGCGCCCTCGAAGCGGAGCTCCGCCGGCGCACCGAGGAGCTCGCCGCCGAGGACCGCCGCAAGGACCAGTTCCTCGCCATGCTCGCCCATGAGCTGCGCAACCCCCTGGCCCCCATCCGCAACGCCGTCGAGCTGATGCGCCAGGTGGAGACCTTCGACCCCAGCTTCCAGCCGTCGCGCGAGATGGTGGAGCGCCAGGTCAAGCACCTCGCCCGGCTGGTGGACGACCTGCTCGACGTCTCGCGCATCACTCACGGCAACATCCGCCTGCGCAAGGAGATCGTGGAGCTGGGCGCGGCCGTCCGCAGCGCCGTCGAGGGGATCCACCCGCTCGTCGAAACCCGCTCCCACACGCTGGACGTGGACCTGCCGGCCGAGCCCCTCTGCCTGGACGCGGATGCGGCCCGCGTCGAGCAGATCGTCTCGAACCTGCTGGACAACGCCGCCCGCTACACCATGCCGGGCGGCCACATCTGGGTGACGGCGCGGTGCGAGGACGGCGAAGCCGTGGTGCGGGTGCGCGACAGCGGCATCGGCGTACCCCCCGACGTCCTCGACCGTGTGTTCGAGCCCTTCGTGCAGACGGCCGGCGAGTCCCTCGTCCGCACCGAAGGGGGTCTCGGGGTGGGCCTCAGCCTGGTGCGCAGCCTGGTGGAGATGCATGGCGGCCGGGTGGAGGCGCACAGCCCGGGGCTCGGCCAGGGGAGCGAGTTCGTGGTCCGCCTCCCCACCGGCCTGCCGGCCGGCGCCGCAGGCTCCTCTCCCGCGCCTGCCGCGCCGCCCGCCGCGGCTCAGGACCGCTCCCTGCGCGTGCTGGTGGTCGAGGACAACCTCGACGCCGCCGAGAGCCTCGCCACCCTGCTGCGGCTCTGGAACCACGACGTCCAGGTGGTGCACGACGGCCGCGCCGCCCTCGACGCGGCCCGGGCCCAGAAGCCCGAGGTGGTGCTGCTCGACATCGGCCTGCCCGGCCTCGACGGCTACCAGGTGGCGCAGCAGCTCCGGCAAGAGGAGAGCCTCGCTCACACCCTGCTGGTGGCGATGACCGGCTACGGCCAGCCCGAAGACCGGCGCCGCTCCCGCGAAGCCGGCATCCACTACCACTTCGTGAAGCCCGTCGAGCCCCTCGTCCTGCGCAACCTGCTCACCGGCGCGGCCCTCTCCGACGACTGGGACGGCCGGCCGAGCTGAGGCCGGCCCGCCGCCCCTCCTGAGGGCCGGGGGTGGTGGGTAGCGCCAAACCGGAATACACTGTCCCGGTCTTCCCGGCGATCCACGTCATGAGCGCGCAAACGGAGAGCGGTCTCCTCAGGCTGGCGATTGCCAGGGGTCTCCTGCGTTGGGAGGACCTCGACTCGGTCGCCGAGCGTCTGCCCGACAGCTCGAGTCGCGACGGCTCGCCGCAATCGCCTCCATCGCCTATAGACGGCCGCTGGATCCGCGCCCTGCTCGACGCGGGCTACCTCACCCCCGCCATCGTCGCCACCCTCGCCGCCGAGCTGGAGAAGTCGCGGGACGACCTCACGCCGGACCTGACGGGGGGGAGCCAACCCTGGAGCCGGCGACCGTCCGGCGCGTCCGGACGATTCCTCAGCCGGGAAGTCGCCTCCCCGGGCTCCGCCGAAGGGCTCGATCTCGCTCCCGAGCACCGCTTCCTGACCGGCTGGACGCGCTACAACGTCGAGCGCCTGCTGGGCGCCGGCGGCATGGGCACGGTCTACAAGGCCTTCGATCCCGCCCTCGGCCGCTACGTCGCCCTCAAGTTCCTGCACCGCAACGACGACGACCATACCGAGCGCTTCCTGCGCGAGGCCCGGGCCCAGGCGCGCATCGCCCACCCCCACGTCTGCCAGGTGCACGAGGTGGGCGAGGTCGAGGGCCGGCCCTACATCGCCATGCAATACGTCGACGGCCGCAGCCTCGGCGAGCTGTGCGAGGAGCTGACGGTCGAGACCAAGGTGCGGCTCATTCGCGACGTCGCCCGCGCCGTCCACGCCGCCCACAGGAACGGCCTCATCCACCGCGACCTGAAGCCGGGCAACATCCTGCTGGCGCGGGACGAGTCCGGCGAGCTCCACCCCTTCGTGGTGGACTTCGGCCTCGCCCTGGAGCAGGACGAGACCGCCCTCTCCCGCACCGGCATGATCAGCGGCACCCCGGCCTACGTCTCCCCCGAGCAGGCGCAGGGCAAGGCGCTCGACAAGCGGACGGACGTCTACAGCCTCGGCGTCGTGCTCTACGAGCTGCTGGCCGGCTTCCCGCCGTTCAAGGGCGGCAACCTCGCCCGCATCCTCGTCCAGCTCGTCCAGGAGGACGCAAAGCCGCTGCGCCAGATCGATCCCGCCATCCCCGAGGACCTGGAGACCCTGGTCGCCAAGTGCCTGGAGAAGGACCCGGCGCGGCGCTACGAGTCGGCCCGCGACCTCGCCGAGGACCTCGACCGTTTCCTGGAGGGGGACCCCATCCTCGCCCGCCGGGCCGGCTGGACCTACCGGGCGGGCAAGCGGCTGCGCAAGAACAAGGCCCTGGCCCTGGTCTCCGTGGCCGCGGTGCTGGCCCTGGCCGTCCTCGGGGCTTTAAGCGTACGGGCGCAGTGGCGGGCGCGCGAGCGGGCCGAGCTCGCCCAGCGCTTCGGCCAGCGGATCGGCGAGCTCGAGAGCAGCATGACGTACGAGGCCTTCCTCCCCCGTCACGACATGACGCCCCACAAGCAGCGGCTGCGCCAGGGGATGGAGGCCATCGTTCGGGAGATGAAGGACTTGGGCGAGATCGCCGCCGGTCCCGGCAACTTCGCCCTCGGCCAGGGTTACCTCGCGCTGCATCAGACCGCGACCGCCCGCCTCTACCTGGAGCGCGCCTGGAACGCCGGCGAGCGGGAGCCGGAGGTGGCCGTGGCCCTGGGCGAGGCGCTGGCCGCCTCCTACGAGCGGGCGCTGGGGGACTCCAGCCTCCAGGCCAGCCCCGACAACCTCGACCGGACCTACCGCCGGCCCGCCCTGGCCTACCTGCGCGAGGCGGCCCGCGATCCTCAGGGCTCCCCCTACGTGGCCGGGCTCATCGCCTACCTCGAACGGCGCTACCCCGAGGCCGTGGCCCAGGCGCGCCAGGCCCACCTGCAGAGCCCCTCGTCCTACAAGGCCACCCAGCTCGAGGCCGCGGTCTACCTCGCCCAGGGCAGCGAGGCCGCCAACGCCGGCCGGTACGCAGAGGCCCAGGGGCTCTTCGAGCGCGCCGACCGGACCTACCGCGAGGCCCTGGCACAGGTGCCCAGCGAGGCCGGCCTCTACGCCGGCGACTGCGACGGCTGGAGCCGCTGGCTGGGCGCGACCCTCGCCGCGCGCGACCTGCGCGACGACGAGGTGGCCCAGGCTCGGGCGGCCTGCGACCTCGCCCTGTCGGTGGACCCGGAGTTGGCCGACGCCCTGGTCCTCGAGGCCTCCATCTCCTTTCGGCTGGGCGAGCAGAAGTCCAAGCGCGGCGTCGATCCGGGACCCGACCTGACGGCAGGCATCGCCCTGGCGGAGCGCGCCATCGCCAGCGACCCGCGCGACGCCCGGGCGTTCAACTACCTCGCCTCCTCCCACCGGGTGCTGGCGCAGTGGGAGCTGGCGCATGGCCGCGATCCCGCGGCGCACATCCAACAGGGGATCGCCGCCGCGCAAAAGGCCGTGGAGGTCCAGCCCGCCATGGCCTTCGCCCACGCCGGCCTCGGCACCAACTACCTGGTGCTGGTCCAGGACCGGCAACGCCGGGGCCTCGATCCGCGCCAGGCCGTGGAGGCGGCCGCCGCGAGCTACCGGCGGGCCATCGCCCTCGACCCGAAGCTGGTGGTGGCCCACGTCAACCTCGGCAACGCCTGGAAGTCCATGGCCGAGGTCCAGGTCGCCCGGGGGATGGACCCCAGCGCCGCCGTGGGCAGGGCCGCGGCGGCGTTCCAGCAGGCGGCGCACCTGAACCCGAAGTACGCGCCGGCCTACAACAACCTGGGCAACGTCCACCTGACCCTGGGCGAGTACCTGCTCACCCGCGGCAGCGATCCCCGCCAGGCCCTGACCGACGCCGCCCGCAGCTACGAGCAGGCCCTCGGCATCAAGCCCGACTACTCGCTGGCCCGCTTCAACCTCGGTTACACCTACCGCAGCCTGGCCGAGGGGCTCGTGGACCAGCAGCAGGACCCGGAGCCGGCCCTGGACGCCGCGGACGCCGCCCTCGGCGAGTACCTCCGCCTCAACCCCGACGATGCGGATGCCTTCCTGGAGCAGGCCCGCGTCCGTCTCGTGGCCGCGCGCTGGGACCTGCGGCGCAAGCAGGGCCCCGGAGCCGCCCTGGACGCGGCCGAAGCCGACCTGCGCCGCGCCGAAAAGGTCAATGCCAAGTCTCCGGACGTCCTCTTCGCCCAGGCCCTCGTGGACCGCTACCGGGCTGAGGCCGATCCCGGAAAGTCCGCGCCGGCGCTGCGGGCAGGGCTGGAGCGGATGGACCGGGCCCTCGCCATCAACCCCGGCGAGGCCCGCTATCTGGCACTGCGCGGCCTCCTCCTTCACCGCACCGCGCGCCTCGACGCCGACCCGGCCCGGCGGCGGGAGGGCGCGCGCCAGGCCGTGGCCTCGCTCCAGCAGGCGCTCCAGGCCAATCCCCTGCTGGAGCGGGAATACGGGCCCGTGCTGGCGGACGCCCGGCTGGACGCCGGGATGAGCGGGCCGCCGCCGGTCAAGCTGTAAGGATTGGACATGCTACAATGATCGTTCAAGAGAGCGAACACGACAGGGCCGTGGCGTTTCTGCCTTCGCCGACCATTTCCCACCAGGAAGGAGGAGAGAAGAATGGACCGAAGACCACGTCGGTTGTCCAGACTTGGAACTGCCTGCGTTCTTGGGGGTCTCCTGGCCTGCCTCGGGGCGAAAGCCCAGCCCGAGCCCGAGCCAAGGCCCCAGGTGAAGGCCCTCCGTATCGTCAGCCGAGCTGCCCTGCCCGATGGACAGTCGGTCCCCACCGACGTCCGCTGGGCGAGCGCTGACTCCGTTTACGTGAGCTGGTATCTCGATGGGGTCGCAGAGGTGGGGCTGGACGGTGCCCAGCGACGCGCGCTGGTGCCGGATGCCAGGAGCTTCGGGAAAATGGAGCATTTTGATGGGTTGGCGGTGTCCGCTACCGCCATCGTCGCGGCTCCCAGCGGCTGGCACGTGTACTGGCGGTCCCGAACCTCTGAGAAGGGGACCTTCAAGCTGCACCGGCTGGACACCGATCATACCCTCGATCTCGACCTGTGGGGCGACCGGCTGGTCTTGCTCGGATATCCCAAGCAGGGACCGCAGCCCTATTTCGCCGATGGGGCGGTCGCTTGGCTCGCAGCGCTGGGAGACGAGAAGTTGGAGGACCTGCGGCCGGTGCTTTACGACGCCGGGTGGAAGGGGTTCCCCGACGAGCACAAGATCTGGGGCGGAGCGCCCAACTTCTTCCAGTGTCGAACCGTAACTCTCGGTGCCGTGCGATTCCTCGGCGACGGCTCCTTCGTCATCGTCCCGGGCTTCCAGAAGGGCGTGCACCTGTTCAACGTCCAGGGCGAGCGGGTCCGCTCCTGGACCAGCGAGGAGCTCGGCCTCGACAGCGACTGCTCGGGCGTCACCGACGAAGAAGAGCAAAAGCTCCGCATCGACACGGCGTTCTGGCTGGGCTGGCTCAACGGCCATCGGGTAGCCGACGATGTCCTGCCTCTGCCGCAGGGTCCCGGCCTGCTGGTGCGGGCGGCGGGAAAGGACGGCCAGGTGCACTGGACGTTGAAAGTGCTGACGCTGCAAGGGGTGGAGACTTACGCGGTGCCGCTGGTGGGCCGGCGGCGGGCGGACCGGCTGCACGGCGACGTGCGCGACGGCAGGATCGTCTTCCTGCTCTCGGCCGCGGGAACCGCCTACGACAGAGCCCCGGAGAATCGCCCCGCCGAGATCGTCGTGGCGGAGATGCCCAGGTGAATGGAGGGAGAGAACAATGGCACGGACCGTTGAGAAACCGCGAATCCTGGTGGCCTTTTTCCTGCTCGCCGGTTCCGCTCTGGGAGCGCCGGCGGCAGAGCCCGAACGAGCTCCGGCTCCGGCGGGAGCCACTTTGCGGAGCCCTGCCGTCCAAGCTCCGCGGCCGCCCTTGAAGATCGCCGCCGGCTGTACTCGCATTTTTAATGCATCCGGAAATGATACCGCTCCGACCCAAGGGGGTTGCACAGGAGAAGGTACAGGCTGTTATACCTGTGAGCACTCCCAAGGCGGCTTGATCTATACCTGTTACGAGGCGCCCGACGGAATCCCCACCTACTGCCCCGACGAGCCACCACCACCACCGCCGGCGGACGGCAATCAAGACGCGGGCAACGGCACCCCAATCCTGATCGACCTCGACAACAACGGCTTCCACCTGATCGGCCTGACGGACGCGGTGCTCTTCGACCTGATGGCGACCGGAATCCCCAGATACTACACGTGGACGAAAGCCGGCGAGCGTGACGCCTTCCTCTGCCGCGACCGCAACGGCAACGGCCGGATCGACAACGGCCAGGAGCTTTTCGGCAACGCGACGGTTCTCGCCGACGGCTCGCGCGCAAGCAACGGTTACGAGGCTCTCCGGGAGTTGGACCTGCGCAGCCATGGCGGTAACGAAGATGGCCGACTGACCGCCGATGAGCCCCGATTCCGTGAGCTTTGCGTCTGGATCGATACGAACCACAACGGCATCTCCGACCCCGGCGAGGTCCTTTCACTCGCCCAGGCCGGAGTCGTTGAGCTCTCCTACGAGTACCACGAGAGCCGGCGCCAGGACTCCTATGGCAATCAATTCCGCTACCGGTCTACGGCGAAGCTTTTGAATGCTGCGGGAAAACCGCACACTTCGCCCACCTATGACGTGATCTTTCGCTCCCGAGCGCAAAGCCCATAGAAGCTCCCAGGGATTACTCCTCCGGGTCGCCCTGCGGCAGCGCACCTTCGGCGATCAGCCGCTCGACGATCTGTTGCCGCTGGCGCTTGCGCTTCAGGCGCCGCTTCAGGATGGCGGCCATGCCGGCAAAGAAGACGACGGTGACCGCGATGACGGCCTTGTCCTCATAGGGTTTCCCCCGGAACGCGCCGGCGACGTTGGAGTACACCACGGTGAGCAGCCCGATGCCGGTGCTGGCGGTGTAGGCCTGGAGGGCCTGCAGCGTGTCGAGCCGCTCCAGCTCGGTCAACCGCAGCTCGTGCCGCCGGTGATAGGCGTGCAGGTGGAGCAGCGCGAAAATGGCGAACACCGCCGCGATACCCAGCCCGTAGATGGTCATCATCGGCGTGACGTGCTGCGGCTGGATCGCCCGTTCCAGGGTGCCGTTCTGCAGCCGGACCATCTTGCCGGCCCCGAGGAGCCGGTCGATCAGCGTGCCTAAGATGAACTTGAGAGGAAAGACGAAGAACAGGACGACGAACAGCAGCGCGCCGTTGAGAATGGCCGTGGTGCGGTCCTCCAGGCCATAGCGCCGGAAGAACGTGAACTGACGGTACCAGAGCACGTAGAGGAACGTGAAGGTCAGGGCGAAGGAGGCGAAGCCCCGCATCGTCTCCAGCAGCTCGCCCGAGGTCCGCGGCACCTCCAGGGCCACGATCAGCAAGGTGATCGCGAAACCGAAGACGGCGTCGCTCAGCCCCTCCAGCCGCGAGATCTCGCGGCTGCGCCAGCGGAACTCATGGCGGGCGGTGGCGGAATGGCGCTCGATGATCTTCTCACGGAGCATGCGGGGCTCCCTCCCTCAACAGCACGCCGATCGTCTCCATCGCGCCGAGGTACTCCGCCACCTCGGCGACGGGCAGCGGACCGCAGATGGCCGCGAGATCGTCCCGGATCTGTCCCACCGTCCGCCGGCCGTCCACGAGGTTCAGGGCCTCGTAGGCGTACTCGCCGCCGCCGCCCCAGAGCCCCGTCCGCTTCGTCAAAGCCGGCGCCGGGATCGACTTCGCCGCGCTGTGGTCCTCGAACCAATCGTAGCCGAAGCCGCCCATGGGCCCCTTGGGATCGGCCGCGCGACGATAGATCACGGTCTCCCCGGCCTCTGATTCCGGGGCCGGGACCGGTCCCACCAGGCTCCGCAATCCGGTGAGGAAAGCCACCGCTTCATTGCGGACCGCCGCCGGCGGCGCGGCGAAGCGGCTGATCGAATCCACCACCCCGGCCTCATAGGCGAGATGGAAGCGCAGCAGATTGGCGGCCTCCCCGGGCTCGCCCGCGGCGCGCAGGCGGCCGGCGCGGGCCAGGGCCTCGGCCGTCCGCTCCAGGCTCCCCCGCCGCACCTCCTGCCAGAGGGCCGGCACTTGGGGCTCGTCCAGCCCCGCCAGGTAGTACGCGCTCGCGGCGCCCAGGAAGGCGGCGCGCAGGAGCTTGGTGGGATCGATGTTGGCCACCGCGTCCGCGTGCGTATGGATGTAGCGGTCCGGCCAGTCGTTGAGATAGATCGCCGGCACGCGGAACGAGCCTTCGGTCCATACCTGATGATCGCTCCCCTCCGTGTAGTCCACCATCTCGGCTTGCAGCGCCCGCTTGCTCCCCTCAGGGTCCACCAGGGGGTACGGCGCGGCGCCCGTGGCCGCCAGGGCGTACGACTGCTCGTTGACGAAACGGCCGAAGGCCGCGCCGACGTCGTTGACGAAGGTCGGCAGGCTCTTCGGCGAGCGGGTGACGTGGAAAACGGCCTTGGTGATCTCGGCATCGCCGCCGACCATGTCCATGTGGATCACGGCGAGCGCCCGCGCGGCGAAGTCCGGCCGGGCGTTGAGCAGCGAGATCGTCCCCTCGATCTCCGGCGGCCAGACGAAGCGGATCGTCCGCCGCGGGGCGGCCAGCTTGCCCTCCCGGATCAGCTTCGCCAGCGTGCGGCCGGTCTCCAGGATCGAGGCGCAGCCGCTGGCGTTGTCGTTCGCCCCCGGCCGCTGGTGGTCGAGATGGCAGGAGAGGACGACCTCGTGCGCGCGGTCCGCGCCCGGGATCACCGCCGTCGCGATGCTGTAGGCCCCGGGGTGCTGGCCGGCGCGCACGCTCGCCCGCAGCCGCACGGGCTTGCCGGCAGCCAACCGCTCCTGCCAGGCCCGAGCCTGTTTGAGCGAGACCATGAAGGCGAAGGTCTTCGGCGCCGGGAAGGTGTTGAGATGACCCCAGCGCACCAGGGTCTCATCCTCCTTCCACCATCCCGTCACCTGGTTCTGGGCGTAGGAGACGAGGCCGGCCGCGCCGTGCTTGTCGACCGCCAGCGCGTAGGCGGCGCCCGGCTGGGAGGAGGTCAGCACGAGCTTGCCGCGCACGTCCCTCCCCTGGTAATCCGTCTCCGCCGTGCCGGCGCCCACATCCACCAGCTCGGCCGCGACCTCGCCGGAGGCGCTGTCCTGGGCCAGCACGATGGGGCGCGCCTCCCAGGAGGCGATCCGCTCTCCGTCCACCCAGGAGCCATCTGCTTGCCTCTGCTCCCACAGCTCGGCGAAGTCCACGTCCCAAGCCGGCCGCGAGCGCTGGGTGCCGTAGAAGATCGTGCCGTCCGCCGGGAGCTCGACGATCTCCACCTCGGAGAGGCCATATTCCTTGGCCCGGTCCCGCACCCGCTCCGCCGCCGCCCGGAAGCCGCGGGAGCCGCGCATGCGGTGGAACAGGGTGAGGTCCTGAAGATTGCGCTTCGCCGCCGTGCCCGAGACCTCGGCGGCGAGCGCGCGCACGGCCGCCTCGGGCAGCAGGGGCGGCGGCGCCGGGGTCTGGGCGGAGAGCGCCGGGGCGCAGAGGATCAGGAGTATCAGGACGACGGCCGCGGACGAGGCAAACCCCTGGGATCTCAATTCTTCGCCCTCCTTGAGTCAGGGAGGGGATCGTACCGCAGACCTGCCCCGCGCTCCTCGGTTGATCTGGACAGGGCGTCGCGGCCCGTCTATACTTCCTCCGATGAGTACCTCGGTCGCTAGAGTCGAAGATCATTTCCCGAAGGAGGTGCCGTCGTTCCAGCCCCCTCTTCCGTCTGTTCTCACGCAGGTCGAGGACTCTCTTGAGAAGGTGAAGACAGCGACGGAGACCTATCTGCGGGAACGCGAAGCCCTGGTCGCGTTCTGGGAGGCGGACGTGGACGTCTTGGCGGAGGTCGTGACTCGCAATTCCCTGACCGGAGGAGACCCCAAGCTGGAGGATCTGATTCACCAGGCCGGTGAGAACCTGGAAAGGACCAGGGCCGACCTCCTTCCCCGGATCGAGGAATTCTCGAAGCTGAAGCGACAGGCAGGATCGCTGAGGATCCCGAAGGCCAAAACGGTGTTGACGTCGGTCATCGATCGCAACCTGGCTCTGATGAGGCGTTATCTCAAGGCCATGGAAACGATCTATCAACGCCTCGTCACCCTACGGGATCGATCCATCCAGCAATCGATCGCCGGCCTGACCGAAGCCTCCTGGGCCGGACTTTGGGACGACGACAACTGACCATGGGGAGCTATCGCTTTGGCGAGGTCGTCTTTCTCCTATATCCCTTCTCCGATCACTCCGGTGCCAAGGACAGGCCAGCAGTCATCATCAGTTGCCCCAGATACAACCGCGAGAAGTTGGAGGTGATCCTTCTCCCGATCACCGGCCAGCTCAAGCATGCCGATACCTACGGGACGGTTGTCATCGATGACTGGCACAAGGCTGGGCTCACCAGGCCGTCGGTCATCAAACCCATGCCGCATACTCCGTTGCAAAGCGCGGTGCGCAGGAGAGTCGGAGAGCTGACGAAGGGGGACAAAGACAAGCTCCGGGAGATGCTTTCGGAAGTGATCAGCAGCGACTTCTAGGCCGTCCAGACTCACTTCTTCGCCGCCCAGGCCCGTGCCCGCCGCGCCCCGGCCTGGTATACCTCTTGCTCTCCTTCCCGCGCCATGCCCACGAACCCGCAATCCGCTCCGACCCACCCTTACCGCGCCGTCATCCTCGACATGGACGGCACCCTCATCGACAGCAACGCCGCCCACGTCCATGCCTGGGTGGAAGCCCTGCGCGAGGGGGGTTACCAGGTCTCCGAGGACGACGTCCGGCCCCTGGTCGGGATGGGCGGGGACAACCTCCTCCCTGCCGCGGTGAGGGTCGACAAGGACTCGGAGGAGGGCCAGAGACTCAGCGCGCGGCGAGGCGAGATCTTCCGCGAGCGCTACCTCCCCCACCTGAAGCCGTTCCCCCAGGTACGGCCGCTGCTGGAACGGATGCGCCGGGACGGCCTGCGGCTGATGCTGGCCAGCTCCTCGCCCAAAGACGAGCTCCAGCGCTCGCTCGAGCTGGCCGGCGTGGCCGACCTCGTCGAGGGCGCCAGCTCGGGCAGCGACGGCGGCCGCTCCAAGCCCGATCCCGACGTGGTCCAGGCCGCCCGGCAGAAACTGGGGCTCTCGGCCGGGGAGGTCGTGATGCTGGGCGACACGCCCTACGACGTCCAGGCTGCCGCCAAGGTGAACGTGCCGGTCATCGCCTTCCGCTGCGGCGGCTTCCGCGACGAAGACCTGAAGGGCGCCCTCGCCCTCTACGACGATGCCGCGGACCTGCTCGCCCACTACGACGAGTCGCCGCTGGCAAAGTCGTAGATCAACGCCTCAGCCGGCGTGGACGATCGTCCCCACGTGCTCCCCCGCCAGCGCCGCGCCGAGCAGCTCCGGCTTCAGGCCGTTGACGACCTGGATGCTGCGCACCAGCCGCGAGCGCTCCAGGAGGTCGAGGAGCACCTCGTCGAACGGCAGCGTCGGCACCCGCCGGGTGCGCAGCTCGGCGACGCCGACGTCGCGGATCAGGCTCGCACCGGGGTTCTCCTTGGGATCGGCGTCGTAGACGCCGTCCACGTCCTTGACCAGGATCACGCTCTTGCAGCCGAAGCACTCGCCCACCAGATAGGAGCCGGCGTCGGTGCGGTGGGGCGGGATGCGCCCGATCCCCGGCGGGTGCTCCCACAGCGAGTACGGCGGATCGCCGTTGAAGATCACCCCGGGCGCGCCGCGCAGGAAGAGCGGCAGCAGATGGCCGAACAGCTCGGGCGGGATGGCCACCACCCCCAGCGGCGCCAGCAGCGTCCCCAGGATGTGGGCGTTGCCGAGCGCGTCGGCGATGGCCACCTGGGCCAGCACGCCCGTGGGCAGGCCGAGGTCGAGGCCGATCGAGAACACGTGCCGGCTGCGCACGCCGCCGCCGGTGCCGAGGATCAGCTTGTGGCGGGTGAGGACGTCCCCCAGGGCGTCGACCAGGGGCAGCACCGCCGACCGGCCGCGGTCCATGATCGACCGGCCGCCGAGCTTGACCACGTGGGCGTCGGGCAGCATCCGCACCGGCGGCGTACGGCTGGCCGTCGACGCCATCACGTCCTTGTCGACGAGGCTCTCGCGCATCAGGAACGAGCTGACGTGGTGTCGTTCATCGGGCATGGGGGCTCCTTGCAATCGGCTTCAATCGACGGAGATGAGAGTCCCCACGTCCTCCCCTTCGAGGGCGCGGGTGAGGTTGCCGGGAACGAGCCCGTTGATGACGCGGATGGAGCGCTGGAGCCGCGCGTTCTGCATCAGCTCCAGCACCGCCCGCTCGACCACCACGTCCTGGAGGTCGAGGGCCAGCAGCTCGGCGACGGTGATCCTGGGGATCCACTTCGCGCCGCGGTCCTTCTTGGGATCGGCCGTGTAGAGGCCGTCCTCGTCCTTGACGAAGATCATCGAGCGGGTGCCGAAGACCTCGCTCACCAGATAGGCGCCGGTGTCCGTGCGGTGCGGCGGGATGCGCCCCACGGCCGGGTTCTGCTGCCAGAAGGTGTAGGGGGGCATGGCGAAGAAGATCGCCGCCCGGCGCTCGGCGAGGTAGAGCGGGAGCTGGGCGAACTGCGCCGGCTCGATGAACGGGACGCCGTGGCGGGCCAGCAGGTAGTGCAGCATGCGGGCGTTCTGCATGCTGACGAAGGTGCCCAGCACCGAGAGCACGCCGGTGGGCACGCCGAGGTCGAGCCCCACGCTGTAGGCGTGGCGGGCGCGGGTGCCGGCGCCGGTGCCGAGGAGCATCTGGTGCCGGGGGAGGTTGCGGACCACCTCGTCGATGAGGGGGAACACGGCCTTGCGCCCCCGGTCGATGATGCTCTGGCCGCCGATCTTGACGACGTTGGCCTCGGGCAGGATGCGCTCCACCGGCCCGCCATCGGTCTGCCGCAGCAGCTCGGGGTCGGTCAGCGAGCCCTGCACCAGGGCCGAGCCCAGCGCGGTCAGCAGCTCCGTGTCCATCGCATGCTTCATGAAGTCTCCTTGCTGGCGGGGAGGCGGACCGCGGCCAGCTCGTAAGACTCGGCCGCCTCCCGGGTGAAGTCGAGGGTACCCCAGGTCTGCTCCGCCCAGGCGGCGAGCCGCTCGAGCACGTCGCGCTTGACTGCGGGATCGACGGCCGTGCCCGCCAGGCCGGGCTTGCTCCGCCAGGAGGCGAGGGAATCCGCCACCCGCTCCGCCACCGGCCAGGAGACGGCCGTCCGCGGTGGCAGAGGCACGCCGCCCGCGGCCGCAAAGGCGGCGAAGAGAGCGCTGCGGGCCTCCTCGCCGCCACGGCCCGCGATGCCGTGCCCGGCCAGCAGGTGCCGCATCTGCCGCCGCAGAGTGGCGCGCAGGCTCTCCCCCTCGCGGCGGACCCGGCCGAGGACGAACACCGCCCCCTCCGGATGGGCCACCCGCAACGTCTCCGTCACCAGCCGCTGCGGCGTGAAGAGGTGGGCCGCCCGCGAGGCGAACACTGTCCGCGCGATCCCGGAGCGCAGCGGCCACGGCCGGTCCGCGTCCGCCTGGAGCAGCACGGCCCGGCCCGTCCTCCCGTGGAACACGCCGAGCATGCCCAGAGAGAGATCGAGACCCGCGTAGCGGCCTCCCGCGGCCATCCAGGCGGCCCCGATCTCCCCGGTGCCGGCACCCAGGTCCAGCAGCAGCCCGGCGGGACAGACCTCCCGCAACGCGCGGGCGATCCGTTCCACGGCCACCGCCGGCAGCCCGGCGCGGCGGTCGAAACCGCCGGCCTGGGCGTCGAACGAAGCTCTCAATGGTGCGAGTGCGCCTGACTCGCGTCGTAGGCCGGTCCCGGAGGCGGGCACGCAGGCAGCGCCGGCACGGGCGACGTGGCCTTGCAGTCGTCCGCCGAGCCGTCGGAGCTCAGCTTGCCGTACTTCCACTTGTCGGGAGTGGTCCCCGGGCAGACCGTCTGCACGTTGTGCATCATCCCCCGGTCCTCATGGCCCAGGAAGTGGCAGTGGAACACGTAGCCACCCGTGTAGTCCTCCAGCCGGGTGCGATACTCCACCGACTTGACGGCCGCCCCCTGACAGCAGCCGCAGACCGACGTGCCCGGCCCCGTGGTGCGCCACTGGCCGTTCCAGGTGTAGGCCGGAGGCGCCGACGGCAGCGGCGGCGACGGCGTGAAGGCGGCACAGACGCCCGGGCATTTCGCCGCCGCCTCCTGCTGGTTGAACAGCGGACCGGCGCTGGCATCGCCGCAGGCCACGGCCGGCAGCGCCACGGTATCCATCCACACGTAGGGCGCCTTGTAGGTCTTGGCGTCGTAGCGGCGCAATTGGAACGGATTGACGTGGATGTGGTACGGATGGTTCGGCAGGGAATCGTTGCTGATCGTCCAGGTCTCGGCCGTGCCGACCACCATGGTGTCGTTGGCGCAGCTTGCGTTGTAGGCCGTCTTGTTGACCCAGAACCCGTTCGGCAGCGTGCCCTGCTGGCCGGCAATGCCGGTCTTCGGGTCCGTCATGCTGAAGGCGATCGTGCGCTGGCGGTTGCCGACCTCGCCGTCGGTGATGTCGCGCAGGTACCAGGGCGTTGGCGGGAAGGTGGCGCACTTCCCCGCCGTGCCGAAGGGGCACGGGAGCGTCATCGGCGACGCCGTGCCGCCGACCTCGATGGTGAACAGCGATAGATTGCCGGCGCCGCGCCCGGTGCCCTTGCCTGCCCCCCGGCCGGCGGCTTCGAGGCGCTGGAGCCGGCGCTCATTGAAAATCTTCTGGGCCGCGTCGGCCAGACGGGCACGCAGCCGGAACGTCACCGGGAAGCGCTGGGGGCCCGGGCCCGCCTTGAGGCTTCCAGCCGGCGGCGCCTGGACCAGGAAGTCGGTCCGATTGCCCGGCGCCAGGATGATCTCGCCGCCGGTGAGGAGCGGCTGGCTCACCCAGTTCTCAGGCGCGAACTGAACGCCGTCCTGCGCGATCTGCTTCACCGTGAAGCCCGAGGGAAAGGCGATGACGACCTGGGCCGCGGCCTGCATGGTGCCGCTGATGAAACGCCAGCGCTGGACCTCGCCGGGCTGCATGCGGACGATGGGGTCCGCTTGGCCGTCGATCAGGAGCTGCGGCGGATAGCCCGTGGGCGGGGCGGCGTTGAAGAAGTTGATCTTGTCGAAGATCTGCTGGACGACCATGACCTTCTCGAACTTCTCCAACTGCGCGTCGTTGGCCGGATCGACTTTGTAGGTCTGATACAGCCAGTCGTCGAAGGGGCCCTGGATCAGCAGCGCGCCGGCCATGCCGTTGAGCACCTGGAGCCCCGTCGAGCCGTGCTTGTGGGGATGGTACCAGTGGGTGCCGGGCGGCTGGTTCCAGGGGAAGGGATTGAGGTCCGTCTGGTAGCTGCCGATGGCATGGGTCTCGTCGGACGCCGGCGGCGGCGGATTGGTCTGCTTCGACGAGAACAGCTCGAGCAGCACGAAGTCCTGGTGCGGCTGGGACGAGACATGCGTGCCATGGTAGTGGAGGTTGGTCACGTCGGGGCCGTGGAAGCACTCGGGGAAGGTCTGCTTGTAGACCTTGCCGTTCTGCTCCACGGTCTCCGGATCGCACTGGTGATACGGATAGGAGTTGTTGGGAAGCTGGTTCTTGAGCAGCACCCGCAGGCGCGTGCCGGGCGACGTCTGGGGATTGCTCGGTCCCGGCGGCTGGGTGTCCTTGGCCAGATAGGCCTTGCGCACCCGGAAGGTGGGCGCCGGGATCGTCCACAGCAGGTTGGGATCGTTGGGATTATTGCCGTTCTGGGGCGAGCCGAAGGTGCGCAGCGACATCGACTGCCACACCCAACTGTTGCCGTTCCAGATCGGGATGCACGAATTCGTCCTGAGGTCCACCGTCAGGCTGGTATTCACCACTCCGTTGATGGGGCGAATCACCCGCGGCTGCTTGAGAGGTTGATTGAAGACCTGTGCCGGGCAAGCAGTCTGAGCCCGGACGGCACCAGTACCGGCAAAGAGGCAGCCTGCCGCCAGAGCCAGCCCGAGGCCAGCACGATAAGACTCACGGATCCATCTCATGGTCATCCTCCGATCCTGGAAACCGCCACTGGCACGTGCCGTGACGGCAAGGGTCTGCCAGCGCGATCTCACGACGTTCTCGAGCCTTGCAGAAAGGAACTTGGCGCCCCATTCTAGGGAGCCTCCAGGGCAGCGTCAAGACGGCAGGGACCGCCCCCCGCCAGCGCGACGACAAAATTGATCCGCCATCGATTCCCGTCCCCCACCCACCCCGTCCCCGGGTTGAAACCCGGGGCTACGGGAACGCCGCCCTCCGGGCTCTCGGTGATGGCAAGACGGACCGCCTTGCCCGGTCCGCCCGGACGGAGAACCCGAAACGAATTGGCATGCTACGCGGCTCGTCGCCCGTCCAGGAAGGTCTCGGCTTGATCGGCCGGGATCTCCTCGACTTTCACCACGATCCGCTTGTTCGAGCCCGAGACGACGATCGCCGGCCGGTACTCTCCGGGGAAGGTCCCCGTCACCTTGTAGTCCGTGCAGCCCTGAGCCCGCGGCCCGGTCCAGCCCATCACGTCGACCTTCAGACCGCCGACGAAATGTGAATCTCTCACCAGGGTGATGCCGTAGGTGAATTTCGGCGCGCACCCCTCCACCTCGACCACGAAGTGGCCCGGCTCGTTCAAGCCCGTCCATACGTACCACGCCTGCGCCTTGTCGAACGGTTCGCTGCCATAGAAACCCATGACGATCTCCTTTCCAATCGGTTTTTTTCCGCTCAGTCGCTCGGAGGGGCAGGCGCCAGCCGCCTGCCCCTCCTCCCGGGTCATCCCTTCAGCAGGTTCCAGGTCAGATAGGCGGTGGTGTCGTTGAAGTCGCAGTCGCCGCCGTTCGGAGAGTCCTCGGTGATGAAGATCCAGCTCGCTGCGTAGGTGGTGCTGCCGATGGCGATATTATCGTTCGCCGAGAGCACCCGGGAGGTCTGGCCGCCGTTGTTGGTAAAAGTGATGGTATAGGTGTTCCCATCGGCGGTGAAAGCATTCGTTTTCCCTGTCATGGTCACGGGACTGCCGGTCGCCCCGCCCGTCCCGCTGACCTGGGCGACGACGGTGCCGGTCGAGCTCGTGACGGTCACCGTCTGGGTGGCGGCGCTCTGGACATAGCCGCTCAGTACGCAGACCTTGCCGCTCGGAAGGATGTTCTGTCCGCTGAAGGCAAAGCCCGTGGTTCCGGAAAATCCGGTGCTGGTGCAGTTGGCCATGATTCTGATCTCCTTTATGGTGCTGCGTCTTAGATTTATAAAGCTGCGATCGCTGCCCCATGAAGAGAGCAAACGAGATGCCAGCTCAAACGCGGGAAAATCCTGCAAACCGGGGCTCCGGCAGGCCCGCCGACGGATTCTTGACATGTCAGCCGACACGTCAGCGGCAACCGCTCTGGTGTTACCTCACAACAACCGCATCTGCTCCGGCCCCCGCGCCTTCATCTCCGGCTCCCGCCGCCGCTCCAGGAGCGCCTCTTCGAGATCGGCCAGGAAGGGCGACGGCCGGGTGTCGCGCGTCTCTCCCCGCAGCGTCCGCCTGCGGCTGTGGAAGAGGAAGAGCCGCGAGCGGGCGCGGGTGATGCCCACGAAGAAGAGGCGGCGCTCTTCGGCAATGTCCGCGGAATTCTCCGGCTCGCAGCCGGGCCAGGTCAGGGGGAGGAGACCGTCCTCGCAGCCGGCGAGGAAGACGACGGGAAACTCCAGTCCCTTGGCGGCGTGGAGGGTGAGGAGGGAGACCCTCTCGGCCCGCGGGTCCCACGTGTCCACCTCGCCTCCCAGGGCGGCTTCGGCGAGGAAGGCGTCGAGGTCCGATCCGGAGCGCAGCGCCAGGGGGCGCAGCAGCTCGGCCGCGGCGAGGATGGCCGTGCGCTCCACGGCGCCCATATCCCTGACGATTTCCAGGACGGCCCGCTCCAGGCGCGCCTCGACGCTCCCGCCGGGCTGTTCAGGAAGGACCGGCAACAGCGCGCGCACCCCCGCCTGCTCCGCCAGCGGCCGGTGGGAGCGCTTCTGGAAGGGGATCCCCGCGCGGCCCAGGGCCTCGATCAGCGGCAGGGCCTGGGCCTCGGTGCGATAGAGGATGGCCACGTCGTCGAAGGAGAGCTCCTCGCCGTCTCCGGTCTCCACCCGGCCGCTGTCGAAGGAGAAGGAGGAGGTGCCGCCCAGGAGGCGCTCCAGGGTGTGGACCACCAGCTCCGCCTCCGCCCGCTCGCTCGCCGCCGACTGCACGACGATCCGCTCACCCGCTTCCTCGCGCACGGCCGCCAGCCGCCGCTCCGGCACCAGGCTCGCGGGACGGATGGCCTGCATCGCCGCCTCCACCACGGTGCGGCTGGAGCGGTAGTTGCGGGTGAGATGGATCACCCGCGCCCCCGGCCAGTCCGCGCGGAAGCGGAGGAAGAAGCCCACGTCCGCGCCGCGGAAACCGTAGATCGACTGGTCCGGATCGCCGATCGCGCAGAGATGGGCGTCCGGCGGCGCGAGCAGCCGGATCAGGGCGTACTGCAGAGGATCGACGTCCTGGTACTCGTCGATCGAGATCCAGCGGAACCTCTCCCGATACACGGCCGCGAGGTCCGGCCTCTCGCGCAGCAACGCCACAGGACGCAGGAGGAGGTCGTCGAAATCCACCAGAGCGCGGCGGTCGAGCGCATCCTCATAGAGAGCCGTCCGCGCGGCCAGCTCCGGAGAAATCTCCAGGGTGAGATCGACGGCCCGCCGGCAGCGGGCTCGTCCGATCTCCTCCAGCAGGCGCTCGGCTTTCGACGCTGCAAGGCCGAACAGCTCGCGGGTGATCTCCGTCCTCTCCCCCGGCGTCGCCACCCGAAACGCCCGTGCCAAGCCCGCCGCCTCGCCGGCCTGCTCGCGCAACAGCATCAATCCCAAGCCATGGAAGGTGGCGACGAGCACGCGCCCCGCGACCGCGGGCAGCAGCGCGGCCAGCCGCTCCTCCATCTCCGCCGCCGCCCGCCGGCTGAAGGTGACCGCGAGGCAATTCTCCGGCACCGCTCCCCGCTCGGCGATCAGATGGGCCAGGCGATGGGTCAACGTCCGCGTCTTGCCCGTTCCCGGTCCGGCGACGATGAGGAGGGGGCCGTCCACGATCTCCGCCGCGGCGCGCTGGTCGGGGTCGAGGCCGGCGAGGCCCTCATCCTCTGACCCCATAGGCGCTGCCTTTGCCTCAGCCTCAGATCGCCCCCGCCCCGAAGCCCTCACCCCTGTCCCCTCTCCCGCCCCCTCGCCACCCCCCTCCCCGGGAGAGGGGGACCCGGTTGGAGCTGTCTCGCTGGTCTCCCTCTTCTCCCGGTGAGGGGGATTGGGAGGGGGCGGGAGAAGAGGGCCGGGGTGATGAGGGTCTTGGGCGGGGGAAGGAGATGCGGTCCCCGCCGGCCCGAACAGCATCGCCACCACCGACCGTTCCCGGATCTCCTCGGGCGCGAACAGGCGGATCACCCCGTACTCGCCGTCATAGCCCGCATCCCGGCGGACCTTGCCGGCCCGCAGCCGGGTGAGGGCTTCGAGGAAGAGCGGATGGCCCGCCCGTGCCACCTCGTCGAGCGGCAGGCGCTCCAGGACGTCCAGCTCCGGCCCCAGACGCGCCACGAGCTGCGCGACGGACGTCTCCACGGCCCGCGATTTGACTCCCACGCCGTGGATCTCGCCGAGGATCTCCGGCAGCGGCACCAGGCAGCGATAGGGATCGGTCCGCGTCCGGCGGCCGGCCGTGGGCGCCTCCTCGGAGCGGTCAGCCAGCTCCTCCACGCGGTGCATGACGCCGACCGTGAGCGGCTTGCCGCACGCCGGGCAGAGCCCCTCCAGGCGCCGGGTCTCCGGCGGCTCCAGACGGACGTTGCAGGCGCGGTGGCCGTCCAGATGGTACTTCCCCTCCTCGGGGAAGAACTCGACCGTCCCGCCGTAGCCCTCCCCCGTCTCCAGCGCCCGCCGAATGGCGAAGTAGTCGAGGTCCGTGTCGAAGGAGCAGGCCTCGCGTCCCAGCATCGGCGGCGAGTGGGCGTCCGAGTTGCTGACAAGGGTGAAGCGGTCGAGCCGCGAGACGCGCCAGTTCATGGGCGGATCGGAGGAGAGCCCCGTCTCCACGGCGAAGATGTGCGGCGCGAGGTCGCCGTAGCACTCCTCCACCGAGTCGAAGCCGGACTTCGAGCCCAGCACCGCGAACCACGGCGTCCACACGTGAGCGGGTACGAGGTAGGCGTCCGGCCCGCTCTCCAGCGTGATCTCCAGGAGGTGCCGCGAATCGAGCCCCAGGATCGGCCGGCCATCCGAGGAGATGTTGCCGATCGCTCCCAGCCGCTCGCGGATGCGCGCCGCCGTCTCCAGGCTCGCGGCGTAGAGCAGATGGTGGACCTTGCGCGTCCGCTCCCCCTTCTTGTAGATGGTGGAGATCTCCACCTCCAGGAGGAAGCGGACCGGACCGTGACAGGAGGGCGGGAGCTGGCGCTCGACCTCGCGCTCGATCTCCGGCCGCAGGCGGAACAGCCCCGGCTCGGCCGCCACGAGCTTGCCGCGGATCTCCTCCCACCAGGCCGGATGGGTGAAGTCGCCGGTTCCCACGACGGTGATACCCTTGCGCCGCGCCCAGAGCGCCAAGTGCTCCAAATCCGCGTCCCGGCTCGTGGCCCGGGAGTATTTGGAGTGGACGTGGAGATCGGCGTAGAAGCGCACGGCACGGATCGACAGAACGGGGAGGACAATACACGGCCCCGGCGGTTCTGTCTATCCGTGTCGCTTCGGGCTACGAATCCTCTTTTCTGGTTACGACCAGGGGCGTACCGTCACCGAAGCCGTCAGCGCCGACCTCAACGCCGCCGGCGCCGATCTCGCGAGGGTCCGCACCGAGGTCTGAGCCCTCTGCACCGAGGTCGGAGCCGTCGAGACCTCGGTCTGAACCCTCGAGACCTTGGTCTGAGCCTCTCGCATCCCGGTGCGAACCCCTCGCACCGAGGTCTGAGGGGTCTTCCTCGAGGTCCGGACCTCTCGCACCGAGGTCCGCGCTCCTGCGACCGAGGTGCGAGCCGTCGTGACCCTGGTCTGAGCCTCTCGTACCGAGGTCGCGACCACGTGGAGATCGGTCGCGACCATCTCCAGACCGGTCCAGGGAGCTCGCAGCCTCAGCGATGAGGGTTCGAGCACGGGCGACCTCGCCCGCCCCTAGTCGAATTCCCGCCGCGCCGGCATCTGCTCCGATCCCACGCGGCCGGCCTGGATCTCCGCCTTGAAAAAGTTCTCGCCCTTGACCGGCGCGCCGGCCAGGCGGCGCAGCATGGCGATCTGGCCGACGTGCGTCAACGCGTCGGCGACCGGCCCTTGAAAGAGCCTTTCGATCGAAAAACCGAGGGGCGTTTCCGCGGCCAGGGTGTCGTCGAACCGTTGCAGGCCGGCGAAGAAGCGCGCCACCTCCTCGTCCCACGATCCCGGCGGCCGGTCGTTCCATACGTGCTGGCCGCCGGCGAGGGCGCAGGCCCAGTCGAAGAGGTCGCCCATGTGGGCCAGGATCTCCAGCGGAGTGCGGCTCATCTCGCTCACCCGGAACGCGGCGAAGCTCGGCGGAGCGTCGCGGAGCGCCTTGCCGCCGCGATAGGCGAGCGTCGCGACCGTGTGGCGCAGGAATTGGCGACCGGCTTCGGGATGCTCGCTCATCGGACCTCCTGGATCTCCGTCTGATCTCCATCTACGGCCGCCCATTGTACGACGGCCGGGAGGTCCTACTTCGCCGCGAACCGTCGCACGAAGACGGCGCTGGAAGGCGGACTGATGGTTGCGGCCACCCAGGTGACGAGCCACGAGTCCCCAGCCCAGGCCACGCTGCCCTCCCAGGGCTCCTGGTATCTGCCGCTGGCCGCGCTGCTCACCCCTTCCGGCGGCCCTAAGGGCGCGCCATGGGGATCGAAAAGCTGGATCTGGAGATCGGTCTCGTCTTCCGGGCCCTCGACCCACATCAGCAGCAATTTCCCCGCCTTGTCGAACGCCATGGACTGCGGCTTGGGGGTCGCCCAGACCGTGGGCGACGTCACGGCCTGGACCTCGGGTCCCGCCGCCCTGCCCGCGGCGTCGAAGAGGCGCAGGTGGATCGAGAAGCCGAATGTCCAGGCGACGGCGAAGCCCCCACCGGGAGCGGCGGCGACCACGAAATCGGGGCCCAGGTAGGGCCACGTCGTCACGCCCTCGGGCCCAGGGAGGACCGTGTTGACGTCGAAGTCGGGGCCCAGGGGCTTGCCCGCGGGCGAGAACCGCCGCGCCCGCAGCACCGTATCCGGGAAGACACTACCCGGCACGCTTCCCAGCCAGACGGCCAGGAAACCTCCATTGGCGACTCCCAGGACCCACACGGCCGGCGAGTCGACGGGCCGGCTGTTCAAACGCAGCTCCGGTCCCGTCCGCTGGCCGGAGGACGTGAGGCGCCGGGCCGCGATGCCACGCGCTCGGGGCAGCGCCCAGACGGCCATGAACCCATTGCCCCGCACGTTCCAGACCCAGTCGGTACCGGGCCCACCCAGTGGGATCGGCGCGCCATCGGGCTCGCCCTGCAGGTTCAGGTGGTGTCGATAGAAGCCCGCCAGGCTGCCGGAGTCTCCCACCAGGAACCAGAGCACGTCGAAACCCTTGGGTGTCGCCGTGACGTCGTAGACCTGCGGATAGTGGCCCGGGCTCTCCAGCGGGACAGGCTGCTCGTTCGGGGGCTTGCTGCCAGCCGCGATGAAGCGAGAAAAGACCTCCCCCGGGGGGTCCAGCAAATCGCCCCCATCTTCATCCCAGGCGACCACGTAGTCGCCGCCGGGCTGGACGGCCAGCACGGGGTTTTGGGGGAGCTTCTCGCTGGGTAGCAGGACCTCCGGCCCGAGCGGCGCCGGCTGAGCCGCGAGCCCGCGGGGACCGGCGACGACGAGCCAGGCCGAGCTGAGGAGAAGAATGAGCGCGATACGCATCCTGTTCATGCTCATGGGTGCTCCCCCTACCGAAATCGTTTCAACTAGTCCGCGAACCGCCGCACGAAGATCGCGCTGGGCTCCAGGTCGCCCACCTGGGCCGCCCAGGTGACGAGCCAGGCGCTCCCCGTCCACGCCACGCTGCCGGCGAAAGGCTGCTGGTAGCGGTCGCTCGCCGCGCTGCTCACGCCCTCCGCCGGCCCCAGGGGCGCGCCGTGCGCGTCGAAGAGCTGGAGCTGGAGATCGGTCTGCGACGGCGCCGGGATGCGGAACCAGAGCAGCAGGAGGTTCCCCTGCTTGTCGACGGCCGCGGAGAGCGGAGCGAAGGTGCCCTCGTTCGTGAACGCCGGGACCTCGGGTCCCAGCGGGTCCCCCGCGGCATTGAAAAAGCGCAGGTAGAGCGTGTGGTCGAGCGTCCAGGCCACGGCGAAGCCGCCGCTGGGCGTGGCCGCCACGGTGAAGTCGGGACCGAGGAAGGGCGCCGTTCCGCTCGGGCCCGCCGGCGTGGTGTTGACGTCGAAATCCGGGGTCTGGGGCTCGAACGTCCCCGAGAACAGGCGCGCCCGCAGCACCCGCCGTTGGGGCGAGCCGTCCGCCGGCAGGCTCGTGCCCTCGAAGACCGAGACGAAATTGCCGTTGGCGAGCGGCATCACGGACGGTCGCGGATCGTCGATGGGCCGCGTGTCGATGCGCCGCTCCACCAGCGTCGGCGCGCCGTTGGGCGACAGCTTGCGCAGATTGAACGTCCGGATCGGCTCCTGAAAAGAGCCGGCGACGAGACCGTCCCCGGCCACGAACCAGACGTAGGGGAAATAGGGCTTGCCCACCTTCAGCGGCTTGTTGCCCACCAGCGCGCCGCGCGCGTCCAGATGGCGGGTGTAGAAGGCCGGCGGCATCGTGCCCGTGTCGTCGTTGATGTGCCAGAGCACGTCGAAGCCCTTCCCCGCCTTGGTGATGGCATCCAGTTGCGGCCAGAAGCCCTCGCTTCCCAGCAGGACCTGCGCGGCGCTGGTGGGCCGGAGGGCGGCGGAGAAATGACGGGCGAAGATCGCAGCCGGCTGAGTCCCGCCGTAATCCCAGGCGATCTCGAACGTGCCGTCGCGCTGCACGGCCAGCATGGGATCGTTCGGGAACTGATCCCCCGCGAGGGTGTCCACCCGGACCTCGGGACCGAGCGGGGCCGGCTGCGCCGCGACCCCGCGGGCACCGATCCCGCCGAGCCAGGCGGCACTGAGAAGGCAGAGAGTGAAACGCGTCCTGTTCATGTGGCGATCCTCCTGCGGGATGTCTGAAGTGGCCCGCGTGCCGGTGGTACAGCAAACCCTCCAGCCAGTATATCGCATGGCAGCATAGCGGGGCAGCCCAGGAGCCTGTGCCGCAGGACGAGCACGGACATCACGGACAACCACGGACAGACACGGACAGACACGAAAGACCCTTCCTCGTCCGTGCTGTCCTTGTTGTCCGTGGTTGTCCGTGCTCGTCCCTGATGTCCTGGACCGTAGGCCGAGGACGCCAGCCCGTCGAGGCCCAGCGCGGGCACTCCCGCCCAGACGCCGAGCTTGCGCTCCGTGTGCTCCTTCGTCGCCAGCCGGCGGCCCAGTAGAAGATTCGTCCATGACATGCGCGTTGGGGATTTCAACAGGCATGCCAACGCGGAAAAGGGGCCTGGGAACCGGTGTCCCGGGATCGGGTCCCGAAGCGCCGGCACGGCTCTTGCTCGATATCCCGGGAGGAAGCCGTACCCGGTGCCAACCGCAGCACTATCCCACCCTCCGGCACCGGAGGCGAGCTACGAGGTAAATCCTATGAAACAACACGCATCCTGCTCCTCTCGCTGGTCCTCCTGGGCGCCCTCGCCGGGACGGGCTCCGCCTCGACCTCGGTCTCGGCGGGCATCCACATCGGGCCGTCGGGCCGCGCCACGGTGGACCTCGGGTTCTTCTATGACGACCTCGCCCCCTACGGGAACTGGGTCGAGCGTCCAAGCTACGGCTGGGCCTGGCGGCCGCGCGCCGTGGCGTCCACCTGGCGCCCCTATGCGGCCGGGCACTGGGCCTGGACCGACGAGGGCTGGACCTGGATCTCGGACGAGCCTTACGGCTGGGCGACCTATCACTATGGCCGCTGGTACGACGATCCCGACTACGGCTGGGAGTGGATCCCCGGCAACGAGTGGGCTCCGGCCTGGGTCTCCTGGCAGGAGGGGGACGACTACGTCGGCTGGGCTCCCCTGCCGCCGTCGGTCGATTACCGGCCGGGGGTCGACCTGCAGGTCTCGCTCGCGCCCGACGCCTACGTCTTCGTGCCCGAGCGCCAGTTCCTGGCACCGCGCGTCCGGGACTATTTCGTTCCACGCACCGACTACGGGCGGATCTTCCCCGCCACCCGCAACATCACCCGCTACAACGTCGTCAACAACCAGATCTTCAATCAGGGCGTGCCCGTCGATCGCCTCCAGCGGGTGATCGGACGCCCGGTGCCGCGTTACCAGATCGCCGACTTGGGGGCGAATGAGCGGCACCAGGGGGCGCGGATCGCGCAGAACCGGGTCGCCATCTTCCGGCCCCAGGTGGAGAGGGCGCAGGTGGCGCCGCCGCCCAGCCGCCCGATCGCCAAGCGCGCCGTGATCGCCGGAGCGGCCGCCGCGGCCATCGTCGCAGCCCATCATGCCAACCGCGCCGCCGCGGGTCAGGTGCCGCCGGCGGCGACGACGCGCCAGCAGCAGCGGGCGGAGCGCCAGCAGTTGGCCCAGCAGCAGGGCCAGCAACAGCAGCAGAGGGCCCAGCGACAGATCGCCCAGCAGCAGCAGCGGGCCCAACGTCAGGCGGCGGCCCAGCAGCAGGGTCAGCAGCAGCAAGCCCAGCGGCAGGAAGCTCAGCAGCAGCGGCGAGCCCAACGCCAGCCGGCAGCCCAGCAGCAGGGTCAGCAGCAACGGCAGCAGAGGGCTCAGCGCCAGGAAGCCCAGCAACAGCAACGGGCCCAACGCCAGGCGGCGGCCCAGCAGCAGGGCCAGCAGCAGCGGGCTCAACGCCAGCAGGCCCAGCAACAGAGAGGCCAGCAGCGCCAGGCTCAGCGGCAGGAAGCCCAGCCGCCGAGAGGCCAGGGCAACGGCCACCGCAACCCGGGCAAACCGCCCCAGAACGACAAGAAGCCTCCGCAGCAGTAATCCGCTTCACAGCCTCAATCCGGAGCCCGGCGGTCCGCCGGGCTTCCGGCCATTTCGACTCGACGGTGAAGCACCCCGAATGGCTGGCGTAGAGCCTGCCGCCCCTACGGGGCTTGATTCGGGGACGGCTTCGGTTGCCCGGGCCTGACGGCCCGGGCTAATGCCGGCTGCCCCTGCGGGGCTGGGTTTATGCCGAATTTGCCATGGCCGATGCTGCCGCAGGTTGATTATGCTCGTCCCCCATGGGCGCTCAGAAAGGCTGTGTTCTGCGTCCGTCAGGTGCGACCCGGCAGATGGGCGCCATTCATGGCAACGTCTGTTCATCGGGCCGTCACCCCAGTACCGCGATGTAGGGCCGCTCCTCAATACACCAGCCCCGCAGGGGCGGCCGGCATTAGCCCGGGCCGTCAGAAAATGGACGCACCCAACCTCGTGTGAGCCCCGCCAGGGGCGACAGGAACGACAGGATCAATCATCCTCAAAATCGCGAGCGTCATAATCGATACCGTGCCGCCTCAGCAATCCCGTGATCTCCTCGCGGAACGCCATCTTCCGATGGTGCTCCTCCTGATTGAGGATGTACGCCCGCACCTCCGCAATCTTCGAGGCGCTCACCGAGAAGGCCCCATAGCCCGGCTGCCAGGCGAAGCCACCAACCGGGGCATCGGGCCGCTCGTTCATCCACTTCGATGTGTTCGTCTTAATCAGTTGCAGCATCTTGGCGACCGAGATGCTCGTCCGCCATCCCGCCAGAAGATGAATATGGTCTGGCATGCCGCCGGCCGCCAAGAGCACGCCCCCGTTCCCGCGCAGGATGCCACCGATGTACCCATAAAGCGAGTCACGGAAGGGCTTCGTGATCAACGGAGTCCGGTTCTTGGTGCTCCAGACGAGGTGATAGTCGAGCTTCGAATAGGTATCCTTCATGGTTGGGGCTCCGAGGTAACGTGTGCCGGTAGCCGTCGGCACGAGGGTTGCGGTTTTCTCGGAGATCGTAACGCGAAATTCCCAGGTCCCGCAACCGCGATGCAGGACCTGGTTCTCGATATACCAGCCCGAGCCTCCTACTTCCCGGCCGCTGGTGGAGCGCCCGGCAGGGCTGCGACCTTCTTTTGGAGCTCGGCCACCAGCGGCTTGACCGAGGTCAACGCCTTCTCCTCCTCGGCGAGGACCGCGGCGAGCACCGGCTTGACGTCCCAGTCCCCGGCCTGGCCGCCCTCGGCCCGGAGCACCAGACCCACCAGCCGCTCGGCGGCGTCGAGCCGTCCCCAGAGGTAGTCGTTCTCGCGCCAGTCGCGGTGGAGGAACGCGCCGAAGTGGGCCACCGCGACGCCCTTGAGCTTGTCGTGCGCAGTGCTCGACCCCAGACGGGTCGAGTCGTTCGGGCTCATGCGTACGATCTCCAGGGGGCGCAACTCGCCGGCCTCGGAGAGGCGGATGGCGGGATAGATCATGGCATCCCAGAAAGGGAAGCCCAGGTAGCGCAGCATCACCTCCTCGCGCTGCGCCGGCGTCCATTGGGCCGTGATGTCGCGGAAGTCCTCGTACAGCCCGTGATGGATCAGGTTCTTCTGGTCGCGGAGGAAACCGCTCAGCCGGTCGACCAGGCCATCCATCTCGTCGCCGTGCTGGTCGACGAAGCGCCTGGCGAACGCCTGCAAATCAAGACCCTTGGCGACCTCGTCGCCGAGTGTGGGAGGGAACCGCGCGATCAGCGCGGGAGCCAGGGTGCCCCGCAGGTCGCCGCTGGAATTCTCGCTCAGCGCCCGCAAAGCGTCGATGCGGTTATAGAGAGCGATCTTGGCGCGGTCGAGGTCGCGGCGCGAAGGCGCATCCTTTTCAGCATAGAAATGGTTGATGCGTTGGAGGACGAAGGCGAAGCGCCGGCGGGTGTAGCCGAGGTCGAACTGGTTGAGCAGCTTGCTTCTCTTGTCGCGGTCCACGTCCGCGCCGATCAGCCTCCGGCTTTGCGCCCAGCAATCGACGACCAGGCGGATCAGGAAGGCGAGGTTGCTCTCCTCCTCCTTGTAGTTGCAGACCTGGCAGATGCCGAAGGCGAACTGCTCGACGATGGAGTGGGCGCGAATCTGCAGATAGGGGTCGTAGAGATAGTCGCCGCGCCTCTCCGCCTCGGCGTCCAGGCGGTCGCGCTCCCGGGCGAGCTGGGCGGACTCCGCCGCCGCCAGCTTGTCGCCCAGGTCCCGGGTCAGCCCTTCTTTCAGGATGCCTGCGACGTCCTCCTGAGTGCTGGCGACGAGCTCGTCGATGCGCCGCACCCGCTCGTTGAAGCTGCGGGCCGCGACCAGCTCCTCCAGGATCGGTTGCGACGCGGCCACGCTCGACAGGCCCGCCCAGATGGAGCCGAAGAAATTGGGCGGCTCGCCCGTGGGATTCTGCTGCTCGCTGCCGGGGTCCGGCTGGAGGTAGAGGAGATAGCGGCTCACCTCGGACTCCGCGCGCAGCTTGACGATGGCATTGATCGCCGGCCGGAAGGGGTAGTTGTTGAGCACGCCGCCGTCGATGAAATAGGTTTTGCTGGCATCAGCGCCCGACTGCTCATAGGCGCTGAAGAACTCGTGCTGGAAGCCCGCGGGGAGATGGAGGTCCCGAGCGTCGTCGAGGTGGACGGGCGGAAAGGCGCCGGGGAACGAGGACGTGGCGCGGCAGGCGAGCGCGAGGGCGCCGTTGTGGCTCGGATCGAACTGATCGGTCCCCTCCGTCCGATCGTAATTGAAATTGAAGACGTGCCGGTTGCGCCGCTCGGTGACGGTCGGTGGATCGTCGATCGTCATGTACTGGCGGTAGCCGTAGTAGTCCGTGGTGGTCACGAACAGTTGCAGGGGATGGCCGTCGGGCATCAGCGACCCCCGGCTCGTCTTCGGTCGATAGCCCGACGAGGTGCCGTCCATGGCCTTCAGCGCGTCGTACAGCCAGCCCAGCATGGCCTGCCCCTTGAGCGGCGGCTCGGCCTTGTTGCGGAACAGGTCGAGCAGGAAGTGACCGGCCGTGAACACCTCCTTGAAGCGCGAGCCGCCCAGGAGCTGCTCGATGTCCCCTCTCTCGAACCAGAGGTCGCGCAGCGCGTCCTGCGAGAGGTTGTGCGCCAGCGCCTTGCAGAGGATGATGCCGTTGATGCCGCCGGCCGAGGTGCCGGCCACGACGTCGATCACCACACGCGTCAACGCATGGTCCTTGGAGCGCTCCTGGGCGGTCTTCAGCACCTGCCAATAGGCGTGCTCGGAGCTCGCGGGAGGAAAGGGATTGGTCTCCGGATCGTCCTCCAGGGCGCGCGAGGCGACGACCAGCTTCTGCAGCTCCTTGGTCATGCCGTGCATGTAGATGGCGAGCGACACTCCGCCATAGCAGACGAGCCCCAGGCGAAGCTCACGGACGTTGGTCTCAGGCATAGTCCCTCCTCCTCCCAGTAGACGGCCGGACGGCGCTTTTTCTCACTCCACCACCGCCGTGGCCTCGATCTCCACTTTCGCCCGCTCCTCCAGCAGCCCGGCCACCACCACCACCGACATCGCGGGGAAATGCCTTCCCATCACCTCGCGATAGGCGTGGCCGATCTCACGCTGGGCATCGAGGTAGGCGGCTTTGTCGGTGACGTACCACGTCAGGCGCACGAGGTGGCGCGGCGCGGCTCCGGCTTCGCGGAGGACGGCGGCGACGTTCTTCAACGCCTGCGCCGTCTGAGCGGCGAAATCATCAGTCTCGAATTGACCGGTCCCGGGGTTCCAGCCGATCTGGCCGGCGGTGAAGACGAGCCGGCCCCGGGCGGCGATGCCGTTGGCATAACCTTTCGGCAGAGCCCAGCCCGCGGGTTGGAGGATCTCGCTCATCGCCTCTGCTCCCGCAGGCGGAAACGCTGGAGCTTGCCCGTCGCGGTGCGCGGCAGGGCGTCGACGAAGTCGATCGCCCGCGGGTACTTGTAGGGTGCGATCTCCCGCTTGACGAAGTCCTGCAGCTCCTTGACCAGCTCCGGGCCTGCCGCGAACCCTGAGCGCAGCACCACGAAGGCCTTGACGATCTGGCCGCGCTCCTCGTCGGGCACTCCCACGACGCCGCACTCGCTCACCTTCGGATGATCGAGCAGCACGGCCTCGACCTCGGGGCCGGAGATGTTGTTCCCCGCCGAGATGATCATGTCGTCGGTGCGCGCCTGGTACCAGAAATAGCCGTCCGCGTCCATGACGTAGGAGTCGCCGGTCAGGTTCCAGCCGTTCTGAACGTAGGCCCGCTGCCGCTCGAGGTTGGAGAGGTAACGGCAGCCGGTGGGGCCTTTCACCGCCAGACGGCCGAGGGTGCCGGGGGGGACCTCCCGGAGCCGCTCGTCCACCACCCGGGCCGCGTAGCCGGGGACGACCCGGCCCGTCGAGCCCGGCCGGATCTCGTCGCCCGCGGCGCTGATGAAGATGTGGAGCATCTCGGTCGAGCCGATGCCGTCGATGATCTTGAGTCCGGTGGCCTGCTGCCAGGCCTCGAAGGTGGGCTTGGGCAGGGTCTCGCCAGCCGAGACGCACTTCCTGAGGCTGGAGAGGTCGAAATTCCGGGACAGGCCCGCCATGGCGCGGTAGGCGGTGGGAGCGGTGAAGCAGATGGTTGCGCGATGGTCCTGGATGCCCTGGAGGAGCTGGGGCGGCGAGGCCTGCTCCAGCAGCAGGGCGGAGGCGCCGGCGCGCAGAGGGAACAGCAGCAGGCCGCCGAGCCCGAAGGTGAAGGCGAGCGGCGGCGAGCCGCAGAAGACGTCGTCCGCCGCGGGCTTGAGCACGTGGGGCGGGAAGCAGTCGCAGGCCGCCAGCACGTCGCGATGGAAGTGCATCGTCCCCTTGCCCTGCCCGGTGGTGCCCGAGGTGAAGGCGATGAGGGCCGTGTCGTCGGCCGCCGTGTCGCAGTCAGGGAATGCCGCGGGCTTGTCCGCCATCAGCGCTTCGAGCGCGCCGGGCCGGTCGCTTTGATAATGGATCACGTGGCCGGTGGTGGCCATGGCCTGCTCGCAGTCGGCCGCCACCCGCGCATCGGTCAAGGCGAGGCGGATCTGCGCCTGGCCGGCGATGTGGGTCAGCTCGCGCACCCGCAGCAGCGGCATGGTGCAAACCACGACGCCGCCCGCCTTGAGCACGGCGAACCAGCAGGCGGCCAGCATGGGGGTGTTCGGCCCGCGCAGCAGGACCCGGTTGCCGGGAATCACGCCAAGGTCCTCCACCAGCACGTGGGCGATGCGGTTGGCGGTCGCCAGCAGTCGGGCGTAGGACCACCGGCCGCCGGGGAAGTGGAGGGCCGTGCGCTCTCCCCAGCCCGCCGCCACGGCCTTGTCGAGCAGCTCCGTGGCCGCGTTCAGCCGCGACGGATAGGCGGCGAGCGCAGGCAGGCGCGAGAAGTCGAGGTCCGGCCACAGCTCGGGAGGTGGAAGGTGATCGCGGCAGAAGGTGTCCAGGTGGGCGCTCTGAACGATCTCGGCAACCTCAGGCATCTCAGGCATCTCAGGCATGAGTCATCCCTCCTTCGCAAGCATCTGGCCGGCGATGACGAGCCGCTGGATCTCGCTGGTCCCTTCATAGATGCGCAGGGCGCGGACCTCCCGGTAGAGCCGTTCGACGGGCGAGCCGGCGACGACGCCACGGCCGCCGAGGAGCTGGACGGCGGCGTCGACCACCCGCTGCGCCGCCTCGGTGGCGAAGAGCTTGGCCATGGCCGCTTCGCGGGTGATGCGCTCGGCTCCGGCGTCGCGCGTCCAGGCGGCGCGGTAGACCAGCAGGGCGGAGGCGTCGATCTCGCAGGCCATGTCCGCGAGCCTGCCCTGAGTGAGCTGGTGCTCTGCGAGAGGCTTGCCAAAGGCCGTGCGCCGTAGCGCGTGGCCGAGCGCCTCGTCGAGGGCGCGGCGCGCGAACCCCAGGGCCGCGGCGCCGACGGTGGGACGGAAGACGTCGAGCGTCGCCAGCGCCACCTTGAGCCCCTTGTCGGCCTCCCCCACCAAGGCCCCGGCTGGCACGCGGCACTCCTCGAACACAAGGGTTCCGAGAGGATGGGGCGCCAGCACGTCGATCCGCTCGGTGAGCCTCAGCCCTGGGTTGTCCGCTTCTACGAGAAAGGCGCCGAAGGCTCGCTCGCCAAGCTCGGGCACGCGGCAGAAAACGACATAGAAGTCGGCGAGGCCGGCGTTCGAGATCCAAGTCTTGGCGCCGTCGAGCACCCAGCCTTCGCCTTCCCGGCGGGCGGTGGAGCGCATGGCGCCGGCGTCCGAGCCCGCCTCGGCTTCGGAGAGGGCGAAGGCGGGGATCGCCTCGCCGGCGGCGACCCGGGGGAGCCAGGCTCGCCGCTGCTCCTCGGAGCCGAACAGGGAGAGCGGGCCGGAGCCGAGCCCCTGGAGGGCAAAGGCGAAGTCCGCAAGGCCGGAGTGGCGGGCCAGGGTCTCGCGGATCAGGCAGAGGGTGCGCACGTCGAGGCGCTCCGCGCCCTCCCCGGAGAGGGACACGGCCCGGCGCAGCCAGCCCCCCTCCCCCAGCCGGCGGACGAGCTCCCGGCAGGCGCCGTCGAGGTCCTGATCCTCCTGCCCGGCGAGCGGCGCGATCTCCCGCCGGCACCAGTCGTCGAGGTCGCGGGCGAGCGCCCGATGGGAGTCGGCGAAGAAGGGCCAGGAGAGGAAGGTCGCGTCCGGCATTCAGTCGCCCTCAATCGCCCTCAATCGCCTTCGAAGACCGGCTTCTCCCTCGCCGCGAAGGCGCGGAAGGCGCGGGCGAAGTCCTCGGTCTGCATGCAGATCGCCTGCGCCTGCGCCTCGGCCTCGATGGCCTGATCGATTCCCATGTCCCATTCCTGATGAAGCTGTCGCTTGGTCATGGCGTGGGCGAAAGTGGGACCGTGAGCGATCGACCGGGCGAGCTCCCCCGCTTCGGCGAGGAGGCTCTCGGGAGCGACGAGCCGGTTGTAGAAACCCCAGCGCTCGGCCTCGGCGGCCGCCAGGAAACGGCCGGTGTAGAGCAGCTCGGAGGCGCGCCCCTGGCCGACGAGCCGCGGCAGGATGGCGCAGGCTCCCATGTCGGCGCCGGAGAGACCCACACGGGCGAAGAGGAAGGCCACGCGGCTGCGCGGCGTGCCGAGCCGCAGGTCCGAGGCCATGGCGAGGATCGCGCCCGCGCCGGCACAGATGCCGTCGACGGCCGCGACGATCGGCTGCGGGCAGGCGCGCATCGTCTTCACCAGGTCGCCGGTGAGACGGGTGAACTCGAGGAGGCGGTCCATCCGCTTCTCCTCGCGCATCGCGACCAGCGGACCGATGATCTCGTGCACGTCGCCGCCCGAGCAGAAGTTCTCGCCGGCGCCGGTGAGGACCACGGCCTTGACCTCCTCGACGTGGCGGAGGCGGTGGAAGGTGTCGGCCAGCTCGCGGTAGGAGTCGAAGGTGAGCGGGTTCTTGCGCTCCGGCCGGTCGAGCGTGACGGTGGCGACGCGGTCGGCGACGCTCCAGCCGAAGTGGCGAGGGTGCAGGTCGGCGAGGAGGATGCGGTGGTTCAAGGGAAGCTCCTCATATCGTGCTCGTCCCCAGCAGCTCGGCCTGCCGCTGGCGGGCGAGGTTCCTCTCGAGCTGCTCCTTGCCGCTGAGATATTGCACGGGCCAGGGCTGCCGGGTGTAGCCGAGTTGGGCCGCGGCGCGCAGCGTCCAGGCGGGATCGGCGAGATGGGGCCGGGCCAGGGCGCAGAGATCGGCGCGGCCGGCGGCGATGATCGAGTTGACCTGGTCGGGCTCGGTGATGTTGCCGACGGCGATCGTCGGAATGCCGGTCTCGTTGCGGATGCGGTCGGAGAGCGGCGTCTGGAACATCCGCCCGTAGACGGGCCGGGCGTCGGCCGACGTCTGCCCCGCCGAAACGTGGATGATGTCGGCCCCGGCGAGGTGGAAGGCGCGGGCGATCTCGACGGCTTCGGGACCGTCGACGCCGCCCGCGACCCAGTCCGTGGCCGAGATGCGGACGGACGCCGGACGCTCCCGGGGCCAGACCTCCCGCAGAGCGCGGAAGACCTCGAGGGGGAAGCGCAGCCGGTTTTCGAGCGCGCCGCCGTACTCGTCGGTGCGCCGGTTCGAGAGCGGCGTGATGAAGCCCGAGAGGAGATAGCCGTGCGCGCAGTGGAGCTCCAGCATGTCGAACCCGGCTTCGATCGCCATGCGCACGGCGCGCACGAACTCGTCGCGCACCTGGTCCATGTCCGCACGGGTCATCTCGCGGGGCACCTGCAGGCCGAGCTTGAAGGGCACGGCCGAGGCGGCCATCACCGGCCAGTTGCCCTCCGGGAGCGGCTCGTCCATCCCCTCCCACATCCGGCGGGTGGAGCCCTTGGCCCCCGAGTGCCCGAGCTGAAGACAGATCTTCGCGCGGCTCCGCTCATGGACGAAGTGGGTGATCCGGCGCCAGGCCGCGGCGTGCTCGGGGCGGTACATGCCCGTACACCCGGGGCTGATGCGCCCTTCGGGAGAGACGCAGGTCATCTCGGTGATCAGGAGCCCGGCGCCGCCGAGGGCGCGGGCGCCGAGGTGGACGAGATGGAAATCGTTGGGAGTCCCGTCCTCGGCGCTGTACATGTCCATGGGCGAGACGACGACCCGGTTCTCCACCGTCATCCCGCGCAGGGTGAAGGGCGTGAACATCGGGGGTGGCGGAGGCGGCGGCTCCTCACGGCCGGCGAACCAGCGCTCGACTCCTTCCAGATAGGCGCGGTCGCGCAGGCGGAGGTTCTCGTGGCTCACCCGCTGGCTGCGGGTGAGCAGGCTGTAGGCGAGCTGCTCCGGGTCGAGCCGGGCGTAGCGGCGGACGTTCTCGAACCACTCCATCGAGTTGCGGGCCGCGTTCTGCAGCCGCAGCGCCTCGGTGCGCCGCTCCTCCTCGTAGGCCGGGAGCGCCGTGCGCAGGTCCGGCTGCTGCTGGACGATCCTGGCCAGGGCGATGGCGTCCTCCATGGCGAGCTTGGTGCCGGAGCCGATCGAGAAGTGGGCGGTGTGGGCCGCGTCGCCGATCAGCACGATATTATCGTGCCACCAGGGGGCGCAGTGCACGCGGACGAACTGCTGCCAGGGCGCCGCGCGCTGGTGGGGCGGGACGTTGGCCGCCAGCCGGTGGCCGGCGAGCCAGGGGCCGAACATCTCTTCGCAGGCGGCGATCGTGGCGTCGACGTCCAGGCGGTCGAAGCCGGCGTTGCGCCACGACAGCTCGTCGCACTCGACGATGAAGGCGGAGAGCCGGTCGCTGAAGCGGTAGGCGTGGGCCTGGAAGATCCCGTGCCGGTTCTCGACGAAGATAAAAGTGAACGCGTCGAAGAGCCGGGTGGTGCCCAGCCAGACGTACCGCGCCTTGCCGGCGACGAGGTCGGGGTGGAAGACGTCGGCGTGCCGGCGGCGGATGGCGCTGTTCACCCCATCGGCCCCGACGATCAGGTCGGCGTCCCCGAGCCCCAGGGCCGGCAGGTCGGAGTCGTCGCGCACTTCGACGCCGAAGCGCAGGTCGACGCCCAGCCCGGCGGCGCGGCGCTGGAGGATCTCCAGCAGCTTGGCGCGGGCGAGCCCGGCGAAGCCATGGCCGCCGGAGGTGATCGTCCGCCCCTTGAAATGGACGTCGATGTCGTCCCAGCGGGCGAAGCTGGCGGAAATCTCCCGGAACGTCTCGGGATCGGCGGCCTGGAAATTGCCCAGCGTCTGGTCGGAGAACACGACGCCCCAGCCGAACGTGGCACCCTGGGGGTTGCGCTCGAGGACGGTGACCTGGTGAGCCGGGTCTGCTTTCTTGAGCAGGAGGGCGAAGTACAGGCCCGCCGGCCCGCCGCCGACGACGGCGACCTTCATGCGGGGGCTCTGCGAAAGACGGTCGCTCTCACCGGACGGGATGCTAGCACAGGCTCCCGGGAGCGCCGTCCCCTCAGGGCCGCGCCCCCGTCCTCCCCACCGGTCCCTCCCACTTATTCCCCCTCGGAAAGAGGCCCGGCATGGTTCTTGCCCATTAGTAGTGCGAGAGCAGTCGCCGCGGTGCCCGATCTCGGATTCGACGACAACTATTAACTCCGGCACCGCAGAACGCAACGAGGTGACCTATGAAAACTACGATACGCATCACGCTTCTCGCGGCGGTCCTCCTGGGCACCCTGCCGGCGATGGGCTCCGCCGCGACCTCGATCTCGGCCGGGATCCACATCGGTTCCTCCGGCCGTGCACGGGTGGACGTCGGCTTCTTCTACGACGACCTCGCCTCTTACGGGCATTGGATCCAGCGCCCGCGGTACGGCTGGGTCTGGACGCCGCGCGTCGTGGCCCGCTCCTGGCGCCCCTATGAGTACGGGCACTGGGTGTGGACCGACCTTGGCTGGACCTGGGTGTCGGACGAGCCCTTCGGCTGGGCGACCTATCACTATGGCCGCTGGTACGACGACCCTGACTATGGCTGGGAGTGGGTGCCCGGCGACCGGTGGGCTCCGGCCTGGGTCGACTGGCACGCCAATAACGACTACGTTGGCTGGGCTCCCCTGCCGCCCGACGTCGGCTACAGCCCCGGCGTCACTCTGAACGTCGACCTCGCGCCGGAGGACTTCGTCTTCGTCCCGGAAAATCGCTTCCTGGATACGCGTGTCTACGACTACGCGGCCCCGAGCTGGCAGTGTGACCAGATCTATCGCTCGACCCGGAGCTGGACCCGTTATCAGAGCTACAACGACCAGGTCTTCAATGCGGGTTTCCCCGTCGACAGCGTCCAGCAGTGGACCGGACGGCCGGTGCAGCGCTATCAGGTCGCCGACATGGGGTGGAACGACCGGCACCAGGGGGCGCGGTTTGCGCAGGACCGGGTCGCCATGTTCCGGCCTCAGGTAGACAAGGTACGAGTCGACCCGCCGTCCGCCCGCCCCATCGCGAGCCGAGCGGTGCTGGCCGGAGTGGCCGCAGCCCAGTGGCAACAGCAGCAGAAGATCCACCAGCAGGGCCGCTGGCAGCAGCAGCAGGACCGTGCCCAGCGCCAGGCCCTGGTCGGTCAGCAGCAACAGCAGGGCCGGCAGCAGCAGCGCATTCAGAACCAGCAGAACTGGGCTCAGCAGCAGGGCGGCCAGCGTCTGGACAAGGTCCAGCGCCAGGCCCAATGGCAGCAGCAACAGCAGACCCGCCAGCAGCAACGCCTTCAGAACCAGCAGAATAATCGCGCTCAGCAGCAGGGCGGCCAGCGCCTCGACAAGGTCCAACGCCAGGCCCAGTGGCAACAGCAACAGCAGACCCGCCAGCAGCAGCGCCTTCAGAATCAGCAGAACCGGGCGCAGCAGCAGGGCGGCCAGCGCCTCGACAAGGTCCAACGCCAAGCCCAGTGGCAGCAGCAACAGCAGAGCCGGCAGCAGCAGCGCTGGCAGCGCCAGCAGGACCAGTCGCAGCAGCAGGCCCGCGGACAGCAGCAACAGGCACGCGCCCAGCGCCAAGCCCAGTGGCAGCAGCAACAGCAGGCCCGCCAGCAGCAGCGCTGGCAGCGTCAGCAGGACCAGGCTCAGCAGCAGGCCCGCGGCCAACAGCAACAGGACCGAGCCCAGCGGCAGGCCGAGTGGCAGCAGCAGCAACAGGCTCGCCAGCAGCAGCGCTGGCAGCGTCAGCAGGACCAGGCTCAGCAGCAGCAGGCCCGCGGGCAACAGCAGCAGGCCCGGGCCGAGCGGCAGGCTCAGTGGCAACAACAGCAACAGGCCCGCCAGCAGGCCCGCGGGCAGCGCCAGCAGCAACAGCAAGGAAACCCGGGGCAGGGCCAGGGAAACCACCACCGGCAACGGCCGCCGCAGTAGCCCGCTGACTTTCTAACTTCCAGCCTCCAGGAGCCCGGCCGTCCGCCGGGCTCCTTCTCGTCTTCCGTTCCCGCGCCGAATCGGGCTAGAGTCCCGCTGGCCTCTCGGGGCCGCAACCGAACAGGAGACTCCCGATGCCGACCGATGCGGCGCTGCTCGCCGGCGTACCGTTCTTCCAGTACCTCGACGACGACGAGCGGGAGGTCCTCGCCCGCCAGCTCGACGACGTGCGCATCCCGGCCGGCCAGCTCGTCTTCCAGGTGAACGACCCGGGCGGCACGATGTTCGTCATCCGCAAGGGGTCCGTCGAGGTCTTCTTCAAGGACGACACCGGCGAGCGCATCGTGCTCGAAACGCCGGGGCCGGGCGAGGTGTTCGGCGAGGTCTCCTTCCTCGACGCCGGCACGCGCACCGCCTCGGTCCTGGTGATCGAAGACCTCGAAGCGCTGGCCGTGGACCGCGACGACCTCGATCACCTCTTCCGCATTCATCCCGAGGCGGGCCTGGACGTCATCGCCGCCATGGGCCACCGCCTGCGCCGCACCGTCGAGCTGCTGCGCCACACCGCGTCGCGCAACGTCAACGCCGAGGTCGAGGACCGCCGCACCCAGATCGAGAAGGTGGCGGACTGGATCGCCGAGTTCTCGGGCAGCATCCCGTTCCTCATGATGCACATCGTCATCTTCGCCGTCTGGATCCTGCTCAACGTGAATTGGCTGCCGGGCTGGAAGCCGCCGATGTTCGATCCATTCCCTTTCGGGCTGCTCACCATGGTGGTCTCGCTCGAAGCGATCATCCTCTCGGTCTTCGTCCTCCTCAGTCAGAATCGCCAAGCGTCGAAGGACCATATTCGGGGCGACATCGAATACGAGGTCAACCTCAAGGCCGAGCTGGAGGTCGCACATCTACACGAGAAGATGGACCGCCTGCACCAGGAAGCCGTGGGGCGGCTCGACGAGCTGCAGCGGTACGTTAAGGCGCCGGTCGACCCGCATTGACCCGGTCGATGGACGAAGCTAGAGTCCTTGGTTCGTAATTTGTTGTGTCTTTGAGTCAAGTTCAAGCGGCAAGTTTTTCTCTTTCACAATACTTGGCGATTTCCTCCTCCAATGTGTCGAAGGCACGGCGCAGGGGAGGTCCGCTCTCGGAGAGCGTC
>DATARR010000120.1:0-22096 GCA_036264085.1 Thermoanaerobaculia bacterium | reverse complement strand
GCCGCTCCTCAGCCTCTCGACATGCGCCTCGCTAGGAATTGTAGGAAGAGACCAGATCAGGACGGTGGGATTGCGACTGTCGGCAGATGGTTGGACGGTTTGGGTGGATTACGAAGAGTGGTAGGAAGAGACCAGATCAGGACGGTGGGATTGCGACTCTACGATTTGGTCGACCGAGGAGACCTGGCTGTTCAGGCCGTAGGAAGAGACCAGATCAGGACGGTGGGATTGCGACGGTGGATACGGGTCTGCTCCGTGGCGGCCGGCTTCAGATTGTATTTGTAGGAAGAGACCAGATCAGGACGGTGGGATTGCGACTTCCTTCCGGCGAGAGCGCAGCGTAGAAGACCTCCGTGTAGGAAGAGACCAGATCAGGACGGACTGCGATAGAAAACTCATCACGAAGAAGCATGGCCCTCTCCCATGAAGGTTAGGAAAGGTTTTTCAAGCCACGAAGGGCAGTGGCAGTTCATCGTTTGAAGCGAATTGCCGCCGCGCCTTCGGGGCTTGAAAGGTTTTTGGGACCACGGCTACCTGGGGCTGGCAAAAAGCGCCATCCCCAGGCTACAGGCCTTTGCCCCTTCGGGACAGCATGGTGAAATGTATGTAAGAGGGTGGCGCCACCCCAGGCTGAGCAAAGATAGCCCCTCCAGGGCGGGAGGAGGGGCGCGGAGGAACAATCCCTGTTCGGGCGCCTCCGCGGATCAGGCTCCGCCGGACTGCCCGCACGGATTTATTGACAGGCGGTCCACCTCATCCGCCGCTGCGCAGGCGCTCGATTTCGGCGCGCAGGCGGGCGAGCTCGGTCTCTGCGGTGGCCGCTTTCTCTTCGGCAGCGGCCGCTTTCTCTTCGGCGGCCTGGCGGGCCTCGGCCTCGCGGGCGGCTTCGGCGATAGCACGCCTCCGGTCTTCCGCTCCCTCCTCGACGGAGGGCAGCAGAGTCCCGGTAGCGACGTCGCGGATCACCAGCCGGTCCCCTTCCGGCGAGATGGAGAACCACAGTCCGGTCGCCTGGCACAGCAGACGGCCCTGCTCGTCGGGCACGATCCGCTGGTAGATGCCGGCAGAGTCCAGCCGATAGCCGATGAGCCCGAGCCGCCCCGCAGGATCGCGCGGCAGGTCCAGCAGCAGGTACTCGGGGACCCCGGCCTGTTGATAGATCTGCACTTTGTCGTTCTCGTCGACCTCCCGAATGCGGCGGGACATCGGCGAGAGCACCTCGACGATCAGGCACGGCACCACACCTTGCTTGACCACGTCGAAGCTGCCCTTGCCCCAGGCCGACTTGGGAGCGCCGCGGATGACGGAGACGTCCGGGCTCGGTTTGGGCAGGCCCCGGCCGAGGAGGTGCTGGACGTCGAAGACGACCAGAAACTCCGGCCGGGGAAACCAGCTCCAGAGCCGGCACGCCACGTCCACGACCATGCTGCTGTGGGGAATCCCCTGCACCCATTTGTCTCCCACCTGCGGGTTGAGGTAGTCCTCCCGGGTGAGCGGCAGCTCCAGCAGCTCCCTGCGGCCGTCCGGACTGTTGACCCAGCGCAGGAGCAGGCTCGTGTCGGAGCCGGTCTCCTCCTCCGGCCGGCTCTTGCCAGCCCCGGAGCCGCCCTCGCGGTGCAGTGCTCTCCTCGTGGGCTCGGTCATGGTCCGAGTATAGGGAGTCTTCCCGGTGGCGTCAAAGATAACGCATTGTGGGTACGCAAGGGAAGAACCGGGTGCGGAGGGAAACGACGGCGAGGCGTCTACTCCCCTTCCACCCACTTCCTCACCGTGTAGCGCTGGAGCTGCACGTCGCGCGACCAGAAATCCGTGGGCAGGCCGGCCTTGTGCTTGAGGTGGGCGAGGAAGTCTTTGGGCTCGGGGAGCTGCTCCCAGACCTGGGGGAGGAAGGTGCTGCGGTGAGAGCCGGCTTCCAGGATGAGGCCGTCGACGCCGGGGCGCAGGGCGGCCAAGGCCTCCGCCTCGCGGGCGAACGGCGGCAGGGGCTCAGGAGCGGACAGTAGGGAGACCTCGACGGCGATCTCCGGGAACTCGTCCCGGTCCACGGGCGGGAAGCGGGTGTCGTGGAATGCCGCGGCCCGGGCGTTCAGCCAGACGTCGTCGAACAGCGGGCGGTAGGCGCGGACGGAGCCCACGCAGCCGCGCAGCTCCCCCCAGCGGGTGAGGGTGACGAAGCAGGCGCCCGGCTCCTGGAGCCACGTCTCGCGGTAGTCGGCCGCGACACCCAGGCCCAGGGCCTCGGCCAGGCTCTCCCGCGCGATGCGCAGGAGCACCCGGCCGCGGGCGACGTCCCAAGGGCTGTCCAGCCGCTCAGCCACGCTCATGGAAGGCGAAGGCTCCATAGCCCACCACTCGGGAGGGATCGCCGGCGGTGTCCGCCGAGTTGCGCAGGTCGAGGAGCTGCGGCGCGAGGCCGTGCGTCCGGGCCACATGCAGCAGGCCGTTGATAGGCATCGCGCCGCAGGCCTGGCGCGGATCGAGGGGACCGCGCAGGCCGAGGATCGCGTCCGCCGTCTCCCGGTCCGCCCGCCGCGCCGCTTCGTAGGGGAGGTAGTGCGAGAGGTCGGAGCTGACGACGATCAGGGTCTCCGGACCACCCCACAATCGCTCCAGCACCTCGGCCACCTCGTCCGGCTCGGCATCGCCCACGGCCAGCGGCACGAGCTCGAAATCGCCGAGCAGCACCTGGAGGAACGGCAGCTCCACCTCCAGCGAATGCTCCCGCGTGTGGGCTTCGGGGACGACCCGCACCTGCGGCAGCCGGAGAGAGGCCTGGGCGCCCGCGTGCTGAATCTTCACCGTCCCCAGGGGAGTGGCGAACGACTCATGCCCGGGCAGGGCCAGGCCGCGAACGGGGACGAAGTGGGAAGGCCCCAGGAGGATCACCCGCTCGATCGTGCCGGCCACTCCGGCGATGGCTTGGAACGCGCTGCCCGCGATCGGCCCCGAATAGACGTAGCCGGCATGGGGAGCGATGACCGCCTTGGGCGCCGGCTCGCCGTTGCGCGCCGGAGCCTCGCGCAGATACTCCGCCACCGCCCTGCGCAGCTCCCCCGGGGAGGCGGGATAGAACTGGCCGGCGACGGCGGGTGGGCGGATGGAAGGCATGGCTTCAACTATACCTCCTGCGGCTGGGAGAAGAGAGCCGGAGTGATGAGGGTCCTGGGAGGGGGCGAGGTGCTCATACCCCCTGCGAGGTCAGCACGATCTTCACCGTGCGCAGCAGGATCGAGAGGTCCAGCCAGAGGGTCCAGTTCGCCATGTAGGCGAGGTCGTAGCGCAGTTTGTTCTGCGGGCTGGAGTGGTAGTCGCCGTTGACCTGGGCGAGGCCGGTGAGGCCGGGGGCGAGCGAGAAGCGCTCGGCGTAACCCGGCACCTCTTTGAGATAGCGCTGGACGAATCCGGGGCGCTCCGGCCGCGGTCCCACCAGGCTCATCGAGCCCGCGAGCACGTTGAAGATCTGCGGCAGCTCGTCCAGCCGGAAGCGGCGCAGGAAGGCGCCGATCGAAGTCAGCCGCGGATCGCCCGGCTGGGCCAGCACCTCGCCGGAGTCCCCCTCGGCGTCCAGCCACATGGTGCGCAGCTTGTAGAGCGTGAACGGCTTCTGGCCGCGGCCGACGCGGACCTGCCGGTAGAGCACGCCGCCCGGCGAGGTCAGCCGCACGGCCAAGGCGCAGAGGCCGATCACCGGCAGCGCGACGAGGAGCAGCACGGCGCCGCCGGCGAGGTCGAGCAGCCGCTTCAGAGGCCAGTTGATCCGCCACTCCGTCTCCCGCACCACCTCGATCAGGGGAAGGTCGTGCACCCAGCGATAGCGCATGCGGCCGATGAGGCTCTCGAAGGGGCCGGGAAGGAGGAGGACGCTGGTGTGGTCCGGCCGCGTCCCGGCGAGACCGTCGATCAGCCGCGTCTGCCACGAGTCGTCGCTCCCCACCAGCAGGATGTCGTCGATGCGCCCCGCGGCGAGCAGCGCCGGGAGGTCCTCCGTGGTGCCCAGCCGGGGTCCCAGGGCCGGCGGCTCCGCGTCGCCGGGCGCCTCGCCGGGGACCTCCACCCAGCCCGCCACCGTCAGGCCGTGCCAGGGCTCGGCGGCGAGCGTCGAGGCGAGCTCGCGGGCCGCCGCGCCGCCGCCGGCGATGGCCACCCGCCGTTCCCGCTGCCGCTCCGTGCGGTCGAGGAGGAGCCGCCAGAGCAGCAGCAGGGAGAAGTCGCAGGCCACGAACAGCAGCAGCACCGAGCGCGGGAACTCGCGGTTGGCCAGGAACCACCACGCCGCGAGCCCCAGGGCCTGGAACGCCGCGGCCGCGGCCAGCCGGCGGACGAGCTCGGACCCGCTGCGCGGCCGGGGCGGATCGTAGAAACCGAAGAAGTACAGACTGGCGAATTGCACCAGCAGCACCACCAGCCACTCCCGGGAGAGGAACCGGAGGCGGTCGCCGGGCAGCAGGCCGCGAGTCCAGGGGACGGCCAGGTACAACCGGACCACGAAGGCGGCCCAGAGCGAGACGACGGCCGCCGCGCCGTCGCCCACCAGCCGCAGCGACCGCCGGCGAGAGGTCATGGGGGGACTCTACAATACCGTCCGCAATCCCCTTCCATCCAAGTCCCCCCGGCTCTCTCTTCCCGAGGCATACAATCCCCCTCGCATGTGGCAGCCGGGAGATCGCGTCAGCCATCGATTCCATGCCGAGTTGGGGCCGGGGCGCATCGTGGCGGTCGAGGGGCGGAGCCTGCGCGTCGAGTTCCCGGATGCGAACCAGACCCTGAGCTTCGCCGCGGGTACGGACGCGCTCGTGCCGCTCGCCGTCCAGCCGGGTGGCAAGGCACGGCTGGAGGGGACGGGCGAGATCGTGGTCGTCGAGTCCTGCGAAGCGGGCCTCTGCCGGCTGGCGGACGGCCGCGAGGTGCCGTTCGATGCGCTGTGGCCGCTGCCGGCGGAGGTCTCTCCCGTGGAGCGCCTGGCCCGCGGCAACGTGGACGGCTTCGAGGACTTCGCCAACCGCCTGGACGGGCTGCGCCTCCAGCGCATCCGTCAGGCCGGCGGCCTGGGCTCGTTCCTCGGCGGCCGCATCCAGCTCTTCCCCCACCAGCTCTACGTGGCCGAGCGGGCCTGCCACAGCGATCCCGTGCGCTGGCTGCTGGCGGACGAGGTGGGGCTGGGCAAGACGGTCGAGGCCTGTCTGATCCTCAACCGCCTCCTCCACACCGGCCGCGCCGGGCGCACCCTGGTGGTGGCGCCCGAGACGCTCGTGCTGCAGTGGCTGGGCGAGCTGTGGCGCAAGTACCACCAGGTCTTCGTCCTCCTCGACGACAAGCGCCTGAGCGACGTGGTGAAGGATCATGGCGAGGACTTCAATCCCTTCGACGTCCACCGCAAGGCGATCGTGGGGCTCGAGACCCTGACGCGCCGCCGCCGGCTCACCGAGCAGGCCGTGGCGGCGGGGATCGACCTGCTGGTGGTCGACGAGGCCCACCATCTGCGGCGGCCCAGGGGTCATCCGGGCACCGAGCCCTACCGGGCCGTGGCGCCCATCGCCGCCCTCGGCCGGCACGTCCTGCTGCTCACCGCCACTCCTCTGGAGGACGATGCCCACGGCTTCTTCCGTCTGCTCCAACTCCTGCGCCCCGAGGAGTTTCCCGAGGAGGAGACCTTCGACGAGCGGCTGGCCCGGCGCGAGCCGCTGCCGCCCTGCACCAGCTCCACCCGGCGGGTGGACATCGGCGGCCTGCCGCCGCGCGTGCCGCAGCCCATCGATGTGCCGGCGGCGGATTGGGAGCCGATCGACCGCCTGGTGCGCCATCTGCGAGCTCAAGCAGCGGAGAACGCCGTGGCGCGGCGGCGCAAGGTGGAGCGGGTGTTCCGCGGCCTCGCCTCGCCGGCGGCGCTGCTCGCGGGCTTGAGCCGGGAGGAGGCCGAGACCGCCGTCCTGGCCGTCGAGGCCCGCGACCGCGACCCGCGGGTGCGCTGGCTGGCCGAGCAGACCCTGCGCTGGATCGGCCCGGAGGAGAAGACGCTCGTCTTCGTGGCCCACCGCGAGACGCTGGAGGTCCTCAAGGGCGTGGTCGAGCGCCAGGGACGGCGGGCCGGCATCTTCCACGAGGACCTCACCCCCGAGCGGCGGGACATCGAGGTGGCCCAGTTCCGCCTCCCCGAGGGGCCGTCGCTGCTGCTCTCCACCGAGGCCGGCGGCGAGGGGCGGAACTTCCAGTTCTGCCGCCGGCTCGTGCTGTTCGACCTGCCCTGGAATCCCGGCGTGGTGGAGCAGCGCATCGGCCGCCTGGACCGTATCGGCCGCACGATCCCCACGGAGATCGTCTACTTCCGGCCGGAGACCGGCTTCGGCCGCGCGGTGGCGGACCTCTACGAGGCGATCGGCCTCTTCCGCGAGCCCCTGGGCGGGCTGGAGCGGGAGCTGCGCCACGTCGCCCAGGCGGTCGAGAAGGCGGCGGCCGAGGGGCCGGCGGAGATCGCTCCCACGGTCTTTCGCAAGGTGCTGCTGGAGGCCCGGGCGGCCCACGACCGGGTGCAGCACGCCGCCTTCCACGAGCTCCACCGGGACCCGTACCGGCCGGAGCTGGCGGCGGAGATCCTCTCCCGCGTGCCGCCGGAGCTCGACGCGCTGAACGAGAGCAGCGTGGTGCGGGCGGCCTCGCGCTTCGGCTTCGAGGTGGAGCAGCAGAGCGGCGAGCGGACCTGGCGCATCGAGTTCGGCTACGAGGCGCTGGTGGAGCACTTCCCCGGAGTACCGCTGGGCACGTCCTTCCTCGGCACCTTCAGCCGCGCGCGGGCGGTCGACGAGGAGACGCTCGACTTCTTCTCCTCGGGCCATCCGCTGGTCGAAGGCATCCTGATCGAGTTGGAGGAGGGGCCGCGGGGGCGGGTTGCCCTGTTCCAGGTGGCCGGCGAGCCGGGGGACGAGGAGGTCTTCGCCCTGATGGCCGTTTACCGGGAGGGGACGGACTGGCGGGCCGTGGTGGTGGATGCCCGGGGGACGCTCCGCCCCGACCTCGCCGGCCGCCTGACCCGCGAGCCCATCGTCCCCGAGCCCATCGAGGTCAAGAAGTGGACCCAACAGGCGAGCTGGAGCAAGGCCATCCGCCGCATGGCGGACCTCCTCCCGCAGGACGCCAAGCCCCAGGCCGTGGCGGGTTTCCGGGTGCGGCGGCGGGGGTAGGAGGGAGGACTGATCTATGCGAACAGCCCGAGCTGCTCCACCTGCCCGGGCCGCCGGAAGGCGGCGGTGGAGAGCTCGGGCCGCGGCTGGTCGAGGCCGTAGCGACGCTTGAAGGTCTCGAAGGTGGCGCGGATCTGCTCGGCGTAGATCCCCTCGCCCCGCATGCGGCTGCCGAAGCGGGGATCGTTCAGCCGCCCGCCTCGCAGGTCGCGGACGCGGTTGAGGACCTTCTCCTTGCGGTCCGGGAAGTGGCGCTCCAGCCACTCCTCGAAGAGCCCCGCCACGGCGCCGGGAAGTCGCATCATCACATAGCCGGCGGAGCTGGCCCCCGCGCTCGCCGCAGCCTCCAGGATCTTCGCCGTCTCATGGTCCGTGATGGCGGGGACGATGGGCGCCACCATCACGCCCACGGGGATGCCCGCCGCGGCCAGGCGTTCGACGGCCTTGAGGCGCTCGCGGGGGTGCGAGGCCCGGGGCTCCATCTTCCGCGCCAGCTCGCCGTCCAGGGTGGTGATGGAGAGGTTGACGGCCACGGCCTGGTGCTCGTTGAGGGCCTGGAGGTAATCCAGGTCCCGGGTCACCAGCTCGTTCTTGGTGATGATCCCCACCGGATTGCGAAACTCCGCCAGCACGGCAAGGCACCGGCGGGTGATCTCCAGCTTGCGCTCGACCGGCTGGTAAGGGTCCGTCACGCCGCTCATGGCGAGGGCCTGGGGCACCCACCTCGGCGAGGCGAGCTCCTTGCGCAGCAGCGCGGCGGCGTCCTCCTTCACCAGGATGCGGGTCTCGAAGTCGAGCCCCGCCGAGAACCCCAGGTACTCGTGGGTGGGACGGGCGTAGCAATAGATGCATCCGTGCTCGCAGCCACGATAGGGGTTGATCGAGGCCTCGAAGCCCACGTCGGGGCTGTCGTTGCGGGTGATCACCGAGCGCGAGGTGTCGCGTAAAAGCTCGGTGCCAAGGCGCTCCGGGCCGGGGATCTCCGGGTCGCGCTCGACGGCGAGCGTCTCGAAGCGGTTGGTGGGGTTGAGGGCCGCGCCCCGGCCCTTCGGCGCCATCTCCATGGCGTAAGTATAGCGCAAGTCGCGCTGCCCTGCACGGTTCGGATCTCAGGCCTCCGCGGCCTCCACGCGGCCCAATCCAGCTTCGATCTGCGCAGGGCTGGGCAGGGTTCCACGCAGGTGGGCCGGCATCGTACGGTAGCTGCAACTCCGATCGGCTTGCTCAGGCCCTGGAGGGTGTACTCGGCGACCAGCCGGCTCTTCGTCTTGCACAGGATGAGGCCGACGGTGGGTTGGTCGTCAGGGTGGCGGAGCTGGTGGTCCACGGCCCCGAGGTAGAAGCTCATCTTGCCCGCGTGCTCGGGCTGGAACTCCCCCACCTTGAGCTCGACCACCACGTAGCAACGCAGGCGCAGATGGTAGAAGAGGAGATCGAGATAGAAGTCCTTGCCGTCCACCTCCAGCGGGACCTGGGTGCCCACCAGCGCGAAGCCGGCACCCAGCTCGAGGAGGAAGTTGCGGACGTGAGTGACGAGGACCCGCTCCACGTCGCGCTCGCGGACCTCGTCGCCGAGGCTCAGGAAGTCGAAGATGTAGGGGTCTTTCAGCGTCTCCCGCACCAGGTCGGATTGGGCCGGCGGCAGGACGCGGTCGAAGTTCGTCAACGCCTGGCCCTGCCGGCGGTGAAGGCCGGACTCGATCTGGTGGACGAGGATGGCCCGGGACCAGCCGTTCTCGACCGTTTTCTCCGCGTACCAGAGACGATGCTCCGTCTTCTTCAGCCGCTCCACCAGGAGCACGTTGTGCCCCCACGGAAGGGCAGCCAGCACCGCCGGCGGCTCGGTCGCGATCAAATCTCGCACAGGCTGTGCGAGATTTGGCTTGAAAATGGACTTTTCACCTTTGGAATCAGCTACTTCCAAATCTCGCACAGCTGTGCGAGAAATCTCGTGGTAGGCGAGGAAGAAGGCGCGCATCCGCCAGATGTTGCTTCGCGAGAAGCCCTGAAGCTCGGGGAACTCCTGCCGGAGATCGTCCGCCAAGCGCTCGATGACGGAGCGGCCCCAACCCTCCCTTTCCTGGCGATCGGCGATCCGGCGGCCGATCTCCCAGTACAGCAGGATCAGCTCGCGATTGGCCATCAGTGCCGCCCGCGTCTGGGCCGAGCGAATATGGGCTTTCAGATCCTCCAGGAGATCCGGATAGCCCATGGTCAATTGGGCAAGCGGCGCTTGCACGATGGCTTTCGCACGGCCAAGCTCATACGAGGCGCGTGATCGTCCCCGGGGCTCTCTCTTTTTTGGATTCACAGTACTAAGTGTAACATGAGGTTCTCCGCCGACGCGACCTCGGGCGCCGCCGGGAGCCGGGGGCAGCGGCTGGGGACGTCCGCATGGCACCGATCGCCGGCGGAACCGATTTAAAATAGCCAGCCATCGATCGATCAGGCCTCTCCGGGAAGGATCGGACTGGGGATCCTGTTCTCGATCTTCAACAGGCCGCCGTCATCCAGGAAACTGAAGGGAACCGGATCGTGCAGCACCTCGTCCTCGACTACCGCCACCGGTCGCACCAGGCGCCGCCGGAGCCCCATGGCTGCGCCTAGAGAGCCCCTGCTGGCCTGGCCGGGTGTGGAGAGCCTCAAGCTGACGCTCCCCCTCTCCTACCTGTTCTCGAAGATCTTCTTCTCGATCTACGGCGGCACCAGCCTGCTCGCCGGCCTCCGGCGCGTCCGGCCGGACTTCCACTTTGCCTGGGAGCTGCGCCTGCCCTTCATCCCCTGGCTCGCCATCGTCTATCTCTCCGTCCCCCTGCTGCTCCTGCTGACGCCCTTCATCCTGCGGACGTGGCGCTCCTTCACTCCGTTCTTCCTGGCGTTGACGGCCGAGACGCTGGTCGCCGGCGTCATCTTCCTGATCCTCCCCATGGCGCAGGTCTATCCGGCGCGGGTGGCGTACGGGCTCGGAGGGGCCATCTTCCACCTCGCGGACCGGCTGAACCTCCAGTACAACGAGTTCCCGTCGCTGCACGTGGCCTTCACGGTGACGGCGGCGATCGTCTTCGGCCGGCGCCGTGGTCCCCTGGGGCGGGCCCTCTTCGCCGTGTGGGCGGTCGGCGTGGCGGTCTCGACGCTGTTCATGCACGAGCACCACCTCCTGGATCTCGCCTCCGGGGCCGTGCTCGGGTTGGTGGGAGTCGCCACCGTCTGGCGCCGGACGTCGCGGGACGAGGTGCTGGAAGCGCTGCGCATCGAGTCGCTCTGCCTGCGCGAATTCGCCTGGTTCGTCCGCCGGCACCCGCGCTACCTGACGATGTTCTTCGCCCTGTTCCGGGCCTCCGTCCCCCGCTGGCGCAAGACGCGCGTGCTGCGCGCCACCTACTGCCTGGCCCAGCACGTGGACGACGTCCTGGACGGCGACCGCAAGATCAAGGGCGATCCCGAGGCCTACGTCCTCGCCGTGGTGCGCGGGCTCCGGGGCGAGACGCCGTTCGGCGAGACGACGGCGGAGCAGCTCGCGGCGTTCGTCGCCGGCGAGCTGAGCCGGTTCGAGAGCGAGCAGAGTGACCTGCGGATTTCGCGGGACCATCCGCGCAGCGACCTGGTGAAGCTGTTCGAGGTGCTGATCGAGGACCGGCGGCGGATGGACGCCCGGCGGACGCTCTCCGCCGAGGCCCTCGCCGAGCAGCACCGGCTGACCTTCTTCTACTCCCTCAACCTCACCCTCATCCTGGCCGGCTCCGGCCTGCGGGCCGGCGATGCGCCGGACCTGGTCGCCGCCCTCGCCTGGTGCTTGCCGGTGCGCAGCCTGGACCTCGACCTCGAGAAGGGGCTGATCAACGTCCCCGCGGAAGTGCTGGCGCGGGCGGGCTGGAACGGCGATCCCGCGATCCTCGCGACGGCCCTCGACACGGCCGCCGTGCAGGACTGGCTGCGTGGCGAGCACCGGCGCGCCGCCGCGGCGATCCAGAGCCTTGGAAACCGGCTGAACGACGTCGCCGAGCCCAGGGGACGGGCCATCCTCTCCAGACTCCACCTAGCGCTCGCGGTCTACGAGAAGAAATACCGGCGCCGTCACCCCTTCGACGAGCCGGGCTCGCAGACGCGGCGGGCCGAGCCCCTGCCCGAGGCCTCGAAGGGCTAGGCGCCGGGTCCCCTCTTCATCCAGGCCCGAGCAGTGCTAAAGTCTCAGGGTCGGACACTCCTGTTTCAGGAACTCAAAACACGCGAAAGGGGATCACCGTATGACCGTATCGTCGCCCGTTCCGCCTCCGCCCGGATCGCCTCAGGCTCCCAAGAAGGGCCTCAGCCCTCTCGCCTGGGTCGGCATCGGGTGTGCCGTCATCGTCGTGCTGGGCATCGTCGTGCTCGGCGGGCTTGGCGCCGTCGGCAGCTACTTCATCAAGAAGAAGGCCGCCGAGTTCGACAAGAACCCGACCATGGCCGCCGCCGAGATGGTGGTGCGGCTCAATCCGGACCTCGAGCTGGTCAGCAAGGACGAGAAGACCAATACCCTCACCGTCAAGAACAAGAAGACGGGCGAGGTGGTTTCCTTCAGCGCCGACGACGCCAAGGCGGGCAAGTTCACCTTCAAGAGTGACAAGGGGACCGCCACCTTCGACGCCTCGGGACCGAACGGCGCCACCTTCAAAGCCACCAACGAGAAGGGCGAGGTCACCACGATGAACGCGGGGACCGGCGCGCCTCAGAACCTCCCATCGTGGCTGCCGGTCTATCCCGGAGGCAACGTCCAGGGGACCTTCGACACCACCAATGCCGAGGGGCATTCGGCGGCGTTCACGGTGACCACCAAGGACCCGGTCTCCAAGATGATGGACTTCTATGAGGCCCAGCTCAAGAGCGCCGGCCTGAAGGTCGAGAAGACCACGGTCTCCTCCAACGGCCAGGACGGCGGCACGATCACCGCCAAAAGCGACGACGAGAAGAAGCAGGCCAGCGTCCTCTTCGGCACCGCCAACGGCGAGACCTCCGCGACCGTGACGTACCAGGAGAAGAAGTAGGAGCAGGAAAAGCCGACATGATCAAGCTGGTTCTTCTGCGGCACGGCGAGAGCACCTGGAACCTCGAGAACCGGTTCACGGGGTGGACCGACGTGGACCTCTCGCCCAAAGGGGTCGAGGAGGCCCACGAAGGGGGCCGGCTGCTCAAGGAGGGGGGCTACACCTTCGACGTGGCCTACACGTCGCTGCTCAAGCGGGCCATCCGGACGCTGTGGATCGCTCTCGACGAGATGGACCTGATGTGGATTCCCGTCCACCGGAGCTGGCGCTTGAACGAGCGGCACTACGGCGCTCTCCAGGGGCTCAACAAGGCGGAGACGGCGGCGAAGTACGGCGACGCCCAGGTGCTGGTCTGGCGCCGCAGCTACTCCGACCCGCCGCCTCCCCTCACCCCCGACGATCCGCGCCATCCCGGCCGCGACCGCCGGTACGCCGGCCTCAAGCCGGAGGAGCTGCCGCTCGCCGAGTCGCTCAAGGACACGGTCGCCCGCTTCCTTCCCTACTGGCACCAGACGATCGTCCTCGACCTCAGGGCGGGCAAGCGGGTGCTCATCGCCGCCCACGGCAACAGCCTGCGGGCGCTCGTCAAGCACCTGGACGACATTTCGGAGGAGAAGATCGTGGGGCTCAACATCCCTACGGGAATCCCGCTGGTCTACGAGCTCGACGACGATCTGACGCCGGTCCGCAGCTACTACCTCGGAGACCCAGAGGCGGCGCGCCAAGCGGCCGAGGCCGTGGCAAAGCAGGGCCAGGCCAGGGGATGAGGCGAGACACCTCCGCCGGCTTCATGAGATCCCGAACCTTCCGGGCACAGGTGGCACACCCCTTCAGCAGGTGCGCCACGACGAACCGGCTCTCGTCCCGTGTCGCGGTGCCCGCGACGAATCGCCTGAGGGTCTCGTCCGAGGGATGCTCCATGAATATCCTCCTCGCTGCCCTCAAGGGCTTTATACACTCCGAATACGAGTGATCGCGAGAGGATATTCGTTTCACTTCCCGGGCTTGGCGACGGCGTCACTGGCAGGAGAAACCGTACCCTGAGCAGCAACCCGTCCCCGTGGTGCTCCTCTCAAGTCCCCACCACCAGGCCGCCGTCCACCGAGAGCACGATGCCGGTGATGAAGCCGGCGGCATCCGAGGCCAGCCAGAAGTAGGCCTCGGCGACGTCCTCCGGCCTTCCCATCCGGCCCAGGGGCGTGTGGGAGACCATTCCCTGGAGAACCTTCTCGGGCATGGCCGTGACCATCCCCGTGGCGATGAAACCGGGGGCCACGGCGTTGACCCGGACGTTGTAGCGCCCCAGCTCCCGCGCCCACGTCTTCGTCATGTTGATCACCCCGGCCTTGGTGGCGGCGTAGTTGGTCTGGCCGAAATTGCCGTAGAGCCCCACCACGGACGAGGCGTTGAGGATCGAGCCGCCGCCCCCCGCGATCATCCGCGGCGCCACGGCCCGGATGCAGAGGAACACTCCCTTGAGATTGACCGCGACCACGGCGTCGAAGTCCAGCTCCGTCATCTCGGCCAGCTTCTGGCCGTCCTTCCACTTGACGAGCTGATGATCGCGCAGGATGCCGGCGTTGTTGACCAGCACGTCGACCCGACCCCAGCGCTCCACAATGGCCGCCACGGCCGCTTCGACCGCGGCGGCATCGGTGACGTCCACCGTCTGGAACGCCCCCTCGCCGCCCGCCGCGGCGAGCTCGGCCACGAGGGCGTCAGGGTCGGCAGCCTTGACGTCCCAGACGGCCACCCGGGCACCGTCTTCAGCGAAGCGGCGGGCCGTGGCACGGCCGATGCCGGCCGCGCCGCCGGTGACGATGACCACTCGCCCGCTCATCCTAGAACCTCCACCGCAACCCGAGCTGAATTTCCCGGCCCGGACTCCTTCCGTCGCCCAGCAGATTGCCCAGAACCTCCAACTTCCTCAGCATGATCCTCTCCTCGTGTCCTTAGGGGAAGCCTTGAACCTATTGACTTTTTCACATCCCGCGGATCGAGCCCGCGGCAGGGCATGGTCTCCGTTCCCCCGCCGTCCACCGCCGCGGTGAGTTACAGAACGAGCGTTCACGGAATGAGCGTTCGGTTTTTTTGAGAGGATAGGAGGAGGCGGGGGGGCGGTGTCAAGGGAGGGAGGGGAGTGATTTGTCTCCCGCAGGGGCGCTGGCGAGAGCTCGGCCGGCATCGTGTCTCCCTTTACCCGCCTCTGCGCACTGTAGAGTGCGGGCGTGCTCGAAAGCGCCGGAGGGGCCGGTGTGTTGGCCCTGTTCTTGAATCGCCGATTCTTCCTGGCCCCGTTCCAGGCCGATCCGTTCCCCAACTACCCGAGGAAGCTCATGACGAACGTCTCCGTGTTCCCTGTTCCCCTGCCCGATCCGCGGCCCGACGCCGCGAGCCACCTCATCGAGCCGCACGGCGGCACGCTGATCGACCCGATGTCTGCTCCCGAGCGCGCCGCCGAGCTCAAGGCCGCCTCCCGCGACTGGCCCTCCTGGGACTTGACCCCGCGCCAGTTCTGCGACCTCGAGCTGATCCTGAACGGCGGCTTCTCCCCGCTCACCGGCTTCATGAAGCGGGCCGACCACGATGCGGTCTGCGAGCGTATGCGCCTGGCCGACGGCACCCTGTGGCCCATCCCCATCCTGCTCGACGTCACGCCGCAGGTGGCCGAGAAGCTGCGGACAGGCGGCCGGCTGGCGCTGCGCGATCCCGAAGGGGTGATGCTGGCGGCGCTCTCCATCGAGGAGATCTGGGAGCCGGATCGCGAGGCGAGCGCCGAGGCCACCTTCGGCACCACCAGCCCCGACCATCCGGGCGTCGCGCACCTGCTGCACAAGACCAACCGCGTCGCCGTGGGCGGCAGGATCGAGGGGTTGCAGCTCCCCATCCACTACGACTTCCGCTCCCTGCGCCAGACGCCGGCCGAGCTGCGGGCCGAGTTCGCCCGCATGGGCTGGCGCCGGGTGGTGGCCTTCCAGACCCGCAACCCCATGCACCGCGCCCACTGCGAGCTCACCCTGCGCGCCGCCAAGGAGGTGCGGGCCAGCCTGCTCATCCACCCCACCGTCGGCATGACCAAGCCGGGCGACATCGACCACTACACCCGCGTGCGGTGCTACCAGGCGGTGATGCCGCGCCTGCCCCAGCACACGGCGAAGCTGTCGCTGCTGCCGCTCGCCATGCGCATGGCCGGTCCGCGCGAGGCCATGCTCCACGCCCTCATCCGCAAGAACTATGGCTGCACCCACTTCATCGTCGGCCGCGACCACGCCAGCCCCGGCAGCGACCGCCAGGGCAAGCCGTTCTACGGCCCGTACGATGCCCAGGTGCTGCTGCAGAAGCATCAGGACGAGCTCGGCGTCGAGATGGTGCCGTTCAAGATGGTCTCCTACGTCGAGGACCTCGACACCTACATGCCCCAGGATGAGATCCCGCCGGGCTCCCGTACCCTGGACATCTCCGGCACCGAGCTGCGCCGCCGGCTGCAGGAGGGTCGCGACCTGCCCGCCTGGTTCACCTTCCCCGAGGTGGCCGACGAGCTGCGGCGCACCCATCCGCCGCGCAAGCAGCAGGGGTTCACGGTGTTCTTCACCGGCCTCTCGGGCGCCGGCAAGTCGACCATCGCCTCGGCGCTGCTGGTGAAATTCATGGAGACGGGCGGCCGGCCGGTCACCCTGCTCGACGGCGACGTGGTGCGCAAGAACCTCTCCTCGGAGCTCAACTTCTCCAAGGAGCACCGCGACATCAACATCCGGCGTATCGGCTTCGTCGCCTCGGAGATCACCAAGAACGGCGGCATCGCCATCTGCGCTCCCATCGCACCCTACGACAGCGTGCGCAAAGAGGTGCGGTCACTCATCGAGCCGGGCGGCGGCTTCGTGCTGGTCCACACCGCCACCCCGATCGACGTCTGCGAGCAGCGGGACCGCAAGGGACTCTACGCCAAGGCGCGGGCCGGCCTGGTGAAAGAGTTCACCGGCATCTCCGACCCTTACGAGGAGCCCGCGGATGCCGAGGTCGTGATCGACACCACGGTCCTCTCCCCCGAGGAGGCGGCGCAGGAGATCCTGCTCTACCTCGAACGGGAGGGCTACGTCGGCGGGTCGATGGAGGCGAAGTGAGCGGGGAGGATCTGAGCGCCGGTCTCTCGGCCGGCCTCTCCACCGACCTGGAGCGCATCGGCGAGGCACTGGAGCGGGCGCAAGCCGCGCTCCAGCGCTTCACCCCCGGCGACGTCGCCTCGCGCTTCAAGCAGGGGGACGATCCCGTCACCGAGGCCGACACCACGGTCGACACCCTGCTGCGCGAGCTGCTCCCCCGGGACGGCGAAGGCTGGCTCTCCGAGGAGACCCGGGACGACCACTCCCGCCTCGGCCGGCACCGCGTCTGGGTGGTGGACCCGCTCGACGGCACCCGCGAGTTCGTCACCGGCATCCCCGAATGGTGCGTCTCGGTGGGGCTGGTGGTGGACGGCGAGCCCGTGGCCGGCGGGCTCCTCAACCCGGCGACCGGCGAGACGATCCTCGGCGCCCGTGGCCTGGGGGTGACCTTGAACGGCCAGCCGGCGCGGGTGAGCGTGCGGCCGTCGCTCGCCGGGGCGACGGTGCTGGCGAGCCGCAGCGAGGTGAAGCGCGGGGAGTGGCAGGGCTACCGCGACCTGCTGTTCACCATCCGTCCCACCGGCTCGGTGGCCTACAAGCTCGGCCTGGTGGCCACCGGCCTCGCCGATGCCACCTGGACCCTCACCCCGAAGCACGAATGGGACGTGGCGGCCGGCGTCGCCCTCGTCCTCGCCGCCGGTGGCGCCATCGTCACCGGCGCCCCGGCCGAGACCCGCTTCAACCGCGAGACCCCGAAGCTCTCCCGGCTCATCGCGGCGCCACCGGGCCTGCTGCCGGAAATCGAAGCGGAGATCGCGCGGCGGGGGTAGGGTCCGAACCGCAGGGCTGTCGTCAAGGTGCTAAACTCTACGCGAGGGTAGATGATGCGGGACAACGCCTTGGCGAAGCACTTGGATTTCCTCGTGACCCAGAAGGGTGAAGACGAGGCTACCGTGATTACACAGGCCCTGCGGGCTGGTATCGAGACTCTTTACCAGGAAGCCTTGGCCGAGGCGTTCCTCCTGGGACAGATCCCCCGTGAGACCGCCCTGAAAGAGTTGGGCTCGGACCGCCTCGCGGAGATCGAGTATCAGCGCGATGCCCTTCGGCGCGATGTCGAATGGGGCCTGAAGGGTGCCTGAGGCGATCTCGGATACCGGGCCGGTTCTGCATCTCCAAGAAATCGGAAAGCTGGCGACGCTCGCCGTAGTAGCTCCCCTGGTCTTTCCTGACCTCGTCGCGCGAGAGCTCGAGGTCAGGAATTTGGGAGCCGCTTCCCTGCAAGCCGCTGGCATCAGCTTCAGGATCGCCCGAGTCGAGGCTCCGGAGTGGCAGGAGGTCCTACGCAGCATCGGATCCCAGATTCAGCCAGCGGACGCCCAGGTCTTTGCTCTCTCGAGGGCGGGCTCGTTCGGGTCCCTCACTCTGACGGACGATCTCGCCTTGCGCCGAATCCTGGAGGGCCACGGAAGCGAGGTTGTGGGATCGGTGGGATTCTCGTTCGAGCTTACGTCTCCGGCACGATCTCACGGGAGGACTTGGAGAGATCCTTCGAGTCCCTGGCTCGCGACAGCACCCTGCCCTCAGCCGGTCCTTCCGGAGCTATCTCAAGGTACTCCTGAACGAGTTGCCCTGATTCTCACCTACCCTCCCCGAAACAACTCCGACTCCCCCGCCGAGAGGCCCCGCGCCCCTCCCACCACTCTGCGATACCGTCGAAAACTTCGCGGCAAAGACGTGAGGCTCCCCCATGACGCCCTGGACCGTGCCGCAACTCGGCCTTAACACGTCCGGAATCAGCAGACATTGCTGCAGAGCCTGTAGACTTTGGACCCTTCCCACTGGAAATTACCGCGATCTCCACCCGCCGGGATCTGTCCCCAAAAGACATTACCGCAAAATTTTTGACTTCTCCGCGGCATCTCGCTAAGCATGCAGACTCCTTCCTGTTTTGCTGCATATTCGCTAAACATCGCAGCATTGCCAACAGCTTCACTGAAACCCGCGGCGAGATCGCGCAACGGCGTGGAAAGCACCTTGACTAGATGGAGGCCGGGGCGGGCTCGCCGCCCCGAGCCCATCGAGAACACCCTTCACCAAGGAGCTCAATCCATGCGCAAGAAGCTCGCCCTCATCGTGCTCGCCCTGGCAGCGTTCACGGCAGCCAGCGTCCCCTCGTCCGCGGCCGCGCCAACAACCTCGTCCTGCCCCGCGGGAACGCACCTGTTCACCTGTCCCGACCGCACCTTCTGTTGCCCCAACGGCGCTTTCTGCATTTGCAAGCAGAGTTAGATCAGGGCTTGTACGGCAGCGCCGCCCCCAGCTTGCGGGCGGCGCGGTCCTGGATCCAGTGCGGATCCCACCATTCCACCGGCGTCACGGCGAGCCCCTGGAGGAGCATGGTGAAGTGGAGATGGTCGCCGCCGGCGAGGCCGGTCTGGCAGGAGCGGCCCAGCTCCTGGCCGCGCTGCACCATGTCCCCCTCCTTGACGCCGAGCGAGGAGAGGTGGCCGTAGAGGCTCTGCAGGCCGTAGCCGTGGTCGATGACGATGGCATTGCCGTAGATGCCGAAGAACCGGGCCAGCACCACCTTGCCGCTGTTCGAGGCCGGCACGGCGTCGTGGGTCACCGAGGCCATGTCGAACCCCAGATGGTCCTCCTGGTCGATGGGCTTGCCGTTGTAGACGTAGGTGCGCCGCTGGGCGAAGGCGGCGGTGATCTTGGCGTTGGGCATGGGCAGGAAGGGCTGCGTCCAGAGGAACTTCGGCTCCGACTTCTTGCCCAGGTCCTTGAGCGTCGCGGCGTTCTTCTTGCGCAGCTCGCGGTTGATCCAGATGTAGTTCTTGAGCAGGTCCCCCTGGTCCGCGACCTCGGGCGACTGGCCCATGATCTCCGGCACCACCTTGTTCATGAAGGCGTCGGTGACCTGAATGGTATCCGTGGTCATGGGCCGCGGAGTGAACTTGTCGATGAAGGCGGCCTCGGCGCGGTTGCCCACCTCGTCCTCGGCGACCAGGCGCACGCCGGAGGGGTCCGTCGTGTCGTAGGGGATGGCGAAGAAGGCGAAGCGCGCCTGCTTGTCGTTGCCCGGCATGGGGAAGCTGGGGAACCACCAGTCGCCGGAGCGGACGCCGTCGCGCACGGCGCCCTCTCCCACCCGGTACACCACCGTCTCGCAGCCGCCCTGGTTGACGTAGTGGAAGGTCGAAGAGATCTGCAGCGTCGGCGGCGCCAGCCGCACCGGCAGCTTGATCTCGGCCGTCACCGGGTCCGGGGTGCGCAGCAGGGAGCCGGCGCGCTCGGCGGTGACCCGCACCGTGGCCTCGCCCGTGCGCAGCCCCTGGACCGTCTCGCGGCCCACCTCGGCCTTCAGCACCAGCGGCGGCGCTCCACCCAGATGCCACAGCGACCGCGGCTGGTACGCCTGCTCCAGCACCGGCTTGACCTCGGTGTTCTGGACCACTTCGACCCGCACCTTCTGCACCCGTTGCGGGTCGTCGATGCGGATCTGGATCGGCGTCCGCCGTCCGATCCCCGGCAGGGCCGACTCGACCACCACCTTCGGCGTCGCCCCCGTGTAGAAGGTGGCAAACAGCGCCACGACGACGACCAGCAGCCCCACCACCAGCAGCGCCCGCAGGAGACACCCCGCGGCATTCCGACTCTCGCGATCCCGACGAACCATCGACGACCCTCTTTTCCTGAATTACCGGCCGAGCCGGCGGGGCGGAGCGCCTACGGGCAGCACCTGCGGAGACCCCGCCGTTCGAGAGCGGCGGGGAGATCATACCTCGCCCGGGGCCGCGGCCCCCAGCCACGGCGCAGTCGGGTCGTGTCCTGATTCAGTGTTGGCGTCCTACGTAGGCCCTGAGACGCCCCTCCCCTGCAGGCAGTGAAGCGATCCGAGGCAAGACCGAGGCTGTCCGGGACCTCCTTACTGCCAAGTGAGCCCCTCTCCTCCCTAATCCCTAGACCGAACTGTCCTAATCTGCTAAGCTTACGAAAAGGAGACTGCAACATGATAAGGACATCGAGTCGTTTTTTTTCTCCACTTCTCCTCATCCTCATCGCGTTTCTTGCCCCGTCTCTGGGGGGTAAGGTGAGTGCCTCTCCACTGCAGCCAGCTTCGGATCTGCCTTTGCTTTTTTGTCTTGAGGCGCCGCCGCCCCCAGGCTCGCCCCAACAGGGCCCGTCCATTTTGCAAGCTGGGATTGGGTTCCCTACTCAGAGGTGTGGCGCATGCAGCTCGAGTATCTGCAAAGGAGCCGTCTGGTTCTCGCAGTGCGGCACCTCCGGCAAGGGGGAAGCCCTTGTTTGCGTTGACATCGGGACCTGCCCCGCGGACGGACGCTTCCAGTGTGTCTGCACCCTGCCGCAGTGACAACCCGCATCCTATTGGCGGTCGCTTGCAAGCCGGGGTCAAGTGGCCCCGGTCTTCTGCAATCCTGCGAGTCCATCCATGAAGCGATCGATCTCAGCGCGGTTGGCAAAAAAACCTTGAAACCCTTCGTAATCTGGCCCCCCGGTCTCGTAGTAGGTCCATGGCTCGCGGCGCTGCGGCAGCATCGCCAAGGCAGCATCCTCCGACAGGTTCAACAAAGTGCGGAGCCGGAGGGAGTAGATCTGAAAGCGGAGTCCGTCACTCGCGTTGCTCTGTTGCGGGATGAGGCTGACGACGGTCTTGCGGCTCCCGTTGAAAACGCCGGTGAAGCCGACGGAGCTCCGGGTCGTGTGCTTCTGGAAATAGCGCTCAAAATTGGCTACCGCGTGGCGGTATAACTCCTGTACCCCTTTCTCTGCCGCTATCGCCTCCAACTCCTCGTAGGTGAGGTTCGGACGACGCTTCGACGCGCCCTTCGTACGAGCCTGCAGGTCGACCTGGGCCGGCTCAATCAAGAAAATGCGGGCGAGGAGCTCTGACTCGTTCTGCTCTTTGAAGTACTGGAAAGTTGCGGCGTTGATGTTGACGCCGTAAGAGTCCGATAGGTACTTGATGATTCTCTCTGAGCTCGCGTCGATTCGAGACGCGACGATAAGAAGGCGGTGGTTCTCATTCAGGGTTTCGGGGAGGTCTGCGCGAAACCGGCGTTTGAACGCTTCTTCGAGCTTACCCTGGCCGAGGTAAGTCTCGCCTATGGCCGTGATCCGTTCGTTCGACAGGTCCTTGACCCAGGACCCGTAGTCGAGAATCTGCGCGGTGATCTCGCGAGGGGTCTTGCCTCGCTTCAACTCCACCACCACGACATCTCCTTCGTGGTCGAGGCAGAGCAGGTCAATGAAGCCACCGAAGTCCGTCTCGACCTGGCGGCCTATGACCAGCAGGCCCGGGCTGAGCACGGAGATGTCACGCTCCAGCCAAACTTCAAGCCGAGCTTCGAGATCGAGCGCGGAGCGATCGATCTCGCGCAGAGTGTCGCCGCCTTGGATCCTCCAGAGTCGCACTTCCTCAGGCATGTTCGATTCTCCTCTCTCGGCCACCTAACCTAACCTCTTGTTGAACTGTATCCGTCCCCCACCAAACTCCTGCCCGATAAGTCTCCGCACCGGTCATCATACTATGGGCTAAGGCTTATGTCGTTCGTTCTATGGAACGTAGACATTGTACACCGCTTACTAATCCTCGTCGACACCGGTGGTCTTGTCGGGTTGGCAGCTCCTGGCTGCGGCAGAGATGCCGCTAGCCCAACTTCGTCGGTCCCTCTGTGGAAAACGGCGGGAATCGCGGGAGAGCCGCGCCTAAGCTCTTGATTCTAGGAGGGTGGATTTCCCGTTCAGCGCAAATAGTGACGAAAACGTCGCG
>DATARR010000113.1:0-17837 GCA_036264085.1 Thermoanaerobaculia bacterium | reverse complement strand
CTGCCGGGAGGCGCCCCGCAACACCCTTTTCCTATGCTTTCGTCCTGACTCCATAGGAAAACGACCCTCCGAATCGCCTCCAAGCCCTCTGCACCAATAATTTTGTGTCTCGCACCTTTGGAAACGAGGCCGGCGGGCGGTCCGTCGGAGCTTCTTACTATGGAATCAACGGAATCTCATAGGGAAAGGTCTCTCCGGCTGACCTGGATTTCTCGTTCACCTATGAAAATTCTCCATTTTCCTATGAAAATGGAAGCTCGACCTATGAACTTCTGGCATTTTCATAGGAAAATGACCCTACCCAGCCAGTGAGGGCTCCAAATTAAAAGGTCCGGGTCACAAAATAATTGGTGCGGATGATCTGCAAGCCAGCGGAGGGATAGTTTTACTATGAAAACGGCGCGTTTTCATAGGAAAATGGCTCCTCCAGCTCCTTCCCAGCCCTTCTGGCATATGATACTCGAATGAAATCATAGGCGGAGACGGCCTCCAGGGCTCTGGCGACCGCGCCCGTCCAAGGAGGGATCGTGTTCACGAGCTTCGAGATCGACGACGAGCTGTTCGACCAGGCGTGGGGGCTTTCCGGCATCGCCAAGAAGAAGGACTTCATCGCCGAGACGCTGAGAACGTACGTCCGGCTCCACGAACAGGCCGCGGTGCGGTCGCTGCGCGGCAAGCTGGTGTGGAAGGGGGATCTCGACGAAATCCGAGGGGAGCGCGGTGCAGGTTCTCGTTGACTCGTCCGTCTGGATCGACTACTTCACGGGCGCGGCCACACCCGAGGCGGACCATCTGGACTCGCTCCTCGGCCGCTCGCCGCTGGTGGTGGCCGACATGGTACTGACCGAGGTGCTGCACGGGCTGCCGGACGAGCTGCACCGCCAGCAGGCCAGGGATGCGCTCGCCAAGTTCTGGCTGGTGGAGCTGACGGGATTCGACCTCGCCGAGAAGGCCGCAGTCCACTACCACACCCTGCGCGCCCGCGGCATCCCCGTGCGCACCGCCGAGTGCCGCCTCGCCACCTTCTGCCTCGACCAGGGGTTCGCGCTGCTCCACTCCTCGCCCGGCTACGAGCCGTTCGAGAGGCACCTGGGGCTGACGGTGGCGCGGCCTTAGAAGCCCATCCGCTCGAACACCCCCGTTCGGTATCCCGTGTCGCGCAGCCGCCGGACCTGGTCGGGGGGGAGGCTGCGCACGTCCAGGACGTCCCGCCCTTTCGAATGCGGATCGGCGTTGACGAGGTAGGCCAGGCGATAACCGGCCCAGGCCAGTTTCTCCGGCTCCACCACGGCGCCCGACTGCAGGGCCCAGCGGCCGGCCAGCCAGTTGGAGATCAGGTCCGGACGGCGTGAGAGGACGTAGTCGAGGTCGGACTTGGCGTGGCCGGCCCAGAAGTAGCCCTTGGGGTCCGCCCTGCCATGGGCGATGTGGGCGTCCGCCAGTCCCAGCATGTCGATGGTCCGCAGGCCGGAGAAGAAGGGCACCTTGCCGGCGCCGTCGATGGCCAGCACGGCGCCGCGGTGCCTGGCGCCCAGGAAGCGGCCCAATGTCACCCAGCGGTCGTACTTGGCGAGCGTGTAGCTGAAGCGGGGGTCGCGGACGAGAGGCGCCATCTGGGCCGCCGCTAGGAGGAGGGCCAGGGTCGCCACCGCCCGCCGGCCGCCGGACTCCACGGCCAGGGAGAGGAGCACCCAGGCTCCCATGGGAAAGAGGGCGACGAGGAAACGGTCGGAGTAGAAGTCGCCGCCCACGTAGACGTAATAGCCCAGCCAGCCGGTGGCGAAGACGACGGGAAACGACAGGCCGGGGAACGGATCGCGGCGACGGAGCAAGAATCCCTTCAATCCCCGCACTCCGGCGACGGCGAACGCCGCCACGGAGACGAGCAGCCCGGTGCCGAGGAGCACGCTCAGGAGCTGCTGCCCTCCGGCTTCCAGTCGCAGGGGCAGGGCGCCCGTCACCTTGGCATAGACCGTGTTGGGGAGCGGCCAGCCGTAGTAGGAGAGCCGCCACAGGGCCGTGGCCGCGAACGTGGCGGCGGCCGTGCCCGCGACGGCGACGGCCGCCCGCCACCGCCCACGCAGGGCGAGGAAGGCGGCGGCCAGGAGGGGCGTGATGAAGCCGTCCACCCGCACGAGGACGCAGAGGGCCGCGGCCAGGCAGAGGCCGCCGGCGATCCTGCGCTCGCGCGGCTCCTCTTCGTCTACCTTCTCCACCGTCCGCTCCACCAGCACCCAGACCGCGACCTGGAGGAGCAGCACGAGCGGCGTTTCGAGCCCCGAGGCGACCCACACCCACAGCGACGGGCAGAGGGCGACCAGCACCGCTTCGGCTGCCGCCGCCCCGGCTCCGAGCCGGCGCAGGGTGAAGCGATGAATCAGGATCAGGGCGGCGAGGGCGAAGGCGACGTTGAGGCCGGCGGAGACGGCATAGAGCCGCGCCGGGGGGACGAGCGCCGCGGCCGGCGTCAGGAGCAGCACGTAGAGGAGGTTTGAAAAGCCCTCCACCCGCTCGCCGGGGTTGAAGACGAGCCCCTGGCCCGACGCGAGATGCTGGGCGTAGCGATAGGAGATGTAGGCATCGTCGCTCCCCCACGCATGGCCCGAGAGGTCGGGATGGGAGTAGCCGGCGAGGATCTGGAGAAGGCAGCCGGCGACGAGGAGGAGGGCGGCGGCGAGGGCCCTCACTATCCCTTGTCCGCCGGCGCGTAGAGCAGATCCAGGAGCTGCTTCTCCACCGCCCGGAACTCGGGCGCCGACTTGAGCGCCACGTCGTGGACGGGGAAGGCGGGGACGTCCACCTTGTGCAGGATGCGCGCCGGCCGCGAGGAGAGCACGTAGACCGTGTCGGCCAGGTAGACCGCCTCGGAGACGTCGTGGGTGACGAAGAGGATGGTGTTGTCCTCGGTGCGCGAGACGTCCAGGAGCAGACTCTGCATCCCCCAGCGGGTCTGCGGGTCGAGGGCCCCGAAGGGCTCGTCCATGAGCACGATCTTGGGCTGGTTGATGAGCGTGCGGGCGATGGCCACCCGCTGCTTCATGCCGCCGGAGAGGTCCTTGGGGTAACGGTCCGCGAAGTCGGCCAGCCCCACCGACCGGAGGTACTTCTCCGAGCGCTGCCGGCGCTCGACCTTGGGCACGCCCTGGAGGCGCAGGCCATACTCCAGGTTCTCCCGCACGGTGAGCCAGCCGAAGGAGGTGTAGGCCTGGAACACCATGCCGCGGTCGCGGCCCACGTCCTCCACCGGCTTGCCCTCGACCAGGATCTCCCCCTGAGTCGGCGTGAGCAGGCCCGCGATGGCCTTGAGGATCGTCGACTTGCCGCAGCCCGAGGGACCGAGGAAGACGACGATCTCGCCCACTCCGGGCTTGTCCAGGATGTCGAAAGAGACGTCCCGCACCGCCTCGGTCGCCCGCCCCGCGCGGTCGAGGTAGGTGATGAAGACCTTCGACACCCTGAGCTTGGGCGTCTCAGCCCCCGGCTCGTGGCGGTAGGTCGCGGCCTGGTGGCCCCTGGGCAGGGTGACGGCGACGGTCCCCGGCTCGCCGCCGGTGTTCGGCACCTGTGGGGCGTCATGATCGCTCATGCCGTTTCCCTCCAGCGGAAAAGCAGCGAGCTCGCAAGGCGGATGATGAAATCGGTGAGGAGACCGATGCCACCGATCACCAGCAGGCCGGCGAACGACCAGGAGGCTTTCTGGTGGGTGCGCGCCAGCTCGACCATGTAGCCCAGGCCGTGCTCCGGGTTCACCGCCTCGGCGAGGATGACGTAGGTCCAGGCGATGGCGTTCATCACCCGGAAGGAGTCGAAAATCTCGGGCAGGGCCGCGGGGAGGAGGACCGTGCGGATCACCTGCCAGCGGCTGGCGCCCAGGGTCAGCGAGGTCTGCACCAGCTCCTCGGGCACCACTCGGATCGCCGTGACGACGACCGGCAGCAGGTAGACGAATACCCCCAGGAACAGGAAGGCGATCTTCTGCTTCTCGTAAATCCCGAACCAGAGGATGAGGAGGGGGATGAAGGCCGAGATCGGCATGTAGCGCAGGGGCGACACGATGGGCTCGAAAAAGCGGTTGACCGGCTCGAAGGCCCCCATCAGCACGCCCATCGGCAGCGCCACTGCCGAGGCGAGGAGGAAGGCTAAGACGATGCGCTTGGTCGAGATCAGGATCGATCCCCAGAGGTCGTACTGGAGGAAGAGCTGCAAGGTGCCGCGCAGCGTCTCGGTGGGCGAGGGAAGGAAGTCGGGTTGCACGAAGTGGCCATAGCTGAGCAGGCACCAGACGGCGGCCACGAGGATCGGGGCGAAGAGCCCGACGATCGTCGAGGTCGTCCGCGGCAGCGGCTCGCGCAGGGCGAAGAGACTGGATTTTTTGGAGGCCATGGTTATTGGGTCGCCAAAACCACCTTGATGTCCGTCCGGCGGTTGAGCTGGCGGCCCGCCTCCGTGGTGTTGTCCGCCACCGGGTTGGCCGCGCCGTGGCCGATGGTCTGGAAACGGCTGGCCTCGATGTTGGGGAAGCTCTTCAGGATGTAGTCCTTCACCGCCAGGGCACGCTTCTCGGAGAGCGACAGGTTCGCCCGCTGCGAGCCGGTGGCGTCGGTGTTCCCCTCGACCCGCAGGTAGGTGTTGCCGAAGGAGGTCATGGTCTCGCCCAGGGCGTCGAGGACGAGGAAGGAGCCGGCCATGATCTCGTCCGAGCCGGGGGTGAAGTGGATCTGGATCTGCTTGTTGATGATCGCCCGGTCCTTCTCCGACGGCGCCTTGGCCGCGAGCTTCGGCTCCTCGACCTTCTGGCCGGGGTAGGCGCTGGCGAGGGCCTGGAGGAAACGGGTGTCGGCCCAGTCCTTCGCTTCGACCGGCCGGGTCACCAGCCCCTTCTTGCGCCAGATGACGAAGGCGGTGTCGAACAGCGTCTCATAGTGCGCCTTGCCGCCGGAAAGGCCGTAGAACTGGGCGTTGTCGGCATAGGGGGTGAGCTTGAGCCCCGAGAGCATGCCGGAGACGGTGTCGGCGTCAAGCTTCAGGGCCTTGCCCACCAGGGCATAGGAACCCTGCGGATCGTTCTTGATGACGTCGATCCCCTCCAGCCAGCCATGGACGAAGTCGCGCAGCGAGTCGGGGGCCTTGTCGATGACCTCCTGCCGGGCCACCAGGGTGTCGGCGATGATGTTGGTCGCGGCGGAGGTCGACACCAGGACGTGCGCCTCGGCGCCGCGCGCCGTCACGGCGGCCGAGAGGTCCGGCTCCCAGGTCACGGCGGCGTCGACCTGCTTGGCCTTGAAAGCGGCGGCGGCGGCCGGGGCGTCCTGGGTGAAGATGATCCCCTGCTCGACGGCCGCGCGGTCCACGGGCGAGAGGCCGGACTGGGCGAGCAGGTAGAGGAGCAGGAAGTGCGAGGGGGTGAACTGGGTGCAGGCGATCTTGTGCCCCTTCAGCCCTTCGATCGACGTGATCGAAGCCAGCGAGACGATGCCGTCGCCGCCGCGCGACCAGTCCTGCATGATGATCGACTTGGCCTTCTGGTTCTGCTCGGCGAGGATCGAGGCCTCGCGCGCCCAGTTGTCGACCGTGTCCCACATGACGTCGACGTCGCCCTTGCGGAAGGCCGCGAGCTTGGTCGCGGGGTCCTCGAAGAGCACGAACTTCACGTCCAGCCCGTACTTCTTGGTGAAGCCGGAGCCCGGGTTGGGGTCCATGCCGTTATTGAAGACGATGCCGGGCGAGTGGCCGGCCCAGGTGTTGATGGCCACCACCAGCGGCCGGTCGAGCTTGCCGCTGCCGCCCAGGTTGCTGGCCGGAGCGACCCCTTCCGAGCCCTTGCCGCGCTCCGGATCGGGCGGGGCGTTCTTCAGCGAGTCGAAGTCGCCCTTGTTCACGGTCTCGCTCTTGGCGCCAGTGCCCGCAGTGCCCTTCGTCGCCCAGAGCTTGAGGTCGGGAGCGAACCGGCGGACGGCGAAGAACGCCGCCACCAGCAGTGCCACGACGATGATGACCTTCCCCAGAGGGGTGAGCTTCATGGTCTCTTCTCCTTGTTCACGCCGGGACGATGCCTCCCACGAGCTGGTCCATGGCGGGCCGCAGCGAGTCGACGAAGCGCTCCGTCTCCACGATCTGCTCCACCACGGCGCCCATGTAGCTGGCGACTTCGGTCGCGCTGAACTGCGAGGCGCTGACCCGGCCGAGGATGACTTCGAATACGTCGGTGAAGGCGCCCAGTTGCGCCACCACCATCTGGTCGCGCTTCTGGCATTCGAGCAGCAGCTCGCGCTGCTTCTCGAGGATTCCGATGTGCCACTGCCGGGTGCGGGCCGTGGCCGGCTCCTTCTCCGCCAGGTCCTTGAGCGACTGGCACTTGGCGTCGACCTCGGCCAGCCGCTTCTCGACGCTGGGCAGTGCCGGCGGTGCCTGAGGCAGCGGGCGCACGGCCTGGAGCCGGTCCCGCCGCACGGCCGCGAGCTGGGCGGGCTGCGGCGCCGGCGCGATGGGCGAGGGAGTCGCGGCGGGCTGGTCCGAGACCGCGTCGGAGGCGGGCCGGACGTTGGTCAGGATCTGGAGATAGGCCACCCGCTCGCGCACGAAGCTCAGGTAGGTGGTGAGCATGTAGCCGAGCTGCTGGAGGATGCTCGACTTGGTGCCTTCGTCGAGGTCGGAGCGGTCGGCGAGCACCTGGGTGACGCGCCCGCGGATGTCCGCCAGCCGGCGGTAGGTCGCCATGTAGTCGGGCAGCAGGCCGGCGCGCGTCCACTGGGCGACGAGCGGGTCGGCCAGCAGGGCCTCCACCCGCTGGCGCAGCACCTCGCGGTCCTTCTCCGCCTTGGCCAGCTCGCCGCGGCGCTCCTCCTCCTCAATCTGCTTGATGTAGCGGTCGCCGGTGGCGGCCAGGCTCACCCAGCCGGTGGCGGCGAGCCCCCAAAGGATGAGGGGCAGCGGGTTCCACAGCACGGCCGAGGCGGCCAGGCACACCGCTCCTCCCACCAGGTTGCCGGGAGACTGGACGGCCTTGGCGATGCTCTTCTTGAGGAGCGTCCCTTTGTCGATTGGCATCTTAGCGTCTACAGCACCGGAACCGGGCCCGCGTCTCCCGTGTCTAAGATTGTAGTCTCCTGGATGACGTCCCGCCCCGGAACCGGCGAAGGGTGGATTCTACAACGCCGCGGCGTCCCCCTCACCATGGAGTGGCCGGAGGGGCGAAACGATTTCCGGGAGATGGTCATCTCAGGTTGAAGCAACTCTGGAAGGAGGCCCGCGATGCGCAACGTCCGCCGCCCGTCCCCCATCCTCCTCCTCTTCCTGCTCGCAGCCCCCATTCCCGCGGCGCAGGCCGTCTCCGTCGAGCAGGTCCACAGCCCGCGGCCCGCAGGTTGGGTCGTGGACCTCACCGCAACTCTCTCCCCTGAGATGCAGGGGGAGCTCAATCGCTTAGGCAACGCGGTCAAGGCCCGCACCGGGGCCGAGATGGCCGTGGTCGTCGTGGACTCGACGGAGGGCGTCCCCTCCCGGGAGTTCGCCACCCGTCTCTTCAATACCTGGCACATCGGCCAGCGGCGCAAGCACAACGGCCTGCTCGTCTTCGCGGCGCTCAACGATCACAAGGCCGAGATCGTCCTCGGCAAGGGGCTCAACGACGAGGTCCGGGTGCAGGAAAGCCAGGCCGTGATGCAGGAGGAGATGGTGCCCCGCTTCCGCAGCGGCGACCTCGTCGGCGCCATCCTCCACGGCGCGGCGGCCTGCGCGCAGCGGCTCCTGGGGGTGGACGTGGCGCTCCCGGAACCGGTCGCCGCCGCCACTCCGGCCCCGGTGGCGACCCCGGCAAACCCCGAGGCGGCGGCCGTATCCACGCCCGGCGAGGACCAGCTGCTCGACTCCCGCCGGCTCGGCGCTCCCGGTCCCGCCGAGGATTCCCAATCCGGCTCCCTCGCCAGCGATGTGAGCAGCCTGCTGGAAAAGGGGCTGACTTTCATCCTCTTCTCCCTGCTCTTCATCGTCCTGGTCGTCTTCCGGCTGCGGTCGTCCTGGTCCTCGTCCGCCCCAGCGTCCTTCTTCGATTCGTCCAATTCATCCTCGTCCTCTTCGTCCTTCTCCCACTTCTCGTCCTTGGACAGCTCCTCCAACTCGTCGTCCAGCTCAGGATCATCCAGCAGCAACTCCTCCTCGTCCGATTCCGGCTTCGGCGGCGGCAGCTCGTCGGGCGACGGCGCCAGCGGGAGCTGGTGAACGGGGAGGGGCGAAACGATTTCCGGGCGCCGGCCATGAGAGAATGAACTATCCTGGAAGGATCGAAGATGAATTCGCTTCGCCTGTCCTCCGCTCTCCTCCTCTGCGCGGCCCTGGTGGCCTCCGCGACGGCCGGGGTCCGTGCCGCCACCCTCGAGCAGATCCCGAGCCCCCGGCCGACCGGCTGGGTCACGGACCTGACGGGCACCCTGCCGCTCCAGACCGTGGCCGAGCTCAACCGCGTGGGCGATCAGGTCAAGGCCCAGACTGGGGTGGAGATGGCCGTGGTGGTGGTCGGCGCCGCCGACGGCGCTACCGCCCGCGACCTCGCCACCCGGCTCTTCAAGGCCTGGGGGATCGGCGAGCGGGGCCGGGGACTGCTCGTCTTCGTGACCCTCGGCGACCTGAAGACCGAGATCGTCCTCGGCGACCGGATCCGCGACGCGGCCCGGGTGCGGGCAGGCGAGGCCGTGGTGCGGGAAGAGATGACGCCCCGCTTTCAGAACGGCGACGCCGCCGGCGCCGTCCTGCTGGGAGCCGCCGCCTGTGGCCGCCGGCTCCTCGGCGCCCGCGTGACGGCGACGGCGCCGGCCGCCGATCCCACTGCCGGCGCCCGCCTGCCGGCGCTCGATGATCCCCTCCCTTCGACCGCCCTGCCCGACCCGCAGGCCGACGCCGCTGCGGCAGCTCCGGGCTCGCCGGACCGCTCGGGCCTCCTGCTGGGGCTGGGCGTCCTGTGCGGCGGTCTGTTCGCCGCCTGGCTGATCTCCGCGAAGCTCCTCTACTCCCCGACCCACCCCCGCCGGCGTCCCCGCAGCCAGCTCACGCTGACGGGCCTCGACCCCGCCCTGAGCGATGTCTCCGGCACCTGGTGACGGGGTGAAACCCCGGGTGGGGGCGCGGTCGTAGGATAGGACAGGAGGAAGCCCATGGACCACGCCCTGACGACTACGGCCTTTACGATCGACGGCTACGCCATTCAACGCAACCTCGGCGTCGTGCGGGGGATCACCGTCCGCTCGCGCTCTATCTTCGGCACCATCGGCGGCTCGCTGCAGACGCTGGTGGGAGGCAATATCACCCTCTTCTCGGAGCTCTGCGAGAAGACCCGCTTGGAGGCCTTCGAGCTGATGATGCAACACGCGCAGCAGCTCGGCGCCAACGCCATCGTGGGCATTCGCTACGATGCGACGGAGATCATGCAGGGGGTCACCGAGGTCCTCTGCTATGGTACCGCGGTGGTGGTGGCGCCGGCGTGACGCGCGGGTTCGACGCGACGCGGTGACGTTGCTGGCTGACATTCGATTTGGTATCCTGTCGAGTGTCAGGAGGAATCCAGAATGCCAGTCACAGCCAGAGACCGTCAGATCAGCGTTCGGATAGCCAGCGAAACCGATGCCTGGCTCGAGCTCCGTGCGGGAGGCAACAAAAACAAAGCCGGATTCATACGCCAAATTATCGAACGAGAGAAGGCTCGGGAGAGGGAGCGGGAGTTGCTTCAGATGTTCAACGAAGCAGCGGCGGATGTCACCGGGGAAGACTTGGAGGAACGAGAATCCCTGCTGGGCGGATTTGCTGGCGCGACTGTGGATTGAGGCCGAAGAGAGATCTCGATGGGGTATCCAAAGCCGTTGCGGGGCGAAGTCTGGATGTTCGATTTGAACCCCAAGAAGGGTCACGAGCAAAAGGGTGTGAGGCCATGTCTCGTCGTTTCCACAGATGCGCTAAATCGGTCGGATTTCGGTACCGTCATCGTTTGCCCGATCACCACAACGGGGCACCCCAGCTTCAAATGGCGCATCGCGATTGCGCCTGGCGACTTGCGTCTGGCCGATACTGACTGGCAGCCCAAGCCCCATTGGGTGGAAACCGACCAGATCGTCACTGTGGACACACGACACCGGGCACTACGCCATCTCGCGACGGTGACGAATGACGATAAGCTCCGGTCGGTCGATGAGTCCCTGCGGATGATGCTGAATCTTTAACTCCAGGGTTCCGGTCGCGCGCGCCCGTCCAACGGGCGCTGAGCCAGGAGACAATCGCATGCAGCCGTTGAGCGGCGCCCAGAGGAAATACCTGCGGGGATTGGCCCATCACCTCAAGCCGGTGGTCCACGTGGGCCGCAACGGCGTCACCGAGCCGGTGCTCCAGGAGATCGCAGAGGCCCTGGACTCCCACGAGCTGATCAAGGTGAAGCTCGCCGATCCCCAGGGGCGCAAGAAGGAGCTCGCCGAGGAGGTCGCCGGCCGCTCCGGCGGCGCCTGGGTGGGCCTGGTCGGCAACGTGGTCACCCTCTACCGCCAGCACCCCGATCCCGAGAAGCGCAAGGTCGAGATCCCCTGAGCCTCGGGCATGGAACAGCTCGACGTCGCCGTGGTGGGGGCCGGGGTCGCGGGGCTCGCGGCGGCGGGAGAGCTGCGGCGCCGGGGATTGCGGGTGGTGGTGCTCGAGGCGCGGGACCGCGTCGGCGGGCGCATCCTGACCTACCACGACGAGCGCGTGCCGGTGCCCATCGAGCTGGGGGCGGAGTTCCTCCACGGCGACACGCCGGAGACCGACCGCGTCCTGCGCGAGTCCGGGCTGCTGGCCCTCGACCTGGCGGGCGAGCACTGGCGGGCCGAGAACGGCCGCATCCTCCCCCACCGGGGCGTCTGGTCCCAGATCGACCGCGTGCTCGGGCTCATCGATCCCGCGGCGCCCGACGTCTCCTTCGCCGACTTCCTGACCGGCCGTCCCGGCGGGCGCGCCCTTGCGCGGGACCGCAAAACCGCGCGCCGCTTCGTCGAGGGCTTCGACGCCGCCGACGCCGAACGGCTGAGCACGCGGTCCCTGGCCGTGGGGGGTGGCGAGGCCGCCAGCGACTCCGTTCGCCGGGTGGGGCGCGTCGCCTCCGGGTACGACCGCATGGCCGAGTGGATGGCCCACCGTCTGGAGGGGGACGTCCACCTGGAGGCGCCGGTCAGCGAGATCGAGTGGACGCGGGGAGAGGTGGAGATCAACCTTCAGCCGCGGGCCGACGACGACCTGCCGCCGCGGGTCTCGGCGCGGGCGGCGATCGTCACCGTGCCGATCTCGGTGCTCAAGGCGCCGCCGGAAGAGCCGGCCGGCCTGCGTTTCCGGCCCGACGTGCCGCGGGTGCGGCAGGCGCTGGACCGGCTGGAGATGGGGACCGTCGTGCGCCTCGTCGTCTGGTTCCGCGACCTGCCGTGGACGCGGCCGCTGCCTGGGCTGGCCAAGGGGAAGAGCCTCGAGCGCCTGGGTTTCCTCCACACGGCCGATCCGGCCTTCAGCGTCTGGTGGTCCGCCTACCCTGCGCGGGCGCCGCTGGCGGTGGCCTGGAGCGGCGGGCCGCCGGCCGCGGCCCTCGCCCGCCAGGGCCGCTCCGCCATTGAAGACCACGCCCTGCGCAGCCTCGCCGATCAACTCGGCGTCTCGCGCCGCCGCGTCGAATCCGCCGTCCTCGACCTCTGGCTGCACCCCTGGCACGAAGACCCCTACTCCCGCGGTGCCTACAGCTACGCCCTGGTGGGAGGAGCCGACGCCGGCCGCCGCCTCGCCCGCTCTGTCGAAGGCACCCTCTTCTTCGCCGGCGAGGCCACCGACACCGAGGGCAGGATCGGCACGATCGAAGGCGCGCTGGCGAGCGGTCTGCGGGCCGCGAAGCAGGCCGCGTCGGCGCTGGGGGGCGGCTGAGGGGGACGGTTCTTGCCGTCAGAGACAAGCAGGCTTATCCTTGAGCCATGCTCGATTGGAGCCAATGTCCGGCGGTCGAACGGGACCCGGAGAAGGTCAGTGGTGCCTGGGTCTTCAAGGGGACGCGCGTACCCGTCAAGGCGCTCTTCGAAAACCTTGAAGATGGGGCTCGCGTAGACGATCTCCTGGACTGGTTTCCGGGCCTGACCCGCGAGCAGATCGACGCCGTCCTCGAGCACGCCCAGCAGAGCCTCGTCGAGGCATGACCTGTCACCTCCTCACGGGCGCATGAGAGTCCTCCTCGATCAAGGGACGCCGGCGCCGTTGCGCCGCGAGTTGACCGGCCACCAAGTCGCGACCGCGTACGAGATGGGCTGGGCGGTGCTCAAGAACGGCGATCTGCTGAAAGCCGTGGAGGCTAGCTTCGAGGCTCTCATCACGACGGACCAGAACCTTCGTTACCAGCAGAACCTCTCCGGCAGGCGGCTGGCGATCCTTGTTCTCCCGACCACCAGTTGGCCCAAGATTCAAGCTCACATGGACGAGGTGGTCGCGGCTGTCAACGAGATTCGCCCAGGCGAATTCCGTGAGCTGACCTTCTGACCCGCTGACCCGCGACGAGCCCTAGCCTCGCGGGGCACCCCTCTTGCAGGTTTTCCGAGCCATGGAGCGGCCCTCCCGGGCCGCTCTCCTCGAAGCGGGACCTTCCGATGTTCCTCAGCTTGCAATTCCAACCTGGACCGACGAAAGGAGCACACCATGGCGAAGACCGCGGCGGACATTCTCGTCGAGAACCTCATTGACTGGGGCGTCGAGGTCGTCTTCGGACTGCCCGGGGACGGCATCAACGGCATCATGGAGGCGCTGCGCACGCACCAGGAGCTGATCCGCTTCGTCCAGGTGCGCCATGAGGAGGCCGCTGCGTTCATGGCGTGCGGCTATGCCAAGTACACCGGCAAGCTCGGCGTCTGCCTCGCCACCTCGGGGCCCGGCGGCATTCACCTGCTCAACGGTCTGTACGACGCGAAGCTCGACGGCCAGCCCGTGCTCGCCATCACCGGTCACGCCTATCACGACCTCATCGACACTTTCTCGCAGCAGGACGTGGATCTCGACAAGCTCTTCCAGGACGTCGCGGTCTACAACACCCGCGTCATGGGGGCCACCCACGTCGAGAACGTCACCAACCTCGCCTGCCGCGCCGCCCTCTCCCGCCGCAGCGTCGCCCACGTCAACTTCCCCACCGACCTGCAGGAGCAGGAGGGGGGTGAGCGCTCGCAGCGCAACGTCCCCCACCACACGTCGGAGGCCCACGGCCGCCGCGCCGCCCTACCCGCGAGCGAGGACCTGCGGCGTGCCGCCGAGGTCCTCAACGAAGGCAAGAAGATCGCCATCCTCGCCGGCCGCGGCGCCCTCCATGCGACGGACGAGCTGATCCGCTTGGCCGAGGTCCTCGGCGCGCCCATCGTCAAGGCCCTGCTGGGCAAGGCCGCCGTGCCCGACGACAGCCCCTACACCACCGGCGGTATCGGCCTGCTGGGGACCAAACCGTCGCAGGAGGCCCTGGAGGATTGCGACACGTTCCTGATGATCGGCAGCTCGTTCCCCTACATCGAGTTCCTCCCCAAGCCGGGCCAGGCGCGCGGCGTGCAGATCGACCTCGATCCCCTGCGCATCGGCCTGCGCTACCCCGTCGAGGTGGGGCTGGTCGGTGACAGCCGGGCCACCCTCCAAGAGCTCATCCCCCTGCTGCGCCGCAACGAGAATCGCGGCTTCCTGGAGAAGGCCCAGAAGGGGATGAAGGACTGGTGGCAGCTCATGGAGGAGCGGGCCAGCCGCCAGGACAAGCCGATGAAGCCGCAGGTGGTGGCCTGGGAGCTGGGCAAGCGGCTGCGCGACGACGCCATCGTCTCCTGCGACTCGGGCACCATCGCCACCTGGTTCGCCCGCCAGATCCCCGTCAAGCGGGGACAGATGCACTCGCTCTCGGGCACGCTCGCCACCATGGCCAACGGCCTCCCCTACACCATCGCCGCCCAGATCGCCCACCCCAGGCGGCAGTGCGTGGGCTTCGTGGGCGACGGCGGCTTCACCATGCTGATGGGCGAGCTCGCCACGGCGGTCAAGTACGAGTTGCCGATCAAGATCGTGATCGTCAAGAACAACTCGCTGGGCCAGATCAAGTGGGAGCAGATGGTCTTCCTGGGCAATCCCGAATACGCCTGCGATCTCCACCCCATCGACTTCGCGGCCTTCGCCCGGGCCTGCGGCGCCAACGGCTTCACGATCGATGATCCGGCGGTCTGCGGCGACGCCCTGGACGAGGCCCTGGCCGCCCCCGGGCCGACGGTGATCGAGGCGGTGGTCGATCCCTACGAGCCGCCGACGCCGCCCAAGATCACGGCCAAACAGGCCGCCCATCTCGCCGAGGCCCTGGCCAAGGGGACACCGAACCGCGGCAAGATCGCCCTCACCGTCCTTTCGGACAAGGTGAAGGAGATGGTGTGAGGCGTTCCAGGAGCAGGATCAGGTCGCCGGAGCGTCCCCGCCGCGAACCTGGTCGATGACGTCCTTGAGGACGTCCAGCGTGACCGGCTTCGTCAGGTGCCGGGCGAAGCCGGCCTCCTGGCTCTTGCGCAGGTCCTCCTCCATGCCGTAGCCACTCAAGGCGATGCCCGGCAGCCGGTGGCGGCCGGCCAGCTCGCGCATCAGGTCGAGGCCGCTGCCATCGGGCAGCCCCAGGTCGCTGATCACCAGGTCGATCGTGCCGTCCGCCGTGTCCGCGGCCTCGCCGGCGGCGGACAGGGCGTCGCGGACGGTCCCGGCCACCGTGATCCGGTGGCCAAGCCCCTCCAGGAGAGCGGCCAGGGCCTCGGCCGTGTCGGTGTGGTCCTCCACCAACAGGATGTGCAGCGGGCGGCCGGCCTCCACCCTGGGGGCTCCTCGCCGCTCCGCCTTGACCGCCTCCGCGGCCTCGTAGCCACGCCGGCCGACGGGTAGACGGACGGTGAAGGTGGCTCCGCGGCCGATCCCCGCGCTCTGCGCGCTCAGCGTGCCGCCGTGGAGCTCGACGATCGCCTTGCTGATCGCGAGCCCCAGCCCGAGGCCGCCGAACCGCCGGGTGGTGCCCAGGTCCCCCTGCTCGAAGGCGTTGAAGATGTGACCCAGCGCCCCGGGACGGATGCCGACGCCGGTGTCGGCGACCTGGACGACGATCTCGCCCTGCTCGGTATCTGCCGGGGCCACCGGTGCCGCCGGGGGAGCTTCCATCCATGAGCGAACCGTGATGGTCCCCCCGGCCGGGGTGAACTTGAGGGCGTTGTTGAGCAGGTTCCAGAACACCTGGGAGAGGCGCGGCGGGTCGGCCCAGGCGGTATGGCCCGCGCCCGCCAGGTCCCTGACGATGCTCAGCCGGCCGGCGGCTTCGGCCTCTCCACAGCAGGTCTCGACCGCCTGCTCGAGGAGCTGGCGCACGTCGGTGCGCCGGCGGCTCAGCTCCAGCTTGCCCCGGGAGACGCGCGTCAGGTCGAGGAGGTCGTCGATGAGCCGGGCTTCGAGCTCCACGTTGCGCCGCACCATGGCGAGGCTCTTGCGCGCGGTCTCCGGGAGCCGGGCGTCGCGCTCCAGGCTGGAGATCACCGCCAGGACCGGGGCCAGCGGCGTGCGCAGCTCGTGGCTCAGGGTGGCGAGGAACTGGTCCTTGGCCCGGTTCGCCGCCTGCGCCGCGGCGTAGAGCCGGGCGTTGTCGATCGTCAGGGCAGCCCGCCGGGCGAGCTCTTCGGCCAGCGCCAGATCGCCATCGTCATAGCGCCGGCCGGCCGAGGAGGAATAGAAGCTCCAGACGCCGAGGATACGGCCGCGCGCCGCCAGCGGCACCTGCAGGGCCGAGCAGGGCGCCAGCGCCGCGAACACGCGCTGATGCTCGGGGTCCTGGCCGGCGGTCGCGAGGCATTCCGGGCTCATCTGCGCGAGCCTCTGCGCCTGGCCGGTGCGCAGGACGAGCGCCGGACCGTTCGGCTCGTCCCCCCGCGGTGGGAAGCGCTTCAGCTCCTCCACCAGGTCCTGCCGGTCCGGATCGGCGTGGGCGGTGGCCACCCGCTCGATCCGCCCCTCGTCCAGGGCCAGGTCGATCACGCACCAGTCGGCGAAGCCGGAGACGGCGAGGAGTGCGGAGCTCTGCAGCGTCGCCGTCAAGTCGAGCGACTCGGTGGGCATGGCCCCCGCTTCGGCCAGCAGGCGCAGGTTCGCCTCGGCCCGGGCGCTCTGGAGCATGTACACGTTCTCGCCTTGCCGCTCGTTGATGATCAGCGCGTCCGCCTCGCCCTCGCCGATGGCGCGCAGGGTGTCCTCGGTCTCCCGCAGGCGTCCGCGCAGCTCCAGGATCTCCTCGACGAGCTGATCGTGCGACTTCGTGGTGAACGGCATGGTGCTCTCCGGTGAGGCTCAACCTCGCGGACACAGGTCCAGACCCACCAGGACCCGCTCGGTGTTGGACAGGTCGCCGATGATCTTGCGGACCGGCTCGGGCAGGCGGCGCTCCAGGGTCGGTATGGCCACGATCTGCTCACCTCGGGCCAGCTGGGGCCGCTCGAGCAGGTCGATGACCTCGATGGAGTACTTGCCCGCCAGGTGCTCCTCGCAGATGCGACGGAGATTGGCCAGGGCGGCCTGCGAGCGCGGGGTCTCGCCCGCGACGTAGAGCCGCAGCTGCCACGTCTGGGCGCTGGCCTCGTCGGCCGGGCCGTCATCTACGACATCGTGTTGATCGATCTCGCTCATGCGTCCGAACTCACACCCACCCTGCTCGGGGTTCGAGGCGGGCCGCCCCGTCGATCCGGCTTGTCGACAACGTCCTGCAGGCTTATGCCCGATTCTGTGAGAACAAACCCCCGTATCTCGTTCGAGTGGGCCATCCCCCGGGCCTTTTGAATGAACAATCCACGAAGCCGTCGGGCGTCAAACTCCAGGTTGCGCAGCTGCACCCAGTTGTCGATCAGGGACGACACCGAAGGGTCCTCACCCCTCGGATCGTGCTGCAGGCTGGTGAACACCGAGGTGACCTGGCGGTTCTTCAGGTAGTCCACGATCCGCATGAGCAACGCCTTGACGTCGACGTTGGTGCCGAGCGCCGTGAAGTCGGTGATGGGGTCGACGACCACGACGTCGGGACTGTGGGCCTCGACCTGCTCATAGATCGTGGTCAGGTGGCGCTCGAGGCCGGATTCGGTGGGTCGGCTGGCGTGAATCCGTAACCGTCCGTCCCCCCGCCAGCGCTCCAGGTCCATCCCGACCGACGCCATGTTGCGGACCAGCTGGGCCGCCGACTCCTCGAAAGCGAGGTATAGACAGCGCTCTCCCCGGCGGCAGGCGGCGTGGGCGAACGCGGCCGCGAATGTCGTCTTGCCCGTTCCCGACTCCCCCGAGACCATGGTGATGCTGCCTTTGAACCAGCCGCCGGGGGTCAGCATGGCGTCGAGGTCGGCCACGCCGGTCGAGACCACCTCCGACGACGCCGGGTGCTCGAGCCCGAAGGCGGTGACCGGCACCACGCTGAAGCCGTGGGCACCGATGAGGAAGGGGTACTCGTTGGTCCCGTGGGGCGAGCCCCGCAGCTTGACGATCCGGATCCGCCGCACCGCCACCTGGTCCTCGACCCGGTTGTCGAGGGAGATGACGCAGTCGGCCACGTACTCCTCCATCCCGTGGCGGGTCAGGCCTCCGTCGCCCCGCTCGGCCGTGACGAGGGAGGTGACCTGGCGGCCCTTCAGCCAGGCGAACAGCCGGCGCATCTCGGAGCGCAGCCGGGCGGTGTCGTCGAGGGCGGCGAACAAGACCTCAAGGGTGTCCAACGCCACCCGCTGGGCGTCGACCTCCTTGATGGCCAGACCCATCCGGATGAACAGCGCCTCCAGGTCGTAGTCGCC
>DATARR010000058.1:0-57963 GCA_036264085.1 Thermoanaerobaculia bacterium | reverse complement strand
GCTGAAGCCCTGGCGGGAGGTGGGCGCCGGGGATTTCGAGGGCATCCTTGGCTTCGTGCAGGGAGTCCGTATAACCGGACCCCATCTCCTGGTGATGCTGACCAGCCCCAACGCGGCCAAGATGGTGGCCGAGGCCATCACCGCCGCCGAGTGGCCCGAGGTGGCGGGCGTCCTGTCCGGGGACGACACCCTCTTCATCGCCACGGCCACGGAGGAAGGCCAGGCCGCGCTCCTTGGCCGTTTCAAGCAGTACCTGAAGCGGGGCAGCCTGGGCGAGATTCAGGATTAGCGTCCCTGCCGCTCGCTGCAATCGAACATCCTTTCAAGAGGCTGATGGAGGAGCGAGATGGAACCGGTCAACGTCTTCGAGCTGGAAACGATCGCCCGCGAGCGGCTCTCCCGGGAGGCCTACGACTACTACGCGGGCGGCGCCCACGACGAGGTCACGCTGCGCGAGAACCGCGCCGCCTACGACCGCCTCTCCCTCTTCTATCGGGTGCTGGTGGACGTCTCCCGCCGCGACCTGACGACCTCGGTCCTCGGCCAGCCGGTGTCGATGCCGATCCTCGTCGCCCCCACCGCCTTCCACGGCCTCGCCACTCCCGAGGGCGAACGCGCCACGGCCCGGGCCGCCGGCGCGGCGGGGACGGTGATGATCCTCTCCACCCTCTCCAATACCCGTGTCGAGGAGGTGGTGGCCGCCGCCTCCGGGCCGGTGTGGTTCCAGCTCTACGTCTACCGCGACCGCCAGGCCACCGAGGGGCTGGTGCGGCGGGCCGAGGCTGCCGGCTGCCGCGCCCTGGTGCTCACTGTCGACGCACCTCTCCTCGGGCGGCGGGAGCGGGACGTCCGCAACCGCTTCCGCCTGCCGCTGGGCCTGGTGGTGGCCAACATGCTGCCGGAGGGGTACGGCGAGATCCCGGGGGTGGCCGCCGATTCGGGGCTCGCCGCCTACGTCGCCGCTCTGCTCGATCCGTCGCTGACCTGGCGGGACGTGGCCTGGCTGCGGTCGATCACCCGGCTGCCGGTGCTGGTCAAGGGGATTGTCCGGCCTGACGACGCCCTGCGCGCGGCCGAGGCGGGCGCCGCCGGCGTGGTGGTGTCGAACCACGGCGGCCGCCAGCTCGACACCTCGCCGGCCACCATCGACGTCCTGCCGGAGATCGCCGACGCTCTGGACGTCCACGGCCATCGGATCGAGGTGCTGCTGGACGGCGGCATCCGGCGGGGCACGGACGTGGTGAAAGCCCTCGCCCTGGGAGCCAAGGCGGTCCTCGTCGGCCGGCCGGTCCTCTGGGGCCTCGCCGCCGGCGGCGAAGCCGGCGCCGCCCACGCCCTGCGCCTCCTCCGCGACGAGCTCGATCTGGCCATGACCCTGGTTGGGGCTCCGACGGTGGGGGGGATTACGCGGGATCTGGTGGGGCGGGGAGCGGCCGGCTAAATCGCCCGCTGCTTGGCTGTCACCATTACATCGGTCTGGGAGAAGTCGTTGCCCTTGCCGCCCTTCTCGTCATAGCTCAGGATCTCGTCGGCATCCCGCGTGTCGAGATCGGGCAGAGAGCTGCAACGCCGGCTGATCGCCATCAACGCCTCGGTAAGGTCGGGAACGGATCGCCGGCCTTTGAGGCGCTCCAGACGCTCCTCCAAAGAATGGACGATGGCATCGGTCAGGCTTTCCCCCGTCTCGGCCGCCACCTGCCGAGCCAGCTTCTCCGCTCGGTCGTTTTTGATGCTTATGCCCATGAAGAACCTCCTGCCGTTCTAGAATCCATCAGAAATTCTAGAATTTTTCTCTTGAGGTGGCAAGCGGCTTGGGCTCCCCCTTCCGGCCCGCCTCCGCCCGTCCGGCGCACTCTTCAGTGTGTAGGACGATCCGTAGAAAGGGGAAAACCATGTCGCATTCAGCCCGCTTCTTGTCGCGACTCGCGTTGGCGCTCCTTCTCGTGTTGCTCGCCGCCGGCGCTCCGGCCGCCCGGGCGGCTCTGCCGGCCGGCACCGTGGTCGAATTGGGGAGCATCCAGTGCCCCACGACCAGCCCCGGCGGAGGAGACCCGACGCCGCCCGTACCCGCCGGCGGCAGGCTCACCTGCGGCCGCATCCAGATCACGAATTGCCCCGGTGCGCCGGACCTCGACGCCACCGTCTGGATCGTCACCCTGGCCCCCGGCACGACTCTCAAGGGCACCATCTTCCTCCACTCCGGCGGCGGTGGCACGGGGAATTTCACCTCCGCCGGCGCCAGCCATAAAACCCTGGAGACGAACTATGAGAACGCGGGTTATCAACTGCTCGACATCGCGTGGGACAGCGACTGGGAGCAGACCGATACCCCGAGCATCCTGGGCGGCGCCTGCCGGCCCGCCGCCGTGGCCCGCTGGGCCTTCGCCAGCTCCCACATCCATAATGGGCGGCGCGACATCGGCTTCTGCGGCCAGGGACACAGCGGCGGCTCGGCGGTCATGTCCTATCTGATGGCCGAGTACGGCCTGGAGGACACCTTCGACTACGTGATGCTCTCCGCCGGTCCGGTCTTCGCCCGCGTCGACTGCGGCTGCGACACGGCGCTCTCCACCTGCACCCTGACATCGCTATGCCCCGAGCTGCCGCTCGCCACCATGCGGGCCGCCCTCGGCTACGCGAGCGGCGGCCAACAGGCCTGGCTCGACAGCCTCACGGGGACCTCGACCTGTGGACAGAACACCGGCTCGAACCCCGGCGATCCGATCTGGCGGGCCGACAGCTCCGTCACCGCCAGCGGCGCCGACCTCGCCTATCCGAAGACGGGAATGAGCGCCTGGTACTGCGTCGACCCGGCGACGCTCAACACCTCGTCCCCCGAGGGCTCGTACTACGTCCACCTCGTCTCCCAGCTCCTGCCCGGCCAGCGCCCGGACGTTTTCTGCACGAAGACCGGCTGCACCGGCGAGGGGGTCTACAACGGGACGATCGGCGGGGTACCGGTCACCACTCTGATGGCACAGCAGATGGCGGCCGGCTGCATCCCCCGGCATGCGCCGTAGCGGTTCAAGCCAGTACGGCGTCTCTGGATTCTGACTCCTGAGATTCCACCACCTGCGGCAGCGGCAGCCGGACCACGAACTCGCTGCCGTGCCCCGGGCCGTCGCTCAGGGCCTCGACGCTGCCGCCGTGCAGCTCGACGAGGGTGCGGACCAGCGTCAAGCCGATGCCCAGGCCGCCCCGCGCCTGCTGCAGCGAGCCCGGCGCCTGGACGAAAGGCTCGAACACCCGCTCGCGCAGCTCCGGGGTCAGTCCCACGCCGTCGTCGCGAACGGCAAGCCGCAGGTCCGTCCCATTTTTTTGCACGCTCAGCGCCACGTTGCCGCCGGGCCCGGAGTATTTGGCCGCGTTGTGCAGCAGGTTGGAGACGACCTGCACGAGGCGCGTGGCGTCGCCGGACAGGGAGACGGGCTCGGCAGGCAGGTCGACGGTCAGGCGGTGGCGCCGCTCGTCGAGCAGCGGGCGAACGAGCTCGACCGCCTGGTCGACGACCGCGCCGAGCTGGACCGTTGCGGTCCTGAGCTCGATCTTGCCCCGTGAAATGCGCGAAATGTCGAGGAGATCGTCGACGAGCCGCGACATCCTCGCCGCCTGCCGCGCCACGACCTCGCGCGAACGGGCGACGACCGCGCGGTCGTCGCTGCGCAGGCGCATGAGCTCCGACGCCGTCACGATCGCCGCCAGAGGATTGCGCAGCTCATGCCCGAGCATCGCCAGGAACTCGTCCTTGCGCCGGTCGACCTCGGAGAGTTGCTCGAGCTGCCGCTGGAGCTCCGTTTCGAGCCGCACCCGCTCGGTGACGTCGCGCGTGAAGCAACGGGTATGGACGAGCTCGCCGTTCTCGACCAGAGCGTTGGAATGGATCAACACGTGTTTGATCGAACCGTCTCTGCCGCGCAGCCTCGCCGGTTGGTCGTACAACGCCTCGCCACGCTGCAGCTTCTCCAGGATGTCGTCGATGATTTCGCGGTCGACGTAGAATTCGGCGATGTGATGGCCGATATATTGATCGGGTTCATAGCCGAGCATGTCGAGCTCGGCCTGGTTCGCCCACAGGATCGTGCCGTCCGCGCCGACCTGGTGCAGCCCCTCCACCGCGTTCTCCAGAAAGTCGGAGAGCTCCCTTTCCCGGCGGCGCAGGAGCTGTTCGCTCTGCTGGCGTTTCGCGACTTCGGTTTCCAGCGCGGCGGCCTTCTGCTGCAGCCGGACGACCTGGCAGCGCAGCTCCTCCGGAGTGGCGGTCTCGACGAAGCTCTCGGCGGGGCGCACCTGCGAATGCTCATTGCAGATGTGATGGAACAGGCGGGCGTGCTCTTCGCGACTGAACCCCTGCATCGGGTAGGCGCACAGCAGGGAGAAGGACTCGGTCCTGGCGAGGTCGTTCCACAGCTCCTCCAGCCGGAGGGCGGCTTCGTGCTTGCCTTCCGCCCACAGGAGGGCGACCATCTCGCCGAACGCGAGCACCTGCCGGCTGCCGTCCTGCGCCGTACGCCGGAGGAGGTCCTTCATTTCTTCGGCGAAGCGCCGCTCGTCGGGCCAACCGTCGACCATGAATTTCGAGAGCGTCTCGGCCGCATCGAGGGCAATGTACCGGTCCGCGTGCAGCGAGACGTCCAGGGGCGCGTCGCGCGCCTTCAGCCGCTGTGCGAGATCGGCGCGGTGCGTCTGGGTCGCGATGACGATGCCGGCCTGTCCGGCTTCGAGGCCGGCGCCGATGAAGTCGCTCAGCCTGTCGATGAGGAAGGCGTCTTGTTCGTAGAATTGAACCGAGTGGTCATGCATGATGGCACCTCCCTACTCTGCCGGTGTAGAGCACGGAAGTTGCTGCCGCAAGAAGCATGCCGGCAGCAGAGGCGGCGGGAGACAGGTGGGAAAACCCCTGGGCCCGCCGGCGTTCCCAGTGGCGTGTTCTCAGTCGTGGTACAGATCGAGGTTCGTCAGCCGCAGGCCCTTGCCGGTGTCGTCCAGCCAGCGCTTGACGAAGGTGGGCACGTCGGCATCCAGCAGCACGTCGCCGGGCGCTCCCATGCCGCTGCGGACGATGCCGTCGTAATACCGTTTGCCCCCCTCCTTGTAGGTCACCACTTCGACCATCTGCTGCCCCTTGGCGCTCGCGGCCTTCCATTTCGCGTCGAACGCCGCCTTGTCGTTGTTGGTCCAGAGCTCGTAGTTTCCCGTGGTGGCGCGGAAGGTGCCGACGTAGGAGGTCTTGCCGGGCCCGACGTAGACCACCACGTCGATCAGTTGCTGCCCCTGAGCCGCCAGATCCTTGACCTTGTCCGCGAAGTTCTTCCGCACGTCGGTCCACATCATCGGCCGGTTGCGGTCGCTGAAGTCGCGGTAGAGGCCCGCGTACAGGGGCTTCGTGTCGTAGACCTCCACGTCCACGAGGCGCGCGAGACCGCCGGTCATCCGCATCCAGTCCGCCTGAAACGCCTTCCACTCCTGGTTGGCCCGCAGCACGACGCGGTCCGGGACGTTCTTGAAGATGCCGGCCCAGAGCCGCTTGCCGCCGCCGCCGTCGAAGACTTTGATCGCCACCAGCTTCAGCCCCAGGGCGCCCATCTTGTCCACTTTGTCCTTGAACGCCGGCCACTCGAGGCCGATCACCACCGCGTGCCCCTCCTTGGCGGGATTGAACGCGGCGGCCACCTGGAGCGGCGCGCCGGCTTTGCCTGCGGCGGCCTTCTTGCCCTTCGCCCCAGCGGCCGGAGCGGCCGGTGGTCCCGCGGGCAGGAAGTTCTCCAGGCTGTCCACGACCAGTAGCACGCGCACGGCGCCCAGCTCGGCGTTGTCGATGTCGAGCTTGTAGTCGCCGCCCGTGGGGAGGGTCACGGAGCCGGAGCCGAGCTGGGTCCAGGTGGTGCCGATCCAGCCGGTGTCCTTGACCGCGCTGCACTTCACTTCGGCCGGGAACTGTGGCACTTCGAGCGACTTGTTGATGTCGAGCAGGTCCTTGGTCCGGCCCTGGCCCGAGACCAGCTCGGCAGCCGGCTTGCCCGCGACACTGCAGCTCAGCTTCAAGGTGCAGGTGCCCTTGCACCGCTCGATGGACAACTGCGTGAAGGTGACCCGGCCCTGGGCCTGTGCCGGGGCGGGACCGCCCAGCAGCGCGCCGCCAACCAGCAGGGAGAGCAGGAAGGTGCCCGAAGCCCGGGTGCGCACCCACGCCAAAACCGCTTGCGTTCTCATGTGCCGGCTCCTTTCAAGCAAAACTCGATGGTCGGTATCTTATACCCGGGACGAACCGGAGGTCAGCCGGTCTGCTTGACGAAGAACGTCACCGTTCCCGTCCCGGTGTTGCCGGTGCTGCGCTGCACGGCGGTGACCACCGCCTGGTAGAAGCCGGAGGACCCGGCCGGGAGCTTCCACGAGCCGGTGAAGAGGCTGGGAGCGGTCCCCGGGAAACAGAGCGTCACCGTCTCCGCCGCGGGCTGTCCCACCGGGCCGATGGCGGCCGTCACCGCGAAGTCGGACGGGATCCACGGCTGGTCGCCGTCGATCTGGCAGCCGCACATCATGGTCACGTTGACCTTGAAGGGGACGGTGTAAGGGAGGTCGGTGGACAGGATCGACAGGTGGGTCGCCGGCTCCATGACCTGCACCAGCAGGCCCGGCAGCTCCACCACGAACCCCGGCCCCTCGTTCAGGGTCTGCCCCGGGACGATCCACTGGCTGGTCGTGACCCGGTGGGCCGACTGCAGACCGCCCAGGGGACCAAAGGCGGTGATCGCGAGGAGCGTGGGGCGGGAGATGGGGAGGTCCACCGTCAGCCTCGAGGTGTCCGCGTCGGGCGAGAGCCACTGGACGGTGTAGGGCTGCCTGGCCGGGGGCACCGGCGGCGTGACGACGGCGCTCAGCGAGGCGTTGGGCGTATACGTGCTGGACAGGTTGCCCGAGTCCGTGCCCAGGGCGAGGCCGCCCGCGAGGAGCTCGCCGGTCTGCGCGTCCCGGATCATCACCTCCGAGCCGCCGATGTCGTCCGCCAGGAACTTCCCGCCTTTCGCCTGAACCCGCACGGTGATCGAAGTGGAAGCCGTAGCCGCCATGGGACCCTCCCTCCGTCTTTTCGCGGAGTGTATCAGGGAGTCATGGGGGTACGATCCGGTGGGCAGGGAGCCTCTTGAAGTCATCGTCGAAAGAGCAGACGCTCTCCTGATGACGAACGGCCTTCAAGGCCAGAACGGCGTCAATGACGCGGTTCCTTCAGTTCCTTACCCAGGGTTCGTCCAACCTCCTCGCGCACCGCTTCCGTGCCTGGAAATTCACGAGTCGGAGGGAGGGTTCCGTACAGCTCTGAGAGCCGGCGTCTCTTGACGACCCACAGCCGGGCGACCTGCTCGGAGGACACTTCGAAGACGAGGTCATCGCCCTGATGGATGTCCATGGCCTTCCGAACTTCGGCGGGAATCGTGACCTGACCTTTGCTGGTGACTCGGGAGATTGACACGGTTTCCAACTTTCTCCAGATTCCTTACCTCTCGGATCTATCTTACGACGAGAGGGGCTTCAAAATCACCCCCTCCCCCTTCCGCCCATTCATCTTGATCAGCAGCGGCGCCGCCAGCCGCAGATGGCGGACGTGGGCGGCGGTGCTTTCGGCGGGCTGGGCTTCGAGCCAGTCCCAGTCCAGGCGGCCGTCGCGGTCTTCGGCGTTGACGGTGAAGTAGCCGACGTTGAAGGAGGTCAGGTTCTGGAAGAAGTGGCTGCCCTGCGAGGGGGTCACCTTGAGGTCGCGCAGGCCCGCCTCGACGATCACCTTGGCGCCGGCCACCTGATCCCAGCTCACGGGGATTCCCAGCCACGGATCGCGCGAGCCCCAGCGGCCGACGCCGATCAGCACGTAGGGGACGCCCTCGGCGAGCAGCCGGCCGTTGAGCCGCCCGATCTCCTTCGCCGCCTCGCGGCTCTGGGCCCGCTCGAAGCGCTGGAAGTCCACCACCACCAGGTCGCGGAGGCCCTCGATCCGCCCATTGCCCAGCACCTGCGCGCTGCGGCAGAGAACGGCGCCGGGGTCCACTTCGCCCATCTCGATGGCCTCGGTCTCGCGGGCCAGCGCCAGGGGCCGCACTTGAAGAAACCCGAATTCCGCCGGCTGGTCCCGCATCCCGGAGAGGTTCACCGCGAACTCGATCTCGACCGGCGATCCCACCCCCTCCTCGCCGGCGGCCATCAGCGTCCGCAGGATCTCCGGCAGGGGGAAGAGGCCGTGCTTGAGGATGGGCGAGAAGGTGACGAGGCGCGTGCCGCGGCGGGAGAGGCCGTCGTAGACGACGTCGTTCTCCTTCGAGTAGGTGGAGGCCACCCGGCCCAGGGTGCCGTCCGTCTCCGCCGCGGCGAGGCCGAAGAGCTCCTCGCGCATGGCGATGCCGGCGTCCCCGGTGTCCCCCTCCAGACGCAGGGCCCAGAATTCGCGCTGGGTGGTCTCCAGGGCTTCCCGCACCGACGAGAGCTGGGGCACGTGCTGCGGATAGAGGGGGCAGAAGCGCAGGCAGGCGCCGCCTTCGACGATGGCCCGGCCGAGCCCCAGGGCCACGGCGGCGATGCCGTCCGCCGCCTTGGCGGGCGCCAAGGGGTAGAAGTTGTACGAGCGGGCGACCCCCGAGATCTCGGGGTAGAAGCGGGGACCGTGGACGGCGCCCACGATGCACTGGAGCATCACCGCCATCTTCTCCGCCTCCAGCCGGAACGCCGTGGCCTGGAGGTAGGCCTTGGCTTGCTGGGAGAAGGCGGAGGCCCAGACGCGCTTGACCGCGAGCGTCGCCTGCCGCACCCGCTCGGCCACGCTGCCGTCGTTGTTGCGCACCATCAGCGTGTCGTAGACGCCGGTGAAGGGCTGGTTCTGGGAGTCCTCCAGCAGGCTGGAGGAGCGCACGGCGAGCGGCTGGCGGACCTTCGCCAGGAAGGCCGTCAGGTCGCGCTCGGCCTCGGCGGGAAAGGGAGCACTCTCGAATCGTCGCCAGAGCTCTTCGTCGTCCTGGCAGTCGATGGCGAAGGAGCGCAGGTCGTTGTCGTCCAGGAACCGGTCGGAGACGTCGGTGCCCAGCACCGCGGTGGTCGGGATGCAGATGCGCACGCCCTGGAATTGGTGGCGCAGACCGTGGAGCGAGATCAGCCGGCGCACGAAGGCGAGCCCGCGGGCCTTGCCGCCGAGCGAGCCGCCGCCGATGCGGTAGAAGTCGCTCGCGAGGTCGAAGGTGGCGCGATCGAAATCCGCCACCACCGTCTGGCTGCGCTCGAAGCGGTAGTCGGCGAGGGCTTGGACGAGGTCCGCCCGCAGCGCCTCGGGGTCGCCGCCGTAGTCCTCCAGCTTGCGGGGGCGCAGGGCGTGGGCGAGGGCGAATTCGGTGCGCGCCTTGAGCCAGCGGGAGAAGTGATTGCCCTTGCCGTGGTAGAGCAGGGAGCCGGCGGGGAGCGTCTTCAGCTTCTCCTCCAGGCTGCGCAGGTCGTCGGCGCGGTCCACCTCCGTCTCCTCGTCCTCGCGGCTGCTCCCGACGGCACCGGCGCCCCGGCGAAAAATGAAGGGGCCGAAGCCGAAGTCCTGGATCATCACCTTGTGCAGGTCCTCCAGCAGGTGGGCCGAGCCCTTGAGGAGGAAGCGGGCGCGGGCTTGGCGAGCGAGCTTCTCGTTCTCGGGCTTCGAGGAGTGGAGGACGATGGGAATGTCCTGGTAGTGGGTGCGCACCAGCTCGGTGAAGCGCAGCCCCGCCTCCGTGGACACCGCCTGGCCGGGAGCCAGGGGGAATTCGACATCGGAGATGATCCCCAGCACCTCGCCGGCATAGGCGTCGAAAGCGCGCCTGGCCTCCTCGAAGGTGGTGCAGAGGAGGACCTTGGGTCGCGCCCGCATGCGCAGGATCTTCTGTGAGAGGTTGAGCCCCTCGGCGATCACCCGCTGCGAGTGCTCCAGCAGCTCCGAGTACATGAGGGGGAGGAACGAGGAGTAGTGGCGCACGTTGTCCTCGATCAGGAGGATCACCTGTACGCCCACCAGCCGCGAGTCGTGCTCGACGTTGCGCCAGTCCTCCACCGACTTGACGATCGCCTGTAGGATGCGGGCGTCCCCCTGCCAGAGGAACGCCCGGTCGATGGGGGAGCTGCCGTGGCTGCCGAAGCCGTTGAGCTCGGAGGGGTCCCAGGCGAGGAGGACGACGGGGACGTCGCGCACCGCCTTGACCTCGGCGGCGAGCCGGCCCGGATCCATGTCCGCCACGCGGGGGGTGGTGATGATGAGATTGATCCGCTCCTCGCGGGCCACGAGCTCCAGGGCCTCGGCGCCGGTGGAGACGCCGGTGAGCCCCGGAGCGTAGTGGACGTCGAGATTGCGGAACTCCCCCAGCATCCGCTCGGAGAGCTCGCCCGCCTCCTCCAGCAGGAAGCGGTCGTAGGGCGTCGCCACCAGCAGGACGTGCATGATGCGATGCCGCATCAGGTCCTGATAGGGGACGCGGATCTGGGCCGAGCGGTCGGCGGGGACGGGCATCGGGCCGGCTCCTGAGGAGCGCCGGGCAGCTTAGACCAGCCCCTGGTCCAGCATCGCGTCGGCCACTTTGAGGAAGCCGGCGATGTTGGCGCCGTTGACGTAGTTGCCCGGTGTGCCGAAACGCTCGGCCGTCTCCACGCAGGCCTTGTGGATGCTCTTCATGATGAGGTGGAGGCGGTTGTCCACCTCCTCCCGCGTCCAACCATAGCGCATGCTGTTCTGGGCCATCTCCAGCCCCGAGGTGGCGACGCCGCCGGCATTGGCCGCCTTGCCGGGTCCGTAGAGGATCTTCGCGTCGAGGAACTGGTTGACGCCGTCGATCGTGGTGGGCATGTTCGCTCCCTCGCCCACGACGTAGACGCCATTGCGCAGGAGGTTCGCGGCGTCCTTGCCGTTGATCTCGTTCTGCGTCGCGCTGGGGAAGGCGCAGTCGGCCTTGTAGTCCCAGAGCGGATTGTGCTCCGCCTTGGGATCGAGCGGCGTGTAGGTCGCCGTTTTGAACTTGTCGGCGTACTCCTGGATGCGCCCGCGGCGGACGTTCTTGAGCTCCATGACGAAGGCCAGCCGCTCGGCGTCGACGCCGTGCTCGTCGTAGACGTAGCCGTTGGAATCCGAGAGGGTGACGGCTTTGGCCCCGAAGTGGAGGAGCTTCTCGACGGTGTACTGGGCGACGTTGCCGGACCCCGAGACCAGGCAGGTCTTCCCCTCCAGGGTCTGACCCCGGGTGGCGAGCATCTCTTGGGCGAAGTAGACACAGCCGTAGCCGGTGGCCTCGGGACGGATCAGCGAGCCGCCCCAGTTGAGCCCCTTGCCGGTCAAGACGCCCGTGAACTCGTTGCGCAGGCGTTTGTACTGGCCGAAGAGGAAGCCGATCTCGCGGCCGCCGACGCCGATGTCGCCGGCGGGTACGTCCGTGTTGGGGCCGATGTGGCGGAACAGCTCGCTCATGAAGCTCTGGCAGAAGCGCATCACCTCGTTGTCGCTTTTGCCCTTGGGATCGAAATCCGAGCCCCCCTTGCCGCCGCCCATCGGCAGGGTGGTGAGGGAGTTCTTGAAGACCTGCTCGAAGGCGAGGAACTTGAGGATGCCGAGGTTGACCGAGGGGTGGAGGCGCAGCCCCCCCTTGTAGGGGCCGATGGCGCTGTTCATCTCGATGCGGAAGCCGCGGTTGACCTGCACCTCCCCGCGGTCGTCCTGCCAGGGGACGCGGAACATCAGGACCCGCTCCGGCTCGATGATCCGCTCCAGGATCTTGGCGTGCCGGTACTCCGGATGCCGGTCGAGGACGAGGGCCAGGGACTCGGCGACCTCCTGAACCGCCTGATGGAACTCGGGCTCGACTGGATTCTTGGCCTTCACCTCCGCCAGCAGCGACGCGACGTACTCAGTCATCTTGTCTCTCCCCCCACGGGGCCGTCATGGACCCAGGACAGTCTGAGCAGGACCCCGGCGAATTCTGGGCGCCTATTGTGGCATCGATAAAGGGAGAATGGGGCTCAGAGCGTGGCTCTTGAAATGTCGTACGCTTTGTCGTACGCTTGCGGCATGAGGACGATGACCGCGAGCCTGGCGCGAGCCAACCTGTACCGGCTCCTCGAAGAGACGGCTGAGTCGAGCGAGCCCGTACAGATCACCGGCAGGAAAGGAAACTCGGTGCTGATCTCGGAGCGCGATTGGCATGCCCTGCAGGAGACTGTATATCTGCTGTCCGTGCCCGGGATGCGCGAGTCGATCCGGGAGGGCCTCGAGACTCCGATCGAGGAATGCTCCGAGGATCCGGGCTGGTGACTCGATGGCGCGTCGTCTTCACGAAACAGGCACAGAAGGATGCGAAGAAACTCGCGGCCGCCGGGCTGCGCCCCAGAGCCGAAAGGCTCTTGGCCCTCCTCGCCGAAAACCCTTATCAGACACCTCCTCCCGACGAGAAGCTCCTGGGCGATTTGGCTGGCGCCTGCTCTCGCCGGATCAACATTCAGCATCGGCTGGTCTACCAGGTTGAGGAGTCTCAACGGGTGGTGAAGGTGATCCGGATGTGGACGCACTACGAATAGAAAGCTGCCACGGCGATCGAGCTGACCTACAGGCAGGCGCGCGAGAAGTTCCGCCGCGAGGTTCTGGGTGGCGAAGGCGACCGGTAGGAAACGGGTCGCGGTATTCACTCCGGCTTTTCCGCTCAAGCATGTTGGCCTCTGGGATGAGGTGCCGGGGACTTGCAGTACACTAACCCGTCTTCAAACCGGCCGGCCCGAGCAGGAGGAAGGATGGACGCACCCGAGACCAGGTCCCTCCCGGAGAACGCTTATCAGCCCCTCGCCCCGGGCGAGACGTACGCGCCGATCGTCCCCGCGGCGACGCAGGAGGAGGAGGCGACCTTCCGCTCCGTGGGCTGGGGCCTCTTCCTCTGTGTCGTCTTCACCGTCGCCTCGGCCTACTCGGGGCTCAAGGTGGGACAGGTGATGGAGGCCTCGATCCCCATCTCCATCCTGGCCATCGGCCTCGCGCGGACCTTCCGGCGACGGTCGACGCTGCTCGAGAACGTCATCCTCACCAACATCGGCGGGACCTCGGGCGGGATCGTCGCGGGAGCGATCTTCACCCTGCCGGCTTTCTACATCCTCCATCTCGACCCCCACCCGGTGCAGACCACCTTCATCCTGCTCGCCGGCGGTTGCCTGGGCGTCCTCTTCCTCATCCCCCTGCGGCGCTACTTCGTGCGCGAGACGCACGGCCAGTTCCCCTATCCCGAGGCGACGGCCATCACCGAGGTCCTGGTCACCGGCGAGAAGGGGGGCTCGCAGGCCAAGCTCCTGCTCCAGGCGACCGCCATCGCCGGCCTCTACGATTTCTTCGTCACCACCTTCCAGGTCTGGCAGGAGACGCTCGACTTCCAGTTCCTGCCGTTCATGCGGACGCTCAACGACCGCGCCCGCATGGTGGTCCGCTTCGACGCCATCTCCTTCATCCTCGGTCTCGGCTACGTCATGGGCCTGCGCTCGTCGATGATCCTGTGCGCCGGCGGCTTTTTCTCGAACTTCGTGCTGGTGCCGCTGATCTGGATGATCGGCCAGCACCTGCCCGCCGGGCTGGCCGTCTATCCGGCGACGGCGCCCATCGTCGGCGTGGACGCCGCCGGCATGAGCGCCGCGGCAATCTTCCGCAACTACGTCCGCTTCGTCGGCGTCGGGGCCATCGCCACGGCGGGCATCTTCGGCATCATCAAGTCGCTGCGCATCGTCGTCGGCTCCTTCTCGATCGCGGCCAGGGCCTTCCGGCATGGCGAGGCCGAGGGGCAGGAGCGCACGGACCGCGACCTGCCGATCATGGCGATCCTGATCGGCGTCGTGCTCTCCACGGTGGCCGCCGGAGTGTTTTTCTCCACTCTGGAGGGCTCGCTGCTGGCGGCGCTGGTGGGGCTGGTGCTGACGCTGGTCTTCTCCTTCTTCTTCGCTTCGGTGGCTGCGAATGCCATCGCCACCACGGCGCGCAACCCGGTGTCGGGCATGACGATGCTGACCATCATCGTCTCCTCGGTGATTCTGCTGCGCTTCGGTCTCTCGGGCACGACGGGGATGTTCTTCGTCATGGCCGTCGCCGGCATGGTGTGCACGGCGCTGTCGGTCTCGGGGCAGACGATCACCGATCTCAAGACCGGCTACTGGCTGGGCTCGACGCCGGCCGTGCAGGAGAAGGTGAAGTTCCTGGGTATCCTGGTCTCGGCGGTCGCGGCGGCGCTGACCATCGTACTGCTGGCCAAGACCTTCCAGTTCGGCGAGTCGGCGCCGGGCGATGCGCGGGTGGTGCTGGCCTCTCCCCAAGCCTCGATCATGAAGGCGCTGGTGCAGGGCTTCATGAGCCGCCAGCCGGTGGCCTACATCCTCTTCGGCGCCGGGGCGATCGTGGCGCTGGTGATGGAGATGCTGGGCGTGCCCGCTCTCATCTTCGCCCTCGGGATGTACCTCCCTCTGGAGCTGAACACGCCGGCGCTGGTGGGCGGCTTCCTCTCCCACTGGCTGACCCAGCGCGCGGAGCGGGCGGGGGGCGAAGAGGGGCGCACCATCCTCGAGCGCGGCGTCATCATCGCCTCCGGACTGATGGCTGGCGGCGCGCTGGGCGGCGTCTTCGGCGCCGGCCTGCGCCTCTTCCCCTGGTACAGGGAAGACCTCCTCAAGACGCCCTTCTTCGACAATGCGCCTATCTCTCAGATCGTCTCGCTCGTCCTCTTCCTGGGGCTGTGCGCGTACATGTGGTACGGATCGTTGAAGAAGAGCCGGACATAGGAAATCGCGCCTGTCCCCGGGCCGTCCGCGAGAGACACTCCTTTAGATGAGGAAGGGGTGCACTCTTCCGAATCGAGAAAGGAGCCCCGCATGTCGTCCAAGCTCTGTCGCACGATCCTCCTGTCCGTCGTGGTGCTCGCCCTCACGGCGGCCCTGCCCGCCTTCGCCGGCCAGGAGCCGGCCCAAGCGCCCGCCGGATGCCCGCCGGCCGCGAACCTCTTCGCCGCCCAGGACCAGGCCCAGCTCTGTAAAGCGAACGACGCGGTGGCCGTGCCCGCGACACCGGAGTTCATGACCACCCCCGTGACCACCAATAAATATACCGGCTACTGCCAGTGTGGCTGCCGGTTCGTCAAGGACTGCAACACGGACGCCGACTGCCACGGCGGCCGCTGCCTGTCCGGCGTCTCCTGCTGCTGACGGCGGGCGGTCCAGCCCTCCCGCGTTCGTCCGGTCAGCCGCAACTCGGGGCAGGTCACTCGCCCCGCGAATCGCGGGCGCCGCGCCAGCCTCAGCCGCGGATCGGGATGACCAGCGAGGCGACGATCGCCGCCACCGTGGCCAGGAGGCAGACGATGGCGCCCATCTGGTGGTTGCCCGTCTCGGGCTGGCGCGGGTCCAGCAGGTAGCCGGCGAGGAAGCCCCCGGCGAAGCCGCCGATGTGGGCCGCGTTGTCCACCCCTCGCATGAGGAAACCGAAGACGATCATGTAGATGGCATAGCTCCACGCCGTCCTACCCACCACGCTGCTGCCGGTGCGCCGGCCGTAGGCCACCATGGCGCCGAGGAGGCCCAGGATTGGCGCCGAGGCTCCGACCGTCACCAAGCCACCCCAACCAAGCTGCTGCATCAGGCTGCTGGCCGCAAAGCCACCGATCGAGGCGGCCGTGTAGAGCATCACCATGCGGCCGGGGCCGTAGAGCTCGGCCGTCTCCGGCGCGAGGATGCGGATCCAGTAGAGATTGAACCCGATGTGGAGCAGCCCGGCGTGGAGCCAGCCGGCGGAGAGCACCGTCCACCAGCGGCCGAGACCGAAGACCGGCCACGCGCCGCTGGCCCCGAAACGGATCAGGCTTTCCTGGCTGGGGCCGCCAAACGAGAACAGGCCGCCCATCTGGATGTGCTGAGGGTCCACGGCCAGCATGGCGAGATAGAGGAAGGCATTCCCCGCGATCACCAACTGGAAGAACCCCGCGTCCCGGCCAAGGCTTCGGACGACCGAGGTGAGCCCCCACATCCCGGGTCGCTTGCGCCCGCAATTCAGGCAGACCTCGTCGTTGACCCCCACCAGCTTGCCGCAGGAGGGGCAGAGCGTGGAGCCGGTGCGCCGGCGGCTGAGCATGGCGGTACTTTATCCCGAACGCCCCCGTCTTGCTCGGGCAGTCCGGACCGCGGGAATTCAGCCCGGATACAATGGATGGACCTGCCGTGCAGGCTCCTTCGTATCCGGATCGCGACGGACCGGCTCCTCCTCGCCGGGAGACTCGTCGGGGTCCTGGGCGGGCGGCTGGTCGCGCGGCGACTCGTCCGGATCGTTCCAGGGCTCGTCCCGCTTGGGATGATCGACCGGCTCCCGGGGATCGCGGTCGCGGCGGGGGTCTTGAGGGTCCCAGGGGCTGACGGTGAGCTCGGGCAAGAATGAATCCTCCTCGCCGGGAGGGATAGCAAGGATCGGGCCGGCCCCTTTCTTGCAGCACGGCCCCCCCCATGAACCCGCCCGATTCTTCCCAATGGGTCCTCCAGATCGTCTGGCTGTTCGTGCTCGCGGTGCCCATCGCCTGCGTGGCATGGACGGTGACGCACGAGGAGATCTTCAAGGAGCCGCGGGAGTATTGCGCGGACCGCTCGCAGCACGCCCCCAGCCTCGCCATCCGCAAGTTCTTCTATCTCTTCACCTGCGAGTATTGCTTCAGCCACTACGTGACGATCTTCTTTCTCATCGTCACCCGCTACCGGCTGCTGCTGGACGACTGGCGGGGATACCTCGTCGCCTTCTTCGCCCTGGTGGCCATCGCCAACGTCTACATGAGCGCCTTCGGCCGGCTGCGCCAGGAGGTGAAATCGCAGAAGCTGGACGCGACGATCAAGGAGGAGACGCTGAAGGAGGTACAGTCTTAGCAGGCGTCCGTCCCTAGATCCCTCCCTCTTCTTCTTCGTCGCTCAGGTCCTCGACCTCGGCCAGGAGGGCGAGGGCCCGCTCGGCGTCGGCCGGATGGACCTCGACGCGGTTCAGGGCGAGGAGGGTGCTGGTGAGCAGGCTGACCGGCGGCAGGCGTTCCTCCAGGACGCAGGCGTCGATCCCCTCGGACTCCAGCAGGGTGCGGGCCAGATGGGCCTCCCAGGGGGTAGGGAAACGGCCCACGGTGACCAGGCTCTCGGGCACCTCGGGCTCCGGCGGCGGCCCCGGGCACAGGTCCTCCTCGGTCACCAGGTAGATCTCCGGGATGGGCTGGCGGCTGCGCAGCATCTCGGACGCCCGTTCGGCCTCCTCGGGTCGAACCTGGAGCTTGACGCCGCCCAGGGTGCCGGAGAGGGCGCCGTAGAGGCGGAAGAAGTGCTCGTCGGCGACCACGGCGTGGATCCCCTCGGCCTCCAGACAGGCGCGGGCGAGTTGGGCCTGCCAGGGGGACGAGAAGGTCTCGATGGTGACCAGACGCTCGAGGTCGAATTCGATTTCGGAATCGGACATTCCGGCGATTCTATGCAATCTGCACGAAAAGGGGGCGGCGGCCTCGTCAAGGGATCGTCGAGGATCGTCAAGGGACCAGGCCGGCGGCGCGCATCAGGCCCAGCACCACCGCCAGCAGGACGGCGAAGAACACGGCCGTGGCCACGGCGCCGGCGATCGCCGCCCGGCGCCCGCGCAGGGCGTTGAGGGCCAGGTAGGCGCCCAGGACGCTGAGCAGGGCGAAGAAGATGAATAGGGCGAGGGGAAACCAGAGGTCGGACGATGGGGAGGGCATGACCGTCAGGCCTTCCGGCGCGGCCGGCGCGGCCGGGGAGCGGGCTCGGCGATGGTGATCTCGACGTAGTCCGCAGTGACGGCGCACTTCTTCTGGAACCCCTTCCACTCCGCGGCGTTGACGCTGCCGGGCCGCGGGGGGGCGCCGGAGTCGGCGCGCAGCACCCGCCCCTTCGCCTTCTCCTGGAGGCGCTGGAGCAGCGGCGGGAAGGGCATGTCCCACCCTCTGGGATTGCCCCCCTTGGGCCTGCGGGCCATGGCCTCGTCCACCGGGATCATCGCCACCAGCTCCGGATGGGTCATCAGCTCCAGCCCCCGGGCCTGGAGGGTGGCGTTGTGGCTGGCGTGGTGCCCCACCTTGTAGAGGACGGTGCGGCGCAGGAGGTCCTCGGCGGTCACCGGGTCGTCCGGCTTCCCCTCCCGCGGCCACCGGAGGTCGAACCAGGAGAGCCAGTTGCCCACCTGGGCGTCGGCGGCGAAGAGGAGCACCTTGCCGCTCTCCACCAGCTCGAAGGCCAGGGCGAGGCTGGTGTTGTTGGTCTCGCTGTCGAGCTGCAACCCGAGCTGGCCCGCCGCGCACAGCCAGTCGGCGTCGATCCGCCGCCAGGCGAGGTCGTTCTCGCCGGACGGGCCGGCGACGCCGAAGTAGCTCTCCTGGAAGAACGGGTCCTTGAGGGCTGCCTCCACGGGGACGCGGAAGGTCTTGTCGAAGGGGAAGCTCAGCTTGTTGAGCTCCTCCTCCTCGGGTGCCAGGGCGGGGCTCCCCGGGCTCCCCCCCACGGTGTCCGTGGCGACCGCGGCCAGCGCCGCCACGAAGAAGGAGGTCTCCGGCACGAGGGCCAGCCGCTGTTCGTAGGCCTCGCCCGCCTGCGTCGGATTCGAACGGCGCAGCAGGGCCTCGTCCCGCGGCGGCCCGAGGACGTAGACGCGGGCGCCGTCCACGCCGGGCAGCTCCGGCCGGTCGCCGGGGAGCCAGCAGCACGGCGGTGTGCCCCGCCCGAGGACGTAGGCCATCGCCTGCTGGATGGCCGACGGGCGGCCGTCCGCGCCCAGCTCGCCGAAGAACCCGAGGATCGCCTCGAGGTTGCCGGCGCCGGTCTCGTCGCCCCCCAGCCGCAGCCCCCGCGCCGCCGCATGCAGGGCGCGGATCGCGGCCTCCCGCCGGGCCCGCAGGCGGTTGGCCGTGGCGTCGTTCGGGTCCTCCGTCCAGGCCACCCAGACCTGGCCGATCTCGATCTGATCGAAGATCTCCTGCGCCTGCTGGAAGCCGGAGAGGTGGTCCCAGTGCTGGTGGGTCGCCACCAGGACGTCGATCCGCCCGCCGGTGGCGTCGCGGAGGCTCCCGGCCACCCGCTTCATCTTCGCCGCGGCGTCCTCGGTGCCCAGCAGGACTCCGCAGTCGATCAGCACGTAGCACGGCCGCCGGCCGGGGCGGGTGGGGAAGGCCAGCAGGAAACAGTCGCCCAAGCCCTGCCGGTACATGCGCACCCTGACGCCGGCGGCCGGCGCGGTCATCGGCCCGGTCCCGCGGCCGCTCATGGCTCCGCCTCCAGCGGGCGGTGGAGCATGGCGAAGGGCTCGGCGGGGGTCAGCCGGCGCGGGTCGCCGAAGTAGGTGGCCTGCAGCGAGCCGTCCGCCGGGCCGCCGAGGAAGGCGCGCTGGGCCTCCAGGCGCTCCCGGCTGACGATCCCCTTGCCGATGCAGTAGCGCACCTCGCGGCTCTCCAGGTCCACCAGCAGCGTGCAGCCGCCCCGGAACCAGAAGTCCTCCGGCGGCGGCGGATCCATGGGCACCGTGTCGACCTTGCGCTGGAAGTCGGCGTCGAAGTAGCCGCGCCGCCGCTGGGTGACCTCGATGACGAGGTCGGAGAGCGTCTGGCCGTCCGGCCCCTGCCGCCGGGCGGGCCGCACCGAGTGGACCTCGAACTTCGGCAGGCCGTTCTTCGGGCTGCGCTCGATGGAGAGGGGCGCCTTCTCCGGCTCGATCGCCAGCCCCACCAGCCGGCCCATCGACCGGCCGTTGTCCGACAGCAGCCAGTCGTGGACCGCCCGGGCGCTCACCGCCACGTTCTGCTGGATCTGCTGGCGGTCGCTGGAGCCGGACCAGTCGGGAGGCAGCCGGCGCAGGTCCTCGACCCCCGGCAGCAGCTTCCGCAGCTCGCTCACGTCGGCGTCCAGGGGCCCCGACCAGCAGAGGCTCTCCGTCGACAGACTGCGCACCCCCTGGGGATAGATGCCGCGGCGGCGAAAGGCTTCGACGACGGCGATACGGTAGCCGCGGTCGTCGTCGGGCACCAAGTCGCGGTCGGCGGTGACCAGGGCCCGCAGGTAGTCGCCGAAGCCGACGTCCACCGGCGGACAGTAGTCGAGGGCGCGGATGCACATGTTGAGCACGTGCGCGGCGGTGGACGACGCCTCGCGCGCCAGCCGGTCCACGAGGTCGGGGTGGAGGTCCCCCTGGGGGAGCACGCCGGTACCGGCGGAGGCGATGCGCAGCAGGTCGGCGATGCGCGACTTGTAGATGGAGAGGAAGGCGTCGAACACCGCCGCCACCAGGATGGCGCCGCGGGCGTGAGGCTCGCGGGTGGTGGCGAGGTCGGCCGGGTTGGGCTCCTTCGGCCGCCACTTCCGGGTCTCCCTGTCCACCTCGCCCAGGGCGTCGCGCAGGGCGCCGTACTGGCCGATGGCCTCCCCGAACTGCTGGGCGAGCTGCCCCAGCAGGTTCTGACTCGCGAGATCGCCCCGCGTCCTGCGGATCTGGTCGCGCAGGGCGGCCGGGAAGGAGAAGTGCTGGAACAATGCCACGACGTCGGCGAACCCCTCGTGGAAGGCCAGGCTGTCGACGTTGGTGGGTTCCACGAACCGGCGGTGCAGACCGTCGAGCAGGGCGTGGGTGGTCTCGTGCGCCACCACGTCGTGCGACAGGCAGGTGAAGACGGTGCCGCCGGGCAGGTTACGCCCCTCGGCCGCGGCCGGGAAGTAGCCGAAGAGCAGGGCCTTCTTGCGCGGGCTGTAGTAGGCGTTGGCCTCGCGCATGGCGTGGGGGTAGACGCGCAGCCGCCGCACGAACTGATAGCCCTGGTCGTCGTCCGCCTGCGACCAGAGGACGCGCCGCCCCAGGGCGCGCTCGAAGTTGCGGATGGTGGTCATGGCCACGGCATAGACCATCTGCTGATGGAACTGGGGGTCCCCCTCGGCGGGATCGAGGCCGTTCTGGGCGAGCAGGAAGCGGTCCTCCAGGTCGACCGGCGCATAGCAGCAGCCGCTGGCCGGATCGACGTCCACCACCTCCAGGTACTCCCCCACCGGCCCCGGCCTCAGGTCCTCCCACGGCACTTGGAGGGTCATCTGATTGATGACCGCCGTGTCGATCTGCCAGTTCAGGCTGGGATCGAAGGCATAGACGCGGAGGCTGCGAAACGGCGGCCGCTGCTTGGGCGGCGGCTGAATCCTGGGCGGACTGGCGTCGGGCATCGGGGATCTCCGGGGCTTTGGTAATTCTACTCTGCCCCGGTTGCCCTACCCTTTGTAGAACCTCTCCCCCCGCTCCGCCATCGCCCGCAGCAGAGCCGCCGGGCGCAGGCGCTCGCCGTAGCGGCCGGCGTAGCCGTCGAGCTCGTCCACCACCCAGCGCAGCCCCAAGCGGTCCGCCTCGCGCAGCAGACCGCCGCGGAAGGGGGGGAAGCCGAAACCGAAGATGACGCCGACGTCCACGTCCGCCGGGTTGGTGATGATCCCCTCCTCCATGCAGCGGGCGGTCTCGTTGAGCATCTGGAGCCAGCAGCGCTCCACGATCTCCTCGTCGCCGAGGGGTGCCTCCCGCCAGCCGAGCAGGGGGTAGACGGCCTCGTCCACCGGCCTGGCGCCCTTGCCCTTCTTCCCATCCTCTATATAGAGGTAGAAGCCGCGCTTCGCCTTGCGGCCCAGCCGGTGGTCGTCGAGCATGCGCTGAAAGACCGGCGGCGGCGCCACCCGCTCGCCGAGCGCCTCGCGCATGATCTCGCCCACGTGGGCGCCGACGTCGAGCCCCACTTCGTCCATCAGGGCGAAGGGACCCACCGGCCACCCCCAGCGGGTCATGGCCCGGTCCACCTGGTCGATGCGCGCGCCGCCGGCCAGCATCCAGGCCGCCTCGTTGAGCATCGTGCCCAGCACCCGGCTGGTGAAGAAGCCCGGTCCGTCGCCCACCACGATCACCGTCTTGCCCATGGTCCGCCCCAGCTCCACCGTGGTGGCCAGGGTCTCCTCCGACGTGCCGGGGTGGCGGATGACCTCCAGCAGCGGCATCTTCGCCACCGGGCTGAAGAAGTGCATGCCCACCACGTTCTCCGGCCGGCGGCTCGCCGCCGCCAGCCTGCCGATGGGGATCGACGACGTGTTGGAGGCGAAGATCAGTCCCGGCGGGGCCGCGGCCTCGGCCTCGCGGATCACCGTCCGCTTGACCTCCAGATCCTCGAACACGGCCTCGACCACGAGGTCGACCCGCCGCAGCGCGTCATAGTCGGCCGTGGGGAGGATGCGCCCCATCGCCGTCCTGGCCTCCGCCTCGGTCGCGCGGCGGCGCTTCACCCGCTCGCGGAGCTGCTGCTGGCAGAAGGCGTAGCCGCGCCCCACGGCCGCCAGGTCGCGGTCCTTGAGGACGATGCGTACGCCCTTCTGGGCCAGCACCTGGGCGATGCCGGCGCCCATGAAGCCGGCGCCGAGGACCCCGACGGTGGCTCCTGGCAGGGTCGGCCGCGCCTTGCGGCCGAGCTTCGCCGCCCGCGCCTCGACGTCGTTCTTGGTGAAGAAGATGGAGATGAGGTTCTTGGCCGTCTCCGACACCACCAGCTCGGAGAAGGCGCCGGCCTCCAGGTCGAGCGCCCGGCGCAGGGGGAGCTTCAGCCCCTCGCGGACGACGTCGATGGCCACCAGCGGCGCCGGGTAGTGGCCGCCGGTCTTCGCCATTGCTCCGGCGCGCGCCTTGTCCCAGACGAATTTGCCGCCCAGGGGCGTGCGGGCCAGGAGGTCCCCCGCCCGCGCGGCCAGGGGCCGCGGCCGGCTCCTGGGCGCTCCCTCCCGCACCAGCCGCTCCGCCGCCGTGCGCAGGTCCGCCGGATGGCAGGTGTCGTCCACCAGCCCCAGGCGCCGGGCCTTGCGGGCGTCCACCTGCTTGCTGGTGAGGATCAGGTCGAGGGCATCCGGCACGCCGATCCGGCGGGGGAGCCGCTGGGTGCCGCCGAGACCGGGGATCAACCCGAGCTGCACCTCGGGAAAACCCAGCTTCGTCTTGGGATGCTCGGTCGCCACCCGCAGGCGGCAGGCGAGGGCCAGCTCCAGGCCGCCCCCCAGGCAGACGCCGTGGATCGCCGCCACGGTGGGGAACGGCAGCCCGGCCAGACGCTCCATCAGCTCGTGGCCGCGCTGCAGGAGGGCGATCACCGACTCCGGGTCCTGGAGCGCCAGCAGCTCCTCGAGGTCGGCGCCGGCGACGAAGCTCTCGGGCTTGCCGGAGTAGATCACCAGCCCCCGGGGCCGCTCGCCTTCCAGCGCACCCAGCGCGCCGACCTGCTCCTCGAACCAGGCCATCAGCCGGCTCGAAAGGGTGTTGACTCGCTTGCCGGGATCGTCCAGGCGCAGCCAGGCGATCCCCTCCTCGACGGCCAGGGCGCCCGGAGGCGGACTGGTCTGAAGGGTCTGGGCGGTCTTCGCGCGGGTGCCGGCTTCGATGAGCGTCATGGCCCCATCGTAGGGACCGATGCCGCAGTGTGTCAAGAATGGCCGGCCTGCGGCAGCCGGCACGCCGTCTCGTCCTCGCGCAACGTTTTCGCCACCCCGGCCATCTCCAGGTGGACGGTTCACCGTCCACCGATTCTATGCTATGATAGCATCATCACTTCAGTGCCGGAGGCTCGACATGGTCGCAGGCTCTCTCCGCAGGACTTCGATGACTCTCCTCGCCCTCCTGCTGGGCGCGGCCTTCGCGTTGCCGGCGCGGGCCGCCCTCACCTGGCAGCCGCAGGGCACCGCCTTCCAGGTCAACGGCTACACCCTCTCCGATCAGCTCCATCCCGCGGTGGCCGCCGACGCCGGCGGCAACTTCGTGGTGCTCTGGATGGACAAGCTGCGGGGCCTCTTCCTCCGCCGCTTCGACGCCGCGGGCGCCCCCCTCACCCCGGAGCTCCGGGTCGACGATCCGCCCATCCCCGCCTCCTGGCTCGCGCGGCAGGACCTGCCGCGGCTCGCCATGGATGGCAAGAACGGCGGCTTCGCGGTCGTCTACTCCTCGTCCGACGGTATCTGGATCCGCCGCTTCAACGCCATCGCCCAGCCCCTGGACCGCATCGGCCTGCCCTACAATGCGACCGGCGAGCTCCTCCTCGAGCCCGACGCCGTCTACGACGGCGAGGGCAACCTCCAGGTGGTCTGGCGGGCCACCACGCCGGCGCGGACCCTCATCCTGTTGCAGCGGCTCGACCCCCAGGGCCGGGCCGTGGGCGGTGCGGCCCCGGCCAACGAGGTGATCGCCGGGGCGCGGCGCCGGCCGCGGCTGGCGCTCGATCCGTGGTCCGGCGACGTCCTCGTCACCTGGGTGGACGAGCGGGAGACCGGCAATCCCGACATCTGGGCCCGGCGCCTCGACGCCGGCGGCCTGCCTCGAGCCCCCGAGTTTCACGTCGACGTCGAAAACCATGGCAACGGCGAGGCCCAGAGCGCCCAGCCCCTGGCCCACGGCGACGGCGGCTTCTCCATCGTGTGGAGCAACTTCCTCCCCGCCAGCCCCATCGGGGCCACGGTGGAGGTGCGGGCTCAGCGCTTCGACGCCCTGGGGACCCGCTTCGGCCCCGAGGCCCTCGTCACCGGCGAAGGGGCGGACACCAATCCCGCGGCGGCGGTGCTCGATCCCCAGGGCGACGTCCTGGTGCTCTGGCCGGGGCCCGACCGCCACAGCCCGGACTCCGCCGTCTTCGGCCGTCTCTTCGACTCCTCCTGGCAGCCGCTGACCGAGGCTTTCGAGGTCAACGGCCGCTTCCCTCGCGACCAGACCCAGCCGGCCGTGACCGTGGACTCCCAGGGCCGCTTCGTCGCCGTCTGGGCCGGCGGCGAGGGCGAGGTCCCGGATCCCGGCACGCCGACTCCGGAGACCGGGTCCCTGGGCGTCTTCGGCCAGCGCTTCACCTTCGGCGGCTGCCGGCCCGCCGACACCCGCCTGTGCCTGAACGGCGACCGTTTCCAGGTGGAGGTGGCGTGGCGGAACCCCTTCAACGGCGAGACCGGCAGCGGCCACGCCGTGCCCCTGACGGACGACACCGGCGCCCTCTGGTTCTTCGGTCCGGCCAATCTGGAGCTGCTGGTGAAGGTGCTCGACGGCCGCGCCGTCAACGGCAACTTCTGGGTCTACTCCGGCGCCCTCTCCAACGTCGAGTACACGATCACGGTCACCGACACCGTCGCCGGGCGGGTGCGGACGTATCACAACGCGCCGGGCCAGCTCACCAGTCTGGCGGACGTCTCCGCCTTCCCGGACACGGCGCCGAAGGTCGCCTCCCCGGTGCCGCCGCCCTTCGAGACGGCCGGCGTCTGCGCCGCGGACGCCCTCTGCCTGGCCGGCGGGCGGTTCCGGGTGGAGGTGGATTTCACCGATCCCCGCACCGGCGGCGCCGCTGCCGCAGGACGCGGGCAGGCCCACGGCCTCACCGCGGACACCGGCGCCTTCTGGTTCTTCGGTCCGGCCAACCTGGAGCTGATGGTCAAGGTGCTCGACGGCCGGATCGTCAATGGCAAGTTCTGGGTCTTCTTCGGCGCCCTCTCGGACGTCGGCTACACCGTGACGGTGACCGACACCCAGACCGGGAAGCAGAAGACCTATCGCAACGACCCGGGGACCCTCGCCAGCCGGGCGGACACCCAGGCGTTCTGATCCGATTCTTTGGAGGGAGCTCGAATGCACCGCAAACGCTTCGCCGCCGCCCTGTTCCTCGCCGGAGCTCTCGCCGTCCCCGCCATGGGACAGCCGCCGCTGCCGGACGTGAAACCCGAATTCGTGGTGAACACCTTCACCGCAGGGAATCAGACCCTCCCGGCGGTGGCGGCCAGCCCGGATGGCACTCTATGGATCACCTGGTTCGAGGCCGGCCAGCCGCCTTTCGGGATCAAGGCCCGGCGCTTCGCCCCGTCCGGCTCGCCGCTGGGACCGGAGCTGTGGGTGCACACCGGCCTCGATCCCGCGACCGTCTTCACCGCCTCCCCCGGCCCGCGGATCGGCGCCACCGCCGACGGCGGCTTCGTGGTCGTCTGGGCGGACTCGCCGGACGTCCTGGCCCGCCGCTTCGACCGCAACGGAGCCCCCTTGAGCAGCGAGCTGAGAGTCGACCCGTCGCTGAGCTTCGCGTCCATCTCCTTCCCCGACGTCGCCGTGGCCCCCGACGGCTCGTTCGCCGTGGCCTGGGTGCGGTCGGACGTGCTCGGCGACGCCGTCCTCGCCCGGCGCTTCGACCCGCAGGGCCAGCCGCTCGGACCCGCCTGGACAGTGGCTTCCGAGCCGCCGAGAATGCTGATCTACGTGCGTCTGGCCGGGGCCGCGGACGGCGGCTTCCTGACCGTGTGGCAGGACGTGCAGGCGGGCGGCATCTTCGCCCGGCGCTACGACGGCCCGAGCGGCGCCTGGTCTGCCGCGGCGCGGGTCGACGGTCCCCTGTCGATCTTTGATTCCGTACCCGCGGCGGCACTGGCGAGAGACGGCAGCGCCACCGTGGTCTGGATCGCCGGCACTGCGGTCCTCGGCCGGCGTCTGAGCCCCGTGGGGATGCCCGCCGGCCCCGAGGTCAGGATCGGAGAGGATCCTATCTTCTTTTCCCCACCTGCCCTTGCCGCCGACGCGGACGGCAACGTCTTCGTGGTCTGGGGCGACCCGACCCTGAGGCTGCACGGGCGGCTCCTGAGGAGCGACTTGACGCCGGCGGGCCCTGCATTCCCGGTGGCCGACCCGGCCTTCCCCGCGACCGCCCCCAGCGTGGCGGCGACCGCCGCGGGCGGCTTCGCCGTAGCGTGGAGCAGCGGCTACGACTTCAGCGCCCCGTTCGAAGTCCTACCCCCCCCGCCGATCCCGGGGCGAGACGGAAGCTTTCTGGGTGTCGCCGCCCGCCTCTTCGGCCCCGCCCGTTGCGCCGCCGGCTCCGAGGTCCTCTGTCTCGGGCCCAACGGACGCTTCGAGGCTCGGGTCGCCTGGAAGAACCCGTTCAACGGCGACACCGGCACCGGCCGCACCCTGCCGCTGACCGCCGACACCGGCGCCTTCTGGTTCTTCGGCGACCAGAACCTGGAGCTGATGGTCAAGGTGCTCGACGGCACCGCCGTCAACGGCCATTTTTGGGTCTACGCCGGCGCCCTCTCCAACGTCGAGTACACCCTGACGGTGACCGACACCCTCACCGGCGCCGTGCGCAGCTACCACAATCCGCCGTTCCAGTTCGCCAGCCGGGCCGACGTGGTCGCCTTCCCCGCCGCGGCGTCCGGCGCCGACACCGCGCCCGAGCTAGTACCCGTCGATCCACCGCTCCTCCTCTCTATCACCGGCCACTTCACGGCCAGCGTGCAGTTCACCGATCCCCGGACAGGCACCGCCCAACAGGCCAAAGCCGTGCCTCTCACCGCGAACACCGGCGCCTTCTGGTTCTTCGACTTCGCCAACCTGGAGCTGATGGTCAAGGTGCTCGACGGCCGGGCCGTCAACGGCAAGTTCTGGGTCTTCTACGGCGCCCTCTCGGACGTCGACTACACCCTCACCGTCACCAACACCGACACGGGCGCGATGAAGATCTACCACAACCCCCGTGGCACGCTCGCCAGCCGGGCGGACACCCAGGCATTCTGAGCCGATTCCTGGAGGGGGTCTCAATGCGCAACCAACTCGCCGCCGCCCTGGTCCTTGCCGGGGCCCTCGCCGCCTCATCCGCGATGGGGCAGATCCCGCTCCCGGACGTGCGGACCGAGTTCGTCGTCAACACCTTCACCCGCGACAGCCAGAGGCACCCGGCCGTGGCCGCCAGCGTCTCCGGCGTCCTCTGGGTCGCGTGGGAGGAAGACGGTGAGCCGCCCTTCGGCATCAAGGCCCGGCGCTTCGATCCGTCCGGCGCTCCCCTCGGGCCCGAGCTGTGGCTGAACCCGGTCCCCGAAACCTATGACCGGCCGCGGATCGCCGCCACCACCGGCGGCGGTCTCGTGCTGGTCTGGTCGACCGGCTCGAGTCTCTGGGCTCGCCGCTTCAACGGCGCGGGGGCGCCCCTGGGCGACAAGGTGCGGGTCGGCGTCCCGGAGCCTTTCGGTTTTCTCGCCTCGCCGGACGTGGCCGCCTTCCCCGACGGCTCGTTCGCCGTGGCCTGGCTGCGCTCCAATCCGCAGGGCGACGCCGTTCTCGCCCAGCGTTTCGACCCTCAGGACCGGAGCCTCGGCAGCGTCCAGGAGGTGACCGCAAGCTCCCGGCAGACCCTGCGCGGCGTCCGGCTGGCGGCCGCGGCCGACGGCGGCTTCCTGGTCGTCTGGCAGGAGATCTTTCAGGGAGGAGTCGACGCCCGGCGCTACGACGGCCCGACCGGCGCCTGGTCCGGCGTGGCGCGGGTCGACGGTCCACACGCGAGCTACGATACCGACCCCGCTGCCGCGCTCGCGAGCGACGGCACCGCGACCGTGGTCTGGACCTCTGATTCCGAGGTCCTGGCCCGGCGCCTGTCCGCGGCGGGTGCGCCCGCCGGCCCCGAGGTCGTGGTCGGTCAGAACCTGATCGACAAGAATTTGCCCGCCGTCGCGGTCGATGCCGAGGGCAGGAGCCTCGTGGCCTGGAGCGACGGGACCATCCAGCTCCGCATCCTCAATCCCGATCTGGCGCCCTCTGCCGGGCCTTTCGAGATTTCCGATCCGGCCTTCCTGGCGGTCGATCCGGTCGTGGCGACGACCGCTGCGGGCGGCTTCGCCGTGGTGTGGAGCAGCGGCTATGAATACGATACCCCGTTCCTGAACCCGCCGCCGATTCCGGGGCGGGACGGGAGCGCTCTGGGGGTCGCCGCCCGGATCTTCGGCCCCGCCCGCTGCGCCATCGGCTCCGAGGTCCTCTGCCTGGGGCCCAATGGGCGCTTCGAGGCCCAGGTCGACTGGAAGAACCCATTCAACGGCGACATCGGCACCGGCCGCATCCGACCGCTGACCACGGACACCGGCGCCTTCTGGTTCTTCGGCGACCAGAACCTGGAGCTGATGGTCAAGGTGCTCGACGGCACGGCCGTCAACGGCCACTTCTGGGTCTACGCCGGCTCCCTCTCCAACGTCGAGTACACCCTGACGGTTACCGACACCGCCACTGGCGCCGTGCGCAGCTACCACAACCCTGTCGGCCAGTTTTCCAGCCTGGCGGACGTGGGTGCCTTCCCGGCCACCACGCCCGGCTCCGAAATCGCGGCCGAGGCAGCGCCCGTCAATCCCCCTTTGCTCTCGCTGCCGAGCCCGCTGCGACCCTCTCCCTCGCCGGCCACTTCACGGTCGGCGTGGATTTCGTCGACCCGCGCACCGGCGCTACGGGACACGCCACGGCCGTGCCCCTCACCACGGACACCGGCGCCTTCTGGTTCTTCGACGCCGCCAATCTGGAGCTGATGGTCAAGGTGCTGGACGGCCGGCCAGTGAACGGCAAATTCTGGGTCTTCTTCGGCGCCCTGTCCGACGTCGACTACACGATTAACGTCACCAACACCGAGACGGGAGCGGTCAAAACGTATCATAACCCCAAGGGGACCCTCGCCAGCCGGGCCGACACCCAGGCGTTCTGAAACGTATGAATGAACGAGGATTCGATGCACCTCCGCGGGACCGCCGCCAGCCGGGCGGACACCCAGGCTCCGAAACCCGTTCATGATGGGAGGGGACTCCATGCACCGCAGACACTTCGCCGTCGCCCTGCTCTTGGCCGGGCTCACCACCGCTCCCTCGTGGAGCGAGGTCGTGCCGCCGCTGGGAGCCCAGATCGCGGTCAACCAGACGACGCAGGGAAAGCAGAGCTCTCCGGCTTTAGCCTTCTCGGAAGGTCACTACCTGGCCGTCTGGACCGGCCCGGATCGCGACCAGCACACCGAGGTCTTCGCCCGGCTCCTGGATCCGGCGGGGGTGCCCTTGGGCGATGAGCTCCTCATCAGCTCCGGCTTCTCCGTCGCGAACCTGCCGCGGGTGGCGGCCGGCGGCGGCGGCTTCGCGGTCGCCTGGATCTCCCAGGGGGTCCACCTCCGTCTCCTCGACAACGCCGGCCGGCCGCGCGGGGACGCTCTCCTCCTCGATAGCTCCAGTTTTGTCGTCGAGAGCTGTGACGTCGCCGTCAATGCCGCCGGTGAGGTGCTCGTGGTGTGGTCCACGGAGGGGATTGGGGGCCGCATCCTGGCTCGACAGGTGAGCCCGGCAGGCGTGCCCGGGGAGACGATGGAAGTGGCCCGGAGCAACCAGCTCCTCCAGGCCACTCCGCGAGTCGCCGCGGCCCCGGACGGCGGCTTCCTGACCGTGTGGAACGATCGCACCCTCTTCCCGCCCGGCACCATCCAGGCCCGGCGTCTCAGCGCCGGCGGGGCCTGGGAAGATCCCTTCCAGGTGAGCCAGCGCGGCTCCACTTCTCTGGCAGCCGACGTGCGCCCGCTCTTCCGGCCTGACGGCTCGTTCTCCATCCTCTGGCGTGATCACTTCTCTCGCTTTTTCCCCTTCCCCTCGATCAACGCCGACTTCGCCAAGGCCCGGAGCTGGGACGCGGCCGGCCATCCCATCACGGACGAGATCCAGCTCGATTTCAATATCGCCGGTCCCTTCGACGCCGCCCTCGCTCCCGGCGGCGACACCTTGGCGCTCACCGCGAGCCGCGCCGGAGTCGCCGGCCGCCTGTTCGACAGCGCCTGGCACGCCTTGACGGGGGACATCGTCTTCAAGCCGACGCTGTTCGTGCCCCAGGCCGAGCCCGCGGTGGCGGTGGATACGGCGGGCGACTTCCTCGCTCTGTGGACGCTCGGCCCTGAGTCCTTTCCCTTCTTCGGCGACGGCAGCTCCACCACCGTCCTCGGCCGGCCGCTCGGCGCCATCCCCTGTATTACGAGCTCCGACGTCCTCTGTCTCGGCCCAGGCGGCCGGTTCCAGGCCCGCGTCGCTTGGAGCAACCCGTCCAACAACCAGACCGGCACCGGCCACGCCCAACCCCTGACCGCCGACACCGGCACCTTCTGGTTCTTCGGCGACCAGAACCTGGAGCTGATGGTCAAGGTGCTCGACGGCACGGCCGTCAACCAACACTTCTGGGTCTACGCCGGCTCGCTCTCGAACGTCGAGTACACCCTGACGGTGACCGACACCGCCACCGGCGCCGTGCGCAGCTACCACAACCCGCCGTTCCAGTTTGCCAGCCGGGCCGACGTGGACGCCTTCCCGGCCGCGGCCGGCGCGGACACGGCGATGCAGGCGGCGCCCATCGCGGCCCTCGGGTCGACAGCGCCCCTCGTCGGCTGCCTGCCCGTCGCCGCCGGGCCACCCACCACTCTCTGCCTCGCCTCCGGCCACTTCACGGTCAGCGTCGATTTCACAGACCCTCGCACCGGCCTCGCCGGACAAGCCACGGCCGTGCCCCTCACCGCGGACACCGGCGCCTTCTGGTTCTTCAATGACTCCAACCTGGAGCTGATGGTCAAGGTGCTGGACGGCCGGCCGGTCAATGGCAAATTCTGGGTCTTCTACGGTGCCCTCTCCGACGTCGACTACACGATCACGGTCACCCGCCCGGAGACGGGGGAGGTCAGGACGTATCACAACCCCAAGGGGACACTCGCCAGCCAGGCGGATACCCAGGCGTTCTGACGCGTCCTCTCGAAGCAGGCGATCAACCTTGAGCCGTCCCGCGGCGGCATGCGACGGGCTTGGCCGGCTCCCGCGGGTGGGACCGGTCGCGTCAGGCCCCAAGGCCGCGGAGATGTCGCAACATCTCTGGAGATGTCGCAGAGTCCGCAGATACGTAGCGCCATCTCTGCGTTTGGTGCAGACTTGCCAAATATGACGCAACGTTCTTGGATTTGTGGCAGCATTCGCAGATCTGTGGCATCGTCTCTGGATATGGCGCAAACTTTGCGGAGATGTTGCATCACTTCCAGATTTGGCGCAGCACTCGTAGATATGTTGCAGTACGTAGTGATATGATGCGGCTTCTCCGGATATGAGGCAACTTTTCGGGATATGTCGCGACGTCTGGCGGTGATGTACGCGGCCGCAGGGGGGTGAGCCGGCCGATGACGGAGGCCCCGCCCGTCACCACGGCCACCGCGTCCCGGAACGGCCCGTTCGCCATCGTCGATCCTCCCTGGGAGCCAGGGAGGATCTTACCGCGGTTTCACGGGTTGCCCGGCGTCGCCGCCGGCACCACGCTCGGCCCTGCCGGAATGGTGAAGGGCCCGTCCTGTGTGGAGACGAAGCCCAGGGCCGTCGCCAGGGTGACGACGACCGGCTTGTGGACCGTGGCCGTACCGCGGATCTGGCCGAGGATCTGGATCGGGACGGAGAACGCGACGGTGGAGAACTGGCCCACGGGCACGGAGCGCTGGGGAGGGCTGAAGACGAGCGTGCTGCCCTGGAAGGTGACGCCCGCTACCGCGGCTTCGGAACCGGGCTTGGGACGCGCGGGCCCGTTGAAGCGGAGCCCTTGAAACGCGAGGGTGACCGCCGTCGTGGGGGTGACGTTGAAGAGCTGGACGTTGAGCGTCTCGCCGGCCATCACCGTCTTCGATTGGGCCGGGGTGCCCTGCTGGGCGGTCTGGGCGATGGCCGGCGAAACGAAGAGAGCGGCGCCGAGCGCGAGACGGACAAGCCACGAAGATCGATCCATGAAATCCTCCTTCCCCGGGGAACGGGGCCGGGTCGAGTATAAATCGGCGGGGGCAAGCCCGTCAGGACGCCGGCAGCCGGAACCGGATGCGGCGGTTCCTGCCGTCGATGCTCACGGCGAAGCGGCGCAGGAAGGCGCCGCCGAGATTGGCGTGCGGGAGGGCCTCCACGAAGTCGATAACGGGGTGCTCCACCGTCTGGCCGCCGATGCGCACAGCACCTTTGAGCGGTGCCTGCTTGATCTCGAAGCTGTTGAAGCCGGTGCGGCCGTGGCCCACCACCACGGGGTCCTTTTCGAGCGGGACCTTGCCGAGATAGGAGGCGGGCAGGACGATCTCGCCCTTCATGTTGCCGGAGTCGACGTCGGCCGGCAGGTCGACGTCGCCGATCTTCAGGGTGACGTTGGGGATGCCGCGCCGGCCGTCGAAGTCCACGACCTCCTTGTCGCCTGCTGCGGGTAGCAACTCGCCCTTCTCGATCCGCACGCGATGGGCGGGGTAATCGAGGGTGAGGAGGAGCTCCTGGAAGAGGCCGATGCCGAGGATGCCGTCGAATTCGCGCTCGGGGGCGTCGCTCGAGGGGAAGCTCCGCACCACCAGATCGACGTCGCGGAAGGCCGCGGCGCCGAGGGAGAGGGAGCCGGTCCGGACGATCTCCACCTCTTGGGAATTCTTGCCGCTGGGGTCACCGGCGAGGGCCTTGCCCACCACCGGGAGGCCGAGCGTCTTGGCAAGCGTGCCGCTGATGCGGCCGCCGCCCGCGGCGCCGGTGTCGAGGGCGAAGCGGTAGGGGCCCTTGCCGTCGACGCGCACCTCGACGAGGACCTCGCCGCCCGCGAGCATCGGCACTTCGGCGGAGGGGGAGGAGAGCTCGACCTTCGAGTACGGGCGCGGCGGTGGACCCTCCCGGCGGACCTGGGCGGCGGCTCCCAGGGGGATCGTCAGAAACAGGGCGAGGACGGCGGCGGCAAGGCGCGGGCTGATCATGGGATCTCTCCTCCTGGTCTCTCCAAACGTCCGGTGAGGGCGGGAGTTCCCTTTTCTAACCCGTCCCCTCCGCTCCGGTGTCTACTCTCCGTGAAGGGGCTCGAGTCGCCCGCTGGAGGAGGAATGCCGACGGAGTACAGCGATTTGCGGGAGCTGCTGGACGAAATTCTGGAGACGGTGCCGGACTCGCGCTCGGTGTGGTGCACGGCGTCGATCCATTTCGAAACGACGGTCGTCCGGCGCCGGGGCGTGCTCCTGGGCGGCGCCTGGGCGCCGCAACTGCTGGGCGAGGCAGAGGACCTGTGGCCGGTCCCCTGGACCATGACGCTCCTCCAGCCGCGGGTGCTGGCGGTCGAGAGGCTCGCGTCGCCGTTCTGGAAGTGGCTGCCGCTGTTGGAGGGCGTGGCCAAAGCCGACGAATCGATGGTTGTGGCCACCGCGGAGATCGGCGACGACTTCCTGCGCACCCTGGTCGCCAACCTGGCCCGCCGGACGATCAAGGCCTCCGCCGTCCGCTCCGCCGCGGGCATCTCCCTCCTGGGCCGGGCCTGCGCCGATCCGCCTTGCGATCACCGCGCCCTCCCGCGGGTGAAGGAGGCCTGGGTCCGCAAGGGCGCCTCTGTGGTCTTCCCCTGGGACGACGCCGACTGGCCCGCCGCGCCGGAGATCGCCATCGTCGAGGTCGGGGGAGAGGATTGCGAAGACCAGCGGGCACGGCTGCGTTTCCTCGCGGAGGCGATCCGGGAGGCGGACCGGCGCGGATAGCCGACCGGCCTCAAATTTTCCGGAGGCTCGTCATCTCATCGCAGACGCCAACGCCCCCCGCGCCTCCATCACCCGCTCCAGCGCCTCCCCCGGCGTCCTCGCCAGCGCCGTGAGGTGCCCCATCTTCCGGCCCGGTCTCGCGGTGGCTTTGCCGTAGAGGTGGAGCTTGACGTCGGGGTGGCGGCAGGCGGCCGGCCAGTCGGGGTCTCCGTTTTGCCAAAGGTCGCCCAGGAGGTTGGCCATGGCGGCGGGGCGGAGGAGCTCGGTCGAGCCCAGGGCGAGGCCGGTGATGGCCCGGAGCTGCTGCTCGAACTGGCTGGTGACGCAGGCGTCGAAGGTCAGATGGCCGGAATTGTGGGGGCGGGGAGCGAGCTCGTTGACCAGCAGGCGGTCGTCCCGCGTCAGGAACATCTCGACGCAAAGGACCCCGACGACGGACAGGCCTTCAAGGATGCCGCGGGCGATCTCCACGGCCTCTCTTCCCACCCGGGGCGATACCGCGGCCGGGGCGATCGAGACGTCCAGGATGTGCCGGCGGTGGCGGTTCTCGATCACTCCGAAGTGGGCGAAGGAGCCGTCGAGTCCCCGGGCGGCCACCACGGAGACCTCGCGTTCGAAGTCCACGAAGGCTTCGAGGACCGACTCCTGCCCGCCGACCGCCTCCCAGGCGGCGGCGGCCTCTGATAAGGACGTGATCTTCACCTGGCCTTTTCCATCGTAGCCCCAGCCGGCCGTCTTGAGGACCGCCGGAGTGCCCAGAGCGGCGAGGGCGACCGTCAGGTCTTCCAGAGAACGGACCGGAGCGAAGGGGGTGACGGGGAAGCCGGCACCGGCGAGGAACCCCTTTTCCCGCAGGCGGTTCTGGGTCGTGTGGAGGACGGAGCCGGCCGGCCGCACAGGCGCGTGCTCGGCCGCGGCCTCGGTCGCGGCGGCGGCGACGTTCTCGAACTCGAAGGTGACCACGTCCACGCCGCGGGCGAACTGGCGGACGGCGTCCAGGTCGTCGTAGGCGGCCTGGACCTCGAGGTCGGCCACCTGGCCCGTGGGGGTGTCGTAGTCGGGGGAGAGGGTGTGGACCCGGTAGCCCATACGCCGGGCGGCGATGGCGAACATGCGGCCGAGCTGGCCGCTGCCCAGGACCCCCACCACGGAGCCAGGCGCGATGACACCCCCCAGGCTGCTCGAGCCCCTCAAGGCAACGTCTCGTGCCGCACCCGGCGGGTCTGCTCCTCGACGAACTGCCGCAGCTTCTCCTTGAGCGCGGACCGGGTGGTCGCCAGGATGCGGACCGCCAGCAGGGCGGCGTTGGCGGCGCCCGCCTTGCCGATGGCCAGCGTCCCCACCGGCACGCCCGAGGGCATCTGGACGATCGAGAGCAGAGAGTCGAGGCCGTTCAGGGCATGGCTCTGGACGGGCACGCCCAGCACCGGCAACAAGGTCTGGGCGGCGACCATGCCCGGCAGGTGGGCGGCGCCGCCGGCGCCGGCGACGATGACCTCGATCCCCCGACTCTCGGCGCCCCTGGCAAACTCGGCCATCCAGTCCGGCGTGCGGTGGGCGGAGACGACGAGGCACTCATGGGGGACGCCGAACCGGGCGAGCATCTCGGCCGCGTGGCCGAGGGTCTCCCAATCCGACTTGCTCCCCATAATGACGCTGACGAGGGGGCGGTCCTCAGAGTCCATGCCGAATCTCGCGGGAAGAAAAGGGGGACGCGGGAGGCCGGTCCGGGTTATAATCCCGCCGTCCATCGACCGCATTCGCGGGCGGAGCTTAGCACAGCGGACAGCGGCACCCGATCGCCAAGGGCCTGTCACAAGAAGGTCGCAGGGGGCTTGCAGGTGGTCCGTCCTCTTCGCATAGAATCCGCCCGTCAAAAACCTGCGTTGCGCAAAGGAGGGCTTCATCTATGGTGCGTGTCCGCTCTACCCGCTCAAGGAACTGGGTCTGTGCCCTGGCCGCTCTGCTGCTGGCCTGCGGGCTGGCCGGCTCGGCTCTCGCTCAGACCGACGTCACCACGAGCCGTATCTCCGGCACTGTGGAAGGCACCGACAAGGCTCCCCTTCCCGGAGTGACCGTCGAGGCCACGAACAAGGATACCGGTCTGAAGCTCGTCGACGTCACCGACGCCAAGGGCTTCTACCGGATCCTCAACCTGCCGACCGGCAACTACACGGTCGCGGCGACCCTGGACGGCTTCGCCACGGCCACGGCCGACAACGTCCGCCTGCTGCTCGGCTCGACGCCGACCATCAACTTCACCCTGCAGAGCGCCAGGATCTCCGAGAGCATCACGGTCACCAGCGAGGCGCCGCTGGTCGAGGCGACGAACACGACGGTGGGCACCACCATCCAGACCGAGCAGATTGAGCACCTGCCGATCCTCGGCCGCGACTTCAAGAACCTGGTCCTCCTCACCCCCGAGACCCGCCTCGACTCCGAGCGCAACAACCTCTCGCTGTCGGGCCAGCGCGGCATCAACACCAACATCACCGTCGACGGCGTGGACTACAACAACGCCTTCTTCGGCGGCGCCACCGGCGTCGCCGAGGGGCGCGCGCCGCTGTCGATCTCCCAGGAGTCGATCAAAGAGTTCTCGGTGATCACCAACGGCGCCTCCGTGGAGTTCGGGCGCTCGGGCGGCGGCTTCGTCAACATCATCACCAAGAACGGCACCAACGCCCTGCACGGCTCCGGCTTCTACTTCGACCAGCCGCACAGCCTGATCTCCGACTTCGCCACGCCCAAGCTGGCGCCGGGGCAGAGCCTCCCCCCCGGCTTCTCCACCAAACCGGCCGACCAGAAGAAGGACCAGTACGGCGCTTCGCTTGGCGGGCCGCTCCAGAGGGACCGGCTCTTCTACTTCCTCTCCTACGACAAGCAGAAGCAGGACGTCACGATCCCGATTTCGGCGAACAACCTCGACCCGGCCGTCTTCGCCCGCTATCCGGTCCTCGCCTCGCCGCCGCAGTACGTGCAGACCCAGGACGGCTACGTCGGCTTCGGGCGCCTCGACTACCAGATCAACGACTCCCACCGCCTGCTAGGCCGCGTCAACGTCGCCAGCTATACCGGCGAGAACGGCACCTCCAGCGCGCCGAACCGCACGGCGAGCGTCAACGGCCTCGAGGGGATGAAGGCGTGGACCTACGTCGGCTCCTACTCCGGCCAGTTCAGCGCCAACCTGCTCAATGACCTCAACCTCACCTACGTCAAGGAGGACACGCCGCGCGCCGACAAGGGGCTCAACCTCCCCGAGATCGACGTCAACGCGCCGAACACCCGCTACGGCGAGGTGAGCTTCCTCCCCATCACCTCGACGAACGACCGCAAGGGCGGCAGCGACACTCTGACCTACCTCGCCGGGAACCACGTCGTCAAGGGCGGTACCGAGTACAACACCACCACCATCGACCAGGTCTTCAAGGGTAACTGGCGCGGCGTCTACATCTTCAACAACCAGGCCGACTTCCTGGCCGGCCGCTGGTCGCAGTACCGGCAGTTCGCTGGCTTGAACGGCCTCACCGCCGACGAAGCGGGGCGCGCCAACTTCGGCCAGAAGGAGCTCGCCTTCTTCCTGCAGGATCAGTGGTTCGTGCGCCCCAACCTGACGGTCTCCTTCGGCATCCGCCAGGAGAGCCTGGACAACCCGAACGACCCGGTGTTGAACCCGAATGACCGCAACGCCGACGGCTCGTTCAATCTGACCGCGCACATCCCGGACACCAAGACCCAGCTCTCGCCCCGCCTCGGCATCTCCTGGGCGCCGGATGAGAAGTCCGCCCTCCGCTTCTCGGCCGGCCGCTTCTGGAGCCGCACCCCGGCGATCCTCTTCGCCCAGCTCCTCACCGCGAACGGCATCCGCGCCACCCAGTACAGCATCAACGCCACGCAGGCGGGTGGGGCCGTGACCGGTCCGCCGTCGCCGACCGCCGGCCCGTTCCCGGGTTGGGGCACCGGCTTCAACCCCGTCGGCGTCGCGCCGCTCGACCTCTCTCACCTCTCCAAGCTGGCCGCGCCGGGCGTCTTCGCGATCGATCCGAATTTCAAGGACCCCTACACCGACCGCGTGACCCTGGGCGGCGAGCGGGAGATCTTCGCCAGGACCGTGCTCGCCCTCGACTTCACCTATGCACGGACCAGGCAGCTCGAGCGCCTCACCGACCTGAACCGGGCCTACGACGGCACCATCTCCTCGAACGGTCTGCCGCACTACAGCACGACGCGCCCCGACCCTGCCTACGGCACCATCACGACTCTCAAGTCCGACGCCGAGTCGAAGTACACCGGCATTACCGCCACCTTGCGCCGGCGCTACGACAACCACTTCAGCTACTACGGCGCCGTCACCTACTCGAAAGACAAGGACAGCGACTCCAACGAGCGCAACTTCGCCGGCATCCAGGCCGAGGACTTCAACAACCTGGGTCTCAACTATGGCTACTCGAACCGCGACCAGCGCTGGAAGAGCGTGCTCAACGGCCTCTGGGACACCCCGTGGTGGGGGATCGGCCTGAGCGGCACTTTCCGCTACTTCACCGGCTCGCCCTATACCGCGCTGGTGGGTGCGGACATCAACGGCGACGGCCAGAGCGGCACCGACCGCCCGACGGTCAACGGTGTGCACTTCGACCGCAACAGCTTCCGCCAGCCGGACTTCTACAGCCTCGACCTGCGGATCTCGAAGGGTTTCAAGGTCTGGACCGGCGAGCTCTCGATCTTCGCCGACTGCTTCAACTGCACGAACGCGGCGAACCGTTTCACCACCAACACCACCTGGGGCACCGGCCAGACCCCGCGCACCGACTTCGGCGTCCTGAACAACGTCACCACCACCCCGCGCACCATCCAGCTCGCCGCCCGCTACGAATTCTGAGCGCGGCCACAGCCGAACGCAAAAGGGGGAGCGGAAACGCCCCCCCTTTTTATTTAGCATCCACCACCCCAGGGTCTGTATGTCCATACCAAATCGCTTCAGCGGGAACATCTCGGGCCCGAGGTTCTCTCCTCGCAGGCCCGCTGACGGTCGTCTTGGACACAGTCCCGCTTTTCCTCCAGGGAGCACTGCAATAGTAGGGGGGTTGCACTGTTTTCCTCGCGCGCTCTCCTCGAGCTGCTCTAAGGTCCTTTGCAGCTCGCCTCCGTGGCCTCCAGGTATTCCTGGCGGTACGCCAGATCTGCGGCAGGTATGTGACCTACCCAGTCCGGGCGACTGCCTTGCTCACGAGAGTCAGTCTTCATGGAGGAAGGTGCATGAAAACGTTCAAGGTCTTAGTGGTCCTGCTTTCCTGGATGATGGTCTTCCTACCGTTGTCGCTCCCACGGATTGCCGAAGGTCAAGATTCTTTCCCGCCACAGCGCCCACCGGACGCGCCCACGGGCTTCGACAACGCGACAAATGGATTGGTGGACCAGGCGACGCACGACGCCGACAGGTCGGTGTTCAAGCAGAACGAGACCGCGGCTGTCGGCCTCGGTCCAACCTTCAACGGGGTCTCCTGCGATAGCTGCCATTCGATCCCGGTGACCGGAGGGATCAGCACGGTCACCGAGTTGCGGGCAGGACATCTGGATGCCAACGGCAACTTCGTGGCCGCGACCGCGTTCGTCAATCACGGCACGGAGCCCATCCCCGAGAGATCTCTGATCAATCTGAAAGCGACCTGCCCCGAAGCCCAGGAACAGCTCCTGCCCGTGGATAACATCAGGGTGCTGCGCCTCACGACCAACCTTCTGGGCGCGGGTTTCGTCGAGGCGATCAGCGACGCCACGCTCGAGAACATCCGTCAGGGCCAACCGGCGGACATGCAGGGTCAACGTATCATCGTGCCGGCGTTGGAGGGCGGCTCCGGCAGCGGCCGGTTCGGCTGGAAGGATCAGCATGTCAGCCTGCTCTCGTTCGCGTCGGACGCTTATCTCAACGAGATCGGTATCTCGAACCGGCTGGTTCCGAACCGGCACGACTTCACGCACCAGTGCGAGGACGTGGCGCAATTTCCTGATCAGGCCGACCCCGAAGACGTGCAACCGGGAAAAGATGACATCGACGTCTTCGCCCGCTTCATGAGGGCCACCAAGGCTCCTCCGCGCGACGAGCAACTGGCGAGCACGGCCGCGGCGCGGCGGGGCTCGGATACGTTCACGAACATCGGGTGCGACACCTGTCACGTCCGCTTCATCGACACCGCCCCTCCGGGCTCGCCGATGGCCAACGGAGACCCGGTACCCGACGCTCTGGGTAACAAGAGGATCTATCCCTTCAGCGATTTCCTGCTTCACAACATCGGGACCGGGGACGGTATCGTGCAGACCGATCAGCAGAACACCCGGAACAAGGTCCGTACGGCACCCCTGTGGGGGCTGCGCACGCATCAGGTCTTCCTGCACGACGGCTCCGCGGCGACGATTCAGGATGCCATTCAGCGTCATGGCGGACAGGCGGCCTCAACCGTCGTCAGCTTCAACACCACGCTGACGAGCACCCAGCAGCAGGATCTCATTACCTTCCTGATGTCATTGTAGACTGAACGGAGCGCGGCGGTAGGGACAGGGGGCGGAAACGCCCCCGTCGTCCTCTACTTTTCAGCGACGGCCTTCAGATTGGCGAGGCCGGCCTCGAAATCCTTTCCGACCATCTTGTCCATGCTGAAAAAGATCCCAAAGACCTTCATGACGTAGGCCAGGTGACCGGCCATGTCCCACGCGACGGTGGTTTCGCCGCCCACCGGTTGCAGCGTGAAATCGACGGCGTTGTGGCCTTCGAACGGCTTGATGAAGTCCAGTTGGATGGCGACCTTGGAAGGTGACGAAGCCTCCGTGATCTCCATGCGGCCCGAGCCCACCTCCCTGTTGCCCTCCCATGCATACACGGCACCCTTGCCGCTCGGCGCGCCGCTGAACGTTCGTTTGAGCGCCGGGTCCTTCTTCTCCCAGGGTGACCAGGACGTCCAGTTGTGGAAGTCCGCGATCAGCGGGAAGATCTTCTCCGGCGACGCCTTGATGCTCGCCGTACGCCGGACCCGAAAGCTGCCGGGCCGGGTCGCGGCGTACGCGAGAAGAGCGGCGATCAGAACGACGACGACGATGAGGATGATCTTGAGCATGGCCCCTCCCCTCCGGTCGGTATTGAAGTCTAAGTGCTCGCCGCCGGTCCGCTGACCATCCAGGGCGTGCCGAAACGGTCTTCCAGCATGCCGAAGGCTTCGGCCCAGAAGGTCTTCTGGAAAGGCATGTTCACCTTGCCGCCTGCGGCCAAGGCGTCGAACACCCGCTGCGCCTCGGCGACCGTCGGGTAGCCCAGCGAGAGCGAGACTCCCTTCTTCCCCGGGTAAGGCTGGCCGTCCATCCAGTCGGACGCCATCAAGGCACGGCCGTCGTCGAGGAGGAGGCGGGCATGCAGGATCTGGTCGCCGGAGCCGGGCGGCATCTGGGCAGCAGCCGGGGAGTCAGACGCCTTCATCAAATCGAGCTTGCCGCCCAGGGTCCGCTCGTAGAAGCGCATCGCGTCAGCGCAGTTGCCGTCGAAGAACAAATAGGGGCTGAGATTGGACATGGCGAGTTCCTCCTTTGTCGTAGGAGCTAGAGTCTAGCACTGGATGGAGCCCTCCCGCGACATGGCAGACCAGCCCGGCGCCACTCCTCTTCGCGGATTTGCAGACATCGGGTTGCCTCTTTAGACATCTGCCTGTGCCTACAGACAACGGTCTGGATCTACAAACGCCAGACGATTGTCTGCCGACTCTGGCCTGGAGCTACAGCCTCCAGTCTGTCGCTGAAGGCTCCCGTCTGCGTTCCCGCGAGCCTCTGGTGGAGCACCCCAAAGACGTGTAGAATCTGGATCGTGGAACCCCGCTTCGTCCTCAGCGACTATTTCGAGCGAGCCTTGGCGCAGGCGAGCTACGACAAACTCGAAGACGGCTCCTTCGCCGGACGGATTCCTCCCTGTCCCGGAGTCGTAGCCTTTAGTGAGACGTTGAGGAGGTGCGAAGACGAGCTTCGATCCACGCTCGAGGACTGGATCCTGCTTGGGCTGAAGCTGGGCCACCGTCTGCCAGTCATCGATGGCATCGACCTGAACCGGCAGCCCGAGCATGAGCCGGTGGACGCCCTGTAAGCGCCGGGAGCTCATCCGGCGACTCGGCGCGCTGGGTTTCGAGGGTCCATTCTCAGGTACCCGCCACCAGTTCTTGGTCTACCAACAGCACCGTTTGGCACTCCCCTCGAACCCGGAGTATTCGGTTCCGCAGCTCCGCATGATGCTGCGAGAGGTCGAGGTAATCCTCGGCCGTCAGGTTTCGCTCTCGGAGTGGGATCGGTTGTGACGCGGTCAACGGCCCAAATTGGATCTGAAGTGCCGGTGCGAGTCGGCCGGCTCCGACCATTCATTGGGATCATCGAAGGAGGCGATCCGAAACTCTCGGAAGAAGGCACCAGGAAACGTTTCCGCGAGCTTCTCGAGAACAGACAGAACGCGCGCCGTTGATCTAGGCCCTCTGGTTGCTGTCTTGTTGTCTACGACACTACGCTGATTTGGGAAGCCCAGGCGTCAGTGGCTCTTCTTCTTTCTTTTATCGTAGTGCTTAATCATGGCATGCTGCGGGTCAGTCCCAATTTTTGCAAGAGCTACTCTGTAGCCGAATATCTCAAGACGCTGCGCGGCATGACGGAGAGATAGTTTGGCAAAGAAAGGGAGATCCAGAGGCTTAAGCGATTTACTGACAATCGCCAGGACAACGCGCAACTCCTTTGTGGCAGGACGGTTTGCGACGAACCGGCCACGAAAGCCCTCCGGAAGATGGGGATCAACCGCCCGCCTGAAGCCTTCATCAATTTGAAATAGCTGCCCTGAGTTCAATCCTTGCGCGAATAGATGACTCAGATCCCTCGACCCAGAATAGCGCTTTACATGGACGATGTCGCCGTTCGCTCCAAGAAGGTCACAGAACTCTATGCTACTCTTGCCTCCTCCGTAGGGCACGAGCACCTTATGCATTAGATGAAAGCCGGCTCCGCTAGTTCCTACACGGATGTTGTAATTATCCTCTGTCTTATCAGCATAGTCTGGGAGAAAACCATCCAGCACAGGGATAGTTCTCACAGCGTCCTTTACCTCATCCACGAATGACTTGGCAATACGGTACCATTTCCCTCCACTCAAGAAATAGGAGGCGTCGGAATAGTCAATCTCCGCATAGATGCAGCGGTACACAGGCCACTTTCTTAGAGTGATTCCGTCCTCGCCGACGCAAAAAATGTAACGGCTCTTCAAGAAGTCTTCTGACAAAGCCGACGGGTCAGCGACCTTTTCCTCAAAGAAGGTGGTCCAATGGACGTCAAACCTCTCTGCCGAACAGTATGCCTCCGAATACGAGAAATAGCGGACTGCCGACCACTCAAGGACTTCGGGTGGAGCTAGCCATGTCTGCTCGAAGTTCTTTTCCCTGAGGCGGTCGAGGAACTCCATGTCTAATAGTTGACGCTCGTCCTCATCCGCCTCACAAATGTTATCAATCCATGAGAACTTATCTTGATAACGCGTGCCTATAAAGGCAGGGTAGAGGCGCGGCAGAAATCGCTCCAACCCAATGAGGTCAATGTGTGTCGAAATTACAAGAGCGTCTCTTCCCGTTAGCTGCTGGCCCAATGTAGGATCGCTGGGTCTTCCAGTTACAGCCCAGAGTAGGTCGCGCTCAATGTCGAGGCCAAACTCTGCGGTTCCGACTTCTCTGCTTGCCTGTTGTCTGGCGTGTCCAGCAACCATGTCAAACGTCTCTTTATCAATACTCTTTAGGTTGTCGTCCCCCAAGCTGTTCAGTGCCGCGCGCAGTCCAAACCCTTCTACATACAGACCATCGTGAAGAAGATGTCGCCCCTGGCCAAACGTCAAGGCCCACCATAGACCGTCACCTGGAACGAGGAGCACTGCTGACGCAGAACCAACAAAGCCGAACTCATCGGGATTGACCTGCGGAACGAAAAAATCGGCCCATCGTGGAGGCTTTAGGCGGGCACTCTGCGCAAACAGCGACCAGGCTATGCCGGAGGGTGATATAATTTTATATTGCTTTACATCAGGATCTGGCTTGATGAGCAGTCGTGGATCAGGCTCATTTCTCTTGATTAGGTAAACTGTCAGGCTTCTCGCCTTAGCCATGGATTTAATCGCTCCATAGATTTATGCGAACTTGCGAACGCGGCCGTTAGAACGCTCTTTCAACGCACCGCTTCCACCGAATGAGATCTCATGGTGCTATTATAGGCAAACCCGCCTGTATTACAAATAGCACACACTCTATGGTATCGGCTTGTGCGGCCGGCACCTTCCCCATGTTTTGGAATGCCGTTCACGAGCGGCCTAGAAGGATCTTCAGCGCTCGTTGGAACTTCCTGCTCGCGGGCTGCTTGGATGATCCGGCCGATTTCCAGGCGGTCGCCTCGCTCACGGTAGAACACTCGATAGTGGCCCACGGTGGACCCAGCAGCGGATCTCGGAACCGGGGGCGATCTCCTGCCCAGAGCTCGGTAGGAAGCGAGTTGCTCGAAGGCTTCTCGGAGACCGCTCAGATAGCGGCGGGCTTGGTCCTCACCAAACCGCTCGGAAGTGTACTTGCGAGCCTCTTCGAGGTCAGCGGCGGCTTCGGGGCTGAGGACAGGACGACGCCCCACACGCCCTGACCCTGTGGCGGCAAGGCAAGGCTCTGAGGGTCGGGCAGGAACTTACGTTCGCCGTCCAACAGAGCCTTCCACTCCTGGTCGGTGAGTTCGCGGAATTCGCCTCGGTCGAAGGGGCCGAAGACTTGGTCATAGGCTTCTTGCGAGAGGCGCTCGCGTTCTCGGACATCGCCGGACATCGCAACTCTTGAAGGAAGGGATTTAGTTGAGAGGCAGATTTCAGCATTGGCTGGGAGGCAGGGATTCGAACCCCGATTCTGCGGGTCAGAGCCGCATGTCCTACCGTTGAACGACCTCCCAGCAGGACAGAGACCGAAGGTTAGCGGAAAGGTCTACCCGAGGTCAACCCTCGGCGCCCCTCCTCAGGAAGGCGAGGAAGTGGTCCAGGTGGCGCAGACTTGCGTCCCGGCCCATGGCCTCGACCAGGTCGAAGAGGGGTGGACCCTGGGCGGCCGCGGTCAAGGCCATGCGGGTGGGGTGGATGAGGACTCCCGCTTTGATCCCCCGCTCGTCAGCCAGGGCGCGGAGGGCGGCGTCCAGCGAGTCCTTGTCGAAGCTCGGCAGGGCGGAGAAGCGCTCCCGCAGGGTCTCGAGGAGAGCGGGCAGGTCCTTGTCCTTCAAGAACTTGGCGCTCGCCTCGGGGTCGTACGCCAGCTCGTCCTTGAAGTAGGGGCCGATCAACTCGACCAGCTCTTTCAGGGTCCGGGCACGGCTGCGGTGGAGGTTCACGGCGGCAGCGAGGCGCGCGGGGTCTGCATCCGCCAGGCCCGCCGCGGCGAGAAAGGGCTCGAGGTGTGGGCGCAGCGCCTCGTAGTCCAGCCGGGAGAGGTACTGCGCGTTCATCCACCAGAGCTTCTCTTTGTCGAAGACGGCCGCGGAGGCGTTCAGGCGGTTGACGTCGAAGAGCGCGATCATCTCGTCGCGTGAGAGGATCTCCTGGTCGTTGCCCGGGGTCCAGCCGAGGAGAGCCATGAAGTTGTAGAGGGCCTGGGGAAGGATCCCCTCGGTGCGGAACTCCTCGACCGAGGTGGCGCCGTAGCGCTTGGAGAGGCGCTTCTTGTCCGGCCCGAGGATCAGGGGGAGATGGCCGAAAGCCGGCACCGTGCCGCCCAGGGCACGGAAGAGGGGGACGTGCTTGGGCGTGTTCGAGAGGTGGTCCTCGCCGCGGATGACGTGGGTGATGCCCATGTCGATGTCGTCCACCACGACGGACATGTGGTAAGTGGGGTTGCCGTCCGAGCGCAGGAGGATGAAATCGTCCAGGGCCTCCGGTGGGAAGTCCATGTCGCCGCGGACGATGTCGGTGAAGGTGATGTGCTCGTCCGGCATCCGGAAGCGGACGGCGAATGGCTGGCCGGCGGCGAGGCGTTGCTCGATCTCCGCCTGGGTCAGGCACAGGCAGGTGCGGGGATAGCGAAAGGCGAGGCCCTTCTTCTGGGCCTCCTCGCGTTGGGCGTCCAGCTCCTCGGGGGTGCAGAAGCAGCGGTAGGCCTTGCCGGCGGCGAGCAGCTCCTCGGCCCGCTCGTGATGGCGAGGGAGGCGCGCGCTCTGCAGGAATGGTCCCTCGTCCCAGACCACGCCGATCCAGGCCAGGGCGGATTGGATCTGGCGGATCATGGCCTCGTCGGAGCGCTCCTTGTCGGTGTCCTCGATGCGCAGGACGAAGGCGCCGCCCACGCTCTGCCGCAGCAGGTCGTTGTAGATGGCCGTGCGGGCGCCGCCCACGTGCAGGAAGCCGGTGGGCGACGGAGCGAAACGGACCCGGACGGGTCCCTGGATCTCGATGCTCATGACGTCTGGAGTCCTCTCGGGTGGCCTCTCCCAGACGGGGAGGCGGGACGAAAGGCGTCACGGTATCATGGGGCGGCCCCTTACTTCACCCACACCGTCTTGATGTTCACGAACTCCCGGATCCCCACCGCGGACAGCTCCCGCCCGTAGCCGGAGCGCTTGACGCCGCCGAAGGGGAGGCGCGGGTCGGACTTGACGATGCCGTTGACGAAGACGTTGCCGGACTGGATCTCGGCCGCGAGGGCCTCGCCGCGGCCGGGATCGCCCGTCCAGACGCTGGCGCCGAGGCCGAAGGTGGAGCGGTTGGCGAGCTCCACGGCGTGGCCGGCGTCGCGGGCCCGGATCACCGCCGCCACCGGTCCGAAGGTCTCCTCGTCGAAGGCGGCCATCCCCGGCTCGACGCCGGTGAGGACGGTCGGCGCATAGTACCAGCCCATGCCCTCCAACCGGTGGCCGCCGGTGCGGAGCTGGGCGCCGGCCTCGACCGTCCGCCGCACCTGGTCGTCCAGGGCGGCGAGCAGGTCCTCCCGGGCCATGGGGCCGACCTCGTTGCCGCGGTCCATGGGATCGCCCACCTTCAGTCCCTCCATGGCGCGGACGAATTCTTCTTCGAAACGGTCCGCCACCGCCTCCTCGACGATGAAGCGCTTGGCGGCGATGCAGCTCTGGCCGGAGTTGATGGTCCGGGCCTTGGCCGCCTGCCGGCCGGCCTCGGCCGGGTCGACGTCGTCGAGGACGATAAAAGGATCGGAGCCGCCCAGCTCGAGGACCGTCTTCTTGAGGTTCCGGCCCGCCTCGGCGGCCACCTCCATGCCCGCCTTCTCGCTGCCGGTGAGGGTGACGGCCCGGATCACGGGATGGGCGATGAGCCGCTTCGCCTTCTCCGAAGAGATGAGGAGGGTGGTCATCGCCCCCTCGGGGAAGCCGGCATCGCGGAAGACCTCCTCGATGGCGAGGGCGCAGCCGGGGACGTTCGACGCGTGCTTGAGCAGGCCGACGTTGCCAGCCATCAGGGCCGGAGCGGCGAAGCGGAAGAGCTGCCAGAACGGGAAGTTCCACGGCATGATGGCGAGCACCGGGCCGATGGGGTCGTAGCGGATGCCGCTGCGGGTGGCATCGGTAGCCACCGTCTCCTGGGCCAGGAGGTGCTCCGCGTGCTCGGCGTAGAAGTCGCAGACCCAGGCGCACTTGTCCACCTCGGACTCGGAGGCGGCGATGGGCTTGCCCACCTCCGCGGTCATCAGCCGGCCATAGTCGGCGGCACGGTCGCGCAGCAGGTCGGCCACCCGGGTCATCAGGCGCGACCGCTCGGCGAAGGGGACCTTGCGCCAGGAGGCGAAGGCGGCCTCCGCGCGGGTCAGGATCTCCTCGATCCGGGCGTCGTCGTGCTCGGGGTACTCGCGGATCAGCTCACCGGTGGCGGGATTGACGGCTTTCATGGTCGAGACCTCCCCTTCTCTTCCAGAGGGTGAATCGGCGGCTTATGGCGCCCCGGGGGATGGGGCGCGCGTCCAGGCTCCGGCTCTGTGCAACCTCCGAACCAGGCGTCGCTACGGGCGGGCGGTGAATGGCGGAGAGGGAGGGATTCGAACCCTCGGTCCGGGTTTACCCCGGACAACTGCTTAGCAGGCAGCCCTGTTCGGCCACTCCAGCACCTCTCCGTGCGGTCCGGCAGGGAGAGCACATTGTAGGGGGTGAAGGGCCGGGAGTCAAAGCGGGCTCGCGCGATCCTCCTCTTCGCCCGCGATAGACTATCCCCGCCCCAGGGGGCTTTACCGTGGAGGGAGCGCCAATGCCCGAACCGAACGTCGACCAGCTCGCCATCAACACCATCCGATTCCTCGCCGTGGACATGGTCGAAGCGGCCCAGTCGGGCCACCCGGGCGCGCCCCTGGGCCAGGCGCCCATGGCTTATCTCCTGTGGACGCGCATCATGCGCCACAACCCGGACAATCCGGACTGGCCGAACCGCGACCGCTTCGTCCTCTCCTGCGGCCACGCCTCGGCCCTGCTCTACGCCCTGCTCCACCTCGCCGGCTACGGCTTGGCCGTCGAGGAGCTGAAGCGCTTCCGCCAATTCGGCTCGAAGACCCCGGGCCATCCCGAGCACGAGCTCACCCGCGGCGTCGAGACCACCACCGGCCCCCTCGGCCAGGGGCTCGGCAACTCGGTCGGCATGGCCATCGCCGAATGCCTGAGCCGCAACCGCTTCAACCGCGAGGGGTTCCCGCTCTTCGACTACCGCGTCTGGGTGTTCGCCAGCGACGGCGACATGGAGGAGGGCGTCACCTCCGAGGCCTGCTCGCTCGCGGGGCACCTGAAGCTCGGCCAGCTCAAGGTCTTCTACGACGACAACAAAGTCTCGATCGACGGCCCCACCTCCCTCTCCTTCTCCGAGGACGTGGGCAAGCGCTTCGAGGCCTACGGCTGGTTCGTCCAGCACGTGGCGGACGTCAACGACCTCGCGGCGATGGAGAAGGCGATGCGGGCCGCCGAGGCGGAGACGGCGCGCCCGTCGCTGGTGGTCGTGCGCACGGTCATCGGCTTCGGCAGCCCCAACCGGGCGGGGACCTCCAAGGCGCACGGCGAGGCGTTGGGTCCCGAGGAGACGGCGGCCACCAAGAATGCTCTCGGCTGGCCCCTGGAGCCCACCTTCCTGGTGCCGGACGAGGCGCGGCAGCCGTTCGAGGCGGCCCGCCAGCGCGGTCACCAGTTGGAGCAGGAGTGGAACGAGCTGCTCGCCAAATACCGGCAGGCCCACCCCGAAGAGGCGGCCGACCTCGACGGCCGGCTGGCCGGCAAGCTCCCCGACGGCTGGCAGGACGGCATCCCCACCTTCAAGCCCGGCGACAAGCCCATCGCCACCCGCGCGGCCTCCGGCCAGGTGCTCAACGGCATCGCCGGCAAGCTGCCCCTGCTGGTGGGCGGCTCGGCCGACCTGACGCCCTCGAACAACACCGCCATCAAGGGCCGCACCGACTTCGAAGCCGCCAACGCCCAGGGCCTCTACCTGCGCTTCGGCATCCGCGAGCACGCCATGGGATCGATCATGAACGGCATCGCCGTCTCGCGGCTGTGGATACCCTATGGCGGGACCTTCCTCATCTTCTCGGACTACATGCGCCCGCCGATCCGCCTGGCGGCGCTGATGAAGGTGCAGGTGGTCTACGTCTACACCCACGATTCGATCTTCCTGGGCGAGGACGGCCCCACGCACCAGCCCATCGAGCAGCTCGCCGGCCTGCGCTCCGTCCCCAACCTGACGCTGATCCGCCCGGCGGACGCCAATGAGACGGCCGAAGCCTGGCGGGTGGCGATCGAGCACCGCCACGGCCCCGTGGCCCTGGCCCTCACCCGACAGAACCTGCCCATCCTGGAAGAGACGGCGAAGGGTGCCCGCGAGGGGCTCCCCAAGGGCGCCTACGTCCTCAGCGATCCGGCGCAGGGCGATCCGGAGATCATCCTCCTGGCCACCGGCTCCGAAGTCTGGGTGACGCTGGAAGCGGCCAAGCAGCTCACCGCGAAGGGAAGGCGCGTCCGCGTCGTGAGCATGCCCTCCTGGGCGCTCTTCGACGCCCAGCCTCAGGAGTACCGGGACTCCGTCCTGCCGCCCACGATCCGCAAGCGCCTCGCCATCGAAGCCGCCTCCCCCTTCGGCTGGGCCAAGTACGTCGGCCTGGACGGCGAAATCCACGGCATCGAGCGCTTCGGGGCGTCGGCTCAGTACAAGGACCTGCAGAAGGCGTTTGGGTTCTTGCCGGAGGACGTGGTGAAGCAGGCGGAGGGGTTGTTGGGGCGGTAGGGGATGGCCCTTAGATCACAACTTCTTCAGACTGCTGGGACTTCAATATGCGACGGCAGGGTTATTTTTCCGTAAGAACGGGGCGGCATCCAGCAGGCGCGAAGCTCGGGCTTCCAGACCTTAAGAAGCTCTTCTTAGCATTACACGAAGATTTTAGTAGCCGCAGCTACTTCGATGAAGCGTTTGGGTCACATTGCGTTGACTCTGGTTATATGCCTGGGGCTCTTGGATCTGACATAGAACGCAGCCTATTTCTAGCTCTGCGCAAGGAGGATCTCTGGCCCATTCATACACACTTGGAGTCCTATACCGAAGATGACGTTTTTGATATAATCGAGTTCCTTTTTGACCATGTGTCGAAGCCTATCGACGGCTATTATCACGACTATGCAAACTGTGGCATGCACTACTCCTCGTTTAATCGAGAGGAGGGCAGGACGGAATTCCGCCTCGCCCTTAATTCTTTTCTTGAAACTTACGCGGCGGGTTATACGCTGAAAGAAAATGGCGAGCTTCACCAAATCCCGGAGAAAGGGATGGAGCGTCTGATGGCGGCGAGCCTACCCAGAGTAGATCCAGCGAACGTTGAGGCAAGAGTGGCCGCCGCTGTGTCGCGTTTTCAGCGCTACAGATCATCACTCGAAGACAGAAAGCATGCCCTGCGAGATCTTGCCGATGTTCTTGAGTACCTTCGTCCCAGGGCGAAGAAAGTACTTGCCAAGCAGGACGAGACAGACATATTCAACTTGGCGAACAATTTCGGAATTCGCCATCATAATCAGGCTCAAAAGACTAATTACGACACGGCAATCTGGTATAGCTGGCTTTTCTACTACTATCTTGCGACAATTCATGCCTGCCTCCGGCTGCTTGAGAGGTCATAGGCGGAACCCGAGGCTTAGTGAGTGCCACTGACTAGCACTAGCTTCTATGTGCCCCATCTTGGCCATACAACTCGATTTTGAGCCGGAATTAATATGCCGGGGAAATAGGGCGGAGCACTCGAACAGCAGGCACTTCGGCATGAACTGCCGTCGCCCTTTCAGGGCTTCAGGGTTTTTGGGGCCACGCCTACCTGGGGCTGGCAAAAAGCGCCAGCCCCAGGCTACAGGCCTAAGCTCCTTCGGAGCAAAGAGAAACTGTGTCGCAGAATTGCGAGAGAGTCGTGGGCATGCAGCCGGTCGTCTAATCACGTTGAACATGTTGCTCATCGACGGATACGGTTAGGTTCATGGCTACTTGGTAGTTGCAATATCGCGGCATGGAACATGCCCCGAAGGGGCTACGGCATGTAGCCTGGGGCTGGCGCTGTTTGCCAGCCCCAGGTAACGCCGCCCCAAGAAAAACCATAGCCCCAACGGGGCGACGGCAGCTCAACGTTCGGAATCACCTCAACCGAGCAGATAACGCTCGTCATATTCAATCCCGTGCTTCTTGAGAAGAGTGATCAGCTCCTCCTTGAAGGAGACCTTCGCATGGTGAGCCTCCTGAGTCTGGATGTACTTCCGGACTTTCGACACCTGAGACTCGCTGACGGAAAAGGCTCCGTAGCCGGTCTGCCATTCGAAACGATTCGCAGCGAGCTTTTTCCCGTTCAGCCATTTCGAGGAGCCGGCCTTGATGCGACCGACGATCTCAGAGATCGAGGTATCCGCTTTGGTCTTTGCCAGGACGTGGACATGGTCGGGGACACCCCCGATCTGGAGGAGAACACCGCGTTCTCCCCGGATGATGCCGCCGATATATTCGTAGAGCGGTTCTCGCAGGCCCTCCTGAATTGCCGGAATCCGATTCTTGGTGGAGAAGACGATGTGGTAGAGCAGATTGGTGAACGTGCTGGCCATGAGCGGCCCTCCGCCTCTTGGGGGCAGGATCAAGTTTGAACGTATCTTTCAGGAGATACGAGCGTATCACAGATGCGGACCTCGGTGATGTCGTCAGGCGATGAGCTGCCGCCGCCCCTTCGGGACTTGAGGATTTGGTGGGACGGGGTCCTGGGGCTGGCAAACAGCGCCAACCCCAGGCTACAGGCCTAAGGGCTCGTCACAAAATAACTGTCCCAGGTTCGACCTTCTCCGACGGATGGATCGTGTAGTTCCACTCACCGTGAAAACTGTCGCAGTTTAGGTTAACTTTCTTCGCCTCCCGTCGGGTTATTTTACGCCCTGCCGGATACTTCTGTGTGTCGAGCTCTGCGCGGACCGTGAGTCCGGCTTTGGTCGTTGTCGCAGCGATCAGGTTGACGATGATCTGGTGGCTGATGAGAGGCTTTCCCCGCCAGTTTTGGCTGATGAAGGAAAACAGCCGATGTTCGATCTTGTTCCACTTACTCGTGCCGGGAGGTAGATGGCAGACAGAGATCGGTATCCCAAGCTCATTGGCCAACTGCTGAAGCTCAATCTTCCATAGGCGGACACGAGCACCATTGCTGCCGCCGCCATGGGCGGTGATCAGAAGGCGCCGAGCCTTGGGAAAGACCTCCAGCCCCATCGACCGCCACCAGCGGCGAATCGTCTCCACCGCAAAGCTGGACGTATCGTGGTCCGTGCCCACGCTGACCCAGCCTTTGTTGTTCGCCAAATCGTACACGCCATAAGGAATGGCACGGCCCAACTCAGGTACCATGAAGTCGTGAACCTTGACCTTCTCGGGCATGCCCTGGGGACGCAGCTCACGGCCACCATTCTTGAACTCACCCACCAGCTCTTTCTTCTTCGTATCCACCGATATTACAGGATCGCCTGTTTCCTGATACTCTTCTACTAGCCGGTTGATATGCTCAAACTGGGTATCCCGGTCCGTGTGTGCTCCTTCCAGAGTCTTGCTGTTGGCCTGAAGGCTGTATCCAAGGTCATGAAGGATCGCGGCCACCATGCGATGACTCGTCTGGTGCCCCATCCGCTTAAGTTCGTCGGCCAACCGGCGGACACTCTTGCAGGTCCAGCGAAGGGGCGACTCAGGATCTCCGCGCGTCGTGGGATTGACGAGTTGCTCCAGATCCGCCTTCAGCATTGGATCTACCTCGACAGTCTTCTTCCTGCCGCCACCCCGCCGACGAACTCTCCTGGTCTGGGGCCGAGGCACCGAAGGCCGCCGTAACTCTTTGAGGCCTCTGTTGATAGTACGGCGAGAGATCCCGGTGGCGCGCGCCACCACCGAAGCTCCCCCAAATCCAAGTGCCTCGGCCTCTGCAGCAGCGAAAAGTCGGCGCATCCTCTCGTCGAGGTTCTCTTCAAGCAGCTCAAATCTTCGCCGAATCGCCGCCTCATCGTGCATTGACTCCCTAGTATACGGCAGAAAATACTTGACGAGAACACCTGAAAGGTGGGACAGTTATTTTGTGACGAGCCCTAAGCTCCTTCGGAGCATCCCAGCACCATGGCCAGGAACCGATATCGATGATTGGGAGCCACGCGGCGGGCAGCGGGGTCAGCGACTTGGCTCAGAGATCGCGAACCGCGGACCCGGGCCCGCGAACCCGCGGACTGGGCTCGTGAGCCGCGGACCAGGGATCGCGAACCCGCGGACCGGGATCGCGAGCCGCGGACCTGGGCTCACGAGCCGCGGATCAGGGTTGCTGAGCCGCGGACCAGGGATCGCGAACCGGGAAGGTCGCTTCGGCGGCTTCGCCGCATCTCCAGTCCGAGGCCCTTTACTTCAGCCGCTCCCGCAGGAAGGCCACCGTCCGCGGCCAGGCCTGCTGCGTGGCCTTGAGGTTGGCCCCGTTGCGATCGTCCTGCGCGCGCAGGAAGCCGTGGCCGGCGCCTTCGAAGACGTGGGGCTCGTAGATCTTGCCGAGCTTCTTCATCTCCGCCTCGGTGGGCGCGACGGTGGCGGTGACGCGGGCATCGTCGCCCCCGTAGAAGCCCAGGACCGGAGCCTTGATGCGCGCCAGGTCCGCGGCGTCGGGTGGGGTGCCGTAGTAGACGACCGCTCCGGCGAGGTCGGGATGGGTGGCCGCGTAGGCGAAGCTCCGGCCACCGCCCCAGCAGAAACCGACCGTGGCGCTTTTGCCGTTCGCGGCCGGCAGGTGGACGGCGTAGTCGCGGACGGCGTTCAGGCGGGCGGTCGCCTCGTCGGGGGTGAGCGCGCGCACGAGCTTGACCACGTCGTCGCGGCTCGACACGGAATCCGAGCCACCGCCATTGGGTCCCATGCCGGACACGAGGTCGGGGACGACGGCGATGAACCCCTCGCGGGCGAGCTGGTCGGCGACGGCGCGGGCCCAGTCGCTCAAGCCGAAGATCTCGTGGATGACGAGGACGACGCCGGCCTTCTCCTTGCGCTCGGGATACTCGACCCAGGTGCGGATCGCCGGGCCGCCCGCGGGGTTCTTGACGTCCACGTACTCGCCATGGCGTGGCGTCTTGTCCAGCGCCGCCTTGGCCTGCGCCTCGGAGGCGGGGAGTTGCTCGTCGCGCGTCCTGGGGGCGGCGATCGTCTGCGGCGTGGTGGCCGGCGGAGCGGCTTTCTCCTGCGGCGCGGGGGCCTGGGGCGACAGGAGCAGAGCGGTCGCGATGAGCGGGAGCCACATGGTGAGCCTCCTTTCAGTGTGCTGGCGGAGGGGGTGGGATTCGAACCCACGGGCCGCGTGAACGACCGGCGGTTTTCAAGACCGCTGCTTTAGACCGCTCAGCCACCCCTCCTTAAGGGTCTGCAACAGCTTACTTCCTGGTGGTAATCCGCTCCAACCCCCCGGTGTAGGGGCGCAGGGCTTTCGGGATGAGCACCGAGCCGTCCGGCTGCTGGTAGTTCTCCAGGACGGCGATCAGCGTACGACCCACTGCCAGGCCCGAGCCGTTCAAGGTGTGCAGGAGGCGGGTCTTGCCCCCACCCGCGGGACGGTAGCGGAGGTTCGCCCGCCGGGCCTGGAAGTCCTCGCAGTTGCTGCAGGAGGAGATCTCCCGGTAGGCCTGCTGGCCCGGCAGCCAGACCTCGAGGTCGTAGGTCTTGGCCGCGCCGAATCCCATGTCTCCCGTCGACAGCGTCATCACCCGGTAGGGGAGCTCCAGGAGCTGGAGGACCACCTCGGCGTGGCCGGTCAGCTCCTCCAGGGCGGCGTAGCTGGTCTCCGGCGTCGTGAGCTGCACCAGCTCGACCTTGTTGAACTGGTGCTGGCGGATGAGGCCGCGGACGTCCTTGCCATACGAGCCGGCCTCGCTACGGAAGCAGGGGGTCCAGGCTGTATAGCGGACGGGGAGGGCGGACTCGTCGAGGGTCTCGTCCCGGTGCAGGTTGGTGACCGGGACCTCGGCGGTGGGGATCAGGTAGTAGGGATATCCCTCCAAGTGGAAGAGGTCCTGCTCGAACTTGGGGAGCTGCCCGGTGCCGACCAGGGTCTCGCGGTTGACGATGAACGGCGGCAGGACCTCGGTGTAGCCGTGGGTGCGGGTGTGGAGGTCGAGCATGAAGTTGCTGAGCGACCGCTCGAGCAGCGCGCCGGCGCCGAAGGAGGCGGTGAAGCGGGCGCCGGCGAGCTTGGCGCCGCGCTCGAAGTCCAGGATGCCCAGCTCGGGCCCGAGGTCCCAATGGGCCTTGGGTGAAAAATCGAAGGTCCGGGGGATGCCCACCGTCCGCTCGCAGCGGTTGTCGGTCTCGTCCTTGCCGACGGGGACGGAGGGGTGCGGCAGGTTCGGCAGGGTCTGCTCGATGGCCAGCAGCTCGGGATCGAGAGCGGCGAGGCGCGCCTCCAGCTCTTCGATGCGGGACTTGAGCTGCCCCACGGCGGCGATCTGCCCGGAGGCGTCGCCGCCCCGCTTCTTGACCTCGCCGATGGCGCGGCTGGCCTCGTTACGCTGGCGCTTGAGCTCCTCCACCTCGACGAGGTCGGCCCGCCGCTCGGCGTCGAGCCGCAGCCAGGTATCCAGGGGCGCCGTGTCCGCGTTCCGGTTCGCCAGACCATGGCGGACCTTCTCGGGATCGTCGCGCAAAAGGTCTCGGGAGAGCATGGCGGGGAAGTGTACCGCAAGGTCGATCGGAGTCGCCCGCCCGGACAGGAAAGACCGCCCTGGGCCGCCGTCCGGTATACTTCTTGCTCCCGCCGTAGCCCGGCGGGTCTCCCGAATTCGACCCTGGAGCAGAATCCATATGGCTAAAGCGCGTGTCGCCGTCTTGAAGACCAAACCCGAGAGCGTCCCGGAGGACACCGGGCGGACCATGGAGCTGGCGGAGGTCAAGCGCTATCTCGCACCGGGCTCCACCACGATCCTCAAGGACAACATCTCCTGGCACTTCCCGTTCCCGGGGGCCAACACCACCCCCTGGCAGCTCGAAGGGACGATCCAGAAGCTGCGGGCCGACGGGTACACGGATCAGGTGTGCGTTCAGAACAACACCGTGGTCACCGATCCCAAGAAGGGCGAGCGGCTGAACCGCTACCTGCCGGTGCTCGACAAGTACGGCGTGCCGGTGCGGTACAACTGCTTCGCGGACGACCTCAAGTGGATCACCTACCAGCCCAAGGGCAGGATGCTGGTGCTGCCGAAAATCTACCCCGAGGGGATCACCATCCCCGAGTTCTTCCTCGGCAAGAACATCGTCCACCTGCCGACGGTGAAGTGCCACATCTACACCACCACCACCGGAGCGATGAAGAACGCCTTCGGCGGCCTGCTCAACACCCGGCGGCACTACACCCACTCGTACATCCACGAGACGCTGGTCGACCTGCTGACGATCCAGAAGGAGATCCATTCCGGCCTCTTCGCGGTGATGGACGGCACGACCTGCGGCAACGGCCCGGGTCCGCGTACGATGATTCCGGTCGAGAAGGACTTCATGATGGCCTCCGGCGACCAGGTGGCGATCGATGCGGTGGCGGCAAAGATGATGGGCTTCGATCCGATGTCGATCCCATACATCCGGCTGGCGCACGACGCGGGCCTGGGCGTGGGCGATCCGCGGGACATCGAGGTGGTCGGCGAGGACGTCTCGAAGTGGAACTTCAAGTTCTCGGTGGGGGACAACGCGGTCTCCCGCTTCGGCGACCTCGTCTGGTTCGGGCCGCTGAAGGGGCTCCAGAAGCTGTTCTTCCGCACGCCGCTGGTCTATTTCTTCGTCTTCGGCTCCTACTTCTACCACGACTTCGCGTGGTACCCGACCGTGGGCAAGCGCCGCATCGATCAGTACGCCAAGACGAGCAAATGGATGCGCCTCTTCGAGCAGTATCCGGAGGCGGTCCAGGAAGAAGAGAAAGCGGCCTGATCCCCACCCTCCCACCCTCCGAAGAGACCGCGGCAGACCTGACAACCTCTCCCCCCACGGCGCCGGCGAACGCCGGAATGCCGGAGGGGAGGGGCCCGGGTCTCGACCGGCTCGGGCGGCAGTTGATGGTGCCGCTGATCC
>DATARR010000087.1:0-70021 GCA_036264085.1 Thermoanaerobaculia bacterium | reverse complement strand
GAACATGCCAAGCACAGGGGTCTCGGGAGGGCGTATGGCTAAGCACAACATCAACATTCAGGATGGGTATCTCTTCCAGAGCCTCAAGGAAGGGCAGACGATGTATCTCGAGCTTGTCACCGGCCGGCACCTGCTGGGGCGTCTCAAGCGCTTCGACCGTTTTGCCGTGGTGCTCGAGAGCGAAGGCAAGGAAATTCTCATTTACAAGCATGCCATCGCCACCATCACTGCAGCGCCCCACCCTGCCTGAGGTCGGGCGTCATGGCTGCCGGGCTACTGCGGCTCTCCTCCTGCTGGCCGTCCTGCTGGCGGCGGGCGCAGCCTGCACGTCCACACCCCCGCCGCCGGTGCGCGAGCCGGCCCGGCGTCCGCCGGAGCCTCTCGCGCTCGCCCCGGCCGACCGGCCGTACCTGATCGATCCCTTCGAGGGCTACTCCCGCGACGTCGACGCGGAGCGGCGGGAGCGTCTGGCCGCGGCCTGGCGGGACCTCCTGGACAGGGGGGAGACCGCCGCCGCCAGCCGCATCTCCGGCGAGCTGCTGGCCGATGATCCCCAATTCCTTCCCGCCCAGGTCCTCGCCGCTCAGGTGGAATTCGCCGCCGGCGACAACCGCGCCGTGCTCCTCCGGCTGCTGCCCGTGGGCGACGCCCTGCCCACCTACACGGCGAGCCAGCTCCTCCTGGGGCGGGCCACCGAGCGCATGGGGGATGTCGCCCTGGCCTACTCGGCCTATCGCGCTGTCGCCGCCCGCAGCCCGCTGGCTCTCAAGCGCGTCAACGAGCTCCACCCGCGGGCCCTGGAAATCGTCGCCAACCGGCTGGACGAGGCCCTGCGCGGCGGCAGGTTGCCGGAGGCTGAAAAGCAGCTCGGACTGCTGCGGAGCTGGGGTCCCTCCGAGACCCTCACCTACGAGGCTGCGCGCAAGGTGGCCGTGGCCCGGGGCGACCTCGCCGCCGAGCTCGCCGCCGTCAAAGAGCTCGCCACCCGCCGGGCCGGCGACCGCCAGCTCCTCGAACGCCGCGCCGAGCTGGAGCTGGAGGTGGGAGACCCGAGCGCCGGCCTGAAGATCGCCCAGGACCTCGCGGCCCGCCACCCCGGCGATCCCGCCCTGGCCCAGAAGCTGGAGTCCGCCAAGTTCCGCTGGCGGCTGTCCCAACTCCCCCGCGACGTGCAGGAGGTCGCCGCCAGGCCGGAGCTCAGCCGGGCCGACTTCGCCCTGCTCCTCTACTGGCTGGTGCCGGACGTGCGCAACAGCCGGCCCACGGCCGGGCGCATCGCCACCGACGTCCTCGACAACCCGCACCAGGAGGAGATCGTCCGCGTCGTCAACCTCGGTCTGATGGATGTCGATCCCACCCTCCACCGCTTCTCTCCCGGCTCGTCGATCCGCCGCGGCCCGGCGCTGCGGGTGGTCCTGCGCCTGCTGGCGCGTTTCGGGGCCGGCGCCTGCGCCGGTCCCGGCGGCGGTGGCAGCGGCAACGTCTGCGATCCCGCCCTGGCGTGCGGGCTCCTGGCCGCAGCGGACGATTGCGACCCCACGGCCCCCCTCGCCGGCAGCGATGCCGTGGAGATCCTGCAGCGCAGCGTCAAGCTCCTGGGCGGCGCATGACCTTCACCGTCCCCAACCTGCTCACCCTGCTGCGCATGGGGCTCGTTCCCCTGTTCATCATCGCGGTGGTGAACGGGGACTCGACCAAGGCGCTGCTGATCTTCGTGGCGGCGGGTGTCACCGACGCCCTCGACGGCTTCATCGCCCGCTTCTGGGGTCAGCAGTCGCTGCTCGGCGCCTATCTCGATCCCATCGCCGACAAGCTCCTGCTGGTCAGCGCCTACGTGGTGCTCTCGATTCCGAGCCTCGCCCACGGGGCTCCCATTCCCCTCTGGGTGACCATCCTGGTCATCGCCCGCGACGTGCTGCTCGTCTCCGTGGCCCTGGTGCTCTACCTGGCGGCGGGGGTGCGCCGGTTTCCGCCCACGGTCCTCAGCAAGGTCAACACCGCCCTCCAGGTCGTGGCGGTGGTCCTCGTCCTCCTCTCCGGCTCCCTGCCCAATCTGCACTGGCTGGAGGACGTTTCGACGGGGGCGATCTACCTGGTCCCCATCCTCACCGTGGCCTCGGGGCTCGACTACGTCGTCCGCGTCAGCCGGCTGGAGGCGAAGGGGAAGGGGTAAGCGCCGGGGTGAGGAGGGCTCCGATTCTGGTAACATGGGTCCAGGCCGACTGACCCCGACTGATACCCAACTGATCCAACATTGACCGCGATGTCCGACTTCGTCCACCTCCACCTCCACAGCCAGTTCAGCCTCCTCGACGGGGCCAACCGACTCGACGACGTGATCAAGGCGGCGGTCGAGGCGGGCATGCCGGCGATTGCCCTCACCGACCATGGCAACATGTTCGGGGCCATCGAGTTCTACAACAAGGCCCGGGCCGCCGGCGTCAAGCCGATCGTGGGCATGGAGGCCTACGTGGCTCAGGGGAGCCGGCTGGACCGCACTCCCGGGCGAGGGAGCAGCAACCATTTGGTCCTGCTGGCCAGGGACGAGACCGGCTACCGCAACCTGCTCAAGCTCACCTCCAGCTCCTTCCTCGAGGGCTTCTACTACAAGCCCCGCGTCGACAAGGAGCTGCTGCGCCAGCACAGCGAGGGCCTGATCTGCCTCTCCGCCTGCCTCAAGGGCGAGGTCAACGAGCTGATCGTCGGCAGCCGCGAGAAGGAGGCCGAGGCGACGGCGCGGGAATTCCTGGAGATCTTCGGCGAAGGGAATTTCTACCTGGAGATGCAGGATCACGGCATCCCCGAGCAGCGGCTGGCGAGCGACGCCGTGCGGCGCATCTCCCAGCGCACGGGAATCCCCCTGGTGGTCTCCAACGACTGCCACTACCTGCGCAAGGACGACGCCTTCGCCCACGACGTCCTGCTCTGCATCGGCACCCAGAAGAGCTTCGGCGACGCCGACCGGCTGCGCTACGCCTCGGACAACTTCTACCTGAAGTCCGCCGACGAGATGCACCGTCTCTTTCCCGACGACCACCAGGCGCTGGAGAACACGCTGGCCATCGCCGAGCGCTGCAACCTGGTGATCCCCACCGGCAAGTTCCACCTGCCGGAGTTCCCACTGCCCGCAGGCTATGGCGATCTCCAGAGCTACTTCGAGAAGGTGGCCCGCGAGGGGCTGGACGAACGCCTGGCCGAGCTGCGCCGGCGCCGCGCCCAGGGACTGGTCCGCCACGAGGACGAGGCTTACCGCCAGCGCCTGGAGTACGAGATCCAGGTCATCGAGAAGATGGGCTTCCCCGGCTACTTCCTGGTGGTCTGGGATTTCATCCGCCACGCCCGGGAGAACGACATCCCGGTGGGACCGGGCCGCGGCTCGGCGGCGGGATCGGTGGTGGCCTACGCCCTGCGCATCACCGACATCGATCCGCTGCAGTACGACCTGCTGTTCGAGCGTTTCCTCAATCCCGACCGCATCAGCATGCCGGACATCGACATCGACTTCTGCATGCGGCGCCGCGGCGAGGTCATCCACTACGTCGGCGAGAAGTACGGGCGCGACCGCGTGGCCCAGATCATCACCTTCGGCACCCTGGCCGCGAAGGCCGTGATCCGCGACGTCGGACGGGTGATGGGAGTGCCCTACGTCAAGGTGGACCGCATCGCCAAGCTGATCCCCGACATGACGAAGTCGCTGGCCGCCGTCGCCAGGGACGAGCCGCTGGCCTCCGAGATCGCCAGAGACCCCGAGGTCAAGCAGATCGTCGAGGTGGGCTCCCGTCTGGAGGGGCTCACCCGCCATGCCTCCGTCCACGCCGCGGGCGTCGTCATCACCCCCCGCCGGCTCGACGAGCTCGTCCCCCTCTACAAGGTCACCAAGGGGGACGAAGAGCAGATCATGACCCAGTGGGACATGAACGTCATCGAGAGCCTCGGGCTCCTGAAGATGGACTTCCTGGGCCTGCGCACCCTGACGGTCCTCGATGACGCGGTGAAGATCGTCCGCCATCAGGGGATCGCTCTCGACCTGGAAGAGATTCCGCTGGACGATCCCGAGACCTTCCGTATCTTCGCCGAGGGGCGCACGAGCGGCATCTTCCAGTTTGAATCCCGCGGCATGACCGACCTGCTGCGGCGGTTCAAGCCCTCGCGCTTCGATGAGCTGGCGGCGTTGAACGCCCTCTACCGGCCGGGCGCCATGACCCTGGTCGACGAGTACATCCAGCGCAAGCAGGGCAAGAAATTCGGCTATCTCACGCCCGAGATGAAGCCGATCCTGGAGGAGACCTACGGCATCATCGTCTACCAGGAGCAGGTGATGCTGATCGGCGTGGAGGTCGCAGGCTTCACCATGGCCGAAGCGGACACGCTGCGCAAGGCCATGGGCAAGAAGAAGGCCGACGTCATGGCCAAGATGAAGGCGAAGTTCGTCGACGGCGCGGCCGGCCGCGGCATGGCGCCGCAGAAGGCTGCGGAGCTCTGGGACAAGATCGAGCCCTTCGCCGGCTATGGCTTCAACAAGAGCCACAGCGTCGCCTACGCCAACCTGGCCTACAAGACGGCCTACCTCAAGGCCCACTATCCGGTGGCCTTCATGGCCGCCATGCTCAACTCCGAGCTCTCCTCCTCCGACGCGATCGCCAAGTACATCGCCGAGTGCCGCAACATGGGCATCGAGCTGCTGCCGCCGGACGTCAACGAGAGCGGCTACATGTTCACCGTCGTGGGCGACAGGATCCGCTACGGCCTCGGCGCCATCAAGGGAGTGGGGGAGAGCGCCATCGAGTCCGTGCTGGCGGCGCGCCGGGAGGCCGGCCGGTTCCGCAGCCTGACTCACCTCGCCACCGAAGTGGACCTGCGTCTGGTCAACCGCAAGGTCTTCGAATGCCTCGTCAAGGCGGGCGGCTTCGACAGCCTGGGCATCCCCCGCACTCCCCTCTGGCACTCCCTCGACGGCCTGCTCGACTATGCCCAGCGCCGCCGCCGGGAGCGCGAGGAAGGGCAGTCGAGCCTCTTCGGCATGCTCGGCGGCGGCGAGTCCAACGAGCCGGCGCCCGACCTCTCCGTGCGTCCCTGGCCGGAGCGCGAGCGGCTGCGCTACGAGAAGGAGGCGCTCGGCCTCTTCCTCACCGGCAACCCGCTCTCCGAGCACCAGGCGGTCCTGGAGCGCCTCATCACCCACACCACGGCCGCTTTGCGCGAGAGCATCGACAACCTCCCCGAGGGGACCGTGACCCTGGGCGGCATGGTGGCGGGCTTGAGCCGTGTGAAGATCAAGAGCGGCGCCAACGCCGGCCGCTTCATGGGCCGCTTCGTGCTGGAGGACCTCGTGGGAAGCCTGGCCGTGACCCTCTTCGCCAACCAGCTCCAGCAGTTCGGCCACCTGCTGGCCGACGAGGCCGTGGTGCTGGTCAAGGGGCAGGTGCGCGAGCGGGGTGGCGAGGTCGAGCTGACCGTCGAGGAGATCGTCCCTCTGGACAAGCAGCTCGCCTCCCGTCCCCTGGCCGGCGTCGACCTGACGCTCGACCCCGCGCTCTCCCAGAGCAAGATGCTCAAGCTCCGGGACCTCCTCACCGAGCATCCGGGCGACGTGCCGGTGACCCTGGAGATGCAGTTCCCCGACCGCATCGTGCGCATCGCCACCCAGGAGCGCTACAAGGTCCAACTCGTCCCCGAGCTGGTCTCCTCGATCGAAGGGCTCCTCGGCCAGGGGAGCGTGCGCGAGCGGTATCAGGCTGCGGCCGGGTGAGCGGTACCGGCGTGCCATCCAGCGGGGAGAGCCCGCTCCCGCGCTCGGCGGGAGATCTCCCGACGGGTTGCGGGATCAAAGCACGAAACCCGGCGCGACGCAACTCCTCGCGTCTCTATGTTAGCACGCAGCGGCGTCTTTTACCCAGCCCCAGCTCGATCATCTTTTTCCGCAGGTAACGTCTGCCCGTACCGGGGTCTGGTACAATCCGGAGCATGCGAGAGATATCCGTTCATGAGTTCCGCAGCCACTTGCGGGAGGCGGTGGAGGAAGTGGTGGAAGACCATGTCCCGCTGCGCGTCAAGCGGCGGGGAGGCCAGGATTTCGTCGTCGTCAGCGCTGAGGATTGGGAGAGGGAGCAGGAGACTCTGTACGTCCTCCAGAACCGATCGCTCATGGAGCAGATCGAGCGTTCGCTGAAGACTCACGGGGAAGGCGTGGGCAGAAGCTCTCACCGCCCCCGCGCCGCCAGAATCGCCGACAGCACGTCCACCCGCGAGCCCTCCCGCTCCAGGTGCGGATGGCGCTCGCCGTCGTGATAATTCACCCGAAAGGTGCGGACGACGTCGCCGTGCTCGGCGGTGATCTCGATCGGCGTCGTTGATTTTTTCGCGGCCTGAATCTCTTCGGGAAGGACTTCGGGCGCCCATTTGCGGCCGTCGACGGCGACGAGCTTCATGCCGGGTCCGAGGCCGGCTTCCCAGGCGGGGGCGCCGACGACGACGTCGTCGATCGTGCCGTCTTCTTTGACCCAGAGACCCAGGGTGAAGGTCTCGTCGACTTGCTTGCTGCTCTGGGCGCGGGCTTTCTGAAACTCGTTCGGCTGCTCCGTGTAGACGAGCTTCCAGCCGGCGGCTTCGAGGCCGCCGAGGGGCGCGCGCGGCTGCACGGCGTAGACGCGCTGGGCGAAGAAGCCGCGCCAGTCGAACGGCACGAGGCGGTTGAGAGTGGCGTAGACGTCGTCGTCCGTGTAGGGCACGACGGCCGGCGGGGTGGAGGGGGCGCCGAAGAAGGCGTGGCAGAAGTCGTCGAGCGATTTCTTGCCGCCGCTTTTCTCACGCAGGATCGTGTCGGCCTCCAGCCAGATCAGCAGCGATTCGTCGTAGTAGTCGAGCGCCCGGCGGTACGCCGTCCAAGCCGCCGGCGCGCCGCCGAGGAACTGCGCGGACGCGGCGGTGTCGGCGAGCGGCCGCCAGCGCCGGCCCGGACGGTTGTGATCCTGGTTGGCGGCGACCCAGGCGGCGTACTCGCGGCTCTGCGCCACGGTGCGAATGCCGCTGCGCGTCGTCAGCAGGAAATCGCCGAGATAGCGGGTCAAGCCCTCGTAGACCCACAGCAGGTCGGTGCGCAGCGCCTCCTGCGAATCTTTGGTCGCGAGCCCCGCCGGCCGGCGGTATTTGCCGTTCCAGGAGTGGACGTATTCATGCGGCAGCAGCGTCCCCCAGCGCAGGAGGAGGGCGTCGTCGGTGAACATTCCGAGGTGCACCCGGTCGTCGCTCGACTCGTGATGCTCCAGGCCGTTCTGATCGATCGTATTACTGAGGGCGAGGAGCCAGTGGTAGGCGCGGTAGTGATGGGCGCCGAAGAGCGCTTCCGCCTCCGCCGGCAAGCGCCGATAGGCGGCGATCCGCGCCTCGGGGATGGCGAGCGCGGAGCGCTGGTCCGCGGCGATGCTGATGCGGGCCGGCGCCTCCGCCGGCCCGACCTCCAGGGTGCGGAAGATCTCGCCGGCCAGCACCGGCGAATTGATGAGCGTGTAGAGGCTCGTGGGCACGAAGGTGACGGTGCCGTCTTGCGTGCCGGCGATTCCCAGCGCGGTGTCGAGCTGCCAGCCGGCCGGCAGCCGCAGGGCGGCGCGCACCGGGACATCGACGGCGCTCGGGCCCAGGGGATACACCAGCAGGTCGTGCCAGTCGACGATCGCCAGGTGGGGCGTGGCGTTGGGCGTCTCGCCGTAGCCGCTGCCGAAGCTCTCGGTGGGGGAGAGGTAGTCGAGCGTCACCTCGACCGCCGCGGCGCCGGCCGGCACTTCGACTTTCACGACAAACATTTCCAGCGGATCGCGGCGCCAGGAGAGGACCTTGCCGCCCGCCGCGACCGTGAAGCCCGCCACCTGCTGAATGGGACCGGTCGGCGCGTGCTCGCCCTGCACCCACTTCGGGTAGGCGAGGGTGAGCGGGCCGGGTGCGGCGGGGATCGTGAGACGGGAGTGGAAGATCCCGCGCGGCGCGTCCGAGGCGTCGACCGCCAGCTCGATGGGCCGGGTTTCGGGCCAAGCGGAGGAGGCTGTGGCCAGGAGGGCGATGAGGGTGAAGCTCAGTAGGGCTCGGCGGTTCGACATCGGCTCTTCTCCTCCGGTGGAGTGGCCGGAATGGTAGCAGACGAGCGCGTCGCCCGAACCCCGCCCCCGGCGAACCGGGAGCGGGATTCGGGCGTGAGGAGGCGGCCTACTTCACGATTTGAACCGTTCCCTTCATGCTCCGGTGGTAGGTGCAGCGATACGCCAGAGGAGCATCGCCACAAAGGTTGTCGAACTTCACAGACTTCTGCTCCCCTGGCGGGATGTCTCCGGTGTCGAATGGGCAGGGTTCCACTTTGCGGGTGGCGGTATGGTTGCCGCTGGCCTTGTTGACCCAGGTCACCGTGTCGCCGGCCTTGACGCTCAGGTCCTCGGGCTTGAAGTCCATCCCCAGGGTGATTGTGACCGTGTGCTCAGCCATGAACGATCTCCTTTCTGAATGCAGGTGTGGATGCCTGCGAGTTGACAGGTGTCTGCGAACGTCGCTTCAGGGTTTGATCTCGACGAGCGCCATCATGCCCTTGTCCTCATGGGTCAGGATGTGACAGTGGAGCACGAAGCGGCCGGTGTAATATTCGTAGTGGGTGAGCATCTTGATATGGCCGGGTATGATCACGTCCTTGCCATCCACTTTGCGCACGACCCCCTGGGGAATGATCAGGGTGTCGTGCCAGATGCGGCGGCCGGGGGGATATGGAATCACCTCGTCGAATTCCGGCTCGCCGATCTCCGTCACCTGGAAGGGGTTGACGTGAATGTGAAACGGGTGCATCTGTGTGCTGCAGTTGTAGACCGTCCACGCTTCGACGGTGTTGAGCTTGGGCGTGTAGGCGGGCTGATCCATGGAGAACTTCCTGCCGTCGATCAAAAACTCGTCCTCCTCGTCGCCCTCTTTGACCGAGAAGACGACCGGCGGCCTGGGGATGGCTTGCGAGGCGTCGATGTCGGGGGGCGCCTCGACCGGGAGCGATTGTGGGATGGGCATGTCCGTGCCCTGAGGCGCGACCTCCACGGTCGCCACGTATTGGAGGGACTCCGTCTCCCCTTCCACCCGCCTTCCCGGCACTTTGACGAGGCGGTAGCGGCCGGGCTCGGTGAGCTTCACGAGGACGTCGGCGCGGTTTCCGGCCGCCAACTGGACGACGGTTTTCGGCTGGGGAGCGGAGCGGATGGTGATGCCGTCCACGGCGATCAGATACAGGGGATATTCCCTGGCGGGATCGCACCCGGGCTCGTCAACCCTGCACTCCCGCACGAGGGCGAGCGGCAGGACCTCTTCGAAACCCCCGTTGATGAAGCGCCAGCGCTCCACCTGTCCGCTCTTGAGCAGGATGTCCGGATTGATCTGGCCGTTGATCGAAGTGACGGCGTTCCTGCCGATGTCCTCGAAGTGCTCGAGGGCGCCGTTCTTGTGGGAGATCTGCTGGAAGACGAAGAGCCTCTCGCCGATGCCGCGCTGCCGCAGCTCCGCGTCGAGCCTGCCTTCGACGATGAGCGCTCCGGCCATGCCGCTCGAAAGCTGGATGGCGGTCGAGCCGTGGCGATGCGCGTGATACCAGAAGGTGCCGGGAAGGTGGCCCGCCGGGATCTTGACCTCCACCTGGGACGAGCAGCCCGGCATGACGTTGAGCAGGACGTCGTCCTGCGGCGGCTGGGGTGAGACGTGCAGGCCGTGGGTGTGGAGATTGGTGATGTTGAAGACCAGCTTGTCAGGTCCGTGCACGTGGCCCGGCCGGTCACACCGGCAGTCCTCCCCGGGTGGACAGGGGAGGTGGTTCTGCAGCAGGACGCGCAGCGTCCTCGCCCGCTCGCTGGCCGGAAAGCGCAGGGTCGGACCGGTCAGCATCCCCTGGCCAGTCTTCGGATCGTAATAGTTCCGTAATTTCACCGGCTGACCATTGAGCTCGTGCTCGGCATAGTCGACGACCAGCGGCGTATCGATCAGGCCCTCCACGGCGTCGATCCGGGGCGGCTCGACCCACGGGATGAGGGGGGCGTCCTTGAGCCGCCCGTGCTCCAGCGCCTGCCGCAGCTCCGCTGGCGTCTCCTTCACCTCGACCTGGGTGAAGGGCGGCAGCTCGGCGCTCTCCGTTGTCTCCGGCAGTGCCTGGAGCGCCGCCGGCCCCTCCGTTTTCGGGATCAGGCAGGGTGGCTGGGCGGCGAGCGGCCGCAGGCCGCACAGCGCGCTGACGGCCAGCACCCCCATCAGGATCCGATCAGCTTTCCTCCGATGCCACGACATCGAGTCCTCCTTTCCAATGCGAGGGCGAAGTGCCTCGTCGCAAGGAGTGACGGGAAGGCCGTGGAAATTGCAGGGCTCGCAAGTGAAATTTTCCGGGATCGCTCCTCACTGAACAGGGCAAACGCGATTCCGGGGAATTCTCCCCGACGAAAAGGAGAAGATGCCATGAGACATGAAGCGATGAGAGCCGCTCTCCGGCGGTTCGCCGGCCTCGCCCTGTTTGCCGTACTCGTTCCCGGCCGCCTGGCGGCGGCGCCGGCGGACGACCCCGCACGGGTGGGGAGGTGGTCCGCGCCGTTGGCGTGGCCGGTCGTCGCCATCCATTCCAGCCTGCTGCCCAACGGCAAGGTGTTGACGTGGGAGCGCAAGGACTCGGTGCTGACCACGGAGACCCATCTCTGGGATCCGGCCACCGGGAAATTCGACAAGCTCATCAATCCCTATGCCAGCGTCTTCTGCAGCGGCCATACCCTGATGCCGGACGGCACCCTGCTGGTGGCCGGGGGGCATCACTACCGTGACGGCGTGGGCGAGAAGACCTCGACGTTCTTCAATTTCAAGACCTCGCAGTGGAGCAAGGGGCAGGACATGAACGACGGCCGCTGGTATCCCACCACCTGCGCGTTGAGCAACGGCGAAGTGCTGGTGGTCGGCGGGTCGAGCGGCGGTGGTGAAACGGTGGGGATGAGTCCGCTGCCCCAGGTGTGGAAGACCGGCGGCGGATGGCGGGACCTGACGAGCGCCTCAGGGCGGATCGCGGAGTATTATCCCTGGCTGCTGCTGGGGCCGGATGGCAAGGTTTTCTACGCCGGCCCGGGGACGGAGACTCCGCTCCTGGACACCACGGGAACGGGAAAATGGGAGGATTGGCGGACCAGTCATTACGGCTACCGCGACTATGGCTCGGCCGTGATGTACGAGCCCGGCAAGGTCCTGATCGTGGGGGGCGGTAATCCACCGACCGCCACGGCCGAGGTCATCGATCTCAATACCGGCTCCGACTGGCGGTTCACGGACCCGATGAAATTCGCCCGCAGGCAGATGAATGCCACGCTGCTGGCCGATGGCACGGTGCTCGCGACCGGCGGCACCAGCTCACCAGGGTTCAACAATGCCCAGGGCGCGGTGCTGGCGGCGGAGCTGTGGAGCCCGGCGACCGGTTCCTGGACCACCCTGGCCAGCATGAGCGTCCGCCGGCTGTATCACTCGACGGCCGTGCTCCTGCCCGACGGGCGCGTCCTGTCGGCAGGCGGCGGCATGCCCGCGGCCGACGGCGGGGACACCGATCACCGCGATGCGCAGATCTATGAGCCGCCCTATCTGTTCAAGGGACCGCGGCCGGTGATCAAATCCGCTCCCGAGAGCGTGACCTATGGCGCGACCTTCACGGTCGAGACGCAGGACGCCGCCACGATCGAGGACGTCACCTGGGTCCGCCTGTCCTCCGTCACGCACGCTTTCGACGAGGGGCAGAGATTCAATCATCTCGGTTTCTCCCGCGGCGCCGGCGGCCTGACAGTCACCGCCCCGGCCAGGCCGGAGCTCAGCCCGCCCGGTTATTACATGCTGTTCATTCTCAACAAGGCCGGCGTCCCGTCGGTGGCGAAGATGGTGAGGATCGCGGCGGCCCCCGCGCAAGCCGCGATGCCGGACGTGGAAGTGCTCGACCAGGACGGCCGCAAGCTCCATTTCTATCGCGATCTGATCCAGGGCAGGACGGTGGCGATGAATTTCGTCTATACGAGCTGCACGGCCTTCTGCCCCCTGCTGGGGCGCACCTTCACGGCGCTCCAGCAGGCGCTCGGCGACCGGCTGGGGAAAGAGGTGTCGCTCATCTCCGTCTCCACCGATCCGCAGACGGACACCCCGGAGCGCCTGAAGGCCTGGGGAGCGAAATTCGGCGCCAGGCCGGGGTGGACCCTGGTGACCGGCGACAGGAAGAACCTCGACGTGCTGCTGCAATCCCTCACCGGCGACCCCGCGCGGCGCGGGGAGCACTCCCCGGCCGTGCTGCTCGGCAACTACGATCAGGGGAAGTGGGTCCGGGAGTCCGGCCTCGCCGCGCCCGAAAGGTATCTCGAGATCCTGGCCGGCGCCGGCGCCGCGTCACCGGCGGCGCCGGCGACCCGGACGGCGCAAGGCAACTGAAGCGAGCCTCCAGGAGGGGTCATCCGTGGCCTCCGGATCCTCCGTAGAACTGAGCGACCGCCTTTCCGGCGGCTTCCAAGGAGGAGATGAGATGAACAGGATGGTCTCGATGAAGAGCTGGTCTTTCGTATTTGCCGTGGCGCTTGCCACCGCGGCCCTGCCCGCCCTAGCGCAGCCGCCCGGGCCGCCGTCCGAGCTTGGACAGTTGGCGTTCTTCGCCGGCGACTGGAGCTGCACGGGCAAGGCCGAGGCTTCCCCCATGGGCCCGGCGCACGCCACCCAGGGGACGGTGCGCATCCACAAGGAGATCGGCGGCTTCTGGTACGTCGGTCATTACGAGGAGAAGAAGGCGGCGGGGAATTCTCACCCGATGGTCTTCCACTTTTTGCAGGGCTACGACGCGGCGGCCAAGACGTTCACCATGGACTGCTTCGACACCTTCGGCGGCCACTGCCACCAGACCGCGACCGGCTGGCAGGACGGCAAGCTGGTCTACACCGGCGAGTCCAGCGGCTCCGGGCCGGCGACTCCGGTCCGCGACACGTTCACCAAGATGGGGGCCGCGGCGCTGGAGCACGCCGGCGAGATGCAGGTCGACGGCAAGTGGGTCTTCACCGACCACGAGACCTGCACGCGAGGGAAGAAGTAGGGATCGGGACGAGGAGGCCGGAGGCCGCGCATCCCGGCTATCTCGGTTACGATGTCAGGCATGGACGGCAGACGCAGACAGGACATCCATCCCGGCCTCCTCGTCGAGGTGGTCCTCAAGCGAGATCAGGCGACGGGCCGGCGGACGCGCGGTATCGTGCGGGAGATCCTGACCCCCTCGCCGACGCATCCCCGGGGGATCAAGGTCCGGCTGGCGAGCGGCGAGGTGGGGCGGGTGCAGACCATCCTGCGCCCGGAGAAGGGCGAACCGAGCTGAAACGCGCTCAGAATGCCCCGAAGGGGCGGCGGCAGCTTGGTTTGAACGTCGAGCTACCGTCGCCCTTTCAGGGCTCTGGGAATGTTTGGAAGGAATTCCTGGGGCTGGCAAAAGGCGCCAGCCCAGGCTACACGCCTTAGCTCCTTCGGAGCAAGCTTTTGCCTGAAGCGCCACCGTCTACTGCGGCGGCCGCTTCCGCAGCGCCCGGGTGAGCACCCGGTCGAGGGTGGCGGAGAAGGTTTGCTTGTCCTTGGGAGCGTAGGGGCGCGGTCCGCCGCCTTCGAGGAGGCCCGCTCCCCGCAGGCCGTCCATCAGGTCGCGCATGGCGAGGCGGTCCGCAACGTTGTCCGCCGTGTACTCCTCGCCCCGGACGTCGATCACCGCCACCTGCTTTTCGACCAGGCGGGCGGCAAGGGGGATGTCGGCGGTGATGGCGACGTCGCCCGGCTCGGCGTGGTCCGCGATGTGGCGGTCGGCGACGTCCTGGCCGCCCGCGACCCGCACGGCGGTGACGAAGGGGTTGCCCGGAGGGCCTTCCAGCCACGAGTTGGCGACCAGCACGGCCTCCACTTCGAGCCTCCGGGCCGACCGGAAGACGATCTCCTTCACCTCGCGCGGCGCGGCATCGGCGTCGATCCAGATCTTCACGGCTCCCCAGCCTATCAGAAGCAAAACCCGGGTGGCGACCTCCGCCCGGCTTCGAGTACCATGGTCCCGGGAGGAGGCACCTCATGGCGACACCCAAGAGACTGCCGTGGGCGCTCGGGGCGGGCCTTGCCCTGGCCCTCGGCCTGGGAATGGCGGCCGGGAGCCATGGCCAGGACGACGTCACCTGCTACTGCCGGCTCGCCCTGGCGAGCGGCGCCGATCCCCTGACCGGCGGCCTGGAGATCCAGGATTGGAAGGACCTCCACGTCTACAACAAGAGCCCGTACGAGATGGTGGAATACCAGGTGCGGGACTGCACGAACCGGTGCATGGCGATGGCGCAGCAGGACCCGGCGTTCTCCGATCCGGCCGGGCTCTGCCGGAAGGTGGCGCGCCCGTTCGACGGCCGGCGGCAGGCGGTGGCGCGGGTCGACGAGAATCCGCCGGTGCGCGCTTTCTACGTGCCGCTGAAGTGTTGCCCTGGAACGGCGGCCGGCCCGGTCTCCTGTCCCGCCGGCTGGACCTTCGACGCGAACGGCCCGGGAACCCTCCAATGCCGGCGCAACGCGGGCCATCTCACGGTGCAGCCGCTGCCGCCGAACGGCACGCCGGTCGGGGACTGGGGGGTCGTGCTGGGAGCGGACGTCTGGCAGTGGGGTCCGCCGGCGCCGCCGCCCGGGGGCTCTGCGGCGGCGGCCGAGTTTCGCCCCTGCTCCTGAAAGCCGAAAGGGAGGGCGGCGAGGCCGCCCTCCCCTCGTCAGGACGTGAAGCCGGCCCTACTCGTTGTCGCCGTCCCGCTGGAAATCAGGGTTCGGGTTGGCGGTCTCGAGGATCGTGGTGGCCGTCTGGGTGGTCAGGGCCGCCGCGATCCGCTTCGTCTCGGTGGCGGTCAACGGCTGGAACAATTCGTCGTCGAGTCTCTCCATCTTCTTCTTCATTCAGGGCTCCTTTCGCGCAAAACGCGACCGGCTACTCGTTGTCGCCGTCGCGGATGTAATCGTCGACCTCGCCGTAGGTTAACTGCAGCGTGATGGGGGTCTCGGTGACGGGGGTGAACCCCGCCGTAATCCGCTTCTGCTGCGTGGCCGTGAGCGGCTGGAACAGCTTGTCGTCGAGCCTCTCCATTCTCTTCTTCATTCGGGAGCTCCTTTCGTATGAATGCCGGCAGGCACGTCCGCCGGCGGCTGCCACTCGGCGGTGTAGGGGTCGTAGGTGCACTTCGACGGTTTCGAGTAGAGGTCCGCCGCGTCGCGCAGGTAGGCGCGGCAGTCGGTGCAGACATAGCGGAACTCGCAATCCTTGCAAATGGCGATCTGGTCCTTGTTGATCGACCAGAGAGCCGCGAAGTCGCGCTGCGCAAGGGCGCTGTGCAGCGACACCTCGCGCACGTTGCCGAACGACCGGGTCATCGAGGGACAGTTCCTGATCTCGCCGCGGGCGTCGACGGAGATTTTGCGGTTCAGACAGGTGTTGTGCTTCTGACCCTCGGCAAAGGTTTCGAAGTCGACCACGAAGTAGCCCGGGTGGATCTGGCCGCAGCAGCGGGGGGAGTCGATGACCTCGGTGCGGTATTCGATCGTCACGCCGGTGCGCAGCGGCGGCATCTGGCGCCGCTCCGGGGCCGAGTGGACGACGACCCGGCTGATCCGCGGGTGCTCCCGGGCGAGGCTCTCCAGGGCGACGGCGTCGAGCTCGGGGCCGTGGCCCGCCAGCAGGTCGATCGAGCGCAGGCGGCCGTGGCGCGCCGCTCCCAGGATGGCGCGCAGCTCGCTCAAGGAACAGCGATGGAAGCAGCGGACCTCCAGGGCCTTGCAGCCGAGGTCGTCGAGCTGGCGCAGGATCGCGCCGTAGTCGTGGCGCGAGCCTGCGTCGACGTCGAGAATGGCATTGGTGATCCGCTCCGGTGTCTCCCAGGTGAGGTCGAGAGCGGGGAAGCGCTCGGGGTCGCTGCACCAGAAGCCGAATTCGTGGCGCAGCAGAAAGGCGAAATATTCGTCGATCTCCTCGTCGTACTCGTGGCCGTAGATCGCCTTGATCTCCGCCACCGTCTTGCCGGGGTGGTCGCTCAGGATCTCGTACAGGCCGTTGGGGATGAACTGGAACGACTGGCGCTGAAGGTCGCAGACGACGCTGCGGCGCGCCCCCTGGACCGGGACGCAGCAGGCGAAGAGGGTGAAGACCGGCTCGCGGTTCGCGCTCGCCGCGCTGGGCTCAGAGGTCGTCATCTTGGCGGCAGCACTTCGAGATCGGTTTGCGGAAGCTCGCGCAGACGTAGCCGCCGGCGCGGTAGGGCCGGCTCTCGACGAGGCGCATGATGGTGGCGACGCGGGTCGGCGACGCGTGGAGGAAGCGGTAGCTCACGGGCGCGAGCTGCCGGGCTTCCGGCGAGAGGCGTTCAAAAAGGGTTTTACGATCGTCGTCCATCGGCGGCCTTGCGCATCAGGAGCTGCGCGACTTTCTTTTCCAGTCCATAGTTGCAGGGCTTCGAAACCATTCCGAACTGCCCGACGGGGTTGATCTCCAGGAACACCTCGCGGTCGTCGCGCCCCTGGAGCAGGTCGAGCGACCCCGTCTCCAGGCCGAGGCCGGCCATCAGCCGGTGGATGCGCTCCGCGGTCGGCGGGCTCAGGCGGTAGGGCACCATGCGGTTGGGCCGCTCGCGGTTGTAGTGGCGGAAGTCGGTCTGCGTCTGCGGGTCGGTCTGCGAGAAGATCGCCATGGCGTGGCACTCGCCGGCGAGATAGAAGATCCGCAGCTCGTAGTCCTTGTCCACTTTTTCCTGGAAGAGCGAGGGGGCGAAGCGCTCGGGCAGGGCGTCGACGGCCGCGAGGTCGAGCGCGGTGGTGAAGAGGAAGTGGGAGCGCTCGCCGTCGAGGAACATGTCGACCTCGCCGACCGGCTTGGTGATCACCGTGTCGTGCGCGGCGCAGAAGCGGCGCAGGGCCTCGCGCTCGGTGGTCACCAGGGTGGCCGGCGTAATGAAGCCGGCGCGCGCGGCGCGGGTCAGGGTGTCGAGCTTGTTGAGGCTGGCGCGGTGCGGGTGGCTGAGCCAGGGGAGGCCGGCGAGGCGCGAGAAGACGAAGTCGCTGAGCTTGCGCGACTCCAGGGTGAGATGGCGGCGGAGCTCGAAGTCGAGCCTGAGGGTCTCCGCCGCCGGCTCCGCGAGCAGGCTCGAAGCCATCTCGGCGCGTCGCTCGTGCAGCCAGCGCCGGAACCACACGGCCTCGGCCGAGGAGAGCGGCAACTCGGCGCCATCCACCTCGAAGGCCAGGTCGGCCGTGGCATCCTCGACCCGGAAGCGCAGCGCCGCGCCGCCGTCGACGTCCTCGCCGTTGAGGCGGACACAGGGCTCGCCCAGCGCCTCCAGCCAGTCCATGACCTCCTCGGTCGTGGGCTCCATCGAGGACTGGCTGAGAATGAGGATCATCGGGCGGCTCCATAGAGATTAGTGCGCAAGGGCGCATGAATTGGGACAGGGGGAGGGACAACAGGGACTTCAAGGACAACAGGGACTTCAGGGACACGAAAAAGACTAGAGACCAGAGCTGTCCTCGTCCCTGCTGTCCCTGAAGTCCCTGCCCGCCGCGCTTCGCAATCGCCGGCCGTTGCCGTAGACTCCCCGGGCAGGCCAACCAACTCGGAAACGGGGGCAAGAGATGGGAACCGTCGCGAACGTCGTCGTGGGGCTGGTCGCCGTTCTCCACCTGTACTTCCTCGCGCTCGAAATGTTCTTCTGGAACCAGCCGCTGGGCCGCAAGGCGTTCGGCCTGACCCCCGAATTCGCGGCGTCCACGGCCGCGCTCGCCGCCAACCAGGGGCTCTACAACGGCTTCCTCGCCGCCGGCCTGATCTGGGGATTGAGCCTCGGCGACGCGGGCTTCGCCCTCAAGGTCTTCTTCCTCGGCTGCGTGATCGTCGCGGGCGTCTTCGGGGCCGCCACCGCCAGCCGCAAGATCCTCTTCGTGCAGGCCCTTCCCGCGGCCGTCGCGCTGGCACTGGTGCTGTTGGCGCGGCCCTGACCCGGTCGATCTCCAGGAGGTCTCCAAACCATGCCAGCCACCCCTCACGTCGAGAAGCATTTCACGGCCGGCGAGAAAGTCCGCGACGTCGTGATCGGCATGTCCGACGGTCTGACCGTCCCCTTCGCCCTGGCCGCCGGGCTGTCCGGAGCGGTCGCGTCGTCGAGCATCGTGCGCACGGCGGGCCTCGCCGAGATCGCGGCGGGCGCGATCGCCATGGGGCTCGGCGGCTACCTCGCGGCCCGCAGCGACGCCGAGCACTACGCGAGCGAGCGGCGGCGCGAGGATCAGGAGATCGTGGAGAAGCCGGACGACGAGAAGGCGGAGGTCAAGGAGATCTTCCTCACCTACGGCCTCACCGAGCCGGAGGCGGACCAGATCGTGGAGGCGATGAGCCAGCGGCCCGAGGCGTGGGCGGAGTTCATGATGCGCTTCGAGCTGGGCCTGGAGGAGCCGGACCCCAGGCGCGCCCTGACCAGCGCCGCGACCATCGGCCTGTCCTACGTCGCCGGGGGAGCCATCCCGCTGGCGCCCTACTTCTTCGTGCCGATGGCCGCGTCGGCGCTGCTGGCGTCGATCGTGGTGACCGTCCTCGCCCTGCTGGTGTTTGGCTACGTCAAGGCCCGTCTCACAGGCGCCCGGCCGATCCTGGGCGCGCTGCAGACCACGGCGATCGGCGGCGTCGCCGCGGCGGCGGCGTTCGCCATCGCCAAGGCCGTGTCCTGAAATTACGACTCAAAGAGGAGAGAGATGCTCAACCTGGGTTTCCTCGACGTCATCATTGCCATGGTCGTGGTGCTGATCGTTCTCAGCTTGGCCGTGCAGTCGCTGCAGCAGCTCGTCAAAAAGGTTTTGAAGCTCAAGTCGAGGGTTATCCTGGGCTCGCTGGAGGACCTCCTCGGCAGCGTGGTCCTGGCGAAGGCGGGCCCGGCCGGAGCCGGGGCGGCCGCCCCCGCCGCGCCGCCGGCCACTTCCCCGGCGAATGCGCAGGCGGCGGTGGCGCAGATCGTCGGCGAGCTCAAGCTGCTGGGCCGCCGGTCGCTGTTCAACCGGCCCATGCTGGACTCGGTCGCCAAGGGCGACGTGGTCAAGGTCCTGACCCGGCTCGGCGCGACGGGAATCGACTTTTCGTCCATCCAGAAGGCGCTCACCGGCGTGAGCGACGCCCTTTTGGCCGCCCAGACCGAGTTCCTGCAAGGCAGCGCCAGCGCGAAGCTCGCGGCCCTCCTGCAGGCTCTGACTCCCCTGCTCAACGACCTCAAGGCTCTGGGGGATGGGACCGGGGTGCAGCCCGCGACGATCCTCAACGACCTGCTCAACATGCGGCGCATCCGCCTCCAGGACGCTTTCAAGCTGCTCGGGGAGGTGCAGGACCAAGTGAAGCAGGACCTCGCGGCAGCCCAGGCGGCGGGCACGGACAAGGCGCGAATCGACGGGCTCACCATCGTGGACAAGGCACTGCGCGAGGGCGCGGGGGGGCTGAAGAGCCTGGGGGATGAAATCGAGAAAGCCGTCGCGCCGCTCACCGCCCGGCTCGCGGGGGTGGAGCTCTGGTACGACACGGTGATGCAGGGCTTCGAGGAACGCTACGCACGGCACATGAAGACGACCGCCGTGATCATCGCGGCCGTCACCGTCATCGCTCTCAATGCCAATTTCTTCGTCGTGTATCGCCGGATCGCGGGCGATCCCACGCTGCAGAAGAATCTCGCGAAGGCGGGTGAGACGACGCTGGCGGAGAGACGCAAACAGCAGCAACCGCCCCAGGCCCAGCCCACGCCGGCGACGACGCCGGAGCAGGGCACGTCCATGCAGGACGTCACCCAGAGCGCGCAGGCCGCGGGCCAGCAGCTCCAGGCCTATGAGAGGCTGGGCTTTTCCCCGCTGAGCTTGGACGACGTCGAGAGGTTCTGGTCGAACGCGGACAATAAATCCCCCGGTGCCTGGGCCGCGGAAGGTCTCAACACCCTCATCGGTTGGCTGATCACCGTCCTGCTCCTGAGCGCCGGCGCTCCCTTCTGGGAAGACGTGCTGGAGTCGCTCTTCGGTCTCAAGAGCCTGGTGCGCCAGAAGACGGGGACGAAGAACGTGGAGGAGGACACGGGAGGACAGCCGAAGCCATGACCGGCGAGTCCGGTCCGCCGCCCCGCGTTGCAGGTCACCGGCTTCGAGTTGCGAGTCGCCCGCCCCGCGGATGAGGCGATCTGCAATCCGGTTCAGGTCAGCGGCCCCGCGGATGAGGGGGCCTGCAACCCGGATCGAGTCGCTCGCCCCGGGTTGCGAGTCCTCTCATTCGCGGGCGAGTCGCTCGCCCCGCGAATCAGGTCTCCTGCAACCCGGAGCGGGTAACCTGCCCCGCGAAGGAGCTGAGCTGCAACTCGGGTCCGGTCGCTCGCCCCGCGGATGAGGTGACCTGCAATCCGGTTCAGGCCACTCCCCAGGTCTTCACGGCGAGTCCGATCAGGGCGCCGAAGACCGTCCCCAGGATCAGGATGGGCGCATAGGCCTTGGTGATGATCGCGTCCGGCAGGCTCACCAGGAAGCCGATGAGGGTGCCGCCGGCCAGGGCGGGGAGGGGCAGAGCGGAGATCCCCACCACGAACCCGATCAGGAATCGGTTAAAGAAAGCCCCGAGAAGCGCCGCCCGCCGGTCGGGGAACGTCATCGGCAGCATCATCGCCACGGCGATCCCTCCGGCCAACACCCCCAGCAGCGAGCCGAGCAGGATTCGATCCATTGGACCTCCCTCCATAGAGGGGCCATTCTACCACCCGTCAGGCCGAGGAGATAGGCGTCGCCCACGACCGGCTCAACAAAGTTCTCAGCTCCGGGTCTCTATAGTCAGAAGGCGGTCTGGTCAGGACCGATCGAGCCCTGGGAGCCGCCTCCGAGACTGTAAGGAGATGTTTTTCGACGTGAGATTGACCACATACACCCGTGGAGCTTCTCAACCCGATTTATCCCCAAGTCTCGTGAGGAATGGTGAAACCGAATCTTTGCTTCTCGATGGATCGTCTCGGGGGCAGCTCTCAGGGCTCGAAGGCCGCAGGAAGATTAACCACGAGGAGGCCGATTTATGAGATTTCCACGCCTTTATTGGCCGCAGCAAGGAAACTGCTTTGTCATGATGCCGTTTGGCGAGAAGGAACTGCGAGAGGGGAGGCCCTTCAACTGGGATGAGCACTATAAGGAGGTCATCGAGCGCACGGTTGCGGACGTGGGCATGAAGGCTGTTCGGGCCGATGAGATCTACGGGTCCATGCCGTTGCTCGACCGTTTGTGGCAAGGCATCCAGGAAGCCGAGCTGGTGATCGCGGACCTCACAGGCCGGAGCCCCAATGTACTGTATGAGGTCGGCTTGGCGCATGTGATTGGTAAACGCATTCTGATCTTGACCATGTATCCTGACGACGTACCGGTCGACTTGGCACAGTTTGTCCAGATCCGCTACTCGGCAGAAGGTCGAGGTCTTCTGCAGTTTACCCGTGACCTCAGGAACAACCTTGAGGCTGCGCGCCAGAACCCTTCGGAAGAGGCCATGCTCACTCCTCTCCCCGGTCAGGGTGTCGGCGGCTCTGAGGATGCGCCGGCGACCATCATCCACGTCACACCTACGTTTGCTGCCGTCGAGACGAAAGAGGGTCGCAAGGGATTCCTGAACGCCGAGGACTTCGCTTGGAACCGCAAGCCGAAGGACCTCACCAAGGTGCTGAAAGTAGGAAAAGAGCTCGATGGAGCCTTCGTGGCCGATCTGAACGGCCAGCAACGCTATTCGTTGATCACCCACGAAGAGAACCCCTGGCCCAAGCTCGAAAAGGAATTCCCGGTGGGTAACGTCTTCAAGGGCGTCGTCGTCAATCACTTGCCAGGTGTGGGGCTATTCGTCGACATGAGATACAAGATTCACGGTTTCATTCCGGAGACCCAGGTCCCTCGGGACCTCGGGCCGGGCTCCGAAGTTAGGGCTCAGGTAGAGCGAATCGATCCAGCCCGGCGGGAGGTCAGACTGAGGTTCATCGACGTGCCCGAGCCGAGCAGGCTCAGTGGGCCGGCTTGGGGGCCGTTCTACAGGGGGCAGGCGTTCGAAGGGACGATCACCAGGGTACAGCAGGACAAGGGCTTCGTCCTCGTTCAGGTCACCGACAACACGGCCGGTCTGCTGCCGATTGCAAGAATGTCGCCGCAGGTCCGAAGCCGCTTCCTTGGCCAGGAGCTAAGGCCGGGAGATCCCATGCCCGTCGAGGTTGTGGAGGTGGATGGCATCCGTCAGCGGTTGGTCCTGCGGGACCGCCGCATCGAAGGGGTGACGGTAGGGGCGCCCTCTTACCCGGAGGCGTCACACGGGCCTTCCGTCGCCTACGAAGAGGCTTTGCCGGCATAATAACCGCATCACAGGCCTTGAAGAGGACAGAGCCATGTCTGAAAATGCCGTCGTGGCCGTGGGAGCGAAGCGGACGCGAGAGTACGTCCTGACCTGCCTCTCGCTTTTCAACCGTGGCAGGGACGAGGTCGAGCTGGTCTCAGTGGGCGATTCCGTTTCGAAAGCCGCGGAAGTCTCGCGGCTCGTCGCTCAGTGCGTCGGGATCGAGGCGACGACGGCGGACGTCTCAGAGCTCCGCCGCGGAAAGGACCAGTTCACCCGGTTGGCGTTTCGCATCCGGTTTTCCGGCCGGCGTGAAGAGGCAGCGTCGAGGACGGCTGGCGCGGAGGATTACGTGAACTTCGCCACCTATCATCTGCTGCTGGATCACCTGTTGACCACTGAAGGGGAGCTGCTGCTTGGAGTTAAGGGAAATCCAAGGCTCCTCCGGATCCAGCCGACTGCAAGCGAGTTTCAGTGCAGTCTGGCAGAGGGCGGCGAGGCGTTGTTGGCCAGCCGACGTGGAGCGGATGACACGAACCGGCGCAACGACACGATCGAAGACCTCACGGCGGCACTTTACCGGGCGGGTTTTGTCGTCTCAGGCCGGTGGGAAGAGATTGGCGCCAGGTTGGGGCAGTTCGACGACGTCGTCCTTGGTCTGGACACCAATGTCTTGTACAACTGTGTCATCACCCAACAGATCCTCGATGCGGTCGCGTTTACGTGCCCTCCCAGCGGCTCACCGAACTGGATTCTCCTGGTCGTGCCCAATACGGTCATGCAAGAGATCGAGCAGGCGGCCAACTGCCGCGAAGAAAACGGGCAGCTCAGCAGGGTAGGACGCATGGGATACCGGGCGCTGGAAGAGATCCTGGAGCTCGACCAGAGCCGGGACATCCGGGGTGTGAGCCTGCTGATCGTAGGAGAAACCGACGGTGCCCGTGTCGAGTTGTGCGGCCTCCGTGACGACTTCAAGAAGCAGAACGGTCAGCAGGCGACATCGCGGAGGATGTCCGTGGCCGATACGCTCATCCGCGACCAGTTCAAGGCCTTCCTGCGCCAGTTGAGCTTCCACAAGGGGAGCTTTTTCCTCACGGCAGACAAGTCCAACAGCGCCCTGGGCCAGGCGGAAGGCCTGCATTCCATCTACTTCCCGTCGGTGCACGGGGGGAGTACGATTCACAAGTCGGAAGTGCTGCGGCCCCATCATCTGGATTATGAGGGAGGAGAGCATCTGACCATGACGGTTCCCGTAGGGAAACTGATCTACGAAATGGCGGTCCAGTTTGGAACGATCTTCGTCTCGGCCAATGGCACGTCGGTGAAGCTTGATTGCGACACTCGGGGAGACTCCCTGGAGCATTGGATCTCGCGGCGGCTCCGCATCGACCCTATGGAGGTTGCACGGCTCGAAGCGAAGTACCTCCAGTCGGCCAGAGTGCCGCTGGGCTTGGCGGAAGCGTTCTGGGAGGCGGAGCCCAAGGGCCGGCACTTCTGGTGATCTCCAGCTTTGTGCTACAGTAGATGGGACGGAGGACAGAAGATGCGGGAAAAGAGACGGGCGTTGGTCGTCGGCATCGACAACTACAGCCAGGCGAGCATGAAGTTGAAATCGGCGGTGGCGGACGCGCGCGCCGTGGCCCGGATGCTCGCCAGCCATGCCGATGGGACGGCCAACTACGACTGCGTCCTTTGGGCGGACAAGACCGATCATAATCAACCGATCACTCGCGCCGCTCTGCGCGGCGCGCTGCAGCAGTTTTTCGCGAATTTCCGCGGCGATCTCGTCTTCTATTTTTCCGGCCACGGCTCCGTCGGTAAGACCGGCGGCTGGCTGGTGACTTATGATGGAGCTCGCAACGACTGGGGAATCTCGATGAGCGAGGTTTCGGAACTGGCTCTGCAATCCCAGGCGAACGACATTCTGATCATCCTCGACTGCTGTCACGGCGGGGATCTCGGCAACTCGGTGCTGTTGAACGGGGGAGGGAATGGCCGGGAGACCGCCGCCTTACGCGAGGACATGACGGTGATCGCTGCCTCTCTGCCCCAGGAGGTCGCCATCGAGACGCCCGAGCACGGCATGTTCACCGCGGCGGTTCTCAATGCCCTCGAAGGGGGAGCCGCGGACCCCATGGGCTGGGTGACGGCACCGTCCATCTACACCTACGTGGAGCGCCGGTTCGGCGGCTGGCCCCAGCAACCGGTTTACAAATCCAACGCCACCAAGGTCACGGTCGTGCGCCAATGTGCGCCGCAGATCGACCGCGCGAAGCTGGGGCGGCTGACCGAGCTGTTCCCCAGTCCGGATTTCCTTTATAAGCTGCATCCGGACTACGAGCCTGAGGATGAGCACGGGAAGGTGCACAAGCCGGTCCGCCCTGAGAAAGTGGCGATTGCACAGCTTTTCAAGCTGTACCGGGATGCGGGCCTCCTCAAGCCCTCGAAAGACGGTGAGCAGTTGTTCTGGACGGCACGCCGTTCGCACACGGTCGAGCTCACCCTGCGCGGGCAGGAGTATTGGCGGCTGGTGAAAGAGAACAAGGTCTGACATGCGAGTCGGGATTACTGGACACCAGACTCTCCGGGGAGATTTGGGCTGGGACTGGATCGACGGCGAGATCCGGAGAATCCTGATCGCGTGCGGTCCGCCCTGGGTCGGCCTGACCTCGCTCGCCGCTGGCGCGGATCAGCGCTTCGCCGCGATCGTGTTGCAGCTCGGCGGCGCGATCGAGGTGATCGTGCCGTTTCCGGAGTACGAGACCCGGTTCGCGAGTGACGAGGAGCGGGCGTCCTATCGCCGGCTGCTGGCCGCGGCAACGGCGGTGACGATCCTCCCACGAGGAGGAGAGGGCGACGAGGAGATGTACTTCCTCGCCGGGCGGCGGGTGGTCGACGAGTCCGAGCTGCTCATCGCGGTCTGGGACGGCCGGCCCGCTGCCGGGCTCGGCGGCACTGCGGACGTCGTGGCCTATGCGGACCGGCGAGGTGTCAGGGCGATTCAGGTCAACCCGGTCGATGGCTCGATCACCGAGCGATAGAGGACGCACCCCCTCCAACCCCATCCCCTGGACAGAAGCGCGCCAAGACTCTCGCCTATTGGATGACCTGAGGATAGGGGAGCGACCTTACGGCGCACATTACGGCGTGCGTCGTGCTGGCGGCTCCCGCAGGATGCGGGCGAAGACCCCCTCGACGATCCGGTCACAGCGAGGCCCGTCGAAGAGGTAGAGCCGGCGCACTTCGCGGCCGATCCGCTCGTCGAGCGTCTGCCGCAGGCTGCGTTTGGCGCGATGCAGGCGCACCCTCACGTTCTCCACCGTGAGATCGAGGGCACCGGCGGTCTCCTCGGTGGAGAGGCCTTCGATCTCGCGCAGGCAGAAGACGGCCCGCAATGGATCGGGGAGGAGCTCCACGGCTTCGCGCAGGACGGCCTGCAGCTCGCGGTTCTCCTGCTCCCGCTCGGGACCGATCGCCTCGGACGGCGGGTCCGGAGGCTCACCGCCACCGCCATCACGGCCATCGCCGCCGGCGATGGGGACCAGCCGCCGCCGTTTCCGGGCGCGGGCCAGCGCTTCGTGGCAGGCGATGCGGGTGAGCCAGGTGGAGAAAAGGGCTTCGCCGCGGAAGCTGGCGAGCTCGCGGAAGGCCCGCACGTAGGCCTCCTGCACGACGTCCTCGGCCTCCGCGTCGTCCGCGAGGATGCCGCGGGCGACGCGGAAGAGCCGCTGGTTGTAGCGCCGCATCAGGATCTCGAAGAGCGAGACGTCCCCCGCCAGCACGCGCTCCACGACCTCCTCGTCGGAGAGGACCGTGGGCGCGGCGACGGGTTGCAGGGCTGGCTGGCTCATCGTTTCGGCTCCAGTTTTTGAGTCTACACCCGGCGTTCCCGCAGGCTGGACGCGTTCACCGCCGCGGGCGCCTCCTGCCGCAGCTCGGCGAGCCGGGCGAGCGTGTACGCGCCGACCGCCATCGCGAGGTCGCGCACGGCGATGTCGAACAGGCCCATGGTGACGAGGTTGATCGCGATGAGCACCAGCCACGCGGCGGCGATCCAGGCCCCGATCCGCGTCCAGCGTGTGAGCACCAGCAGGCCGACCACGATCTCGATGACCCCCACCACGTGCATGAAGGTCGGCGCTGACACCGGCAGCAGGCTCGCCACCCAGGGGGCCAGGTACTTCGGCCAGTCCGTGAGCAGGTTGAAGAACTTGTCGAGCCCCGCGAGCAGCGGGACCAGCCCATAGGTCAGCCACAGCGGCCGGTAGAGCGACTCCAGGTTCAGGTTCGGTTGTGTCGTAGGCATGGCATCATCCTCCTTCCCCTGTACAGAGTCGCGAGGAAGGAGAACGTTACAGGGTACACACCGCTGCCGCTCAACGCGCGGCGGCACGCCGGCGCAGCACCGTGAGGCCGAGCAGAGCCAGGACGGCTGCGAGCAGGATCAGCGCCCATTCCGAAAGCGTGGGGATTTCCGCAGGTACGTCGGGTGCCGCGGTCACCTGCACGTTTTCGCGCGACTGCGCCAGGCCTGCACCGAAGCTGAGGCCGCCGGACACGGTGGGTGCGACCACCGAAGCCAGGTTGTCGACCGATACCGTCGTCGCCGGCATCAGCGCCTGAGACCGCGATCCACGAGCTTCCGACTCTGGTCGTTCATCGGGTCACCTCCGGGCCACTGTCGCACGAGCTAGGGGTGCAACGTCGCGAGACGCTATGGCGGTATCAGGTCGGTGTACGCCGCGACCGGGACCGGAGTCAAATTGCAGGCGCCCGATGAACCGGAACGTCGATGAAGCTGTCGCCGAACCACCTGATCGTCAGCGGCGCCTTGGTGTCGGCGATGGTTTCGTCGCTGACGTCCTTTCCCGTCCCGTAGTTGACCTGCGTCCCGGGCTGCTTGACGATGCTGAGCACCACGGCCAGGCGGCTGCCCGGCTGGAATTGACGGCTGGTCAGGCGACCGCTCACGAAGTCCAGGCGCTGGCGCCTGCCCGGCGTCAACAGCCGGCGATGGACGCGATCCCCGACGTGGCTGGCGCGCGCCCAGTAGTAGGAGAGCTGAACGTACTCGCCCTTGGGCGTCAGCTCGTAGAGTTGGACCTCGAAATCCAGGTCCTTCTTGTTGGTGACGAAATCGAGGTGCCCCGAGAACAGGCCGCTCACCTCCACCGGCTTCGGAAATGGATCGCTGAGGAGCTCGACGCCGTTCCAGGTGTCCACCGCGCTGTCGACGAAGCCGCCGCCGGGCGACATGCGATCGACGTCGGTGCGGTCCGCGAGATCGACTGTCTGGGTGATGAAAGAGCTCCGCGCCGGTTTGCGCCGGCTGAGCCGGTAGCCGTCTCCGGACCGCACCGCGCTCAGGTGAAGCCTCAATTTCTGATCGCCCATGGCGGCGAGAGAAGGGGCATGCTTCCACGTGTTGGCGCCCATCACCTCGTAATTCACCTTGTCTTGCAGCAGGGCGGGCTTGGGCCCGCCCTTGAAGACGTAGTCGAACCATTGGTAGCGCAGCTCGCCGAGGTCGATCAGGACCACGGGATCCAGCTTGTAACCGCCCAGCACGTCCTGCATGTCGCCGAGGACGCTTACCGTCCCACGCTGTCCACTGACGTGGTTGTACGGACCGATCAGCAGATAATGCTCAGCTGCCGGATTGTATTTATAGTGCTGGGCGAAGTAGTAGAGGGCGCCCATCTGGCCGCCGTCGTAATAGCCGGTGGTGGTCAGGACCGGGATGTCGATCCGGGCGAATTCCTCCTGGTAGGGAATCATGCTCTGCCAGAAGGCGTCGTAGGTTGGATGGTCGAGCCAGCGGTCGAAGATCGGGTTGGGAGTGCCGTCGATCTTGTCCAGGCTGCGATAGGTCCGGCCGCTGACGTACCAGTCGTGGCTCAGCCGGTTCCAACGCGCATTGTCGTAGTAGGTCGCGTTGTCGAGCCCTTTGCCGTTCGTGGTATAGAAAGTCCACGGGTACACGAAGCTGAGGAAAAGGTTGCCATCCATGGGCACGTCGATCCCCGGGGCCACGGTCACCGACGGCATGAGGGCCTTCAGCGCCTTGGGCCTGTGCTTGGCCGCGGCCCATTGTGTGAAGCCTTCGTAGCTGCCGCCGTACATGCCCACCCGGCCGTCGCTCCACGCCTGCCGGCTGATCCAGTCGATCACCGCCGCCGCGTCTGTGCCGTCATGCTCGTAGGGCACGGGTGGGTCGGGGCTGCACCCCTTGCCGCGTGTCAGGCCTTCGACGCCGGCATAGCCGTTGGACGCCGACCGCCGTGCCTCGCTCAGCAGCTTGTCGGGATCGGCATAGATGGTGAAGTTGAGCAGGGCCGGCAGGCGTCCGGAGGACGTGCGGGGACGCACGACCAGCGTGCAGACGGTGGCGCCGTCCGGCGTCCTCACCGCGACGTCCCGGTCGATGAAGTAACGGCGGCCATCGTCCTCGGCGATCAGCGGCGCCGTCAACGGCGCGAAGCTGCGGTAGGCCTCCGCGACCTGATAGGCGCGGATCAGCCGCAGCGCGTCCGGCAGCGAGATGGCGCTCCTCCCCTTCTGCTGTCCCAGATCGTTTTGCAGATCGCGCTGCAACGCAGACGGATCGACGAGGCTGAGCGCGCGCATCACCAGGGCTGACGTGCGGTCGTCCAGCCGGCCGAGCGCTTCGCGGAACGAGCGCTGGAACGCTTCCTCGAACGACGGTCCCTCCGCGCGTTGCTCCACCTTGGCCCGGGCGAGGATTTCGTACTGAACGTTGTTCGCTCCGGCCCGCGGCGAGACGCTGCCCGCCTGCAAGGCGCGCAGCGACGTCAGGGTCTCGGACGCCTCCGCGTACCGGCCCGCGACCAGTTGCAGGCGAAACAGGTTGTCGAGATACTGGCCGCGATGGCTCCGATCCTCCTCGCGGTAGACGGCGATCACCACTTGGGCCAATCCGGGCATGGCCTTGGAGAGCGCCGCGGAATCTTCGACCGCCGCGCCTGGAAAGTCGAACGGCTGCGCCGCCGCGCGGTGTGCGCAAAGGGCGGCGGTGAGAGCGGCGAAGGCGAAGAGGGCGATCCGGCGGAGCATCGGCAGAGTATAGCTGGGCTGCCCGGGCTTGGGTAGTGCCAGGCCGCTCGATGGCACCATTTCTCACTATGGCCTTGACGAGTATAGCCATCGTGGCTATACTCGGGGCATGAAGAACGATCGCGAGCTCGTAGACGACCTCCTGCCGCTGCCACCCGCCACCTTCCACATCCTCCTCGCGCTCCTCGACGAGGAACGCCACGGCTACGCCATCATCCAGGACGTCGAAGCGCGCACCCAGGGCGAGCTGCGCCTGAGCGCCGGCACGCTCTATCGCTCGATCGCCCGCATGGTCGAGCAGGGGCTCATCGCCGAGGTCGCGAGGAGGCGCACGGCGGCCGACGACCCGCGGCGGCGCTACTACCGCCTCACACCCTTCGGCATCGACGTGGCGCGCGCCGAAATGCGACGCCTGTCCCAGCTCGTGCGGCTGGCCCGTGCGCGCGGGCTCAAACCCGAGACGGCGTGATGCGCTTCTATCACACGCTGCTGCGCCTCTATCCCTCGTCCTTTCGCGCCGAGTATCGCGATGAGCTCTGCTATGCCTTCGGCGAGCGGACGCGCGAGCTCTCCGGCCCCTTGGCCGCGGTGATGATCGTCCTGACGGCGCTCGCGGACGTGATCCCCAACGCGGTCGCGGCGCACTGGGACGTCCTGCGGCAGGACCTCGCCTACGCCGCGCGCTCGCTGTGGCGCACACCGGGCTTCGCGCTCACCGCCGTGCTGGTCGTCGCGCTCGGCGTGGGGGCGAACACGGCGGTTTTTTCGCTCGCGGATTTCGTGTTCGTGCGGCCGCTGCCGTACGCCGATGCCGGCCGGCTGGTGAAGCTCTGGCAGAGCTTTGGCTCCGGGACCAACGAGGTGTCCCCCGCGAATTATCGCGATTGGAAGGCGATGACGTCCTCGTTTTCGGGGATGGGCGCGTACTGGCGCCGCGCCGCGAACCTCGTGGGCGCCGCCGAGCCAAGGCGGCTGGAGACCGTGCGGGCGACGCCGGAGCTGCTGCCGCTCTTGGGCGTCGCGCCGCTGATCGGCCGCGTGTTCACGACGGAAGAGGCGAGGACGGGACAGTTCGCCGTGCTCAGCCACGCGCTCTGGAAATCGCAATTCGGCGGCGATCCCGGCGTGATCGGCAAGTCCGTGCGTCTCGATGGCGTGCCACACACGGTGACCGGCGTAATGCCGGCGTCCTTTCAATTCCCCAGTCGCTCCGTCGAAGCCTGGACGTCGCTCGTCCTGCGCGAAAAAGATTTCACCGATCGCAGCGACACCTACCTCGAAGTGGTCGGGCGCCTGCGTCCGGGCGTGTCGGCCGGGCAGGCGCGCCGGGAGTTGGCGGTGGTGAGCGCCCGCCTCGAGCGACAATACCCCAAGGAGAACAAGGACATCGGCGCCGTGCTCCTCGGGCTGCGCGACGAGCTCTCGGAGCGCTCACGCCTGCTTGTGCTGGCGCTCTGCGGCGCGACGCTGTGCATCCTGCTCCTGGCCTGCGCGAACCTTGCGAGTCTGTTTCTGGCGCGCGGCGCGCACCGTGCGCGCGAGCTGTCCGTCCGCGCCGCGCTCGGCGCCGGGCGTGAGCGGCTGGTGCGCCAGCTCGTCACCGAGAGCTTGGGGGTGGCGTTCATCGGCGGCATCGTGGGAGTCGCGGCCGCCGCGGCCGGCGAGCCGCTGCTCGCGCGCCTCGTTCCCAGCTCACTGCCGATCGCAGAGCACGCGTCTTTGGATCTGCGCGTCCTGATCCTCGCCGCGGCGTTCGTGCTCCTCACCGGCCTCGCTTTCGGGCTTGCGCCCGCGGTGCGGGCAGGGCGGAGCAGCGCGCTCGACGCGCTGCGTGGCGGCGCCCGAACGGCCGGCGGACGCACACAGCGGCTGCGCGCCGCGCTCGTCATCGTGGAAGTTGCCGCGTCGGTCGTGCTTCTCGTCACCTCGGGACTATTGATTCGCGCCGTCTGGCGCATTCAGACGACCGATCCCGGCTTCATTGCGGACGACGTGCTGACGTTGCAAACAGCGCTCCCGCTGCCCAAATATGATTCGACCGCCCGGCGGGCGCAGTTCTACGGCAGCGTCCTGGAGGAGGTGCGCGCGCTCCCGGGAGTGCGCGACGCCGCATACACGACGGGACTGCCGATGGCGATGCGCGGCGGCATCTGGCCGGTGTCGCTCACGGGAGAGGAGGTCCTCCGCGACAGCTCGAACACCGTGAGCCTGCGCTACGTCACACCGCGCTACTTCGCGACGCTTGGCATTCCCCTGCGACGCGGGCGCGACACGGCGGAGACGGACACCCGCGAGCAGCCCTTCGTCGCGGTGGTGAGCGAGTTGCTCGCGAAGCGCTATTGGCCGAACGAGGATCCAATCGGCAAGCGTTTCCGCATCGCGAATCACGAGCGTACGGTCGTGGGAGTGGTGGGTGACGTCCGGGTGCGCGGGCTGGAGCGGCAGAGCGAGCCCCAGGTGTATCTGCCATACCAGCAGGTGCCCGACGGCGATATCATCAGCTACATCCCCAAAGACCTCGTCGTGCGGACCGCGCGCGCGGATAACAATCTGTTGCCGCGGATTCGCGAGATCGTCAAGTCGGCGGACCCGGAGCAACCGATCTCCAACGTGCGCACGATGTCCGAGATCGTGGCCGAAGAAACGGCGTCGCGCAGGACACAGCTCTGGCTGCTCGGAGCCCTCTCGGTGATCGCGCTGCTGATCGCGGGGCTCGGCATTCATGGGCTGCTCACCTTCACCGTGTCGAAGCGCTCCCAGGAGCTGGGTGTGCGCCGGGCCCTGGGAGCGCAGGCCGGAGAGATCCTCGGACTGGTGTTGCGCGAAGGGCTGGCGCTCGCGCTGACCGGAATTGCGATCGGCGTCGCCGTGGCCTACGTCGCCGCGCGAGGGATGGGCGCGCTGCTCTTTGGCGTGCGGCCCGAGGATCCGCTCACCATCGCCGTCGCCACGGCGATGTGTCTCGCGACCGCCGTGGTGGGGTGCCTGCGTCCGGCGATGCGCGCCGCGCGCGTGGACCCGCTGTCGGCGCTGCGCGCGGAATAAGGAGGGGAACCGATGACCAGGATTCGATCGCCGTGGCTCGTCCTCATGCTGCTGATGATCATCATCATCGCGGCCGTTCCCATCGCTTCGGCGGATGACTTGGCGGGCCTTTGGAAAGCGAAACGTTGGTTCGGACCCTTTGCCCGCGGCCCACTGATCGTTCAACGGACGGGAGCGGCGTACACCGCCGAGATGATCGGGCGGACGCTGCCCGTCCGCGTGGACGGAAACGAGCTGTCGTTCGAGCTGCCGAACGGCCAGGGATCGTTTCGCGGCCGGCTGCAGGCCGGCGCCATTCTCGGCCATTGGTTTCCGCCGCGCTCGCTCAGCGGCCAATATGCCTCGCCTGTCAAGCTGAAGCCGGACGGTCCGAACCGCTGGAGCGGACAGGTCGCGCCCTTCGAGGACGTGTTCACCCTCTATCTCCTGGCGCGGAAACGGCCGGACGGGTCGCTGGGCGTCTTCCTGCGCAATCCGGAGCGCGACTTCGGAGGCTGGCTCGGCGTCGATCGCCTCGTTCGCGAAGGCCGCGACGGCAATGTCGTGAAGCTCATCGGCAAGCGTCAGGGAAAGAAGGAGGAGGGCGAGCTGGCCAGCGGAACCTACGATGCGGCCAATGAGGTGATCACCCTCAACTTTCCGTTTCGCGGCGGCAGCTATGACTTCCGCCGCGACGACGAGCAGAGCGACTTCTATCCGCGCGGCAAGAACCCGGGCCGCTACGTCTATCATCCGCCGCTGGCCCGCGACGACGGCTGGCCCACGGGGACCCTCGAAGAGGCGAACATCGATCGTGCGGGCATCGAGAAATTCATCCAGAGCCTCATCGATATTCCGATGGAGTCCGTGGACACCCCGGAGATCCACGGCATTCTGATCGCGCGGCACGGCAAGCTGGTGCTGGAGGAGTATTTCCACGGCGAGCACCGCGACAAGCTGCACGAGACGCGCTCGGCTGCGAAGAGCGTGACGGCGACGATCGTGGGCGCCGCGATGCAGGCCGGCGCGCCGCTCAAGCTGTCGGCTCCCGTCTACGAAATCATGAATGGAGGCACCTTCCCGGCGGACCTGGAGCCGCGGAAGCGGGCCATGACCCTGGAGCACCTGCTGACCATGTCGTCCGGGTACTTCTGCGACGACACCAACCCGGACGCGCCCGGCAACGAAGACGCCATGCTCGATCAATCCGGCGAGCCGGACTACTACCGCTACACGCTGAAGGTCCCGATGGCCTGGGCGCCCGGTGAAAAATCCATCTACTGCAGCATCAATCCCAACCTCGCCCTCGGCGTCGTGAGCCGTGCGACGGGTGAATCCCCGCTGGACACCTTCGACCGCCTGCTCGGGGCTCCCATGAAGATCGATCGCTACGGCTGGCCGCTGGATCCCGCGGGGCACCCGTATGGCGGCGGCGGCGTGCAGTTGCTGCCGCGCGATTTCATGAAGCTCGGTCAGCTCATGCTCAACGGTGGAACGTGGCAGGGCCGCAGGATTCTCAGCCGCGACTATGTGACCCGTGCGTCCTCGCGCCTGTATCACCTACGCGGCATTTATTACGGATATCTCTGGTGGGGCATCGACTACCCCTACAAGGATCGCACCGTGCACGCCTTCTTCGCCGGCGGCGCGGGGGGCCAGAGCGTGATGGTGATCCCGGAGCTCGACCTCATCATCGCCAGCTACGCCGGCAACTACAGCAGCAAAGGCACGGTCAACACTTCACAAAACCTCCCTCCCCGGTACATCCTGCCGGCCGTGCGGGAGCCGGGCGATGACAAGAGCGCGCCCGTGATTCCACGTGAGGACTACGTCTCCCCCTACGGTCCGTCGCCGGACTCGGGACCGGTGTCGGGGCGTCAGCCGGCCGGCGGCTCGGGGTTGTAACACGTTCGGCCGTCTGGAGTGGTCACGGTGCCTGCTGGAAAAATTCCCAGATCTCGTGCGCGGCGTGGAAGTCGCGATTGGAGTTGCCGAGCAGGCGTGGGCCGTGCATGGCGGGATGGGGTACGCCGTGACCCCCGCCTTGAATCCTGATGAACGTGAAATTGCGCTTGCCGGGGGCGGTCCAGCGTTGGCGTTCGGCGGTGCTGCCATCGTTCGGGTCGGTGTCGGGAAACTGCGTCCTTGCCGGAGGACCGCCGAGCCCGTCGAGCTTGAGGAAGTAGTCGATGCTCGCTTGCGCGGAGAGGACGGGCCCACGGTTGCCATACACGCCGTAAAGCACGACGTCGCCGCCGTCCCACGGGTTGAAGGGGTCGCCGGTGACATCCAGATTCAAGCCCCGGCAGAGGCGATCCTGGCTCAGGATACCCCGCCGTCCCCGGTTGGGATATACTCCCCGCCCTGGGGGCCGTTAGCTCAGTTGGTAGAGCAGCGGACTTTTAATCCGCGGGTCCAGGGTTCGAGTCCCTGACGGCCCACCACCGCGAAATCCAATACTCTCAATGGTTTGAGTTCCTCCTGCTGCGAGGTCCCTTGACTTTGTTTCGCTCTGGCGGGACACTGGCGGGACACTGGAGGCCGGGTATGGCAACGATTGAGGAGAGGAGAAACGATGACGGCTCGGTGGCTTACCGGGTCAAGATCCGCCTTAAGGGACGACCGCAGGTCTCGGAGACCTTCGCACGGAAGACCGACGCCCGGATCTGGGCGCAGCACACCGAGTCCGAGTTGCGGCGGGGCCGCCTTCTGGGCTTGCGCCGGACGGTCGCCCAAGCGATTGACCACTACCTTCAGCACGAGTTGGCGCTGCTCGCGCAGTCCGAGCAGCGCCATCGGGTTCGCCAACTCGGCTGGTGGCGGGAACGGCTTGGTAGCCGGTTGCTCGACGAGATCGGCCCGGCCGAGGCGCGGGAATCCCTCCCGATGAGGTCCTCGACGGGCCGGAGAGCATTGCTTTCCGGCAGTCGTATCACAAGATGACGAGTGCCATGGCCGTCCTCGACTGGTGCCTCAACGGCCGGGCATAGAATTTAATTACGTCTGAGCAGAACCGGAATGCAATTCAAGAGGACCGAATTTTCACTTAGTGATTCCCCCGCCTCTCCGACGGGCTCGCCTTTGCACTCTGAAACCGCGGGAAAATCCGCGAGAATCCGGGTCCCGGAAACCTGTTTCTCGTTTGAGGAAACGGGCAACCTTCGCGACGGTATTCTCTCGACCATCGGGGGAACTCCTCTCGTCCGTCTCCGGCGGTTCGTCCCCGGCGCGGGCTTCAACCTCTTCGCCAAGCTGGAGGCGCTCAATCCGGGGGGAAGCATCAAGGACCGGCCGGCGCTTGCCATCCTGGAGGACGCTCTCGGTTCCGGGGTGATCGGCCGGGATACCCTCATCATCGAGTCGAGCTCCGGGAACATGGGGATCGGCCTGGCTCAGGCCTGCCGCTACTACGGTCTGCACTTCCTCTGCGTGGTCGACCCCAAGACCGCGGCGGCCAACCTGCAGATCCTGCGGGCCTACGGGGCGCAGATCGATCTCGTGGAGCAGCCCGATCCCGAGACCGGCGAGTTCCTTCAGGCTCGGCTCAACCGGGTCCGCGAGTTGGTTGCCCGGAATGGCAATGCGTTCTGGCCCAATCAATACGCAAATCAAAAAAATTCTCACTCGCACTACGCCTCTACGATGCATGAGGTGGCGATGGCGCTCGGCGGCCGGGTGGACTTCCTTTTCGTCGCCACCAGCACCTGCGGCACGATCCGGGGATGCAGCGAGTACGTGCGGGATCACGGCCTCGCTACGCGGGTGATCGCCGTCGACGCGCGGGGAAGCCTGATTTTCAGCGATGTCCGGGCCAAGCGATTGGTCCCGGGTCTCGGAGCAGGCCTGCGGCCGCCCTTGTGCGATCTCTCGATGATTGACGAATGTGTCCATGTCGACGACTTGGACTGCATCGTCGGTTGCCGGCGGTTGATCGCACGCGAGGCGATCCTGGCCGGCGGCTCGTCCGGCGGCGTGCTCGCGGCGATCGAGAAGGTGAAAGACCGCATACCCGACGGGACGACCTGTGTCGCGATCCTCCCAGATCGCGGCGAGCGGTATCTGGAAACCCTCTTTTGCGACGAGTGGGTGTGCGAGCATTTCGGGACGGTCGAGCATCTCTGGAATGAAGATCTCGTGGAGCTCGATGCCACGCGGCGGGACGACTCGGCCGCGGATCGTGAAACCAGTGTCGCTCAAGTGAGCCGTTTAAAGGAGATGGCAGTGAAGACCGGTGACGGCCAACCTGAAGCTCCAGCGTTGAAAAGCCTGGGTACTGTCAAACGGCGCGCCGTGACGATATCCGGCGAAAGCTTGGTGCGCTTCGGCGTGCTGCCGACCGGCGAGCTGCCATTGCTTGCGGAGCCGTCCGGTCCCGGGGTCAATCTCGAGGCGTGGGCCGCCTCGCACCGCGAACTGCTCGAGCAGAAGCTCCAGCAGCACGGCGGTATTCTTTTCCGCGGCTTCAACCTGAAGGAGCCCGAGGATCTGGAGACATTCATCCGCGCCGTCTCCGGCGAGTCCCTGGAGTACCGGGAGCGCTCCTCGCCGCGCCACGCCGTGAAGGGGAATATCTATACCTCGACGGATTATCCACCCAGCCAGATGATCTTTCTCCATAACGAGAACTCCTACCAGCAGGAGTGGCCGCTGAAGATCTTCTTTTTTTGCCGCCAGGCTCCCGAGACCGGCGGCGAGACGCCCATCGCGGATGTCCGCAAGGTGCTGGCGCGTATCTCGCCGGAGATCCGGGACCGTTTCGCCGAGCGGAGGTGGATGTACGTCCGCAACTTCGGCGACGGCTTCGGCCTCTCCTGGCACACCGTGTTCCAGACCACGGACAAGGGCACGATCGAACGCCACTGCCGGGAGAAGGGAATCGAGACCGAGTGGAAGGACGGCGACCGGCTACGCACCCGCGCGGTCCGCCAGGCTCTTGCCCGGCACCCGAAGACGGCGGAGCTGGTGTGGTTCAATCATGCGACGTTTTTCAACGTCTCGACCCTGGACCCGGTGGTGCGGGAGACTCTGCTCAGCGAATTCGAGGACGGCGAGCTGCCGACGAACACCTACTATGGCGACGGCTCGCCGATCGAGCCGGAAGTCCTGGATCAGTTGCGTGCGGCCTATCACGCCGAGACCGTCAGCTTCCCCTGGCAGCACGGGGATCTGTTGATGCTCGACAACATGCTGGTCGCCCACGGCCGGGCACCCTACACGGGAGCGCGGCAGATCCTGGTGGGAATGGCCGAGCCCGTCAGTCAAGAGCAGGCCACGCCCTGAGTCTCTATCCGAGCATCCCGGCGTTTGAAACATGTCAGACCTTGTCAAACTGATCTCTTATTTCATGCGTTCCGCGCGCGACGGCCGCACGCGAGCGTTCATCGCTTTAATCGTGGTCACAGGCATCCTGAGCGGTGTCGCCAGCACGGCGTTCATCGCTCTGATCAATCAGGCCGTCCACCGGGGCACGCAGAGCTCCCAGGGCATCCTGCTCTGGTTCCTCGGCTTCCTCGTGCTCCTGCCGGTTGCCCGGTTCGTTTCCAACGCGCTGCTCGTGAGGGTGAGCCAGAGGATGTTTCACGAGATGCGCATAGACCTCTGCCGGCGCATTCTCGCCGTGCCGTTGCGCAGGCTCGAGCAGTTGGGTCCCTCTCGCCTGCTCGCCAGCCTGACCGAGGACGTGGGCACGATCGGCAACGCTCTCGGGACTCTGCCCATGTTGTCGATGCACATCACGATCGTGGTGTGTTGCCTGGTTTACATGGGCTGGCTCTCGTGGCAACTGCTCCTACTCGTGCTCGCTTTCTTTGTCGTCGGGCTGTCCTCCTATCTGCTCCCCGTGCGCGTCGCCGCCAGGCACTTCGAGCTCATGCGCAGGGCTTGGGATTCTCTACTGGCTCACCTGCGCGGTCTGACCGAAGGCTCCAAGGAGCTCAAGCTCCACCGTGAGCGCCGGCGCTCGTTCCTCGCCGACAGCGTCGAGGCGAGCTCCCTGGAGATGTGCCGCCACACCGTCATCGGCCACACGATCCATGCCGCCGCGAGCGGCTGGTCGAGCGTCCTATCGTTCATCCTCATCGGTACGGTTGTGTTCGGCGTCCCGCGCGTCGTAGCGATCGACTCGGGCGTGCTGACCGGCTTCCTCCTCGCCATCCTCTACATGCTGAGCCCCGTCGAGGTCATCGTGACGTACCTGCCCGGCATCTCGCGCGCCAACATCGCCGTCGGGAGGGTCGAGGAGCTGGGGGGGGACTTGTCGGTGAGCGCGCAGGATCCCACTCCTGAAGAGCTGGCGCCGCCGTCGACTCGCTGGAGCGAGTTGGAGCTGCGAGGCGTGCGGCATTCCTACTTCCGGGAGCAGGAGGAGGACCAGTTCACGATGGGCCCCATCGATCTCAAAATCGCGGCGGGGGAGCTCATCTTCCTGGTGGGCGGCAACGGTAGCGGCAAGACCACCCTGGCCAAGCTGCTCACCGGCCTGTACATCCCCGAGAGCGGCGAGATCCGTCTGGACGGCGTCGTGGTGAATGACGAGGGACGGGATCAGTACCGCCAGCTCTTCTCGGCAGTCTTCCAGGATTTCTTTCTTTTCGAGCTCCTCCATGGCCTGGACGCCCCGCAGCTCGATGAGCGGGCTCGCGGCTATTTGAGCAATCTTCTCCTCGACCGCAAAGTGAAGGTTGAGAATGGCCGGCTGTCGACCCTCGATCTGTCCCAGGGACAGCGGAAGCGCCTGGCCCTGCTCACCGCCTACCTCGAGGACCGGCCGATCTATCTGTTCGACGAGTGGGCGGCGGACCAGGATCCCCAGTTCAAGAAGCTCTTCTATCTGAAGCTTTTGCCCGAGCTGAAGGCGCGTGGCAAAACGGTCATCGCGATCAGTCACGACGATCGCTATTACGAGCTCGGAGACCGCATCGTGAAGCTGGACTACGGGCAGGTCGAGTTCGATGGCCCGGCCGACGTATACCTGGAAACCTTTGGCGAGAAGGCGTTCATGATGCGCCAGGAGATGGCGTGATCGCTGCCGGGCGCGACTTGAAACTGGTGTTCTCGCCCGCGATGCTGCCGGGGCGTCTGCGTTTGTGGGCGCAGCGCACTCCCGGCCGCCGTGCCTTTTCCTTCCTGGACGAGGGCGAGGAGCTCGCGCATCTCAGCTTTGGCGAGCTCGACGAGCAGGCGCGAACCATCGCGGTGGTACTCCAGGAGCACCGGATGCAGGGCGAGCGGGCGGTGCTCTTGTTTCCGCCCGGTCTGGAATTCCTGAGCGCCTTCCTGGGCTGCCTGTATGCCGGTGTGGTGCCCGTTCCGGCGGTCCCACCCCAGCGCCGTCGCGGCTTGGCGCGCCTGGCGGCGATCGTCGCCGATGCGCAGCCACGCCTGGCCCTGGTGCCCGCCGCGTGGCGCCAGCGGCTGGCGGGGTGGCTTGCCGAAGAGCCGGCGCTGGCACACCTGTCGTGCCTGAGCACCGACGATCTCCCTCCGCAATTGGCGGAGCGCTGGCAAGAGCCCGCGGTCGATGCCAACAGCCTGGCCTTCCTCCAGTACACGTCCGGCTCGACGGCGGCGCCGAAGGGAGTTCTGGTGAGCCACGGCAACCTGGGCCGGAACGAGGCCTTGATCCAGGAGGCGTTCGATCAATCGGAAGCCTCGATCATCGTGGGCTGGCTGCCGCTCTACCACGACATGGGGCTGATCGGCAATCTGCTGCAGCCGATCTGGAGCGGATCGCGCTGCATCCTGATGTCGCCGATGGCCTTCCTGCAGCGGCCGGTGCGATGGCTGGAGGCCATTTCACGGTATCGGGCGACGACCAGCGGTGGCCCCAACTTCGCCTACGACCTGTGCGTCCGGCGCATCGCCGACGAAGACAAGGCAGCCCTGGACCTGCGCAGTTGGGAGGTCGCCTTCAACGGTGCGGAGCCGGTGCGCGCGGAGACCTTGGACCGGTTCGCAGCGGCCTTCGCCTCCTGCGGCTTTCGCCGCTCCTCTTTCCGCCCTTGCTACGGGCTGGCCGAGGCGACCCTGCTGGTGTCCACCGCGCGTCCCGGTGACGGAGAGACCTCTTTGACGGTTGACGCGGTGGCCCTGGAAGAGGGGATCGCGCGGCCGGCTCTGCCTCAGGCGCCGCGGTCGCGGCGGCTGGTGAGCTGCGGCCGGATCGACAGGGAGACGCGGGTCCGAATCGTCGACCCGTGCAGCGGGAGCGAATGTCCTGCCGGCCAGGTGGGGGAGATCTGGGTGCGGGGTGACACGGCGGCCCAGGGCTATTGGCGCCAGCCGAAGGCGACGGCCGAGACCTTCGAGGGCACGCTTCCCGGCCGTGAGGAAGGGCACTACCTGCGCACCGGCGATCTCGGCTTCGCGAGCTGCGGGTTGCTCTACGTCACGGGTCGGCTCAAGGATCTGATCGTCATCCGTGGGCGCAACCATCACCCCCAGGATATCGAGCTCACGGCCGAGCGCAGCCATCCGGCTCTGCGGCCCGGGTGCGGTGCGGCTTTCGCCCTGGATCTGGACGGCGAGGAGCGCCTCGTGGTGGCGCAGGAGGTCGAGCGCCAGGCACGGGTCGTTCCCGAGGAGATGGGGGAGATCGTCGCCGCGATGCGCCAGGCCATCGCCGAGGAGCACGAGGTCAGTGCGTTCGAGGTGGTCCTGGTGCGGGCGGGCACGATTCCGAAGACCACCAGCGGCAAGGTGCGGCGCCAGGCCTGCCGCCAGCTCTACGTCGCCGGCGAGCTGGCGGTCCTCGCCAGGAGCGCGCTCACCGCCGGCGCGGTACACCCCTCAGCCCCAGCCGGGACTCCGCCGGACGTCGCCGGTCCGTGGAGGCGTCAAGAGATCGAATCCTTTTTGCGCGGGCGGATCGCGGAGGCATTGCGCATTCCCCCGGGGCTCGTCGATCCCTCGCAACCGCTGACTGCTCTCGGCCTCGATTCGCTGGCAGCGCAGGAGATCGGCAACGCCACCGAGGAGGGCCTCGGCGTCTCTCTCGACCCGGTACGTCTGCTGGCGGGGATCACCCTCGCGGAGGTGATGGAAGAGCTGGTCCTGCGGCTGGACGCGGGGGCGGCGCCCGCTGCCGGGGCGCCGGGAACCGCCCCCGCCGACGAGGCGGCGGCACTGTCCATGGGGCAGCAGTCGCTCTGGTTTCTGCAGCGCCTAGCCCCCCAGTGTGCCGCCTACAACCTTGCGGCGGCCTTGCGCGTCCTCGGTCCGATCGATGCCGGGGCCCTGCGCGATGCCTTTCAGGAGCTGAGCCGGCGGCACGAGGCCTTGCGCACGACCTTCCCGCTCGGCGAGCTGGACACGCCGGTGCGCAGCGTGGCGCCTGGCGGGCAGGTGGCCTTCGCCGAGGTGGACGCGGATGGGTGGAGCGCGGACGAGCTCGCGGCGCGGCTGGCGGCGGAGGCGCACCGGCCTTTCGACCTGTCGAGGGAGCCGCCGCTACGGGTGAGCTTTTTCCGGCGGCTCTCCGGGGAGCCCGTGCTGTTGGTCGTAATCCACCACATCGCCGCCGACTTCTGGTCGGCGGGGCTGCTGGTCCGCGAGCTGGCGGCGCTCTACACCGGTTTCGCCCAGGGCCGCGACTGCCTTTCCGGCCTGCCGCGTCCGCGTGCGCAGTACGGCGCCTTCGTGCGCTGGCAGCGCCGGCTGCTCGCCTCGGAGGAGGGGGAGCGCAGCTTCGCCTACTGGCGCGAGGAGTTCGCCGGCGAGCTGCCGGATCTCGACCTGCCGCTCGACCGGCCGCGGCCGCGGCAGCAGAGCTTCCGCGGTGCCGCATGCTCGCTGCGCTTCGACCGCGGGCTGGCCGCGGCTCTGAACACCCTGGCGCGCGACCGCTCGGCGACGGTCTTCATGACGCTGCTCGCCGCCTTCCAGGTGCTGCTCCATCGTTATACCGGCCAGGCCGAGCTGGCCATCGGCTCGCCGGCCTCCGGCCGTGTCGCCGGTGAGCTCGCCGAGGTCGTCGGCTACCTGGCGAACTCCGTGGTGCTGCGGGCACGGTGCGCGGAGGTCGCGGACTTCGCCGGGCTCCTCGCCCAGACGCGCGCGACCGCCCTCGGCGCGCTGGCCCATCAGTCCTATCCTTTCTCGCTGCTCGCCGAGCGCCTGCAGCCGGACCGCGACCCATCGCGCTCGCCGCTCTTCCAGGCGATGTTCGTGCATCACCGCCCGCCCGCGGCGGCGACCGCGCTCGCCGCACTGGCGGTGGGGGAGCCGGGAGCGCGCCTCGACCTTGGCGCCTTGGCGCTCGAGTCGATGCCGCTCGCCACCCGGGCGAGCCAGCTCGATCTGACGCTGACGGTGGCCGAGATGGGCGACACCCCGGTCGCGCGGCTCGTCTACGACACCGCACTGTTCGATCCGAGCTCGGCGCGGCGCCTTCTCGGGCATTACATCACCCTGCTGACCGAGATTGCCGCCGATCCGGAGCGCGGCCTGTGCGACCTTCCCCTCCTGTCGCCTGCCGAGCGCCACCAGATGACCGCGGAATGGAACAGCACCGCGCGCGGGTACCCGCGCGCGGCCTGCGTACACGAGCTGTTCGAGCGCCAGGTGGCGCGCACGCCGCAAACCGCGGCGGTGGTGGCGGGCGACCACCGGTTGACCTACGAGCAGCTCGACGACCGCGCCAATGCCCTAGCGGACACCCTGCGCCGCCTGGGTGTCGTGCCTGAGGAGCGGGTCGGGATCTTCAAGGAGAGGTCGGCGGACCTGGTGGTGAGCGTGCTGGCGGTGCTCAAGGCAGGCGGTGCTTTCGTGCCCCTGGACGCTCTCTATCCACCGGCGCGCCTGCGGCAGATCTGCCGTGACTCCGGGATGCGCTGGCTGCTCGGCGACGCCGCCGCGGCTGACCTCGTGCATGGCCTGGGAGAGGCGGCGCCTGCGCTGGTACAGGTTGGCGACGAGCCGGGCGGGGAGGGCAGCCGGCGGGGGCGGTCGCCGCAGCCGGAAGACCTCGCCTACGTGCTGTACACGTCGGGCTCCACCGGTCAGCCGAAGGGGGTCGCGGTGCCCCACAGCGCGCTGGTCAACCTGTTCGCCGGCCTGGGGCCGCAGCTCGGGGTGACGGACCGCGACATCGTCGCGTCCTTTACGACGCTCTGCTTCGACATCGGGGTCTTCGAGCTGCTGCTGCCGCTGGTCTCCGGGGGGCGCCTGGTGATCCTGCCTTCCGAGCTGGCGGCGGACGGAACGCGGCTGGCAGCCAGCCTGACGGCATACGCCCCGACCGTGGTGCAGGCCACGCCGGCCACCTGGAGCCTGCTGCTGGATGCCGGATGGCGGGGCCTCCCCGGGCTGCGGGCCCTGTGCGGCGGCGAAGCCCTGGCGCGGCCGCTGGCCGACGGGCTCCAGGCGGCGAGCGACCGCGCCTGGAACATGTATGGGCCGACCGAGGCCGCGGTGTACGCCTGCGTGCATGAACTCGTGGCGGCGCCCGGCCCGCCGCCGATCGGGCGGCCGGTGGCCAACACCCATTTCTATCTCTGCGATGCCTTGTTACAGCCGGTGCCCCCGGGGGTGGCCGGCGAGCTCTACATCGCCGGCGACGGCCTCGCCCGCGGCTACTGGGGGCGCCCCGACCTGACGGCGGAGCGTTTCCTGCCGGAGCCTTTTTCGGCCGAGCGTGGCGGGCGGATGTACCGCACCGGCGACCTGGCGCGCCATCGCCGGGACGGCGAGGTCGAATACCTGGGCCGCATCGACGGCCAGGTCAAGCTCCGCGGCTTCCGCGTCGAGCTCGACGAGATCCGCGCGCATCTGGGAAGCCATCCGGAAGTGCGGGATGCGGCGGTGGTCTACCGGGCGCGAGAGCCTGGTGGCGAGCCGCTGATCGTGGCCTACGTGGTCGCGTCGGGGGAGCCCGCACCGGCGGCTGCCGAGCTGCACCGCTTCCTTGCCGGGCGGCTGCCGCGCTACATGGTGCCGGAGGTGTTCGTCGAGCTCGCGGCCCTGCCGTTGACCCCGAACGGCAAAGTGGATCGTAAGGCCCTGCCGCCGCCTCTGCACTCTCCCCTGAACGAGGGCTTCGTGGCGCCGCGCACGCCGGTAGAGGAGGCGCTGGCGGGGATATGGGCCGGTCTTCTCGCGCTCGACAGGGTCGGGGTGCGCGATAACTTCTTCCAGCTCGGGGGACACTCGCTAAAGGCGGCGCAGGTGATCGCACGCCTGCGCGATCTCTTCCATGTCGAGCTGCCGCTGTCGGCGCTGTTCAATGCGCCCACCGTCGAGTCGCTGGCGCAGGCGATCGAAGCGGCGCGGGCGGCCGCCCAATCGCCGTTCGCGGCCATCCCGGCCCTGCCGCCGGCCGCCGTGGCGCCCGTCTCCTTCGCCCAGCAGCGGATCTGGTTCTTTGACCATCTGCAACCGGGGAGCGCGGCCTACAACATGCCGCTCGCGATCGAGATGGCCGGCGCCCTCGATGTGCCGGCGTTCGCCGCCAGCCTGGCGGAGATCGTGCGCCGGCATGCCGTACTGCGCGCCGCCTTCCCGGCGCGCAACGGCCGGCCGGTGCAGGTGCTCTCGGCCGAGGCGGCCCCATGGGAGCTCAGTCTTATCGACCTCGCCGGGCTGCCCGCGCCGCGCCGCGCCGCCGAGTCCCGGCGGCTCGGTGAGCGCGCGGCTCGGCTCCCTTTCGACCTCGAACGCGGGCCGGTGTTCCGCGCCGTCCTAGTGCAACTGGAAGGGGCTGCGCACCTCCTCCTGCTCACCGTCCACCACATCGCGGCCGACGGTACATCGCTCGCCCTCTTTCTGCACGAGCTGGGCGAGCTCTACTCTGCCGCGGTGGTCAGGCGCCCGGCGGTGCTGCCGCTCCTGCCGGTAAGCTACGCCGACTACTCCGCCTGGCAGCGCCGCGACGGCGGCGAGGAGGGGCAGGGCGAGGCGCTGGCCTACTGGCGCCGGAAGCTGGGCGCGGCGCCGCCGCTCGAGCTGCCGGGCGACCGCCCGCGCCCCCCCGTGCAGAGCTTCCGTGGCGGCGTGGCGCGTCTGGCTCTCGGCCCCGGCCTGCCGGAGCTCGCCGGCGAGGTTCGCCGGCAGGGTGTCACTTCGTTCATCGTGCTGTGCGCGGCGTTCACCGCCTTGCTCCACCGTTACACCGGCCAGCGGCAGATCGTGGTCGGCACCCCGGTTGACGGCCGCGACCGCCTTGAGCTGGAGCCGCTCCTCGGAGTCTTCGTCAACGTTCTGGTACTGGCCACGCCGGTGGCTCCCGACCTGGACGGCGCCGGGCTCCTGGGCCACGTGCGCGACGACTTGCTGGCGGCCTACGCGCACCGACGCCTCCCCTTTGAATTGCTGGTCGACGCCGTGCAGCCGCAACGCTCGTTGAGCCACAACCCGCTGGTCCAGGCGACCGTGGCCTTCGAACCGTCCCTGGTACCGCCGTGCCTGCCGGGGCTGGAGTTCGCCGCCCACCGCCTCGACACCGATACCGCCAAGTTCGACCTCAGCCTGTCGGCCGCCGAGTCGCCGAACGGCTGGGTCGCTACCCTCGAGTACAGCGCCGACCTGTTCGACCCCGCGACGGCGGCACGGCTGCTGGCCCATCTGGCACAAATGCTCGCCTCGCTGCTCGTCTCGCCGGCTCTGCCGCTGCGCGATCTGCCGTTGCTGGATGCCGGCGAGCGCCATCAACTGCTCTTCGAGTGGAACGACACGGCGGTACCGGCGGCTGCTGAGAACGTCTGCGATCTGTTCGAGCTGCAGGCCCGGCGGGCGCCGGAGTCTCCGGCCCTGATCGCCGATGCGCACACCTGGAGCTATGGAGAGCTGGACCGGTGGGCCAACGGCGTGGCCCACCGGTTGCGCGCGCTCGGCGTCGCGGCTGAGGTGCCGGTGGCGGTCTGCATGCCGCGCTCGCCGGAGATGATCGTCGCCGGTCTGGCCGTCCTCAAGGCCGGGGGCGCCTATCTGCCGCTCGATCCCAGCCACCCGCTGGAGCGCCTGCGCGAGATGGTGGCCGACGCCGCGCCGGCTGTGGTGCTGACCCTGGAGCCCTGGCACGAAATCCTCGCCGGCGGCGCGGCCGGACTCTGCGTCGACCCGCTCGCTGCCGGTGCCGGGCCCGCGCACACTCCGCCGCGGCGCCTCCATCCCGAGAACCTGGCCTACGTCATCTATACCTCCGGTTCGAGCGGCCGGCCGAAAGGGGTGGCGGTGCCGCATGCCGGCCTCCTCAACCTGGTGCGCTGGCATCAGCGGACCTACGGCATCACCGCCGCCGACCGCGCCACGCAACTGGCGGGTCCGGCGTTCGACGCCGCGGTCTGGGAGGTGTGGCCCTACCTTACGGCGGGCGCGAGCCTGCGGCTGATCGGCGCCGCGGCCGGCGAGGTGCTGGCCGCGCCGGCCGTGCTCCGCGGCTGGCTTGCCCGCTCGCAGCTCAGCCTGGCGTTCCTGCCCACGCCGCTGGCGGAGGCCGTGCTGGCGGAGCCGGCGCCGCTCGAGCTCGGGCTGCGCGCCCTGCTCACCGGCGGCGACCGGCTGCGCGCTGCGGCCCCGGCCGGAGGTCCCCGCCTGATCAATCACTACGGGCCGACGGAGAACAGCGTGGTGGCTACCGCGGCGCCGGTCGCCGCGGCGGCCGAAGCGACGCTGCCACCCCCCATCGGGCGGCCGATCGACAACGTGCGGGTCTTCCTGCTTGACGCCGGCCTGCAGCCGGTGGCGATCGGTGTCCCCGGCGAGATCCACCTCGCCGGGCTGGGGCTGGCGCGCGGCTATCTGCGCCGCCCCGAGCTGACGGCGCAGGTGTTCATCCCCTCGCCGTTCGCCGCCGAGCCGGGGGCGCGCCTCTATCGCACCGGCGACCGTGCCCGCCGGCTGCGCGACGGCAGCCTGGACTTCCTCGGCCGGCTCGACCATCAGGTCAAGATCCGCGGCTTCCGCGTCGAGCTCGGCGAGATCGAGGCGGTGCTGCTGCGCCATCCCGAGGTGCGGGAGGGGCTGGTCATGTTGCGTGACGATGCCGCCGCCGGCCAGCGCCTAGTGGCCTACTTCGTGGCCGCCGGCCCAGAGCCGCCGGCGGCGGCCGGGTTCAGGGATTTTCTCGGTGCGCTGCTGCCGGACTACATGGTGCCGTCGGCGTTCGTGGCGCTGGAGCGCCTGCCGTTGACCGCCAACGGCAAGGTCGACCGCGCCGCTCTGCCGTCTCCCGAGGCAGGGCGGCGCGTCGAGGGCGCGATGGCGCCGCGCACGCCGCTCGAAGAGCTGCTGGCGGACCTCTGGTCGCAGCTCCTCGGCGTCGAGCAGGTGGGAGTTCACGAGAGTTTCTTTGCCCTCGGCGGCCACTCGCTGCAAATTGCGCAGATGCAGTCGCGGCTGCGCGACCTCGTCGGGGTGGAGCTGCCGCTGCAGACGATCTTTCGCGAGCCGACCGTCGCGCAGCTCGCCACCCATGTGACACAGCGGATCGTCGACCAGGTGAGCGAGGAGATGTTGATCGAGGCGCTGGCCGCCCTGGAGGGCGAGGACACCGGAGCGGCCGGCCGGTAGCGTCCGGATTCATGGAGCTGACGAAAGGAGATTTCGGAATGAAAATGAAGATGAAGCAGGTCTTTCTTCTGCTCGCCCTCGCCTTGGGGGCCGGTACGGCGATCCATGCCCAGGGGGCCGGCGTCAGCCGCTTCGAGGGGCGTTGGGAGGGAGCGATCGTGACCGTCAGGGCGGTTCAGGAAGGCGATATCGTCCTGCAACTCATCGCCAACCCGGACGGGAAGCTGGTCGGCCTGGCCAGCCTGCCCATCGCGCACGTCGAGGACCATCCTTTGCTCGAGGTGAAGGCCCAAGGCTCAGAGCTCTCCTTCGTCTACAGGGATGACGCCGGCTCTTCCCTGGTCAAGGCGACGCTGTCCGCGGACGGCAAGCGGCTCGATGGGGACATGGAGGAGGCGGGCAAGCACTATGCCATCTACTTCAAGCGCAAGCCGGCGCCGGTGCTCGCGCATCCGGTGCGCAATCTGTCGCTTGACGGCCACGAGCTGCGCGAGCAGTTCAACCGCGATGCCGACCACGTGCGCCTGCTGGTCATGCTGTCGCCGACTTGCCACAAATGTTTGTCGGAGGCGCGTCTGACGCAGAGATACCTGATGGAGCAGGTCGACGATCCGCGGTTGCGCCTCTACGTAGTGTGGGGACCGATGCAGAAGGACGAGACCGAGGAGGCGGCGCAGAAGGCGGCCCTCGATCTCGAAGACAGCCGGGTCATTCACTACTGGCTACCCGACGAGAAGCTGATCCAGTCTTTCAGCAAGCCGATGCACCTCCAGCCCCCGGCGTACAGCATCTTCTTCCTCTTCCCGGCCCACGCCACCTGGACGGGCGAGTTGCCGCCGCTCGACGATTACATGCACAAGTTCTGGTACGGCAAGCTTCCTGCGGATCGGGAGTACGACGGGATCAAGCTGGCGCGGAAGGTGCGCGACCTGCTGGCGAGCAAATGATGGTCTGGAAGGCGAACATTGAGCTCAGGGGGGACCTCCGGCGTTGAGCGAGCTGGCCCAACGGATCTCCCAGCTCTCGCCCGAGCGGCTCAAGGCGTTGCTCCATCGGCTGCGGCCGGAGACGGGGGGAGGCGATGCCGAGCCCATCGCGCAGCAGAACCGGGAATGCCCGCGCTTTCCGCTGTCGTTCGCGCAGGAGCGGCTGTGGCTGCTCGACCGTCTGGAGCCCGGGCTGGCGAGTTACAACATCGCCGCGGCCGTCGAGCTTGCCGGTCCGCTGGACCGCGGCGCCCTCGCCGCCAGCCTCGGCGAAGTGGTGGGCCGCCATGAGTCGCTGCGCACGACCTTCGGCCTGGCCGGGGAGCAGCCGGTGCAGGTGGTCCACACTGCCGCGCCGGCGGACCTGCCGCTCCCCTTGCCGCTCGTCGACCTGCGCGGACTGGATGCTGCCGAGCGCGATGCGCGTGCCGCCACGCTGGCCCTCCAGGAGGCGCGGCGGCCGTTCGAGCTCGACCGCGGACCTCTGCTGAGGGGTTGCCTGCTGTGGCTGGGGGAGGAACTCCACTGCCTGCTCCTCGTCCTGCACCATATCGTCGCCGACGGCTGGTCGGCGCGGGTGCTGATCGGCGAGATCGGCGAGCTCTACGCCGCCCGCATTGCCGCCCGGCCGGCGGCGCTGCCCGCGCTGGCGATCCAGTATGCCGACTTCGCGGTGTGGCAGCGGGGGCGCCTGGAAGGCGAGGCTCTCGCCGGAGAGCTCGCCTATTGGCGCGCGCAGCTCTCCGAGCTGCCGGTGCTGACGCTGCCGGCCGACCGCGCGCGGCCCGCCGCAGCCCCGGCGGAGGGAGACCGGCGGCGGCTGTCCATCTCTCCGCCGCTCGCCGCCGCGGTGCGCCGGTTCGCCGAGCGCGAGCAGGCCACGCCGTTCATGGTCCTGCTGGCGGTGTTCTGCCGCTGGCTGGCACGCTCCTGTGGCGAGGACGACGTCGTCCTCGCCACTCCGGCTGCCGGCCGCAACCGCTCGGAGCTCGAGGGCCTCATCGGCTTCTTCGCCAACACCCTGGTCCTGCGCGTCGACCTCGCCGGCGATCCCAGCCTGCGGCAGCTCCTGGCGCGGGTGCGCGAGACGGTCGCGGGCGCTTTCGCGCACCAGGAGCTGCCTTTCGCCAGGCTGGTGCAGGAGCTGGCGCCGGAGCGCTCCCTGGGTGCCACCCCCCTGGCCCAGGTAATGCTCAGCCTGGAGGAGGAGGCTTTGGCGCCTCGTCTCCCCGGTCTCGCCGTGAGCGTGCGGGAGATCGACAACAAGACCAGCAAGCTCGACCTGCTGCTCGCTTTGCGTCCAGGGACCGATGGGGAGCTCGACGGCTACCTGGAATACAGCGTCGCGCTCTTCGACGCCACCACCGTCGAGCGCCTGGGCCGGCAGTTCACGCGCCTGCTGGCGAGCGCTGTGGCGCAGCCGGAGGCGCGCCTCTCGCAGTGGCCGGCGCTCAGCGACGCCGAGAGCCATCAACTGCTCGCCGAATGGAACGACAGCGCCACCGGCCGCGACGCCCTGGGCTCGATTGTCGAGGCGGTCGAGGCGCAGGTCGGGCGCACGCCGCTGGCTCCGGCGGTTTGCGACGACGCCCGGGTCTGGACCTACCGCGAGCTCAACGCGAACGCCAACCGGCTGGCCCGGCACCTGCGCGCCTGCGGGGTAGGGAATGAGAGCCTGGTGGCCGTCTGCCTGGACCGCTCGCTCGACCTCCTGGCCGTTCTGCTGGGGATCCTCAAAGCCGGCGGGGCCTACGTGCCGCTCGACCCCGCCTATCCCTCGGCGCGGTTGGAGCTCATGCTGGAGGACAGCCGGGCGTCTCTGCTGGTCACCTCGGAGGCGCTGCTGGCACGGCTGCCGACGCCGCAGGTGCCCACGCTCTGCCTGGACCGCGAGGCGCCGGCGATCCTCGCCCGCCCGCCGGAGGATCTGGAGGAGAAGCCCGAGCCGGGAGCCCTGGCTTATGTCATCTACACCTCCGGCTCCACCGGCAGGCCCAAGGGCGTTGGCATCGAGCACCGCAGCGCCGCGGCGCTCCTCGAGTGGGCGCGGCAGGCCTTCACTCCGGGCGAGCTGGCGGGAGTGCTGGCCGCCACCTCCATCTGCTTCGACCTCTCGGTCTTCGAGCTGTTCGTGCCACTGGCCTGTGGCGGCCGGGTGATCCTGGCCGCCGACGCGCTGGCGCTGCCGGGGCTCGCCATGGCCTCCCAGGTCACGTTGATCAACACCGTGCCGTCGGCGCTCTCCGAGCTGCTGCGGCTCGGCGCCGTGCCGCCCGGGGTCGAGACGATCAACCTGGCGGGGGAGGTCCTGCCGCAGCCTCTGGTCGAACTCATCTATGCGCAGACGCCGGTCCGCCGGGTGCTCAACCTCTATGGCCCTTCGGAGGACACCACCTATTCGACGATCGGCCGCCCGGCGCGCGGCGAATCGTCGCCTCCAGCCATCGGCCGTCCGCTCGGCGATACTCGAGTGCATGTGCTCGACGCGGCGCTGGAGCTGCTGCCGGCCGGGGTTGCCGGCGAGCTGTGCATCGCCGGCCGCGGCTTGGCTCGCGGCTATCTGGGCCGCCCTGACCTCACCGCCGAGAAGTTCGTGCCCGATCCGTTCGCGGACGAGCCTGGAGCGCGGATGTACCGCACCGGCGACCGGGCTCGCCGGCGGCGCGATGGCGAGCTGGAGCTCTTCGGCCGTCTCGACCACCAAATCAAGGTGCGGGGCTTCCGCATCGAGCCCGGCGAGATCGAGGCGGCTCTGCTGGCGTATGGCGCGCTGCGAGCCGTGGCCGTGCAGCCGTACGAGGCCGCCCCCGGTGATCGCCGCCTGGCGGCCTACCTGGTGGCGGCGGACGGACGGACCGTGCCGCCGGCCGGCGAGCTGCGCTCCTGGCTCGCCGGCCGGCTACCCGACTTCATGCTGCCGGCGGCCTTCGTGACCCTGACGGCCCTGCCGCTGACGCCGAGTGGCAAGCTCGACCGGAAGGCCCTGCCGGAGCCTCGTCCCGAGGCCGGGCCGGCCGGCGGCGCTGCGCTGCCGCTCACCCCTGTCGAGGAGGTGCTGGCGGCGATCTGGGAGGACCTGCTGGACTCTCCGCAGGTGAACGGAGGCGACCATTTCTTCGCCCTGGGCGGTCACTCCCTGCTCGCCACCCAGGTGGTGTCGCGGGTACGCCGCGCCTTCGCCGTCGACTTGCCATTGCGGGCCCTTTTCGAGACTCCGACGCTGGCCGCCCTGGCGGCGCGGATCGAGGCCGCCCGGCAGTCCGGCGGCGGCATCGGCCTGCCACCGCTCACGCCGCGCGGCGCGGAGTGGGAGTCGCGCGGGCTGCCGCTGTCCTTCGCCCAGCAGCGGCTCTGGTTCCTCGCCGAACTCGAGCCGGACAATCCCGCCTATCATCTCGCCCAGGTGGTCGAAGCCGGCGGCCGCCTCGACCTGCCGGTCCTCGCCTGGAGCCTGGGCGAGGTGGTGCGGCGGCACGAGGCGCTGCGCACCCGTTTCGAGGCCCGCGGCGGTGAGCCGGCGCAGGTGATCGAGGGTGCCACGGTCCTGGCCGTGCCGGTGATCGACCTGTCCGGGTTGGACGCCGGCCGGCGAGGTGAGCTGGCCGCATCCCTCGCGGCCGCCGAGGCGTCGCGCCCGTTCGACCTGCGCCAGGCGCCGCTGCTGCGCGCCTGTCTGCTGCGGCTGGCAGCCGGGGAGCAGAGGGTGGTGCTCACTCTGCACCACATCGTTGGCGACGGCTGGTCGATGGGCGTGCTGGTGAGCGAAGTGGCGGCACTGTATGCGGCCGGCCTTGCCGGCCAGCCGTCGCCGTTGTCGGCGCCGCCCATCCAGTACGCCGACTATGCGCTCTGGCAGCGCTCGTGGCTCGCCGGTGAGTTGCTCGCCGGCCAGATCGCTTACTGGCGGCGCCAGCTGGCCGGTGCGCCCGCTCGTCTCGAGCTGCCCACCGACCGGCCGCGGCCGCCGGTGCAGAGGTTCCGGGGCGGCACGCGGCTGTTCGCCCAGGCGCCCGCGGCCGGCGAGTCGCTGCGCGCTCTGTGCCGCGCTGAGGGAGTGACCTTCTTCATGGCGCTGCTGGCGCTCTTCCAGCTCCTCCTGGCCCGCTACTCGGGGCAGGAGGACGTCAGTGTCGGCACGCCGGTCGCTGGCCGGCACCATGTTGAGCTCGAAGGGTTGATCGGCTTCTTCGTCAACACTCTGGTGCTTCGCGCCAACCTCGCCGGCGAGCCGAGCTTCGCGGCCCTGCTGGCCCGGGTGCGCGATGCGTCACTCGACGCCTTTGCCCACCAGGACCTGCCTTTCGAGCGGCTGGTCGAGGAGCTGCAACCGCAGCGCAGCCTCGCCTACTCACCCCTGTTTCAGGTGATGTTCGCGTTGCAGAACACCCCGGCCAGCGCGCTCGCCCTGGGTGACCTCGTTCTGGCAGCCAGCGACCCCGATCTGGCGGCGGCCAAGTTTGAGCTCTCCCTGTCGCTGCGCGATACCCCGGGCGGGCTCACCGGCTGTCTGACCTACAACTGCGACCTTTTCCACGCCGCCACCGCCCAGCGCCTGCTCGACCACCTGGCGGCCCTTCTGGGCGCCGCCCCGTTGCAGCCGGCGCGCCGAGTCTGGGAGCTGCCGATGCTCGGCGTTACCGAGTGCGCGCAGCTCCTGTGCGAGGCCAACGACACCGCGGCCGCGTGGCCCGGGGACGCCACCGTGCACCAGTTGTTCGAGCGCCAGGCCCGGCGGGCGCCCGGCGCTCCGGCGCTGGTCTGCGAGGACGAGGTCGTCACTTACGGCGAGCTCGACCGCCGCGCTGGCCGGCTGGCCCGCCGCCTGCGCCGTGCCGGCGCGGGCACGGAGTCTCTGGTCGCGGTCTGCACCGATCGCTCCGCCGCCATGGTGGTGGCTCTGCTCGGCGTCCTGAAGGCCGGGGCCGCCTACCTGCCGCTCGACCCGGCTCTGCCGGACGAGCGCCTGGCCTTCCTGGTAGCGGACAGCGGCGTGCGCCTGCTGGTGACCCAGGCGTCGCTCTCCGGCCGCATGCCGGCGTTGTCGCCGGGCGGGTCTGGCGGAGGCGTGCGGGCGATCGTCCTGGACGAGCCGGGAGAGGTCGCCGCCGGAGAGGAGCTCCGGCCGGTTGTGCTGGGTGCCAGCCTCGCCTACGTCATCTACACCTCGGGCTCGACGGGGCAGCCCAAAGGAGTGGCGGTGGAGAACCGCCAACTGAGCCACTACGTGCGCGCAGTGAGCGAGCGGCTCGACCTGGGGGCGGACGCCAGCTTCGCCACCGTCTCGACGCTCGCCGCCGACCTCGGCCATACGGCCATCTTTCCAGCGCTGGTGAGCGGCGCCTGTCTGCACGTAATCGCCGCGGCTCGCGCCGCCGACGCCGAGGAGCTGGCGGCCTACTGCGAGCGCCACCCGATCGACTGCCTGAAGATCGTCCCTTCCCACCTCGCGGCCCTGCTGACCGCCTCTCGCCCGCAGCGCCTCCTGCCGCGCCGCCATCTGATCCTTGGCGGCGAGGCTGCGAGCTGGCGCCAGGTCGAGGCACTGCGCGCCTTCGCCGGTGAGTGCCGGATCTTCAATCACTATGGTCCCACGGAGACGACGGTCGGCGTCCTCACTTTCGCCGTGCCGGCCAGCGGCGGGCCGGTGGCCGGCGGGTCTCTGCCGCTCGGCCGGCCGTTACCCGATACCGCGGTCTACCTGCTCGACCGGCATCTGGAGCCGGTGCCGTCCGGGGTGGCCGGAGAGCTCTACATCGGCGGCGCCGGGTTGGCCCGCGGCTACCTCGCGCGGCCCGACCTCACCGCCGAGCGCTTCATCCCCTCGCCCTGGGGCGGCTCTCCCGGCGCCCGCCTCTACCGCAGCGGCGACCTGGCGCGGCGCCTGCCCGACGGCAACCTGGAGTTCCTCGGCCGTGTCGACCGGCAGGCGAAGATCCGCGGCTTTCGGGTCGAGCCCGCGGAGGTCGCGGCGGTGCTGCGCCGGCATCCGGCGGTCCGCGACGCCGTCGTGCTGGTGCGCGCCGACGGAGCCGGGGAGCGCCGACTGGTCGCCTACGTCGTGACGTCTGCCGCGCTGGACCTCGACGAGCTGCGCGGCTTCGCGGCCGGCAAGCTGCCCGACTACATGCTCCCCTCGGCCTTCGTGGCGGTCGCGGCCATCCCCGTCACCGCCAACGGCAAGATGGACGAGCGGGCCCTCCCCGATCCCGAGTGGACGGCCGCGGCGGCCTACGTGGCGCCGCGCACGCCGCTCGAGGAGCTGCTGGCCGGGATCTGGGCCGAGGTCCTGGGTGGCGGCCGGCCGGTGGGCGGCGAGGACGACTTCTTCGCCCTCGGCGGCCACTCGCTGCTCGCCACGCAACTGGTCTCCCGCATCCGTCAGGCCCTGGAGCTCGAGCTGCCGTTGCGCCGTCTGTTCGAGACCCCGACCGTGGCGGGCTTGGCCGCCACCCTGGCCGCTGCGCGCCGGCAGCCGGGCCGCCCGCCGTCGCCGCCTCTGCGCCGCACTTCGCCGTCGCCGCCGCCGCTCTCCTATGCGCAGGAGCGCCTGTGGTTCCTGGATCAGATGGCGCCGGGCGACGTCGCCTACAACCTGCCCTACTTCGCCCGCGTCGAAGGGCCGTTGGCCGTCGCCGCTCTGGCCGCGGCGCTCGGTGAGGTGCGGCGCCGCCACGCCGCGCTGCGCGCCAGCTTCCCGGAGCTCGACGGCCGGCCGCTGCAGGTGATCGCGCCGCCGCACCCGCTTGCCCTGCCGGTGATCGACCTGCGCGGCCTGCCAGGCGAGGGTGCGCGACGGCATGAGGCGGCGCGGTTGACGGCTGCCGAGGCGGCGCGGCCGTTCGACCTGGCGTCTGGCCCGCTGCTGCGCTGCACGATGCTGCGCCTGGAGGAGGAGGAGCACACGGTGCTGCTCGCCATGCACCACGCCGTCTCCGATGCTTGGTCGCGCGGCGTGCTCGTCCGCGAGGTGGCGGCTCTGTATTCCCCGGCTGTGGCGGGCCTGGCGTCACCGTTGCCCGAGCTCCCCCTGCAGTACGCCGACTTCGCGGCCTGGCAGCGCGAGTGGCTGCGGGGTGAAGCGCTGGAGGCCGAGTTGGCGTACTGGCGCGAGCGGCTGGGCGGCGGCGTGCCTCCCCTGCATCTGCCGGCCGACCGCCCCCGGCCGGTGCTCCTGAGCTCGCGCGGCCGCTGTCGGGCCTTCGCCCTGCCGGCGCAACTGCGCTGCGCGGTCCACAGCGCCGCCCGCGCCGCCGGAGCCACGCCGTTCATGATTCTGCTCGCCGGGTTCGCGGCTCTGCTTCATCGCTATACCCAGCAGACCGACCTGGTGGTGGGCTCGCCGGTGGCCAACCGCAACCGGGCCGAGATCGAGGGTCTGATCGGTTTCTTCGTCAACACCCTGGCGCTGCGCGCCGACCTGTCCGGAGAGCCCGGCTTCCACTCGGTCGTGGCGCGGCTGCGCGCCACCGCGCTGGAGGCCTACGAGCATCAGGACGTGCCGTTCGAGAAGGTGGTGGAGGCAGTCGCCGGCGAGCGCCGGCTCGACCGGACGCCGCTCTTCTCGGTGGCGTTCATCCTACAGAACGCCCCGCTGCCGAAGCTCGAGCTCGGGGCAACGCGGTGGTGCCCTGTCGAGGTGCACAACGGCACCGCCAAGTTCGACCTCACCCTGGCGCTGAGCGACGCCGGGGAAGGGATGGAAGGAGCCCTAGAATACGCCGCCGACCTCTTCGATGCCGCCACCATCGAGCGCTTGGCGGGCCACCTGCTTACCCTGCTAGCCGGCGCCGTCGCGGCCCCCGCCACGCCGCTCGGTACGCTGCCGCTGCTCACCGCCGGCGAGGTCGAGCAGATTGCGGTGTGGAATGCCACCGGCCGCGCCGCTGCGCCGAGTGAGTGCATCCACCATCTGTTCGAGGCGCAGGTGGCGCGTACGCCACAGGCCGAGGCGCTGGTGTGCGGCGAGCAGAGGTTGAGCTACGCCGAGCTCGACCGCCGGGCGAACCGGCTGGCGCAAACGCTGCAAGCCCAGGGGGTTGGGCCCGAGGAGCGGGTCGGGGTGCTGCTGGAGCGCTCGCCGGAGCTGGTCGTCGCGTTGCTCGCGATCCTCAAGGCAGGCGGGGCTTACGTGCCGCTCGACTCTGCCTACCCGGCGGAACGCTTGCGCTTCATGGTGGCGGACGCCGGTGTTCGCGTGCTGGTGGCGGGAGAGCGGGAGCTCGGCCGGCTGCCCGGCCTGGCCGGCAGAGCCGGGCCCGCCATCGTCCGGCCGCACGCCGGCGGCGAGGCGCTTGGCGCCGGGAGCTCGACGGGTCCGGCCTCCGGCTCGGGGCCGCATCACCTTGCCTATGTCATCTACACCTCCGGCTCGACCGGCCGCCCCAAGGGAGTGGCGGTTGAGCACCGCAGCGCCGCCATGCTGCTGCACTGGGCGCGCGAGGTGTTCAGCGACAGCGAGCTGTCCGGCGTCCTGGCCGCCACCTCGATCTGTTTCGACCTTTCGGTCTTCGAGCTTTTCGCGCCGCTCGCCTGGGGGGGCAGGGTGGTGCTGGTCAGCGACGCTCTGGAGCTGCCGGCTCTATCCGCCGCTGCCGGGGTCACCCTGGTCAACACCGTGCCCTCGGTGATGGCCGAGCTGCTACGGCTGCAGGGCCTGCCGGCTTCGGTGCGCACCATCAACCTGGCCGGCGAGCCGCTCCCTCGTCCGCTGGCCACGTCACTCTACGGACTGGGTACGGTTGAGCGGGTGCTCAACCTCTACGGACCTTCGGAGGACACCACCTATTCGACGTTCGCCGTGGTGGCGCGCGACGATACGCGGCCACCGGCGATCGGCCGGCCCATCGCCGGCACCAGGGCTTACCTGCTCGATCCACGGCTCGAGCCGGTGCCCGCCGGCGTGCCGGGCGAGCTCTTCCTGGGAGGAGCCGGCTTGGCCCGCGGCTATCTCGGCCGGCCCGAGCTGACCGCCGCGCGCTTCGTGCCCGACCCGTTCGCCGGCGAGCCGGGGGCGCGGCTCTACGGTACCGGGGACTTTGTACGCCGGCGCGCCGACGGCGAGCTGGAGTTCCTCGGCCGCCTCGACCACCAAGTGAAGGTGCGCGGCTTCCGCATCGAGCTGGGCGAGGTCGAGGCCGCGCTCGCCGCCTACCCGCGGGTGCGTGAAGCGGTAGCGATGGTGAGCCCGGCGGCACCCGGGGCCCCGGGTGCCGCCGGTGACCGTCGGCTCGTTGCCTACCTGGTACCGGCCGAGCCCGGGGCTGCCATCGCACCGCAGGAGCTGCGCGAGTTCCTCGCGGCCCGGCTGCCGGCGCCCATGCTGCCGTCGGCCTTCATTGCTCTCGCCGCCCTGCCGCGCATGCCCAACGGCAAGGTGGACCGCGGCGCCCTGCCCGCGCCCCTGGCCGGAGGGACGCCGGGAGCGTTGGCGGCAGGTCCCTACCGTCCGCCGCGCACCCTTACCGAAGGGGCGGTGGCGGAGATCTGGGAGGAGGTGCTGGGAGTGGGGCGGGCGGGGGTCGACGACAACTTCTTCGCCCTCGGCGGCCATTCTCTGCTGGCGGCACAGGTGGTGTCACGGCTGCGCCGGACGCTGACGGTGGACCTGCCGCTGCGCACCCTGTTCGAATGGCCGACGGTCGCCGCCCTGGCGGCGTGGATCGATGCAGCTCGTCCAGGCGCGCCGACGCCCGCGCCGCCGATCCCGCGCGTCGCGCGCGATGTTTCGCTGCCGCTCTCCTTCGCGCAGCAGAGGTTCTGGTTCCTGGCCCAACTGGAGCCGGACAACCCGGCTTACAACATCGGGCAGCCGGTGCTCTTGGAAGGTCTCCTCGACATCCCGGCCCTGGCGCGCGGCTTCGCGGAGGTGGTGCGGCGCCACGAGGTGCTGCGCACCTTCTTCGCGGTCGTCGACGGCAGCCCGTCGCAGTTGGTGGCCGCGGCTGCACCGCTGCCGGTGCCGGTGGTCGACCTGTCGGGGTTGCCGGCGGCGCGGCGCGGCGCCCTCGCCCGCCAACTAACAGTACACGAGGTCCGCCGCCGGTTCGACCTGGCACGCGGGCCATTGCTGCGCGTCCACCTGTTGCGCCTGGGGGAGAGGGAACACGTCGCGCTCGTCGTCCTCCACCACATCGCCGGCGACGGCTGGTCGATCGGCGTCCTGGTACGCGAGCTGGTGCACTTCTACAGGGCCTTTTCGGGGAGCGAGGCCGCCCCGCTACCGGAGCTGCCCGTGCAGTATGCCGACTATGCGGTCTGGCAGCGCGGCCTGCTGACCGGCGAAGCGTTGGCTCGCGAGGTGGCGCACTGGCGCGTGGTGCTGGCGGATGCGCCGGCGGCTCTCGATCTCCCCACCGACCGGCCTCGGCCGGTGCTCGCCGGGTGGAGTGGCGCGCGCCAGCCCTTCGCCTTGCCGGCGGCGCTCGTCACCGCGCTGCGGCAGGCCGGGCGCGAGGCTGGGACGACGCTGTTCATGACCCTGCTCGCCGGGTTTCAAGCGCTGCTCGCCCGCTACGCCGGCGCCGAGGATCTCTGCGTGGGTTCGCCCGTCGCGGGCCGGCATCACCTGGAGACGGAGGGGCTGATCGGCTGCTTCGTCAATACGCTGACGTTACGCACCAGCCTTGCCGACGCGCCGTCGTTCAGCGAGTTGCTGCACCGCGTGCGCGAGATGACTCTGACCGCCTTCTCTCACCAGGATCTGCCGTTCGAGCGCCTAGTCGAGGAGCTGCAGCCGGAGCGCAGCCTCACCCATACGCCGCTTTTCCAGGTCCTGTTCGCGTTGCACAATACGCCGGGCCTGAAGCTGGCGCTGCCGGGGCTGGAGCTGCGCCTGCTCGAGGAGGAGCGCGCGGCGGCGAAGTTCGATCTGAGCCTGTCGGTCGTCGAGCAGGACGGCGCGCTCGCCGGCAGCGTCGAGTACCGGCACGACCTGTTCGATCCGCCGCGGATCGCGAGGCTGCGCGAGCACCTGCACACACTGCTCGCCGCAGCCGCCGCGGATCCGGCGCGGCCGGCGGGCGAGTTGCCGCTGCTGGGCGAGGCCGAGCGTTGGCAACTGCTGGGCGAATGGAACGCGGCCGGCGAGATGATGCCGGAGTCGAGCCTCACGCTTCCCGAGCTGCTGCAGGCGCAGGCGTCGCGGACGCCGCGGGCCACGGCGCTGGTGGTGGGGGAGGAGCGGATCGAGTACGCCGAGCTCGACCAGCGGGCCAACCGGCTGGCACGCCACCTGCGGCGTCTGGGTGTGGTGCCGGAGGCGACGGTGGGCATCTTCTGCGAGCGCTCCGTGGCGATGGTGGTCGCGCTACTCGGCGCGCTCAAGGCGGGCGCCGCCTACGTGCCGCTCGATCCGTCCTACCCGTCGGAGCGGCTGCAATTCATGGCGGAGGACGCGAAGCTCGCGGCCATTCTGACCGAGGAATCCCTGATCGCGCGGCTACCCCCCGGAGTGGCGCGGTGCGGCGCGCGGATCGTCCGGCTGGACGGCGACAGGCCAGCGATCGAGTGCGAGTCGGCGGCGGCGCTGGCGGCGGTCGCCGGGCCTCGCCATCTGGCCTACGTGATCTACACCTCCGGCTCTACCGGACGGCCGAAAGGGGTAGCCATCGAGCACCGGAGCGTCGTCGCGCTGCTCGACTGGGCGCGCCGTACCTTCGCGTCGGAGGAGCTCGCCGGAGTGCTGGCGGCGACCTCGATCTGTTTCGATCTGTCGGTGTTCGAGCTGTTCGTTCCCCTCGCCGCAGGCGGTATGGTGATCCTGGCGGAGAACGTTTTGGCGCTCCCCACCCTGCCGGCGGCGGCCGAGGTGACCCTACTCAATACGGTGCCCTCCGCCGCCGCGGAGCTGTTGACTCTGGCCGGGCTGCCGCTGGCGATAAGAACGGTCTGTCTCGCTGGCGAGCCGTTGCCGAGCTCCCTGGCCGGCCTCCTCCACGCCGGCGGCAGGGGGCTGCGGCTATACAACCTTTACGGGCCGTCGGAGGACACGACGTACTCGACGGCTGCCCGCATCGCGCCGGACGACGGCGCGGCGCCTGGCATCGGCCGGCCGATACCCGGCAGCCGGGCCTACGTGCTCGATGCGCACTGGCAGCCGGTCGCCGGCGGCGTGCCGGGTGAGCTCTATCTGGGCGGCGCCGGTCTGGCGCGCGGCTACCTCGGCCAGCCGTGGCTCACTGCCGAGCGGTTCGTGCCCGATCCGTTCTCCGGCGAGCCGGGGGCGCGGCTGTACCGCACCGGCGACCTCGTCCGCCAACGTTCCGGCGGCGACCTCGATTTCCTCGGCCGTCTGGACCACCAGGTGAAGGTGCGCGGCTTCCGTATCGAGCTCGGGGAGATCGAGGCCGCCCTCGGTCGGCATCCGCGGGTACGCGAGGCCGTGGTGATGGCACGCGAAGACGGCGGCCCCGGAGCTCTGCGCCTCGTCGCTTACGTAGCGACCGGCGAGGGGGAGGTGCCGGCCGCCGCCGAGCTGCGGGCGCTCCTCGCGCAAAGCCTGCCGGAGCACATGCTGCCCGCGGCCTACGTCGGCCTCGCGGCGCTGCCGCGCACCCCCAACGGCAAGGTCGACCGGCGAGCGTTGCCGGCGTCGGCGGCGCGCCCTGCCGGCGGTGTGGCCTACGTTGCACCGCGCAGCCCGTTCGAGGAGCTGCTGGCCGGCATCTGGGCCGATGTCCTCGGCATAGAGCCACCGGGAGCCGAGGACGACTTCTTCGCCCTCGGCGGCCACTCCCTGCTCACCGCCCGAGTGGCCGCGCGGCTGCGCGAGGCCTGCGGTGTCGAGCTGCCGCTGCGACTCCTCTTCGAGGCGAGGACGCTGGCCGTGCTGGCGGCGGCGGTCGACCAGGCACTGCGCAAGGGCGTGGGCTCGCCGCCGCTCCTGCGGGGCCCGGCAGGGAGCGGCGACTCTCCCCTCTCTTTTGCCCAGGAGCGCCTCTGGTTCCTGGACCGGTTGGCGCCGGGGCGAGCCACATACAACGTCCCCATCGCGGTGCGCTTGGCCGGGGCCGCCCTCAATGGGGCCGCTCTGGCGGCGAGCCTTGGCGAGGTCGTGGCGCGCCACGAGGTTCTCCGTACCACCTTCGGTGAGGCCGGCGGGCTTCCCTTTCAGCGGGTCGCACCGCCGGCACCGGTTCTCCTGCCGCGAGTGGACCTCTCGGCGCTCCCGTCCGGTCGCCGCGAGGGCGAGGGGCGCCGCCTGCTCGCTGCCGCGGCGGAGCTCCCCTTCGATCTCGGCCGCGGGCCGCTGCTACGCGTCCTGCTGGTGCGCATCGCCGCCGGCGAGCACTTCTTCCTGATCACCCTCCACCATATCGTCGCTGACGGCTGGTCGGCCGGCGTGCTGGTGCGCGAGCTGGCGGCCCTCTATCCGGCCACCGCCGCACAACCGTCGCCGCTCCCGGCGCTGCCGGTGCAGTACGCCGACTTCGCGCGCTGGCAGCGTTCATGGCTTCGCGGCGAGGCGCTGGAGGAGCGGCTGGGCGCTGTCCGCGGGCGTCTGGCCGGCGCTCCCATGGTGTTGGAGCTGCCGGCGGACCGGCCGCGCCCGGCGATTCCTAGCGGGCGCGGCGGCGTCCGTCCGCTGCGGCTGCCGGAGGTGCTCGTCAGGTCGCTTTCCGCGCTCGGCCGCCGCGCGGGGGGCACCCTCTTCATGACCTTACTCGCCGCCTGGAAGGCAGCCCTCCACCGCGCCAGCGGCCAGGACGATGTGGTCGTCGGCTCGCCGGCCGCGGGACGCGACCGGGCCGAGCTCGAGGGGCTGATCGGCTTCTTCGTCAACACCCTGGTGCTGCGCACCGCGGTCGCCGCCGATATCCCGTTCGCTGCGCTCCTCGGCCGGGTGCGCGACGGCGCGCTCGCCGCCTATGCCTGGCAGGACCTGCCGTTCGACCGCGTCGTCGAAGAGCTGGCGCCGGAGCGCAGTCTGGCGTATTCGCCGCTCGTCCAGGTGACTTTCGCGCTGCAGAACGCCCCGTTCGCCGAGATCGAGCTGCCCGGTCTCACCTTCTCCCCGTTGCCGCTCGCGGGGAGCACGGCCAAGTTCGACCTTACGCTCGCCCTTGCGCCGCGCGGGGAGGAACTGGTGGGCGCTCTCGAGTTCAACCGCGACCTGTTCGACGCCACGACCGCCGAACGCTTTCTCGGCAGCTTCGCCGTCCTGCTCGCCGCCGCCGCCGCCGATCCCGGGCTGCCGCTCGCCGCGCTGCCGTTCTGCACCGCGGTGGAGGAACATCAGGTGCTGCGCGAATGGAACGACACGGCGCTCCCGGTCGAGGTGTCCCACTCCGTCCACTCGCTCGTTTTTGCCATCGCGGCCAGCCGGCCGGAAGCCCTGGCGGTGGCGGCCGGTGGAGAGGATCTCAGCTACGGTGAGCTCTCGTCTCGTGCGTCGCTGCTGGCGGCTCGGCTGCGCGGGCTCGGTGTTGGCCCCGAGGTGGTCGTCGCCCTCTGCCTGGAGCGGTCGCCTGAGTTGGTGATCGCGGCTCTCGGCGTTCTTGCCGCCGGTGGTGCCTACCTGCCGCTGGACCCGGCGAGCCCGCCGGAGAGACTGGCGGCGCTGCTCGCGGACGCCGGTGCGCCGGTGCTGATCTCGGATGCGGGGCTCGCCGGCCAACTCGGTGATCGCGTTGCCGCGCTGGCCGGAGTCGAGCTTCTTACCCTGGATGGCGTCGGCGGTCCGCCGGCTCTGCAAGGCGGTTCGGTGCTGTCTGCGGCCCCCCGATCAGCGGCCGGGAACCTGGCCTACGTCATCTACACCTCGGGCTCGACCGGGCGCCCCAAGGGGGTCGCAGTCGAGCACGCAAGCCTGCTGCGTCTGATCGCTTGGCACCGCGACGCCTATGCCATGCGGCCGGACGACCGCGTCACCTTGTTGGCCTCACCCGCCTTCGATGCCTCGGTGTGGGAGATCTGGCCCTGCTTGACCGCGGGGGCCAGCCTGTGGATCCCCTTCGCGGCAGTGCGCACCGATCCGGCGCGGCTCTCCGCCTGGTGGAAGGAGCACGGCATCACCCTCTCCTTCCTGCCCACGCCGCTCGCCGAGGCGGTGCTCGCCGAGCCCCTGCCCGCGGGGCTCGCCCTGCGCAGCCTGCTGACCGGCGGCGATCGTCTGAACCGCCGGCCCGCGGCCGGGCTGCCGTTCCGCCTGGTCAACCACTATGGTCCGACCGAAGCGACGGTGGTGGCGACGAGCGGCGCGGTGACGGAGGAGGGCTGCGGCCATCCCTCGATCGGGCGGCCGATCTCCAATACTACCGTCTACCTGCTCGATCCGGCACTCAGCCTGGCGCCGATCGGAGTGCCGGGGGAAGTCTGCCTGGGTGGCAACGTGGCGCGCGGGTACCTGCACCGCCCCGACCTGACGGCCGAGAGCTTCGTCCCTGACGCGTGGAGCGGTGTGGCGGGCGCCCGCCTGTACCGCACCGGCGACTTGGCGCGTCTGCTGCCCGATGGCCGGCTGGACTTTCTCGGCCGCCGCGACCATCAGGTCAAGGTGCGCGGCGTGCGCATCGAGCTGGGGGAGATCGAGTCCGCCCTCGTCTCGCTGTCCGGGGTCGCCGCCGCGACCGTGGCGGTGCGCGGCGAGGGCGCCGGCCGCCGACTGGTCGCCTATGTGGTGCCCGTCGGCGAGCCGGACATCGCCGACTGGCGCGCCGCCTTGCGCGAGCGGCTGCCGGAAGCAATGGTCCCCTCGTCGTGGACCCTTCTCACAGCCCTGCCGCTCACCGCCAACGGCAAGGTTGACCGGCGGGCTCTGCCGGAGCCGCAGGGCGACGTGGCTGCGGCAGAGGGCGCGGCGGCTCCGCAAACTCCCACCGAGGAGTTGCTGGCCGGGCTGTTCGCCGCGGTGCTCGGCGTGCAGGCGGTCGGCCGCGACGCCAGCTTTTTCGACCTCGGAGGGCACTCGTTGTTGGTGACGAAGCTGGTGTCGCAGGTGCGCGCCGCCTTTGCGGTCGAGCTGCCGCTCCGTGCGCTGTTCACGTCGCCGACGGTAAGAGAGCTGGCGGAGGTCATCAAGGAGACGAGGCGGAGGGACCGGATGCCGGCTCCGCCATCTCTGGAGCCGGTACAGCGGGATGGGACCCTGCCGCTGTCGTTCGCTCAGGAGCGGCTGTGGCTGCTCGATCAGCTCGAGCCGGCCAGTCCGGCGTACACCATCCCGATGCGTCTGCGGCTGACGGGAGATCTCGACGTGGCGGTGCTGGCTGCGGCGGTGGGGGAGATCGTGCGGCGGCACGAAGCGCTGCGCACGGTGTTCCCAGCGCAGGCCGGGCGGCCGGTGCAGTCGATTCGACCGGCTTCGGCGTTCGGCTGGTCGGTGGTGGACCTGTCGGGACACCCGGGGGCGGAGCACCGGCAAGTGGCGGAGGCGGTGCGCCGGGGGTTCGACCTGGCGTCAGGCCCGCTGCTGCGGCTGACGCTGTACCGGCTGGGTACCCGCGAGCACGTCTTGCTGGTGACACTCCATCACATCGTGGGGGACGGCTGGTCGACGGGCGTATTCGTACGAGAGCTGTCGGCTCTATACGCGGCGTTCTCACAAGGTCGTCCCTCGCCCTTGGCCGAGTTGCCGGTTCAGTATGCGGACTTCGCGGTCTGGCAGCGATCATGGCTGACCGGCGAGCTGCTGCAGAGCCAGCTCGGCTACTGGCGCGAGCGACTGGCCGGAGCGCCGGCGATGCTGGAGCTGCCTTTGGACCGCCCTCGGCCGGCGCTCCAGACGTCCGCGGGAGGGCTCCGAGGCCTGACGCTTTCCACGGACTTGGTGGACGGGCTCAGGGCTCTCAGCCGGCGCCGCGGTGCAACCCTCTTCATGACCCTGCTCGCCGCCGGGCAGCTCCTCCTCGCCCGTCTGGCGGGGCAGGAGGACATTCTTGTTGGCTCACCCATCGCCGGCCGCAACCGGGCCGAGGTGGAGGGGCTCATCGGGTGTTTCCTCAACACTTTGGTCCTGCGGACCGATCTTTCGGGTTCTCCCTCCTTCGATGAGCTGCTGGACCGGGTGCGTGAATCGACCCTGGATGCCTATGCCCACCAGGATCTACCCTTCGAGAGGCTTCTGGAGGAGCTGAGGCCGGAGCGCGATCTCTCTCGCACCCCGCTGTTCCAGGTCTTCTTCAACATGTTGAGCTTCCCGGAAGTGGCGCTCCGGCTGCCGGGTCTGCAGCTCTGGCCCGAGAGCGTCTCCTCTCCCCTTGCCAAGTTCGATATGACGTTTTACCTAAAGGAAACCGAGGGGGGGCTGCAGGTCGATCTCGTCTACAATTCCGACCTGTTTGACGCCGTCCGCGCGGAAGAGTTGCTCGCCCAGTACGAGTTGGTGCTGCGCGCCGTCGCCGCCGAGCCAGAGCGTGCCATCGGCGGGATCTCCCTGGTCACCGCGGGAGCGACCGCGCGGCTCCCCGATCCGACGGCGGCGCTCTCCGCCCGTTGGGAAGGGGCGGTACACGACCTCTTCTCCGGCCACGCCCGCCGTAGTCCAGGGAGCCTCGCTGCCGTCGACCCGGCAGAGACCTGGACTTATGGCGAGCTCGAGGCGCAGGCCAACCGGCTCGCTGGCTGGCTTGGCGCGGGAGGCTTGACAGCTGGCGACGTGGTCGCCCTGTGGGCGCACCGTAGCGCGCCCCTGGTCTGGGGCGTGCTGGGCGTGCTCAAGGCGGGCGCCGTCTTCATCATGCTCGACCCGCGCTACCCCGCGCCGCGACAGGCTCAAATGCTGCGTCTTGCTCGCCCTCGTGCCTGGCTGCAGGTCGAGGCCGCAGGACCGGTGCCGGAGGAGCTCGGTCGAGAGCTCGACGACCTCGGCTGCTCCTGCCGCCTGCGGTTGCCGGCGCGAGCGGACGATCGCGGCGCCCTCGACGACTTCCCTCCCGAGCCGCCGGGGGTGACGGTGGGACCCGACGCTGCCGCTTATGTGGCTTTCACCTCGGGCTCGACCGGCGTCCCCAAGGGGGTCCGCGGCCGCCACGGCTCGCTCTCTCACTTCATCCCATGGCTGCGCCAGCGCTTTCACTTGGGCGCCGACGACCGCTTCAGCATGCTGTCGGGTCTGGCGCACGATCCACTGCACCGCGATCTGTTCACCCCGCTGCAGCTCGGCGCTGCGGTGGTGATCCCAGACCCGGCGCGGATGGACGAGCCCGGCTGGCTCGCCGCGTGGATGCGCCGGGAGGGAGTGACGATCGCTCACCTGACCCCTGCCCTGGGCCAGATCCTCACCGCCGGGAACGAAACGGAGGCAGGAACCGAGGTTCCGTCGCTGCGCCATGTCTTCCTGGTCGGCGATGTCCTCACGCGCCGCGACGTGGCCCGCCTGCGCCGCCTTGCCCCCCGCGTCACCGTGGTCAACTACTACGGCTCGACCGAGACGCAGCGCGCCGTCGGCTATCACGTGGCCGAGGGGCCCGACCGCGAACGGGTCAAGGAGGTGCTGCCCCTTGGCCGTGGGACCCCGGACGTGCAGTTACTGGTCCTGAATGCAGCGGGAGCCCTGGCCGGCGTCGGCGAACTCGGCGAGCTTTCAGTGCGCAGCCCTCACCTGGCGCTCGGCTACCTGGGCGACCCGCAGCTCACGGCGGAGCGGTTCGCCGTCAACCCATTCACCGGCTCGCCGGACGACCGTCTCTACAGGACAGGTGACCTCGGGCGCTACCTGCCGAACGGCGAAGCGGTATTCGCCGGGCGGGCCGACACGCAGGTCAAGGTGCGCGGCTTCCGCATCGAGCTCGGCGAGATCGAGGCGGTTCTCCTCGGCTTCCCTGGCGTCCGGGAGGCGGTCGTCGTCGCGCGGCAGGACGGAGGAGACGAGCGCTACCTGGCGGCCTATGTGGTCCCTGCCGGAGGTGCCGCTCTCGCGGCGCCGGAGCTGCGCGCCTTCCTGCGCGAGCGACTGCCGGACTACATGGTGCCGGCGGCCTTCATGCTTCTCGAAAGACTGCCGCTGACACCCAACCGGAAGGTGGATCGGCGGGCGTTGCCGGCACCGGACCGCAACTCCCGCGAGAGCGCGTTCGTGGCTCCCGACGGGGCGGTCGAAGAGCTGCTCGCCGATTTGTGGAGCGAGCTGCTCGGTGTCGCGCGGATCGGCGCCAATGACCATTTCTTCGACCTCGGTGGACACTCTCTCCTCGCCTCTCGACTTCTTTCGCGCATCCGGGCTCTACTTGGCGTCGAGCTGTCGCTGCGGCGGATCTTCGAGCTGCCGACGCTGCGCGGCCTGGCGCGGGAGATCGCGCTCCTGCGCAACGCCGGCGCCACCGTCGCGCCGCCGCTCGACGCGGTGCCGCGCGGTGTACCGCTCCCCCTCTCCTTCGCCCAGGAGCGGCTTTGGTTCCTCGATCAGCTCGACCCCGGCAGCGCCGCCTACAACCTGGCCACCGCGGTCCGCCTCGCCGGCCGGTTTGAGATGCCGGCGTTCGCCGCTGCGCTGGCGGCGATCGTCGGCCGCCACGAGGTTCTGCGCACCACCTACTCCCCGACAGGCACGGGCGGCGCGGTGCAACGCATCGCGTCGCCGGCACCCTTCACCCTGCCGGTGATCGATCTGGCTGCCCTGCCGGCCGCCTCGCGTGAGACGACGACGCTGGCGCTGGCGCGCGCCGAGGCCGGCCGACCGTTCGTGCTCGCCTCCGGCCCGGTGCTGCGGGTGGTTCTGCTGCGCTTGGCCGCGGAGGAGCATGTCGCCCTGTTGGCGTTCCACCACATCGCCGTCGACGGCTGGTCGCTGGAGATCTTCATGCGCGAGCTGTCGATGCTCTACGGAGCGGCGCTGGACTGCCGCCCGTCGCCGCTGCCGCCGCTGCCGATCCAGTATGCGGACTTCGCGATCTGGCAGCGGGCCTGGCTCACCGGCCGCGTCCTGGCCGAGCAGGTCGAGCACTGGCGTCGCACCCTGGCCGGCCTGCGAGAGCTTCTCGACTTGCCCACGGACCGGCCGCGGCCGGCCATTCAGAGCGCGCGGGGCGGCCAGCGTTCGACGGCGTTGCCGCAGTCGCTGGCCTTGGCGCTGCAGGATCTGGGACGCCGTCACGGCGCGACCCTCTTCATGGTCCTGGCCGCCGGCTGGACGGCGCTGCTCCACCGCTGGACGGGGAGCGAGGACATCGCCGTCGGCACTCCGGTGGCCAACCGCAGCCGTCCCGAGGTCGAGTCGCTGATCGGGTTCTTCGCCAATACCCTCGTGCTGCGGATCGACCTGGCGGAAGATCCCACGTTCGCTGAGCTGGCGGCGCGTGTCCGCGAGGTCTGTCTTGCCGCCTTGGATCATCAGGACGTGTCGTTCGAGAAGCTGGTGGAGGAGCTGGCGCCGCGCCGTTCGCTCGGTCACGCACCCTTGTTTCAGGTTCTTTTCGCCCTCCAGAACACGCCGCTCGCGACGACCGAGAGTGGGGAGCTGCGCCTGTCGCCTGTCGCGGTCGGCAGCGGTGCCGCCAAGTTCGACCTCAGCCTCTCTCTGGTACCCGGCACCCTAGGCCTGTCGGGCAAGCTTGAGTACTCTCGCGACCTGTTCGACGCCGCCACGGTCGAGCGCCTGCTGGCGCACTTCCACTGCCTGCTGGCGGCGGCGTTGCGGCGCCCGGAAGCCCGGCTGTCGGACCTGCCGCTGCTCAGCGCGGCGGAACGCCACCAGCTCGTCGAGTGGAACGACACTGGGGCCGGCCTGCTGCCCGGTCTCCGCGTGCACGACCTCATCGCCCGGCAGGCGGCGCGCACGCCGGATGCGATCGCTGTGGAGGACCTGGTGGGCGGCCGTCTGACCTACCGTGAGCTGGAGTCCGGCGCGGAGGGTCTGGCTCGCCGCCTCGCCCGTTTCGGGGTCGGCCCCGAGGTTCTCGTGGGGGTCGCGGTCGAGCGCTCGGTCGAGATGCTGGTGAGCCTGCTGGCGGTGCTCAAGGCGGGCGGCGGCTACGTGCCGCTGGATCCAGAATTTCCGGCCGAGCGGCTGGCCTACATGGTGGCGGACAGCGGCCTGCGCGTGCTGCTGACCGAGGAGCGTCTGCTGGCGCGCTTCGCCCCCGAGCCGGGAGTGACGCTGGTGGTG
>DATARR010000083.1:0-32935 GCA_036264085.1 Thermoanaerobaculia bacterium | reverse complement strand
CCGATCGGGAACGCTTGGGGGGTGGGGGTCCGGCGCTGCGGTCCGGGTCCCATCTTCGAGAGGGAGGCGATCCCATGTCCGACGTCAAGATCACCGTCATGAAGAACGGTCCGCTCCGCCTGGAGGGAGCGGACGCGCTGCAGATCCTCGATCCCACCGGCCAGGCCTACGGCCTGGGCGGCCGCACCGCCCTCGCGCTCTGCCGTTGCGGCGCCTCCGCCAACAAGCCGTTCTGTGACGGCAGCCACAACCACCACGGCTTTCAGGACGACCCGCAAGCCCGGGACCTGCCGCCGAAGAAGGTGTGAGGGCACAAACCCTCCCCGATCCTGTCCCGCCCTCCGTGGCACGAGCCTTGCGGAACGATCCCTGGAGAGCGGATCTTCCTCGCGGGAGGCCCCGGCTCTCCCTGACCCAAAGGAGCCTGCCCATGCAGATACCCCTGGAGATCTCCACCCGTGACGTCACGCTCTCCCCGCCCATCGAAGCCGAGCTGCGGAAGCGTGCCGACAAGCTGGAGCGTCACTACAACCGCATCACGAGCTGCCGCGTCGCCCTCGAGCGCCCGACGGGCAACCACCATCACGATGGCGGTCCCTATCGGGTGCGGGTCGACGTCACCCTCCCCGGCTCCGAGCTGGTGGCGGACAAGCAGGCGGACGAGATTTTCGCCGCCCTGCGCGACGCCTTCGACGCCGCCGAACGCCAGGTGGATGCTTTTGTGGAGCGCCGGCGCGGCACCGTGAAGTCTTCGGCGCCGCCGCCGGAGGGGGAGGTCGTCCGCCTCTTCTCCGACGAGGGTTTCGGCTTCCTCACGGCCGCGGACGGCCGCGAGGTCTACTTCCACCGCAACGCCGTCCTCGACCCGGGTTTCGACAAGCTGACCATCGGCTCCCGCGTTCGCTTCGCCGAGGAGCAGGGCTTCGAAGGCCCCCAGGCGAGCACCGTGAGCCTGGTGGAGACGGGGAACGGCGGCGCGGCCCCGGCCGCGGAATGACCTCTGAGCCGTTGACTGCCATCCGCACCCTCGTCGAGCGGCTGAACCAGGCGTGGCTGGCGGGCCGCTACGACGATCTCGAACCGCTGTTTCATCCCACCGCCGTGCTCGTCGGTCCGGGTTTCACCGGGCGGGTTGAAGGACGGGCGGCGTGCGTGCAGAGCTATCGGGATTTCGGTTCGGCGGCGAAGGTGGAGGCGTTCGAGCTCGGGGATCTGGTGATCGAACAGTGGGGGACGACGGCCGTCGTGGGCTGCCCCTTTGCGATCACCTACCAGTTGAACGACGTGCGGTACGAGGAGCGCGGACGGGACCTTCTCGTCCTCGTCGACGAGGGGGGCGCGTGGATGATCGCCTGGCGGACTCTCTTCGTCGAGTCCACCGCCCGGGCGTGAGATAGCCTTCGCCGTCCGCGGCGGCGGGCCGGAGGCCGCCGAGACCGCCTGAAGGGGGGCTCCGGCGCTGCCGATCAGTGCTACCATCTCACCAGCTTTTCTGGGAGACGTCACGATGCCGCGCACCCGGCGCAACCACACGCTCGGTCAATGGGGGAAGATGACGGGCACGGTGACCCCCGAGGTCACGCGCGGCATCCCGCATCTGGAGCTCGCGCGGGCGAAGTTGGTGGAGATCGAGGGGGAGGTCGACCGGCTGGTTCAGGAGCGCAGCTTCCACCAGGCACGAAAGCAGGAGACCACCCGGCAGCTCCAGGAGGCGCTCGAGGAGGGGCGCAAGGTCGCGAACCTGCTGCGGGTCGGGCTCCGGCAACACTTCGGCTCCACCAACGAAGAGCTCGTCGCCTTCGGGATCAAGCCTTTCCGCGGCCGGAAGCGTTCCCGCACGACGACGTCTCCCGCCGATTCCACGGTGAAGGCAGGTGACGAGGACCCGGAGCCTTCCGGCGCCGCGTCGACCTGATCAGCGGCCCAATCAGCCTTCTGTCGTTTTGCGGGAAGCAGGGAAAGCCTCTTTCCCTCCTCTCGCGGCTGCCGAGAAAGAGGGAACGTCTCTTTCCCTCCTTTCACGGCTCGCTGTAGACAGGGAAAGCGGCTTTCCCTCCTTCTCCTGAGCCAGGCAAAGAGGGAAAGTCACTTTCCCTCTTTTGCAGGAATCGTTGCAAGGAGGGAACGTTCCTTTCCCTCCTTCTCGCCAGCCTTGAAAGGAGGGAAAGAGACCTTCCCTCTTTCTCCCGAGGCTTCGACAGGGGGAAAGGCCCTTTCCCTCCTTCCCATGCGCCACGGAAACAGGGAAAGAGACTTTCCCTCCTTCTCATGAGCCGGCGGAAATGGGGAAAGCGGCTTTCCCTCCTTCGGCACGAGCGTTGCAGCGCTTCGCAAAGGCGCCCGAGGGCTCAGGCGCCCGGTCGAACACTTCCAGGAGAAACAACGGACAAGGAGGATGAAGTCATGGCCCATCAGAAGGAGACGCTCATCGGTTGGCTCAACGACGCCTTCGCCATGGAGAAGAGCCTGGTGCAGGTGCTGGAGAATCACGCCAACGACGTCAAGGACCGCCCCGAGATGTACCGCAAGATCTCGGAGCACCTGGAGAAGACCCGCATGCATGCCGAGCGCGTCCGCGACTGCGTCGAGCGGCTGGGCGGCAGCACCTCGTCGATGAAGACCGCCCTGGGCGCCGTCACCGGCTTCTTCCAGGGTCGCTCCACGGGGATCTCGCCGGACGAGCTGGTGAAGAACGCGCTGTCGGACTATGCCGCCGAGCACTTCGAGATCGCCTCCTACAACGCGCTCATCGTGGCCGCCCGCGCCCTGGGCGAGCCCGAAGTGGCCCGCGTCTGCGAGGAGATCCTGCGCGACGAGCAGGACATGGCCCGCTGGCTGGAGAAGCAGCTCCCCACGATCGTCCAGGAGTACCTCGGCCAGGAGGTCCACGTCGGAGCCGGCACCGGTACCCCGAGCCGGGGCTCGGCCGGGTTCTAGGCGCAGGCCGCCGCCCCTTCGGGGGCGGCCCCACTTTCTCCCAACCCCCGGGGTGATGAGGGCCTACACCCGCGCCCGGATCGGCAGCACGACCATCGGCACGCCCACCCATTGCAGGCGGCGCTGGATGATCTTCGACGTCTCGTTGTGCAGCAGGCCGTAGAAGAAGCGCTCGCGGCGGAAGACCAGCTTGCCGGTGAAGATCGTCGCCTTGGGATAGAGCTTGGCCACCTGCTCGCACAGGTCGGAGGCCTGGGAGACCACCTCGATGCCCACGCCGTAGACGCTGTCCGCCGCGAAGCCCATGCGCCGGGCGAGGTCCACGTACTTGGCCAGGTCCTCCTCGGTGTGTTGCTTCAGCGCCTCGATCTCCTCTTTGCCCTTGAACGAGCCCGAGTCCACCACCGCCACGGAGATGAAGATGAACTGCTTGTAGAGACTGGGGAAGTACCGCAGGATCGACAGCACCGTGTGGACGCCGAAGCCGGAGAACCCGGAGACCAGCAGCACCGCCGTGGGCGCCTTGGGGTCCAGGTTCCTGGGCTTGGCCTCGCCGGTGGCGGGCAGCGAGCCGAGGATGTCGTCGAGCTGGCGCAGCCCCTCCGCCGCCCGGCGGTAGTGGCCGTGGATGCCGTAGCAGATCAGCACGAAGACCGAGGTGATGACGATGGTCACCCAGCCGCCATGGGTGAAGCGCTCGAAGACCGTCACCACCAGGATGCCCACGCAGAGCAGCAGCGCCACGAGATGGATCGCGAGATGCTTCACGCGCGCCAGGTCCTGCTTCCTCTCCTTCCAGAACCGGGTCATGCCGAGTTGGGAGAGGGAGAAGGTCAGGAACACGTTGATCGAATACATGAAGACCAGCGTCTGGATGTTGCCGCGGGTGTAGGAGAGCATGGCGATTGCCGCGACCCCCATCAGGAGGACGCCGTTCTGCATCGAGAGCTGCTCGGAGAGGGCGGCGAAGCGGTGGGGCAGGTAGGAGTCCACCGCCATGTTGGCCATCACTCGCGGTCCGTCGATGAAGCCCGCCTGCGCCGCCACGAACAGCAGCAGCCCCTCCGAGATCAGCGTCACCAGCACCAGCCAGTAGCCCACCGGCATGGCGCCGAGGTGCCAGGTGCCGAAGGCCCGCTCGGCGAGCACGGCGTTCATCGTCTTGCCGGGGAAGTGCTGGACGTTGAGCAGCAGGTAGCCGATGAGGATGCCGCCGGCCGTCAGGGCCAGGGAGATGGACATGTAGACCATCGTCCGCTTGCCGGTCGCAACTCGCGGCTCGCGCATGATCTGCAAGCCGTTGGAGACCGCCTCGATCCCGGTGTAGGTACCGCCGCCCAGGGCGTAGGCGCGCAACAGCAGCAGCATCATGCCCATCACTCCCAGGGTCTGGAGACCCGAGTGAAAGCCCTGGGAGAGGTGGTGGGAGACCTCGGGGATGTTGTCCACGTGGCTGGTGACCGACCAGCCGATGAGCAGGGCGTGGGTGCCGAGGAAGACGAGGAACACCGGCAGCAGCGCCTGCACCGACTCCTTCACCCCCCGCAGGTTGAGGCCGATGAGGAGGATGATGGCCGCGTACTCCGCCGGCAGCTTCCACACGTCCAGATGGGCGGGGAGGAAGCTGAAGATGGCATTGCCGCCGGAGGCGATGGAGACGGTGATGGTGAGCACGTAGTCCACCACCAGGGCACAGCCGGAGACGACGCCGACCTTGGGCCCCAGCAGGTGGGAGGCCACCACGTAGCCGCCGCCCCCGGTGGGGAACTGTTCGATGATGCCGCTGTAGGAGGCGGAGATGATGAGCACGGTCAGCGCCGTGGCGAGGGCGAGGCCCACGGCGAGATAGGTGTGCTGGCCCAGCGCCAGGAACGCCTCCTCCGGACCGTAGGCCGAGGACGACAGGCCATCCGCCCCCAGCCCCACCCAGGCCAGGAAGGCGATCAGCGTCATGTTGTGCAGGTGGGTGGTGTCCGCCACGTTCCGGGGAGCGCCGAGGAGGGCCCTCTTGACCCGGTCGGAGAGCCGTTCTTCCTGCTGGACTTCCGGTTCCGTCTCGATCATCGGTCGCCAGACCCTCTCCCGGCCCCCCGTCCGCCGCTCGTCGGAGCGCGTGCAAGCTCCGTCCCCAGCCAATTGCGCGAATGCGCTGAGGTGGAGAGGGCAGGAAGGAAAAAAGGTAGGGCCGCTGTCGCGGTCCCTACCTTTGAAACGCCTCTACGGCGGTTGTGTCGATGGTTGCGGGGGCAGGATTTGAACCTGCGACCTTTGGGTTATGAGCCCAACGAGCTACCAGACTGCTCCACCCCGCGTCAGTTCCTTCGTACTCGCCTCCTCAGAAGGCGGGAAGTGATAGTCGCACAGATTGGGGGGCGTGTCAAATGCGCGCCGCATGTCATCAGGGGACTAGCCTGGCTGATTACCCCACGAGTTGCTACGCCCGGACTAAGCTCTTGGAATATAGACTACTTGGCGCCTCGTTACAAGGGTAGTCGCCGAAGGCCGCTGGAGCCGACGGGAACGGCGGTTGTCCCCTTCTGGGGACGCAAGGGGGCAAGGGGTTGACAGGCAGGGGCAACTGTGAAGAATAGGGAGCGGCGCGGGGTGCCTTGAGCTTGAGGCAACAGCATAGGAGAACGTGTATGATCCGTGAAGACAGTTGGGACTAGGAAGTTGTTTCGAAGGCTGTAGTCAACTGTAGGGCAGTAGGCTCTGCGGCTCCTCAGGTAGCTTGACGGCTTAGGCTTGGGGTAGTGGATGTGTCCCCAAAGAACGCTGCTGTTTACAATTCCCATTGTATCTTAAAGCTCTGTCCTGGAAGAAGTCCTCCCTCAAAGTGATAGCCCGCTTCGTGGTCTTTGGCGAGTTTGACTCCTTGCCGGTGATGAAGCACCGCCGTTGGGTTCTTCACTTTTTGGGGATATTGATTTGAAATGGCTATACTCGCTCTGACACTAGGCCATAAGAAGGTGTAGATGTTGCTGCGTTTGGATAGCGGTACGACTTCAGAGCTCGTGACCTTTACAGTCTTGCTCATCCGTCGAGGAACAAAAACGGGTAATTCGAACCTGGTTGAAGAGGCTTCGGCATTCGTGCTTGTCGGGCTTTGGAGTTCATTGTCTATTGTTACTGCAGCTTCAGGAATAGCAACATCTAAGTATTTATCGCTTCGGTTGCTGACGGTATGGTATTGTCCGGTATCAGTGCTATTGACAATGTCATACGTCAGCTCTTTTTTGATCAACACCAGGTCTGGCTTGTCGTCTATTTGTGAGAGAGTAATAAAATAGCTCAAGCCCTCTCGATAGATCGGTTCTTTGATGATAGTTATCATCTCGTTGGCTATTTCTTCGTGCAGAAGTGATTTTAGAGTAGCCTCCCAGACGCTGAGCTGGATCTTCTCCAAGTGTATCTTCCTCACGAAATGCTCAACCGAAAAAATGATTAATGAGACTTCACAGGCAATCCGCACTTCTTCCAACGATTTTGCGGAGAAGATTTCTGCAATTGGATGGCCCGCAACAAACGTAAGGAGGATTATTATTCCAAGCACCAGGAAAAACACGGTTTCTACGTAGCGTTCTTCTCGGCTCAATTTTTCGGCGATTATTTTCGGTAGTCTTGGCTTCATTTGGTTGCTCTCGAAAGATCCTTGTTGAACGCCTGCCAGAGGCAAAGCTCCGCGAGTGGCTCGCTGATTTCGACCTCAAAGGCTTTATTGCAGCCTTCGTGGGGAGACCCAAAGCTCGCGTCATGTCTTTTCGTGATGCATGACGTAAAAACCTCCCTCAGCGAACGAGCACGCCTATCGCGACGGCTGCTCTCCCTTCTCAACGGCGAGTGGCGGGTTCCTCAGTCCCGGTAGGCAGGGAACACGGAATCCACCTTCAGCCGGAACCTCGGGAGCACGGAGGACCAGACCTCCTCGCCCATACCGCCTCGGCAGAGCTCCGCATACCTCCCCGCCTGGAGAACGTGGACGACGACCCGCCGCGCGTCCGGATCCAGCATCCAGTACTCCGGCACGCCGGCGTCCCGGTAGGCCTCCAACTTGATCTTCTGATCGCGGCGCCGTGTCCCCGGCGACAGCACCTCGGCAATAAGGTCCGGCACGCCCTGGAAGTTCTTGTCCTCCCATCCAGGCTCGTTGCCCGTCCGGAAGAAGATTACGTCCGGCTCGACCGGGGTGCCGATACCGAAGGGGAGGAGAATATCGAACGGAGCCATGAGAACGACTCCGAGCCGGTTCTCCACGACAAAGGCTTTCAGTGGAGAGTAAAACTCCCCGACCACGAACTGGTGCTTGTATGTCGGCGCCGGCGACACGTAGAGGACCCCCCGAATGACCTCGTACCGCTGGCCGTCGTTGGGGAGGCGGAGGTAATCCTCATAAGTCCACTCTCCCTGGGCGGGCCAGTCCTGTCCGTCTGTTTGCCGGGGAAAGATGTAGGCGGGTTCGGTCATCGGAACCTCCTCGCGTCATTCAGGCTACCGGTCTCCGCCGGAGCCGTCAAGCCGCGTCCCGGGTGTTTGGGAATCGTAACCTACGTTCTCCTGGGTCGCAACGTCCAGCGAACTGATAACTGGTTGGAGGAAGTCCCTACTCTCCCTCCGCCCGGATGGGGAACAGCTCGGCCTGCCGCCCCTGGCTCGGACTGACGGCCACCCGGTAATCGCCCGTCCAGCAGGCGGTGCAGTAGCTGTCGCGGGGGCCGGTGACGGAGCCGAGCATGCCGTCGAGGGAGAGATAGGCCAAGCTGTCGGCCGCGATGAACTGGCGGATCTCCTCGATCGACTTCCGGGCCGCGATGAGCTCGTCGCGGCAGGGGGTGTCGATGCCGTAGTGACAGGGCCACTCGGTGGGCGGCGCCGAGATGCTGAGGTGGACCTCGGCCGCGCCGCCGTCGCGCACCATGCGCACGATCTTGCGCGAAGTGGTGCCGCGGACGATCGAGTCGTCCACCAGCACGACCCGCTTGCCGGTGAGCAGCTCGCGGACCGGATTGAGCTTGATCTTCACCCCGAAGCTCCGGATCGCCTGCCTGGGCTCGATGAAGGTGCGCCCCACGTAGTGGTTGCGGGTCAGGCCGAGCTCCAGCGGCAGCCCCGACTCGCGGCTGTAGCCCATGGCGGCGTAGAGGCCGCTGTCGGGCACCGGCACCACGATGTCCGCCGGCGCCGGCGCCTCGCGGGCGAGCCGCGCGCCCATGCGCAGCCGCGTCTGGGCCACGGAGTCGCCGAACAGGCGGCTGTCCGGCCGGGCGAAGTAGACGTGCTCGAAGATGCAGCGCGTGGGCTCGACGGGCTGCGACAGGCGGTAGCTCTCGACATGCCCGTCCCGGGCCACCACCACCTCCCCCGGCTCCAGCTCGCGCACCAGCCGCGCTCCCAGCAGGTCGAAGGCGCAGCTCTCCGAGGCGAAGCAGGCGCAGCCGTCGAGATCGCCCAGCAGCAGCGGCCGGAAGCCGTTGGGGTCCCGCGCCGCGATCAGGCAACGGTCGGTGATCAGCAGCAGCGAGTAGGCGCCGCGCACCTCCTCCAATGCCAGCATGAACGACTCCACCAGGTCCTGCCGCGGGTTGCGCGCCATCAGGTGGAGGATGACCTCGGTGTCGCTGGTGGTCTGGAAGATCGAGCCCGCGAGCTCCAGGCGCTCACGGATCTCGCCGGGATTGACCAGGTTGCCGTTGTGGACGATGCCGACCGGCCCCATGGAGGTCTTGACCACGATCGGCTGCGCGTTGGCCACGACGCTCGATCCGGCCGTCGAGTAGCGGGTGTGGCCGAGGGCCCGGCGGCCGGGCAGGCGGGCGATGACCTTCTCCTTGAAGATGTCCGAGACGTGCCCCATGCCGCGCTCCAGGTGGAGCTGGGCGCCGTCCCACGAGACGATGCCGGCGCTCTCCTGCCCCCGGTGCTGGAGGGCGTAGAGGCCGAGATAGGTCAGGTTCGACGCGTCGTCACAGCCGTCGATGCCGAAGATTCCGCACATAGCTCCTCAAGCAACGAAAGAGAAAGGTCCGAAATTCTCCTACAAACCCAACGCCCTGGGCAGCGCCGTCGCCCAGATCGCGTGCAGCCGGGCGACCGGCGCGCTCAAGGACTCGCCGCCGCTCTTCACCACCAGCTCGTCGCCGCCCGTCTCGCCGATCTCGCGCGCCGGCACGCCGGCCTCCTCGGCCGCCTGGAGCACCCGGTCGAGAGCCGCGGGCGCGCAGGCCACGAGGGCGCGGCCCTGCGTCTCCGAGAACAGGTCCGCTCCCGCGAGCGGCACCTCCACCCGGGCGCCCAGGGGCTGCCGGCCGAAGCAGGCCTCGGCGAGGGAGATCAGGAAGCCCCCCTCGGAGAGGTCGTGCGCCGTGTGGATCAGTCCCTTGGCGACGAGGCCGCGCAGCAGGCGGGCGAGGCGCAGCTCGGCCTCCAGGTCCACCTCCGGCGGGCGCCCCTGCTCGAGATCGTGGAGGAGCCGCAGATAGGCCGCGCCGCCGAATTCGGAGCGGTCCTCGCCCAGGAGCACGATGCGGTCCCCCGCGCCCTGGAACCAGGAGTCCGGCAGGTGCGACAGGTCGGGGATCACCCCCACCATGGCCACGGCCGGCGTGGGGTAGATCGACTGTCCCTCGGTCTCGTTGTAGAAGGAGACGTTGCCGGAGATGACGGGCACGGCGAGCGCGCGGCAGGCGTCGGAGATGCCGCGGACGGCCTCGCGGAACTGCCAGGAGATTTCGGGGCGCTCCGGGTTGCCGAAGTTGAGGCAGTCGGTCAGGCCCACCGGCTCGGCGCCGACGCAGGCCAGGTTGCGCACCGCCTCGGCCACCGCCTGGGCGCCGCCCCGCCGCGGGTCGAACCGGCAGTAGACGGGGTTGACGTCGCAGGTCATGGCGAGGCCCGAGGGCGTCCCCTTGAGCAGCAGCACCGCGGCGTCGCCGCCCGGGCCCTGCACCGTGTTGGTGCGCACGGTGTGATCGTACTGCTGCCAGATCCAGCGCTTGCTGGCGAACTCGGGGGTGGCGAGGAGCCGCTCCAGGGCCTGCCGCGGATCGGACGGCTGCGGCACCTCGGGGGCGCGCCAGCGCGCGGCCAGGTCCGCCGGCTCGGCCACCGGCCGGCGGTAGACGGGCGCCTCCTCGGTCAGGGGCTGGATGGGGACGTCGGCCGCCGTCTCGCCGTGCCAGGTGAGGACGGCGCGGCCGGTCTCGGTGATCTCGCCGATGTCCGCCACCTCCAGGCCCCAGCGGCGGAAGACCTTCTCGACCTCCTCCTCGCGCCCCTGCTTCGCCACCAGCACCATGCGCTCCTGGGACTCGGAGAGCATCATCTCGTAAGGGGTCAGGCCCGGCTGGCGCAGCGGCACCCGGTCGAGGTCGAGGTGGAGGCCGGTGCCGCCGCGGCCCGCCATCTCGAAGGTCGAGCTGGTGAGGCCGGCGGCGCCCATGTCCTGGATGGCGACGATGGCACCCGTGCGCATGGCTTCGAGACAGGCTTCGAGCAGGACCTTCTCGGTGAAGGGGTCGCCCACCTGCACGGTCGGCCGCTTCTGCTCGCTCTCTTTGGCGAAGGACTCGGAGGCCATGGTGGCGCCGTGAATGCCGTCGCGGCCAGTGCGGCTCCCCACGTAGAGGACGGGGTTGCCGGCGCCGCTCGCCCGGGCGTGGAAGATGCGGTCGCGCCGGGCGATCCCCAAGGCGAAGGCGTTGACCAGGATGTTGCCGTCGTAGCAGCGGTGGAAGCCGGTCTCGCCCCCCACGGTGGGAATGCCCATGCAGTTGCCGTAGCCGCCGATCCCCCGCACCACGCCGTCGATCAGGAAGCGCATGCGGGGCGCGTCGATCTCGCCGAAGCGCAGGGCGTCCATGCAGGCGATCGGGCGGGCTCCCATGGTGAAGACGTCGCGCAGGATGCCGCCGACGCCGGTCATCGACCCCTGGTAGGGCTCGATGAAGCTGGGATGGTTGTGCGACTCCATCTTGAACACCGCCACCCAGCCGTGGCCGACGTCCACCACGCCGGCGTTCTCGCCCGGCCCCTGGAGGACGTGCGGCCCTGCGGTGGGAAACTCCTTGAGATAGACCTTGGACGACTTGTAGGAGCAGTGCTCGCTCCACAGGGCGGAGGTGATGCCGAGCTCGGTCCAGTTGGGATCGCGGCCGAGGATCTTCTTCAGGCGCTCGAATTCCTCCTCGGTCAAGCCGATCGAGCGCGCGGTCTCCGCGTTGACCGCGGGCTCCAATGTCTTCTGAAGCACCGTCATCTCGCCGCCCCCGCGGCCTGGAGATGCCGGCTGCCGGCCGCGACGGCGCCGGCGAAGAGGGCCAGGCCGTCCGTGTTGCCCAGCACCGCCTCGCAGCAGCGCTCCGGATGGGGCATCAGGCCGAGGACGTTGCCGGCGCCGTTGCAGATCCCCGCGACGTTGCGCGCCGCGCCGTTGGGGTTGCTCCCGGGGGTGATCCGACCGTCCGGCTCGCAGTAGCGGAAGACCACCTGGCCGTTCGCCTCCAGGGCGTCGAGGCGCGCGGGCGAGTCCTCGTAGTTCCCCTCGGCGTGGGCGATGGGCAGGCGCAGCACCTGTCCAGCCTTCAGCCCGCGGGTGAACGGCAGGTCGGCGCGCTCCGTCCGCACGTGGACGTCGAGGCACTGGAAGCGCAGGTTCTCGTTGCGCCGCATGGCGCCCGGGAGGAGGCCGGCCTCCAGCAGCACCTGGAAGCCGTTGCAGACGCCCAGCACCAGGCCGCCGGCCGCGGCATGGCGCTTCACGGCGCCCATCACCGGCGACAGGGCGGCGAGCGCTCCGGCCCGCAGGTAGTCGCCGTAGGCGAAGCCGCCGGGCAGGACGATCAGCTCGCAACCCTGGAGCGAGTCGTCCTGGTGCCAGAGGAAGGTGGTCTCCTGCTCCAGCACGTGCTTCAGGACGTGGTAGACGTCGTGGTCGCAGTTGCTGCCGGGGAAGACGACGACGCCGCACTTCATGGAGGACTCCCTTCGACCCCCGCGAGGATCTCCACGGAATAGTCCTCGACCACGGTGTTGGCCAGCAGCCTCTCGCACATCTCGCGGAGCTGCCCCGCCGCCGCCTGCGGATCCGCGGTGCCCAGCGAGATCTCGAAGCTCTTGCCGGCGCGGACGTCGTCGACGCCCGGGAAGCCGACGCGGGTGAGGGCGTCGCGGATGGCCTTGCCCTGCGGGTCCAGGATCTCGCGGCGCGGATAGACCGTCACTCTTGCCTTCACGTTCTCTAGACCTCCAGCCAGGGCGTCGGGTGATCCTGCTCGGTCACCGCCAGCCGCGCGGGGCAGCCCTCCCGGTCCAGCGCCTCGCCGATCGCGGCGGCGGCCAGGGCGGGCAGGTTGTTGGTGCGGGAGAGATGGTAGAGGGCGACCCAGCTCAGGCGCTCTCCCATCAGCTCGGGGAGGCCTTCGGCGGCCTCGCGGTTCGACAGGTGGCCGTGCCGGCCGGCCACCCGCTGCTTCAGGCTCCAGGGATAGGGACCGTTGCGCAGCATGTCGAGGTCGTGGTTGGTCTCCAGCACCAGGATGTCCAGGTCCCGCAGCCGCCCCCAGGCGAGGCTGGTGCGGCAGCCGACGTCGGCCACCAGCCCCAGACGCCGGCCGCAGGGGTCCTCCACCACGAAGCCCACGGGCTCGGCGGCGTCGTGCGGGATCAGGAACGGCTCGATCACGAACCCCGCCACCTCCCGCGGCTCGCCCGAACGGATCAACACCGTGGACCGGAACCGGTCTTCCCGCAGCCCCGCCCCTTCCCGGGTGCCGGCGGTGGCGAGCACGGGGACCTTGTAGCGCTTGGCGAAGCCGTCCACCCCCCGGCAGTGGTCCTGGTGCTCGTGGGTGAGGACCACGGCGGCGATGCCCTTGGGATCGACGCCGAGCAGCGCCATCCGCCGCGCCAGCTCACGGCAGGAGAAGCCGGCGTCGATCAGGATGCGCCGCTCGCCGGACTCGACGACCACGGCGTTGCCGCCGCTGCCCGAGCCCAGGATGCCGATGCGCAGCGGCGGACCCGCCAGGCGCCGCCCGGGCGCGGGACGCGACGGCGGCGCAGTGGATTCGAGCGTGGGGGCCGCGGCGGGCTCGGAGGGTGTCCGCAGGGCGGGGGGCTCGGGAGGAGCGGGCGCGAAGAAGCTCTGCTGCCCTGCCGCCTCCAACTGCCGCCGCCGGCGGATGAGCCTTTCCAAGGGGGATGCCACCCCTCAGAAACTACCACATTTTGTGGCCGGCCAGGAGGGCTGGTCTAGAACTTGTACTCCCGCCCCTGCTCCAGGAACTCGATGTCGGGGTTCCTGAGCTGCCCGATCTCCTGCTTGATCTTCTCGACGCAGGGGGGCTTCAGGTGATGGACGAGGATGGGCACCCGCTTCTGCAGCTTGCGCAGCTCCGACTCCAGGGTGCGGGGGGTGAGATGGAGGGAGACGTCCGCCACCTGCTGCAGCGAGTTGTCGAAGCTGGTGTCGATGCACAGCGCCTTCAGGTTCGGGGTGCGGTTGGCGACCTCCCAGAAGCGCTGGGTGGGGCCGGTATCGCTCGACCAGAGCACCGCGGCGCCGTTGGATTCGATGAGGAAGCCGTGGGTGGGCACCAGGTGGTCCACCGGGATGGGCGTGAACTTCACGCCTTCGATCACCACCGGCACCTCGCTCTCGAACTCCAGGAAGCGCACCGCCGGCACCAGGTGGTTGGGCAGCCGGGTGAAGTCCGGCCAGGTGGCGTTATTGAACAAGTACTTGCGCAGGGCGTAGACGGTGGCCGACGAGGCATAGATGTCGATCGCGCCGTCGCTCTTGCCGTAGACGTTCTCGATGAAGAACGGCAGCGAGTTGGTGTGGTCCATGTGCGAGTGGCTGAGGAGGATGGAGTGCACCGCCACCTGGCGCTCGATGGAGAGGGCCTGGGAGAGCGAGCCGGCGTCCAGCGCGATCGTGCCGTTGATGAGGAGGCACGTCATCCGGCACTCCAGACTCTCGCCTCCGTAGCCCCCTAGGACCTGGATCAGCATATATAGAAAAAGGATTGTATCCCTCCGGCTCCCCGGGGGACAAGCGAGGGCGGCCCGCTCGGGCCGCCCTCAGCGCTCGGCAGGGCTCAGAACCGGTACCCGATCCAGAACTCCGTCGCGAACTTCCCGGAGTGCTTGAGGTCGTACGGCCGCGCGAAGTCCCAGTTGAAGTCCAGGCCCAGGATGCGGGCGGTGAGGCCCCAGCCGTAGGAGGCCACGGCGTTCTGGAGCGTCTTGGTGTCCGCGTTGTAGAACCGGAAGCTCTGGAACTGATGGTACCAGGCGCCGCCGACGTCGAGGAAGATCACGCCGCGGATGCCCTGGAACGCCAGCACCGGCGTCGCCAGGAGGTCGACCAGCGGGAAGCGGAATTCGAAATTGGTGAAGAACGCCCGGTCGCCCACCAGCGAGCGGAAGTTGACGCCCCGCACCGTGTCGAGACCGCCGAAGTAGTAGGGCGTCGGCTGGTTGCCGTTCGACGTGCCGGCGAAAGCGCGGAAGGCGAAGTTGCTGCGCTGGGTGACGTGGACGTACTGCCGGACCTCGACATCGGCGGCGGTGTACTTCGTGCCTTTCTGCTGGACGTCCAGCGCATAGGAGAGGTTCAGCCGCCAGAGGCGGCCGGAGACGCCGCCGTAGTTGGAGTAGACGGCGGAGTCGCCCACCCAGGCGCCCTGGACCACGGGGAAGTTGTCGCGCAGGGTCGGGGTGAAGCCGATGGTGCCGTCGCTGTTCACGAACGGGATGGACTCCTTGCGCCAGAGATACCCCACCCCCAGCTCCGCCCGTTGGTAGAAGGAGAAAGGATAGGCCACGGCGGCAATGGCGCCGGTGACGCTGAAGTCGGTGCGGCCCTGACTGCGGTTCAGCAGTTGATCACCCGTTTGGAAGAACGTCCGGTAGTCGAGGGCCTCGAGCTGCCAGGTCCACCGATGGGAAAGGTCGGCGTAGGTGATGTCGAAGTTCGAGAAGCTGTCGATGGTGTTCAGGTTGGCGAAGATCCGGTGATCGCCCAGGTAGTCGGAGAAGTTGAGCAGGATCTGCCCGAGGTAGCTCTGGTCGCTGTTGACGCCGATCAGGGTCTGGGCGTCCTCGAGGAAGAACTTGCGACCGCGGTATTTCTCCTTGTTGGCGTCATCCAGGCTGACCTGGATGTCGGGCTCGAAGTGCGGCAGGTCCTTGGCCTGGGCGGGACCGGCCGGGATGTCGACCTTCTGAACCTCCTTGACCGGCTCATCGGTGTTCGCCACGTAGAGGTCGAAGCTCTGTTTCCAGTAGCCGCCGTAGACCACCCGCTCCGGGCCCTCCGTCTCCCGCAGCACGGTGGGCATGAAGGCACCGGTGACCACGTCGGTGTGCTGGCGCAGCCTGCCGGTGGCCAGCTCGAGGCTGAAGATGTTCTCCGGACCGCTGCGGTCGGAGGTGAAGTAGAGCCGCTTGCCGTCCGGTGAGAAGATGGGGTCGTTCTCGTTGGACTGGCCGGTGGTGATCTCGTAGCGCGTCCCCGGGTTCGCGAGGTCGACGCGGAAGATCTTGTTGTAGCCGGCGCCCACCGTGGAGACGAAGACCAGGGACTTGCCGTCGGGCGTGAAGACGGGAGCACCGTCGAAGATCTCGTCGTGAGTGACGTTGGTGATCGTCCGCGACTCCAGGTCCAGGGTGAAGATGTCGAACTGGCCGCCCCGCCAGCCATAGAAGGCGATGGTGCGGCCGTCGGGTGAGAAGGCCGGCGAGCCCTGCTGCTCGATGTCGGGCATGTCGATGAGGGTGCTCAGGCGCCCCGCGAGCACGTCGATCAGCAGCAGGCTGCGGCCCTTCTCCCGCTTGGCGAAGACGGCGACGGTATTGCCGTCCGGCGAGAAGCCCAGGTCGCGGCCCAGCCGCCGTCCGGTCGACAGCTCCTGGGAGATCAGGTACTGGTACTCGTTGGAGAAGCCCCGCGTCAGGTTGCGCAGCAGGCGCCGGTTCTTGGCGTCGAACAGCACGACGTCCACCTTGCCCTGGTAGCCCGAGAGGGCGGCCACCAGGTCGCCGGACGGCGAGGCCACCGGCGAGATCGCCTCGCTGTCGCCCGTGCGGTCAGCCTCGATGCGGAAGATCTTGCCGAAGTCCGACGGCTCGCCCGTCTGCGCGAGCTGGGGCAGGTACTTCTTGCGCAGCCAGCGCCGGAACTCGGTGTCGAAGTCCTCCGGCTCCAGCTTGAAGGACCGCTTGATGGCCCGGTCCACCCGCGAGCCGATGGTGTTGCGCACCTCATAGATGAAGTCGAGGAACCCCTCGCGGCCCCAGCGCTCCTCGATGAAGTCGAAGACGGCGTGGCCGAAGCGGTAGGCGAAGAAGCCCTCGACGTTGCCGCGGGCGACCGAGGGGATGCGATCGTTGACCACCGCGTCGCGCAGGTACATCCGGTCGCGCTGCGACTCGTCCTTGGCCATGTAGCTCGCCATGCCCTCGATGAACCAGGTGGGAGGCCCGGTGGCCACGGCTTTGGCGAGGCTCCCCTGGAAGAGCATGTGGTACTGGAAGATGTGGGTCAGCTCGTGCTGGATGAGCTGCATCAGCTCCGGGTCCGGCAGGTCGATGGGGAGCACCATGCGGAAGCGCGCCGGGCTGGCGAAGGCGCCGACCCCCTCGGGGATGAAGTTGAGGATGACGTTGTTCTGCTCGAACGCCGAGTGGGTGGCGAAGTAGATCAGCGGCACCGGGTCCTTGATCTGGAAGTTGAACTCGCGCGACAGCTTGTCGTAGGCGCTCTCCGCGAACGAGACCACCTTCTGGAGCTGCGGCTGCTCCTCTCTGTAGTAGTAGAGGTTGAAGTGCGGCGAGTGGTAGATCTCCCACTTGAAGTCACGGTACTGGATCTTGTTCTTGCTGAACCCGGTGCCCGCGATCAGCGCGCCGCCCCCATAGTCCTGGGCGTGGAGGGGAGCGAAGGCGAGCAGCAGTCCGGCGGCGAACAGCCCCGAAAGACACAGACGATGCGATGAGCGCGTCAACGAGATCTCCTTTTCTCCCCTATTGGGTGAACAGGATGCGGCTGGCTTCGACCTCTTTCTGGGTGAACACGTTGACGATGCGGTCCTCAAGCGACCGCAGATTCTCGAACATGCCGGCCAGCGGGTCCGTGTTCTCACCCTGGAAGCTCTGGAAGTCCTTGAAGTTGTCGGTGTAGAGCAGGGCGCCGGTCTTGCCGTCGTAGACCTGCATCAGGATGTCGTACTGGAAGCCGGTCTGCTCGACCAGGACCTGGCGCAGGTAGGTGCGGCCGTTGTAGGGGGAGACGTACTCCTCCGTGCGGTAGCCGGTGCGGTCCTGGATGTCGAAATCGAGACCGCCGGCGAGGATGAGGTCGGCCCCCGTCCGCTCGCCCAGGGCACGCCAGAAGTCGGTCTGCTTGGCGAGCTGCTCCAGGTCGTAGGTCGGGAAGTCCACCGGCCCGGGCTCGATGATCTTGAGCTGCGTCTCCCGCCGCAGCACCTTGAGCAGGTAGCGGTCGAACTCCTTCTGCACGTCGATGTCCCGCCCCTTGATCTTCTGGGCGCCCTCCTGTTTGACCACCACGAAGGGGGTCACGGCGAGGGTCTTGCGCCCCTGGAGGTCGAGCCGCGCGCGCTGCGGCAGCGTCAGCTTGACCTCGATCGAGCCGGCCAGGGCCGGCAGGGCGGCGAGCGAGAGGAGGGTCGCGAGGACGAGCGTGCGCGGGTGGTTCATCATCTTCTCTTCCTCCTAACGGGGCGGCCGGTTGTCCGCGGGCGGGGGCGGCGTGTCCTCCGGTGTGGACGGCTTCGGGGGCGCCGCCGGCGGTGGGGTGGCCGGTTGCGCGGGCGGCGGCGCCGGATGGGGAGCGGCGGCGCCCGGCGTGCCCGGGGCGGCCGGCCTGCTCGGCGCGGGCACCGTCAAGCTTCCCTTCTTGGCATCCCTCTGGCCCTTGAACCCCTGGTAGAACTCCACGAAGCGCGTGTAGTTCGTGCGGATCCCCTTGTCGTTCGGTGCCAGGCGCAGGGCCTTCTGGTAGTAGCCCAGGGCCTTGTCGAACTGGCCCGCGGCCTCGGCGGCCACGCCCAGGTTGCTCTGGACGCGGGGGTTCTGCGGATCGATCTTCTCGGCCTCCTGAAAGCGGAAGAGGGCCTCCTTCCACAGGCCGCGCCTGGCCATGTCGACGCCGAAGGCGAGCTGGGAGGAGGCCTGGTCCGGCTTGCCGTGGCCGCTGCAGGCGGCGACCAGGAGCGGGAGCGCGGCGACGAAGCAGAGGATGGCGGAGCGCGAACGCATGGAGAGGGACCTCAGCATGGGCTCCGGTGCCTTGCGGACCGGATAGGTGGTTGGGGGGAACGTCATCGCCCGTGTTTTCCGAGGGGCTAGTATACACAACGCGTGCCCGCCGTCTCGGGAGCGCCCCGCCTCTTCGCCCTCCGCTCCCACCGCACCTCTACTCCTTTCTCGCCCCTCCTCACCGAGGGGAAAAGAGGGAAATGCCACGAAGACGAAAAAAGTTGAGCGACGCGAGGCGGTTTTTCCGTTTCTATAGGGGTGGAGACGAAAAGGAGGATTCCGAGACCCATGACCACCCCATCCCGACGTGAGCTGCTGATCGCCCTCAACACGGCTGCCGAGGTCTCTCGCCCGGCCGTGTACCGTTTGTCCCAGGAGCTGGACCGCTGGTTCAACGCCGCGGGATCGCCCGCGCTCCTCGCCGCCGAGCTCGGCGTGCCCGAGGCTCAGTGCGCCAAGGCCCTGGCCCTGCGCGAGCGGGCCCGCGAGCTCACCGCGCGCGAGACCGCGGAGGCGGAGAAGCTGAACGGCCGCATCCTGACCCTGGACGACCCCGGCTACCCGCCCGGCCTGCTCCAGCTCTCCCCGCCGCCGCCGGTGATCACCGTGCGGGGCGAGCTGCCCGACGGCCCGGCCGTGGCCATCGTCGGCTCACGCCGGGCGGACGCCTACGGGCGGGAGGCGGCCGAGCTCTTCGCCCGTTCCCTGGCGGCGGCCGGGGTCACCATCGTCTCCGGCTTCGCCCGCGGCATCGACGCCGCCGCGCACCGCAGCGCCCTGGCGACTTCCGGAGGCCAGACGATCGCCGTCCTCGGCTGCGGCCTGGCGGTGGACTACCCCAGGGGCCACGGCCCGCTGGCCGCCGAGATCGCCGCCGCGGGACGCGGGGCCGTGGTTTCGGAGTTCCCCTGCCGCCTCATTCCCCGGGCCTGGCATTTCCCCCTGCGCAACCGGTCGATCGCCGCCCTCGCCGCCGGTACCCTGGTGGTCCAGGCCGCCCACCGCTCCGGCTCCCTGATCACCGCCCGCCACGCCCTCGACCTGGGCCGCGACGTCTGGGCCGTGCCCGGCAGGATCTTCGACGAGAGCTCGCTCGGCGCCAACGCCCTCATCCGCGACGGGGCGAGCCTGGCCCTGCACCCCTCCGACCTGCTGGAGGTGCTCCTCCCCTGTCTCCCCGGCGCCAGGGCGCAGCTCGCCCTGCCCCTGCCGCTGGCCGCCGCCCCCGATCCGGGCCCGGCGCCGCCCCCCGGCTTCGCCGGCCAAGTCCTCGCCGAGATCCCTCCGGGCGCCACCCGGGTCGCGGAGGAGATCGCCATCCGCCTCGACGTCCCGGTCGACCGCGTCCTCGCCGCCCTGCTGGTGCTGGAGCTTGAAGGCTGGGTCAAGCGGCTGCCAGGGTCGATGTATGGGCGGTGAAATCACGGATTGGACAGGAAAGGATTAGACGATGAACATAGAAGCTCCTGCTCAGTTGCTGCTCCGGCTCGCGGTCCTGCCTTACGAGACGGAGTGGGTCGAGTTCAAGCGTGACAACGCCGATCCCGGGGAGATCGGGGAGTACCTCTCGGCGATCTCCAACTCCGCGGCATTGCACGGCAAGGAGGCGGGCTTCATCGCCTGGGGCGTCGCCGACGGGACCCACGAGTTGGTGGGGACCGGGTTTCGGCCCCGCGGCGCTCGCGTGGGCAACGAAGAGCTGGAGAGCTGGCTCACCCGTCTGCTGTCTCCGAGGATCAACTTCAAGATTCACGAGGTCCAGTGGGACGGTCGTGCCTTCGTCCTCTTCGAGGTTCCCGCTGCCGCGCATACGCCGGTGCGCTTCAAAGAGACGGAGTTCGTCCGAGTCGGCAGCTACAAGAAAAAGCTCCGCGACTATCCGGAGAAGGAGAGGGAGCTCTGGGTGTCGCTCTCCGGCCAGCCCCCCTTCGAGAGAGGCCTCGCCCGAAGCTCGGTTCTGCCCGACGAGGTCCTCTCCCTGCTCGACTACCCTGCGTACCTCGACCTGACGGGGCAGCGCCTGCCCGAGGACCGCGACGGCGTCCTCGAGAAGCTCGCGTCCGAGAAGTTCATCCTCGCCGCCGGCGATGACCGCTACGACATCACCAATCTGGGCGCGATTCTCCTCGCCAGGGACCTCCACGCTTTCGAGCCTCTGCGGCGCAAGGCCGTGCGGGTCGTCCTCTACAGCGGGGCCAACCGGGTCGAGACCATGCGGGAGCAGGCCGGCCGGAAGGGGTACGCACCCGGGTTCGCGGGGCTCGTCAGCTTCATCAACGACTCCGTGCCGCACAACGAGGTCATCGGCCAGGCCCTCCGTACGGAGGTCCGGATGTACCCCGAGATCGCCATCCGCGAGCTCGTCGCCAATGCTCTCATCCATCAAGACTTCACGGTCACGGGCACCGGTCCCATGGTCGAGCTCTTCGCGGACCGGATCGAGATCACGAACCCCGGCGTCCCGCTCATCGATACCCAGCGCTTCCTCGATGCCCCGCCCCGGTCGCGCAACGACCTGATCGCCTCGTTCATGCGCCGCATCCACGTCTGTGAGGAGCGGGGCAGCGGTATCGACAAAGTCATCGACTCGGTCGAGGTCTTCCAACTGCCCGCGCCCGATTTCTCGGTCGCCCACCAGCACACCCGGGCCGTCCTGTTCGCCTACAAGCGGCTCAACGACATGAGCCGGGCCGACCGGGTCCGGGCCTGCTACCAGCACGCCGGCCTCCAGTACGTCTCGAACCGGCAGATGACCAACGCCAGCCTCAGGAAGAGGTTCTCCATCAAGGACGAGAACTACTCCATCGCCTCCAGGATCATCGCCGAAACCCTCGACGCCGGGCTGATCAAGGCTCACGACCCCGAGAACCGGTCCCGGAAACACGCCCGGTACGTGCCCTTCTGGGCCTAGATCTTATGTGACGGTCATGTGATGGCGGCGGCTCTCCAAGCGGTGAAAAACCCGGCAAGTCATTGTTGATCAGCGACTTGCCTATGTGATGGTCATGTCACACCGAGCGCCTGGCTCCGGTGACCTTGTTCCTCCCCGAGCCTTGCGGCGGGGGCGGCGCCGGTGGTACTGTCCCCGCCCTGCCGCGGGCCGCGCCCAAGCCAGTCCAGAAATAATGTCGGCGCCTCCCGGCGTTTGAGAGTCCCGCTATGGCCAAGAATTTGCTGATCGTCGAAAGCCCTGCCAAGACCCGGACCTTGAAGAAGTTCCTCGGCCGCCAGTACGCCGTCGAGGCCTCGGTCGGGCATATCCGCGACCTGATCAAGAAGGACATGGGGATCGGTCCCGACTACGAGCCGCGCTACGAGGTCCTCGCCGCCAAGAAGGACGTGGTGAAGAAGCTGCGCCAGGCGGCCAAGGACGCCGAGACGGTCTACCTCGCCCCCGACCCCGACCGCGAGGGGGAGGCCATCGCCTGGCACATCGCCGAGGTCTTGAACAAGGACGCCAAGGACGTGCACCGGGTGACCTTCAACGAGATCACCAAGGGGGCCGTCCTCAAGGCCCTGGAGCACCCGGGCACCATCGACCTCCAGAAGGTGGACGCCCAGCAGGCGCGGCGCGTCCTCGACCGCATGATGGGCTTCCGCCTCTCGCCCCTGCTCTGGGAGAAGGTCAAGCAGGGGCTCTCCGCCGGCCGCGTCCAGTCCGTCGCCCTGAAGATGGTCTGCGGCCGGCAGGACGAGATCGACGCCTTCGTGCACGAGGAGTACTGGAACCTCGGCGCCGACCTCAAGGCCGCCCAGCCGCCGCCGTTTTCCGCCCGCCTCAGCCGCATCGAGGGCAGGAAGGCCGAGGTGCACGACGGCGAGCAGGCGGCGAAGATCGTCCGCGGCCTGGAGACGGGAGCGTTCGTCGTCGCCAAGGTGGAGCGCAAGGAATCGCGCCAGCGGCCGTCGCCGCCGTTCATCACCAGCCGCCTGCAGCAGGAGGCGGCGCGGCGCTACGGCTTCTCCGTCAAGCGCACCATGGCCCTGGCCCAGGGGCTCTACGAAGGCAAGGAGGTCGGCGACCGCGGCTCGGTGGGCCTCATCACTTACATGCGCACCGACTCGACCCGCGTCGCCGACGAGGCCCTGGTCGCCGGCCGCGAGCTCATCGCCGCCACCTACGGCCCGGACTCCCTGCCCGAGAAGCCCAACGTCTATCCGTCGAAGGCCGGGGCGCAGGACGCCCACGAGGCCATCCGCCCTACCAGCTTCGACCTGCCGCCGGACGCCGTGCGCGAGTTCCTCAAGGACGACGACTGGAAGCTCTACAAGCTGATCTGGGACCGCTTCGTCGCCTCTCAGATGCAGCCCGCCGTCTTCGACGTCACCCAGGTGGACGTCGAGAACGGCCCCTACACGCTGCGCGCCTCCGGCAAGGTGCTGAAGCGCGCCGGCTTCCTCGCCGTCTACCGCGAGACGCCGGACGAGGACGCCGCCTCCGCCGACGAGGCCGAGGGCCTGCTGCCGCCGCTCGCCGAAGGCGAGAGGCTCGAGCTGCTCAAGCTCCTCTCCGAGCAGAAGTTCACCCAACCGCCGGCGCAGTACAGCGAGGCGACGCTGGTCAAGGCGCTGGAGGAGAACGGCATCGGCCGCCCCTCCACCTACGCCACCATCCTCTCGGTGTTGACCGACCGCGACTACGTCGAGCGCGTCGAAGGCCGCTTCCGCCCCACGGCCCTCGGCCGGCTGGTCAACGGCATGCTGCAGCAGGGGTTCCACGACATCCTCAACGAGGGGTACACGGCCGCCCTGGAGGAGCAGCTCGACCGCATCGAGGACGGCAAGCTCGAATGGAAGCAGGCGGTGGCCGACTTCGACCAGAAGTTCACCCGGGACCTGGAGACGGCCGGCGAACAGATGCCCAACGTCAAGAAGGAGGGCATTCCGCTCGACGAGAATTGCCCCGAGGATGGGGCGCGCCTGCTGATGCGCTTCGGCCGCTTCGGCCCGTTCATCGCCTGCAGCAACTACCCGGAGTGCAAGTACACCCGCAACCTCGAAGAGCCCGCGGTCCAGGACTCGCCGGCGGCGGCGGGGGCCGAGGAGGAGATCCCGCCCTGCGAGGTCTGCGGCAAGCCCATGGCGCTCAAGCGCAGCCGCTTCGGCACCTTCTACGGCTGCACCGGCTACCCGGAGTGCAAGAACCTGCGCAAGACCGGTCCCAAGCCCGTGCCGCCCAAGCCCACGGGGGTCGCCTGCCCGGAGTGCGGCAAGGGGGAGATCGTCGAGAAGCGCTCCCACCGCGGCAAGACCTTCTGGTCCTGCAACCGCTACCCGGACTGCAAGTTCTCCCTGTGGAAGAAGCCCGTCCTCAGGGAGTGCCCGGACTGCGGCGCCGGCTTCCTGCTGGAGAAGGTCACCAAGAAGAACGGCACCCAGTATGTCTGCAACACCGAGGGGTGCGCGCACGTCGAGGACGCCGCAGAGGTCGAGGTCGTGGCCTGATGCCCCTCGCAACGACAAGGACTTCAAGGCATAGAGGATATTACCAAGTCCGGTGTGTTGTCCCTGCAGCTAAAGCAGCTCGCCGAAGCACGAAGCTGAGGGAATCTGCGTTTCTGCATGAGCAAGGCGGGAAACCTCCGAACAGGGAGCTGCGTACTCCTCTCCATGAGACCCGCATCAATTTTCCTCATGGCTCTGGCCCTCTTCCCTGGGGTTGGCTTCTCTGCCGACACCTCGCCTGTCAAGAAATTCGAGTTGGGAGCCTGCACGATCCCCGGCCTGCCCGCGGACGCCCGCTGTGGCATCTACGAGGTGTGGGAGAACCGGGCGGCAAAGTCCGGCCGCAAGATCCCTCTTCGCGTGGTCGTGCTCCCGGCCCAGGGACCCGACCGGCTTCCTGATCCCTTCATCTATTTCGATGGCGGCCCGGGAGAGTCCTCGGTGGAGGCCGCCTTCTGGATCACTCAGGATCTCGGAGCCCTGCGCAAACGGCGGGACTTCCTGTTCATCGATTTCCGGGGGACCGGGGGATCGGCCGGCCTCTTCTGCCCCGAGCTCCAGGGGAAGGCGGGGCTCCAGGGCTCGCTCGACAACTTCTACCCGCCGGAGCTGGTGAAGGCCTGCTTCGAGCGCCTGGTGAAGACCACCGACCTCTCCCAGTACACCAACGACACCAGCGTCGACGACATCGACGAGGTGCGCGCCGCCCTCGGCTACGAAAAGCTCAACATCTTCGGCGCCTCCGGTGGTAGCCGGGCGGCGCTGGTCTACCTGCGCCGGCACCCGGAGTCGGTGCGTACCCTGACCCTCACAGGCGTGGTCCCCATGGACGAGCGCGGGCCGTTCTTCATGGCCAAGAGCGTCCAGCGGGCCCTCGACGGCCTGATCGCCGAGTGCGAAGGGGACAGGACCTGCCGCGCCGCCTTCCCCCGGCTCCGCGACGAGGTCGCCGCCGTGCTCCGGCAGGCCGGGAAGGAGCCCCTGACCATCACGCTGATGGACGGCGAGACGGGCCAGCCGGAGGAGATCCGGCTGACGCGCAACGCCGTGGCCCAGATGCTGCGCTACATGCTCTACAGCCCCTCGACCGCCTCCCTCATCCCCCTGGAGGTCCACCTGGCCGCCCAGGGAAGCTGGCACCCCCTGGCCGAGAACGTCCGCCGCTTCCCTGTCCGCGGCGGGACCGAGCTGGCCGACGGCTACTATCTCTCCCTCACCTGCTCGGAGGACCTCCCCTTCATCCGGGAGGACGAGATCCCGGCGGTCGTGAAGGGCAGCTTCCTCGGGGACTTCCGCATCCGCAAGCAGCAGGCGGCCTGCGCGGCCTGGCCGGTGCCCGCGGTCGACCGCTCGTTCCTCGCTCCCGTCACCTCCGACGTGCCGACGCTCCTGACCTCGGGCGAGCGCGACCCCGTGACTCCGCCATCCAACGCCGAGCGGGCCGCGCGGACGCTCAAGAACAGTCTTCACGTGGTGGTGCCGGACGGCGGCCATAGCTACGGCGCCATTCAGGGTGGCTACGCGTGCGTCGATCGCCTGATCGTCCAGCTCGTGGAGACGGGCACGGCGAAGGGGCTCGATACCTCCTGCCTGGCCAAGACGAAACGGCCGGAGTTCGTGCTGAAGCAGGACCCGGACGTGGAGCTGCCGGCCGCTCAGCTCGCCCGCCTGGCCGGGACCTACAAGAATCCGGAGAGCGGGTACGAGATCCGGATCGAGCCCATTGGCAACCGCCTGCGGGCCGTGGACCTGGGCGACAAGAGCGTCTTCACGAGCGTCATGGTGCTGGCGCCGACCTCGCCCACCCGCTTCCGCGTCGAGAGCACGACCGGCACCGTGACCTTCAAGCTCTCAGAAGGTCGGGCCACCGCCATGGTCATGGAGCAGCACGGAAGGCCGAGCCTGACGTTGACGCGGGAGTGAGGACTGAAAAAGGATCGGACGGCAACGATCTGGAAGCCTTCCTCCGAGTTTCGGTGGGAGGAGAGAGATGTACGATAAACCTCCGTGTCCCTCTTCGACGTCGTCATTCCCGCCCGCAACGAGGAGGCCACCGTCGCGGGCGTGGTCCGGGCTGCGCGCGCCGCTCCGGGAGCGGGGCGGGTCGTGGTCGTCGATGACGGGTCGGTCGACGGCACGGCCGCGGCCGCGGCGGCTGCCGGGGCGGTCGTGGTGTCCACCGGCGCGGACGGGGGGAGCAAGGCGCGGGCCCTCTCCCGCGGGGTCGCCGCCACGGCGGCGGACGTCCTGGTCTTCTTCGACTCCGACATCCTGAACGTCGAGCCCTCGCACTTCGCGGCCCTGGCGTCCCCGGTCCTCGCCGGCGACGTCTGGCTCTCCTGCGGCATCGTCCCCTACGGCCGGCTGCGCGATCCCTTCTTCCTGCGGCTGCCGCCCATCACCGGCCTGCGGGCCCTGCGGCGGGAGGTCTTCACCAGCGTGCCGGAGGAGAAGCGCAACGGCTTCCAGATCGAGATCATGATCAACGAGGTGATCGCCCGGCGCGGCCTCCCCAGTGCCATCCGGCTGCTCTCCGGCCTGCGCCACCGGAGCAAGCTCGCGAAGGTGGGCTGGCGCCGGGGCCTCCCCGCCCACCTCGCCATGACCCGCGAGCTGCTCGCCTGCTTGCGCATCGTCCCCCTCTGGACTTATGGTGCCTATCTCCAGAACCTCCGCGTGCTGCCGCCCTCCAACGGCCACGCGCTCATCCAGCCGGCCCTACGGCCGCGTAGGTAAAGACATGAAAACGACTGCCGACGTCCTGCTCGTCTGCCTCGCCCTGCTGACCGTCCTGGTGGCCCCCGCCGGCGCGGCCCCGCCCCCGGACTACAAGCCCTGGGGCGACCTGCTCGCCAAGTACTACGATCCCGCCCGGGGAATGAATTACAAGGCCCTGAAGGCCAACGACAAGAAGACCCTGGACGACCTGCGCCGGCAGTTGGGCACGGTGGACGTCCAGTCGCTGTCGCGGCCCGATCAGCTCGCCTACTGGATCAACCAGTACAACGTCAACGTCGTGGGGGTCGTGGTCGACCACTACCCAGTCGCCTCGATCCGCGACATCTCGACCGACCCGATCATCCGCCTCAACGTCTTCAAGAAGGACTCGGTGCAGACGAAGAAGGGCCCCATGTCGCTCCAGGAGGTCGAGGACGCCAAGATCCGCGAGGGGTTCAAGGACCCGCGCATCCACTTCGCCATCAACTGTGCCGCCAAGAGCTGCCCGCCCATCCGCACCGAGCCCTACGAGGGCGCGAAGATCAACGACCAGCTCGACGACCAGGTGCGGAAGTTCCTCAACGGCCCCCATGGCATACGCCTTGCGAAGGATGGCGGCGAGCTGGTGGTCCACACCACGAAGATCATGGATTGGTTCAGCAAAGATTTCATTAATTGGGGAGGCGGTCAGATCGCGTTCATCATCCGCTACGTCTCCTCCGACAAGCGCAAGCAGATCGAGACCGCCGGCAACCAGGTGAAGCTCGATTTCGACGACTACGACTGGAAGCTGAACGACGCCTCGGGAAAGTGAGGCCGGCGCGAGGATGACGGCATGAAGGATGGACCGGGGGTGCTCCGCAACGCGCTGGCTCTCCTCCGGGATCCGGCCACGGCCGAAAAGCGCCGGATCCTGGCGCAGCGCTGGGCGGGGCTCGCCCCCGCCCTTCGCCTTCCCGGGCAGGGCCTGGGACAGAAGGCCACCGGTTGCGGGGCGACCATCGGCATCCAACCGCGCTGCGACTTCGCCTGCACCGGCTGCTACCTCGGCCACGAGGCCAACCACATTCCGGCCCTGCCCACGGCGGCGGTGCTGCGCCAGCTCGACGAGATGCGGCAGTGGCTGGGTCCCAAGAGCAACGTCCAGATCACCGACGGCGAGGTGACGCTGCGCCCGGCCGCCGAGCTGGTGGAGATCCTCCGCCATGCGCGGTCGATCGGCGTCATCCCCATGGTGATGACCCACGGCGACAACCTGCGCCGGCAGCCGGGCCTGCTGGAGCGGCTGATGGTGGAGGGGGGCCTCACCGAGGTCTCCATCCACGTCGACATCACCCAGCGGGGGCGCGACGGCCACAAGGCTCCGAAGTCGGAGCTGGAGCTGATGCCCCTGCGCGAGGAGTTCGCCGCCATGGTGCGGCAGGCGCGGCGGCGCACCGGCCGCACGCTGCGGGCCGCCATGACCCTGACCGTCACCCGCGACAACCTGCCACAGATCGCCGACGTGGTGCGCTGGCTGATCCACAACCGCGACGCCTTCAGCCTGGTGAGCTTCCAACCTCTGGCCCAGGTGGGCCGGACGCGCAAGAGCCAGCAGGGGGTGACGGCGGACGAGCTGTGGGGAGAGGCCGCCAAGGGCACGGCCGACTTCGGGCTGGAGCTCATGGGGGCCGGTCCCATGCACTTCGGCCACACGGAGTGCACCCGCTTCGTGCCCCTCCTCACCCTGGAGCGCCCGGATGGCGATCTCCGCGCCTACCAGCTCATCCGCGACGAGCCCGAGGACGTGGCCGTGATGTCCGAATTCTTCGTCCGCGGACTGGGCGGCGTGGCCTTCCGCGACGACCGGCCGCTGGAGATGGCGGCCCGCGCCCTGGGATTCGTCCGCACCGATCCCGCCTGGCTTTTCGGCCGGGTGCGCCGCTGGGCGGCGGGACGCTTTCAGCGGGAGGTGGGGACCTCGCTCGGCCAACTCCTCCTCGACGTCCTGCGCGGCCGGGTCCGCCTGGGCGGCTTCACCCTCACGAGCCACCACTTCATGAGCCCCGCGGAGTTGCACACCGAGGTCGGCCAGGCCCGGCTCGCCGCCTGCGTCTTCCGCCTCCCCCACCACGGAGAGATGGTTCCCATGTGCCAGATGAACGCCGACGGCGTCCGCGAGCGCTTCTATGCGGAGATCACGGAAGAGGTCAAGGAAGAGCGGCGCCTCCTGCCCGTCGTCCACTGACGAGATCGGCGAACAGTCTCCACACCGCCGCCGGGGCGAGGTCCCGGACCACCCGCAGCCGGCGGTCGCCGCGGCCGAATTCGACCCACAGGTTGGGGTGGAGTTGCGCCCGGGTCTCCTCGACAGTGACCAGGGCGGGAGCGATGGCATAGGCCGCGGCAGCCAGGTCGAAGACCGGGAACCGGCGCGAGCCCCGGATCAGAAGAGACCGACGCACCCAGCGGGCGGCATGACGGCGCAGGAACACCCCCAGCTCTCCCGGCAGCCCGCTCATCTCCCTGGGGCCGATCCGCAGCCGGCGGGCCACGTCCAGGGGCACCACGGTCAGGGGGAGGTCGGAGGCGAAGACGGCCCGCGTGGCCGCCGGGTCCTTCATCAGATTGAACTCGTGGGGCCACCACGGCGGGAACCGGCCCCGGGACGTCAGGTTGCCGCCCACGAGGACGGCCTCGGAGAGGGCGCCGCGACTCAGGACGGCGGCGAGGTTGGTCAGCGGCCCGAGGGCGACGAAGCGGAGTGGTCCGCCCGTCCACAGGTCACCGGCGCGGTCGATCCGTTCCGGCACCTCTCCGGCCTGGACGCCCCGCAAATAGGGACCGCCATACCCGCACAGATCTCCCAGCCGGCGGTTGTTGCGGTCCGCCTGGGTCTCGCTCGTATTGCCACCCACGCTGGCGACGGCCACAACCGGCAGGCCGCTGCGGAGCAGAGCCGCCACGGCGAAGGCATCGTCCACGTCCCCCGAGGGGGAGCCGGCCGCATTGTCAGTGTCGATGAGGAGCATGGCGCGCGACCGATGCTATCGCGGAGCCCGTGTCGACTCGTGGAACCTGTCTTGCAGGACCGGCGTATAGAGAAGAGTCAGGGGGCATCCCTTGACACCATGCTCTCCACACAGTAGGCTTCTGGGCAGGTAAAAAGGTCCCGAGGAGAGAACATGGAACTGGCGGCAGGCATTGAGACGACCCGATTGCAGAGAAGCGCCTCCGCGGTCAGCGCCCGGGAGCGTTCGGAGGGTGAAGAAGTGAATACCAACATGGCTTCGAGTGGCAGCCCATGGCTCTCTCCCGCACAGATCCGCCTCGCTCTGATCGCGGCGATGGGGGTCTTCTTCGCTTCGGCCGCCGTCATCCCGGCGATGGGCACTCTCCTGAGGCAGATCACCCGCCTCCTGCTGCCATAACCGTTTGGCTCGCGCGCACTCCCCCGACCCCGACGGGCCGCTCGGCCTGCGTGGGCAATTTCTGTGGGGCTGCCTCGGGGCGGCAACTCCCTGGGTGCTTCGAGGCGCTTAGGTCGTCGGCTTCAAGCTGGACGTGGAGCTGCCCAGGATCGGGGCAGGGTCCGTGCTGATCTTCCTGGCCGTGCTCCTCTTCGGAGGAGCTGCGGCCATCATTCTCCACTCGCACAATCGATGGGTCGCCTGGTACCACGGCGCCACGTATCAGCTCGTCGTTGCGGCGATTGTGAGCCACGGCGCTGCGCCTCCTCATCCTTAGCCATCCACCGAAGCCTGCGATTGACAACTGACTCGGGAGGGTGTTGGTTAGGGAGCGGGCAACGAGAGGAGTCGACACTGGGGTAGTTGGAAGCGTTCGATCAGTATGCGAGAGGCTGCCGTCACGACGGAGCTGTCACCGCTGGCGATCAGGCAAGGCGCGTGAGAGAAGTAGTAGCTGCCAAAGACCCCCAGGGTGCTTAGCGAGCGTAGCTTGCTTTGCAAGGCTTGTCTACGAAGCTCGTCCTTTGCGTAGCCGATGCTCTGGTCAAAGACGAGGGTCAGGGCCCTCGGACGCGCAGCTACCAGATCAGCAAGTTCCCCGAAGAGAAGGTAGTGAGGCCGCCGGCTTGGGCGGACCTCCCGAGCCAAGCCGGTATTGGGATCGAGAAAGAGACTATGAGTGGCCCTGGAGCTGGCGAAAAAGTCGTCGCGATCAACGGTGGGTGTCAGTTCTTGATCCGAGACAAGCTGGGCCCCGAGGAAGTGGGCGAACCAACGCGCTTCCGCTGGCGCGACCGGCTCGGTGAACATCGGTTGAAGCGACCACGGGCCGAAGTCCGCGAGCCAAGAGATAAGTGACTTCTTGACGATGTCGTAGGAATCGCCGAAGTAGAGCCTTCGCATAGGACTAGCTCCGTATCTTCAGCGCGTTTGGCTGGTCATGGTTCCAATCCTCACCTGTATACATCTCGTCGGCGGCCTACGGAGCGGACGGTCACGGTACTCAGGATCGAGAGGCAGTAGCTCATCTGCGGCTTTTCTCGATCTCCTCAACCGCCTGTTCGAAGGGGATCGCTTCGTCGCCGCTGGCTTTGGCGGCGTCGAAGGCGCGGATCGCTTCGAGCTCCTCCACCTCTTCCAGGAGCTTCTTGTATTCCACGATATCGAGGACGACGCCAACCCGTCTGCCGTCTTCGTCGACCAGGAAACGCTCAGCTCGGGTCGCCATTAGAGACCTCCGGCCCCATTCTACGTCCATCGGTCCCCGGCGCCGAGGGACCCGACCTTCCTCTGCGCTTGCGCGAGCCCGCTCCGGGCCTCCCGAGTTTCGTATGAAAATTCGCGAGGCCTATAGGAGGCCTCGTGAAGCCCGAAGGAGGCCTCGCGAGCCCGCGGCGGGCTTCGCGAATTTTCATAGGAAACTCGGGAAGCCCCTTGCAGGCTTCGCGAGGCCCCTGGGCGGCCAGCCCGAGAGTGCGGGGCGAGACGGCGGTTCGGGACCTATAATCCCCTGGATGAGCTTCCCCGTCCACATCGTCGGCGGCGGCCTCGCCGGATCGGAATGCGCCTGGCAGCTCGCCGAGCGTGGGGTGAGCGTCGTCCTCCATGAGATGCGCCCCGTGCGCGGCACCCCGGCCCACAAGACCGGCGACCTCGCCGAGCTGGTGTGCAGCAACTCGCTGAGGAGCGACGACCCCTTCCACGCCGCCGGTCTCCTCAAGCGGGAGATGGAGGCCTTCGGCTCGCTGATCATCGCCAAGGCACGAGAGGCGTCCGTGCCGGCGGGGAGCGCCCTCGCCCTCGACCGCGACCGCTTCGCGGCCCTGGTGACGGCGGCGATCGGCCGCCATCCACGGATCGAGCTGCGGCGCGAGGAGGCGACGGAGATCCCGGCCGGGGAGGAGACCGAGGTCGTGCTCGCCACCGGCCCTCTCACCTCCGAGGCCATGTCGGCCCGGCTCCAGGAGCTGCTGGGGAGCGCGTACCTCTACTTCTACGACGCCATCGCCCCCATCGTGGAGGCAGAGAGCCTTGACCTCTCCAAGCTCTTCTGGCAGTCGCGCTACGGCAAGGGAGAGGGCGAGGACTACCTGAACGCCCCCATGGACGGCGAGCGGTACCTCGCCTTCCACCAAGCGGTGACCGCGGCCGAGGTGGTGGCACCTCACGAGTTCGAGAAGGCGGTCTTCTTCGAGGGCTGCCTGCCCATCGAGGAGCTGGCGCGGCGGGGAGTGGACACCCTGCGCTACGGCCCCATGAAGCCGGTGGGGCTCCGGGCCCCGGACGGGCGGCGCCCGTGGGCCGTGGTCCAGCTCCGGCAGGAGAACCTGGCGAAGAGCCAATTCAACCTCGTGGGCTTCCAGTCGCGCATGAAGTGGGGCGAGCAGGATCGGGTGCTGCGCATGATCCCGGGCCTGGAGAACGCCCGCTTCGTCCGCTATGGGCAGATCCACCGCAACACCTTCGTCAACGCCCCCACCCACCTCGACAAGCAGTACCGGGTGAAGACGGCGCCCCGGGTGCGGCTGGCGGGGCAGATCACCGGCGTCGAGGGGTACCTGGAATCCGCGGCGACGGGCCTTGCGATCGGTCTCTACATCTCTCAAGAGCGGCAAGGGCGAAATCCCGAGCCGTTCCCGGCCACCACCGCGCTCGGCGCCCTGGCCCGGCATCTGACGGAGTCGGACCCGAGACATTTTCAGCCGGCCAACATCAACTACGGCCTGTTCACGGAGCTGGAGGGACGGGTGCGCAGGGGGGACCGCCGGGCCGCCTACGTCGAGCGGGCCCACGCCGACCTGGCCGCCTGGGCGGAGCGCAACGGCGTGTTCTTTGCCTCAGAGCGCCCCCACCCGAGGACCCTCACCCCTGTCCCTTCTCCCGCCCCCTCCCACCCCCCCACACCGGGAGAGGGGGACCCGGTTGAAGCGATTTGCTTTTCTCCCTCTTCTCCCGGTGCGGGGGGTTGGGAGGGGGCGGGAGAAGAGGGCCGGGGTGATGAGGGCCCAACGGCTCGGGAACCAGAAAACTGAAATCACTGCGGGGGCCTTTTCTCCTGGGACGTTCCCGCGTAGATCTGCTCCCGCGTATGAAAACCATCGGCAATC
>DATARR010000078.1:0-9277 GCA_036264085.1 Thermoanaerobaculia bacterium | reverse complement strand
TCGCGACGTTGCGCCCTGATAGCGGCCCTTGAGCAGATCGGAGTGGTAGGCCTGGGGGTGGGCCCGCGCCTCGTTGAGAGTCCAGCCGAGGGGATCCTCGCCGGAGCCTTGGCAGCGAGGACAGGGGGGACCCGGCTGCGGTGGGTCTCAATCCCCCGAAGGGTCCTCACCTCGTTGCAACTTGCGAAGTCTGTGGAGTCGCGCTGGTGGATCACGTCTCAATCCCCCGAAGGGTCCTCACCTCGTTGCAACGCTACTGACACCACTGCTGCGGCCGGTTTCGAGGGTCTCAATCCCCCGAAGGGTCCTCACCTCGTTGCAACGCCGACAAGGGCAACGTGGGGGCGGTCGCCCTGTCGTCTCAATCCTCCGGCGGAGTGCTGGCGGCGGTCGAGGCCTGCCAGGGCCGTATCCCCGCCACGATCTGGTCCTGCCCTTCGAGCGCCCGGCGCCGGCTCGGTCGTGGTGGCGATCCTGCCCGACCGCGGCGAGCGCTACCTGCAGACGCTCTTTTCGGACGATTGGGTCCGCGAGCATTTCGGGGAGGTCGAATCCCTCTGGCGCAGCGCAGGGGAAGCGCGGTGAGGCGATCTTGTTCTCCTTCGTGACCACCGCGACTCCGCCGCAGGTCGCCGATCCCTCCAAGTGCCCTGCCGGTCGAGGAGCTCAACGATGGAAAAGGTGATGCGCGGCGCGAGCTACGAGATCAACCTCACGCTTCAGGATGAGCGATTCGTATCGGCGTCGAGGCAGAGTCAACGCGATTGGCTGGTGAAAAGGGCGGTCGCCGAGCTGGCCGACCAGTTGGACCAGCTCGACCGGTTGGCTGCAACGTTGATCGAGGGCGGCGAACAGAGCTTCCAGGACTGGGACCTCCGGACCGGAGATGCCACCGTCACCCCGTCGGGTCAGCTCCGGATCGGTGATCAGCCGGTCATGGAGGACTGGCAACTGCCACTCATGAAACGGCTCGCCCGCTCCGCTGCGCAGCGGCACGGGAGTGTGCTTGAAATCGGGTTCGGGCTCGGCCTTGCGGCCGGCTTCGTTCAGGGGGAGGGCGTCAAGCAGCATACCATCGTGGAATGTAGCCCGAGCCTGAAACCCATGTTCGACGAGTGGAGAGCGGAGTTCCCCTGGCGCGACATCCGCCTGGTGCTCGGCACCTGGCAGGAGGTCATGGACCCGTTGGGCACATTTGACGGCATCCTGTTCGACGCCTATCCACTGAACGCCCTGGAATATGCGGAAAAAGCCCAGCAGCAGGCTCTCCACGCGGAGTTCTTCCCTGTTGCCGCGCAGCATCTGGCCGACGACGGAGTCTTCACCTACTATACCGCCGAATTCGACTCGCTCAGCCGCGGGCACCAGAGGGCCCTGCTGCAACATTTCGAGTCCGTTACCCTCGAAGTGATGGACGGGTTGACGCCCACGCCGGACGCCCAGACCTGGTGGGGGCGGACGATGGTCGTGGTCGAGGCGCGCCGGCCGAGGCGAGGCTGAAGGAGGGCCCCGGGAAAATGCCGGGCGGCCCGGGGTGGGGGTTGCCGCGGGTCAGTGGACTCCGTGCCGCTCGTCGAGGTGTGTTGCGGGAGCTGGCGGAGCCGATGGGAACACCGCCAGGACGCCCTGCTGGAAAAGGCGTTCGACGGTCTCTCGGAGAGCCGGATCTTTTCTGAAGCCGGCGCTGAGGCCGGCGCAGCTCTGCCCGAGGATCTCTCCCAGCAGGGCGGCCTCGTCCACGGTCAGCTCGCTGCTCTTGTAGTCGGAGACCACCCGCCGGGTGGCCGGATTCCAGGAGCGGACCAGCGGGCTCAGTCCCAGGACGGTGGCATCGAGGTCGGTCTCGGCCGGCGGCTCGTCGAGATCCGCCAGGCGGGCCGCCAGGTCCCGGCGCATAGCCTCCCGGTTGTAGGTCCGCGCGATGTGCTCGGCGCCCCGGCGGCAGGCTTCCCGCACCGGCTCGGGATCGACCACCGCGTCCTGGAAGATCCTCTGCGCCACCTTCTGATACTCGTTGAGGTCGCCGAGAGCCATCTTCTCGGTCTCGAAGACGGAGATGCCGTGGCCTTCGGGCACCAGGTAGCGCAGGTTGCCGGCGCCGTTGGTGTACACCGGGCAGCCCAGGCAAACCGACTCCAGAGGGAGCAGCCCGAACGGCTCCGGGACCCAGTGATAAAGGAGGGCGAACCTGCAGGCCGCGATGACCTTGAACAGCGACGCCTGGGCGAGGCGCGGGATGGGGATCAGGATGTCGTCGATGGTGAGGCCCAACTGACCGAGGGCGGTGTTGATCGGCAGGAACTCGGGCGGGAGGTCCTCGCGGTCGGCGTTCTCCAGGATTCCCTTGATGCCGTCGTAGAGTATGCGTTCCACGAAGAGCCGGAAGCGGCGGCCGGTCCCGCTCTGCAACGCCATGTGGTTGAGGGCCAGCATGATGCTGTAGACCGCTTTCTCATCCAGCTTCCCGACGACGCAGTGCCCCAGGATGTCGTTCCCCTCCAGGGCCTCCAGAGCGGCGCGGGGCAGATTCTCCGGGCCATCCTTGAGCACCCCCTCCGGCAGCTCGAGGAATGGCAGCGGCAGGGTGACGGTGCCGGCGACCGAGAACGCCCGCGGTTCAAGGAGGCGGCCCCGGTCCCAAGCCGGCGTCGCCAGGAGCGAGGTGACGACCCGGGTCATGTAGTCCGAGTTGCACCAGTAGCCGTCGACGGCGTCGTTGCCGAGCCAGTTGCCGGGGTAGCCGACGAGCGCATGGAAGAAGACCACGTTCTTCTGCGTCCCCCTGCGGAGCAGGGGAAATTGCACCACGGAGACGTTGCAGCGGACCTCCAGGTCGAAGATGGGATCGGACTGCAGGCGCAGGACCTGGTGAGCCTCCGGGACCGGAATGAAGGTGCCGATCTCCCGCCAGACGCGACGGCCATACGAACAGGAGAGCTCATAGCCCAGGTCCCGGAGGGTGTCGTTCATGAAGGCGTTGATGATGGATGGGGAGCCCCGGAATGGAGGCTCTGCGGCGTCGTTGAGGATAACCCGTGCCGTTCTCATGCGACTGTGCCTCTCCTTTCGTCAAGGTCGCCGGTCCGAGGTCAGCATCCGCTGCGGCCGAGCTCGCCGCCAGTCCTGCTTGCTTGAGATCTTCCTTGGGGAGCTCCCGCGTTTGCTGACCAGGGAATCCACCCGGGGCCAGGTGGCCCCGTAGTCAGGAAGCAAATCATAGCATGCGCAGGAGAGTCTTCAAACAGGTTGGAATCAGGCGCCGCCCATGGCGGCGCCACAGTCCACTTCGACGGTGCGGCCGGTGAAGAAATCACACTCGATGATGAATTTGACTGCGAGCCAGACCTCGTCCGGCCGGCCCAGCCGCCCGAGCGGGATGGCCTCCTTCAAAGCCGCCAGCGCCGCGTCGGAAACCCCTTCCAGGATGGGGGTGTCGATCACCCCGGGAGCCACCCCCGCCACGCGGATGCCGAAGGGGGCGAGCTCCAGCGCCCAAGTGCGGGTCGCCGCGTCGAGCCCGGCCTTCGAGGCCGCGTAGCTCGACTGGCCGGGGTTGCCGGCGCGGGCGAGGGAAGAGACGTTGACGATCACCGCCGCCGTCGCCTGCTCGTCGAGCAGGCGGGCGGCGAGCTCGCGGGCCATCAGGAACGCGCCCGTCAGATTCACCTCCAGGACCTTCGACCACTGAGAGTTGGGCAGCTTGCCGGCCCGCCCCTCCGCTTCCGGTCTCACCAGCAGGCCGTCGCGCAGGATGCCGGCGTTGTTGATCAGGACGTTGAGCCCTCCGAGCCGGCTCCAGGCCTGGTCGATGAACGCCGCGGCGCCACGTTCGTCCGCCACGTCGAGGGGCGCCACGAACAGGACCCCCGGGAGCCCCTCGGCGGCCAGCTTGAGCCTGCGCAGGCCGGGGATGTCGATGTCGCCCGCCGCCACGTGGGCCCCTGAACGCAGCAGCTCCAGCGCGAAATGCCAGCCCAGGCCCCGGGCGGCTCCGGTCACGACGGCGCGGACGGTGTCGAGCTGCACGGCTCAGGTCTCCGCGCGCCGCCGGGCTCCGGCCGCCGCCAGGCAGTCCCGGAAGCGGTCCGCCAAGACTGCCACGTGGGGCGCCTGGAGGATCGTCTCGTGGTGGCCCGGCAGAGGGAAGATCCGCAAGGGCTGGGTCGTCAGCGTATCCCAGCCGCGGGTCGGGTCGTGGACGTCGATGCCGAGCTCGGTGAAGACGCTGGCGGTCTCGGCGTCCACCTCGGTAGAGGTGAACAGCGTCACCTCGCCATCGTAGACGCGCGGCTCGTATCTCTCCAGCGACTCCTCGCGGGCCTTGATGCCGTGCAGGAAGCGACGGATCCAATCGAGGTCGGTCTCCGGCGGCAGCAGGCTGGCCTCCAGGAGGAGGTCAAGGATGTGGCGGATCGCATCGTCCGGCGGCAGCTTCTCGACGCTCTCATTGCTGAGATCGAGGCTCCGGCCGGAGCGGCGCGCCACCTCGCGGGCGAGGCTGGCGAGCATCATGACGTCGCTGCGGCTGCGCCCGCGCCGCGCCACCAGCGGCGAGAAGCCGTCGATCAGGGCGAGCAGGGCGACCTCTTCCCCCTGGTGCCGCAACTGCTGGGCCATCTCGAACGCCACCACCGCGCCATAGGAGTAACCGGTGAGGTGGTAGGGGCCCTGGGGCTGGACGCTGCGGAGCGCCGCGACATAGGCGGCGGCGGTCCCCTCCAGGGAGATCGGCTCGGCTCCGAGGTCGGCGGGTGGCGGCGCCTGAAGCCCATGGACCGGCTGGTCGAGGCCCAGGCTCCGGGCGAGCTCGTAGTACGAGAGGACCTCGCCGCCGATGCCGTGAACGCAGAACAGCGGCGGCCGGCTGCCCTGGGGCTGGATGGCCACCAGCGGCGACAGGCTCCCCGGCTCCATCTCCTGGCGCAGCACGTGGCCCAGCCGGAGGATGGTGGAGGACTGGAACAGGGTGGCCAGCGGCAGGTCGCGCTGGAAGACCTGGCGGATGCGGGCCATGAGCTGGACGGCGATGAGCGAGTTGCCGCCGAGCTCGAAGAAGTCGTCGTCGATGAGCACGGGGCGGACGTTGAGGATCTCTTCCCAGAGCTGGACGAGCTGGAGCTCCACGGTGTCGCGGGGCAGGAGGAACCGCTCGTCCCGAGTCTCCGCCCGGCCGGGAGCCGGGAGGGCGCGCCGGTCGACCTTGCCGTTGGGGGTCATCGGGAAGACTTCGAGGTAGACGAAGGCGGTGGGCACCATGTACTCCGGCAACTGGTCCTTGACGAAGCCGCGCAGGGCAGCGGGCTCGGCACGCTCCCCGTGGTCCGGGAGGAGGTAGGCCACCAGGCGGCGGTCGCCCGGCTGGTCCTCGCGGACCAGGGCGATGGCCTCGCCGACGCCGGGGTGGCGGCGCAGGGTGGCCTCGATCTCGCCCAGCTCGATGCGGAAACCGCGCAGCTTCACCTGATGGTCGGCGCGGCCCAGGAACTGGAGGTTGCCGTCGCCGCGGAAGCGCGCCCGGTCGCCGGTGCGGTACATGCGGCCGCCGGGCTTCTCCACGTACGGGTCGGGAACGAAGCGGTCCGCGGTGAGAGCGGGGTCGCCGGCATAGACCGAGCAGAGGCATTCGCCGGCGATGTACAGGTCGCCCGGCACACCGATGGGACAGGGCGCGAGCCCGGGTCCGAGGACGTAGTAGCGGGCGTTCTGGATCGGCCGTCCGTAGGGGATGCTGACCCACTGCCGATCGACCGTGCCGACCGGGAAGTAGTTCGACCAGATGGTCGCCTCGGTGGCACCGCCGAGGGCGACGACCCGGCCGCGCGGGAAGACGCGGCGGACCCGGTCAGGGAGGGTCACCGGAATCCAGTCGCCGCTGAGGAAGAGCAGGCGCAGGGTCTCTCCTCCCCCTCCCTCCGGCATCAGGTCGAGGAGCGGCGCGAGCTGTTGCAGAGCCGCCGGCGCGGAGTCCCAGAAGGTGATCCCGGCGTGGCCCAGGAGGTCGAGCAGGCGCTGTGGCTCGCGCACCTCCTCTTCGGCGGCGACGTACAGGGACCCGCCCGCCGCCAGGAGCCCGAAGACATCATAGACGGAGAGGTCGAAGCAGAGAGAGGTGATGAACAGCAGGCGGTCGCCGGGCCCCACCTCCATCTCCCGGTTGACCCAGTCGATGAGGTTGAGCACCGGGCGATGCCGGACGAGCACCCCCTTGGGTGTGCCGGTGGAGCCCGAGATGAAGATGACGTAGGCCGTGTCGTCCGCGCTCGCCCCGCCGTCGCATCCGGTCGCCGGCAGCGCGGACATGTCAGCGGTGATCCGGAAGGCGGCCTTCTGGTCCTGGACGGCGGCAGCGCCCTCCGCATCGAGGCAGAGCACGTCGTGGAGCGCCGGCACGCGCAGGGTGGCGACGCCGGACAGGAGAGCGCTCTGGGTGATCATGCAGCCGATGTCGAAGTTGGACAGGATCCATTCGACGCGGGCCGCCGGATAGGTGGTCTCGAGCGGGACGTACGCGCCGCCCGCCTTCAGGATACCGAGGAGGGCCGGGAGCATCTCCAGAGACCGCTCCATGTACACCGCGACCAGCACACCCGGCCGCACGCCGCACGAGCGCAGGTGGTGGGCCACCCGGTTCGCCCGGGCGTCGAGCTCGCCGTACGTCGTCTCCCGGCCGGAGAAGACCGCCGCCGTAGCGCCGGGCCGGGCCGCCGCCTGTTCCTCGAAGAGATGGTGCAGGCCGCGGTCGCCGCGGTGAGCCCGGGCCGTATCGTTCCAGGCCGCGAGGGTCTGGTGGCGCTCCGCCTGGGAGAGGATCGACAGCTCGGCGATGCTGCGGCCGGGATCGTCGGCGATGCCGCGCAGAAGGGCGCCGAGGTGGGCCAGGAGGCGGCTGGCGGTGGCGCCGTCGAAGAGGTCCACGTTGTACTCCAGCATGCCGAGCAGTTGCGTTCCGGTGTCGTCCAGGAAGAGGGTCATGTCGAACTTCGCACCCTGCGAGCTGTCCACCATGCCGGCGTCCAGGCCCGGAGCGGTGGCGCCAGCCCCGGCCCGGCCGCTGCGCCCGTCGAAGACGAACATCACCTGGAACAGAGGCTGGTGGGCGAGGTCGCGCTGCGGCTGCAGCTCGTCCACCAGCTTCTCGAACGGCACGTCCTGGTGGGCGTAACCGCCGATGGCCACCTCCCGCACCTCGGCCAGCAGGTCGCGGAAGCTGCGGTCGCCGTCGACCCGCGCGCAGAGCACCAGCGTGTTGACGAAGAACCCGATGAGGGCCTCGGTCTCTCTGCGCGTGCGGTTCGCGATCGGTGTGCCGACGGCGATGCGCTCCTGCCCCGAATAGTGGAAGAGCAGGGCATAGAACGCCGCGAGCATCGTCATGAACGACGTCGCCCCCTCCTCCCGGCTCAGCGCCATGAGGCGGCGCGCGGCGTCGCCGGGCAGGCCCGCCGAGCGGTTGGCGCCGCGGAAGGTCTGGACGCCGGGCCGCGGCCGGTCATGGGGAAGCTCGATCACGGCGGGAGCCCCGGCGAGCTGGCCGCGCCAGTAGGCGAGCTGCTGCTCCAGCACCTGCCCCGACAGCCAGCCGCGCTGCCAGGCTGCGTAGTCCACGTACTGGACCGGCAGCTCGGGCAGGGGCGACGGCCGCCCTTCAGAGAAGGCCCGGTAAAGGATCTCCAACTCGCGGAAAAGAATGTTGACGGACCAGCCGTCGAAGACGATGTGGTGGACGGTGAAAACGAGCACCTGCTCGCCCTCCCCGAGCTTGACGTAAAGCACGCGCAGCAGCGGGCTCCGGCTGAGGGAGAAGGAGTGCTGTGCCTCCTGCCCGGCCAATCGCTGCACCTCGCCGCGGCGCGCCGCCGCCGGGAGCGCCCCCAGGTCCACCACCGGCAGCGCGAGCTCCACCTCCGGCTCGATCACCAGCACGGGGCGTCCGGCCTGCGACAGGAAGCGGCTCTGCTTCGAGATCCGAAAAGGGCCGTTGCAAAGCCGAGGGCAGCTCCCTGGGCAGCCCCGTCCACAGGTCCAGCAGGGAGATGCGCTAGCGGGAGAGAGTCCGGCCCAGGCGGCGAGTCAACGACCACGCGATCACGGCAAGCCGCACCGGCAGCGCGGGTACGCCCAAAGCCTTGGCGGCGATCAGGGCGGCGGCCTTCGCCGGATCGCCTACGACGGTCTGGGTCAGGGAGAGCGCCCGCGAGGTGGCCTGGACGGTGTGGGCCAGGGAGACGCCCGAACGTGCGAGCGCCTGGGCGCCGTGGGCCGGCCGCAGCCCTCGGCGGACGGCGTTTGCCATCCAATTGGCTGGCGACTGCGCCGGGGTCGGCGGGGGAATGCGGTGACGGCTGAGCTGGCGATCCAGGGCGCGGACGAGTTGGGGTGCCAGATTCTGTAACCACCTCTCGCGCCAAGCGGCCGTTTGGCCGGCCCCTTGCGGGGCGCGTTCGGCCGCACGGTGCAGGATCTCGGGGCCGTACTCCCGGGCCAGGGCGATTTGATCGCGGGGACGCAGGGACATCACCCGCTCGGCCAGGTCGCGCCGCTGGGCGGCGGGGGCGAGGTGGTTCAGCTCCTCCAGTTGCGGCCGATGGTGCTGCTCGAGTTGCTCGACCTGCTGGCGGGCTGCTGCGAGGCGGGCATCGGCCCGGGCCAGATCCGCCCAGGCCTGCACGTAGGCCACGCCGAGCGGGGGCAGCTTCTCGGTGGCGAGCTGATAGGCGCTCTTGGCCTCGCGTCCCAGGGGCAGGTAGTGGCGGCCGAGGCGGATCACCGCTCCCTGGAGCGGGCCCAGCTCGGCCGGCTGCACCTCGGCGGCGCCCCCGCCCCGCAGATGGGCCAAGTACCGGCTTGCGGCCTCGTAGGGGTCCCGGTAGACCCTCTCGGCCGCCCGATGCACGGCGCCGCCGGCGGTGTCGAGGCGGCGGGCCGCCTCGTCGCGTCCGGTGGCGGCGAAGCTGTGCTCTTGTCGGGCGTAGTGTAGAGGGGCCAGCTCGTCGGCGAGTTCGCGCTCGCGTACCTCGGTGCGCAAGTCGCGGCCCACCTCTTCCAGGAGGGGCCGGCGCTCCTCGTACGGTCCCAGCCGTGTCTCCAGGGCGCGCAGGGAGGCGCCGCGGTCCACGTCGGAGGCTTTCACGTACCGTGGGCTTCCCCCGGTTTCGTGGACACCCCCAAAAGCCCCATAATGGGGTTCGAGGTGTTGCATGAGAAAGGCAAGAAGAACATTCACGGCGGACTTCAAGCGCGAGGCGGTGCGTCTGGTCCTGGAAGAGAGGCATCCGCT
>DATARR010000077.1:0-1714 GCA_036264085.1 Thermoanaerobaculia bacterium | reverse complement strand
AGCGACCCTGCTCGTCCTGGGCGCCTTCGTGGTCTACGAGGCCATCCATCGTCTGATTGCACCACCGCGCGTCGAGGGACTCCCCATGCTGGCGGTGGCGATTGCCGGCATCGGCGTGAACCTGCTCGCCACCTGGCAGCTTGCGAAGGCCAACCGGACAAGCCTGAACATCCGGGGAAGCTACAAGCACATCCTGACCGACCTCTACGCGTTCGTCGGCACCGCGGTCGCCGCCGTCCTCGTTCTCACGACCGGATTCTTCCGTGCGGACTCGCTTGCCTCGCTGGCCGTCGCCGCCCTCATGCTCCACGCCTCGTACCAGCTCCTGCGCGACGCGGGCCGGATCCTTCTGGAAGCCGCCCCCGTCGGGATGGAGCCGCGCGAGATCGGCCAGAGCCTCGTCGCCCACCCGTGCGTCACCAACGTCCACGACCTGCACGTGTGGGAGATCACCTCGGGCTTCCCCGCCCTGTCGGCCCACGTCCTCGTTCGCCCCGGCGACGACTGCCACAAGGTCCGTGAAGACCTGGAGCAACTCCTGGACGAGCGCTTCGGGATCGCTCACACCACCCTGCAGGTCGACCACGACCAGGCCGGACGTCTCCTCTCGATACAGACGAAGACCGGTCGCTCAGGTGACCGGGATGTCGCGCTGGCGAAGCCCGATCAGGCCGGCGACCCCCAGCGCGACCGCGATGGCGAGGAGGCTGACCAGGGGCGTGACCGATACTGGGCCGCCCGGGACCTTGGGGATGTGCGAGAACGGCGAGATGTCCAGTAGCCAGTGGCTCAGCTGCAGGGCGGCGCCGACGAGGCCGAAGAGCAGGCAGAGCGCCAGCGCCCCCCAGCTTGCGGCCGCGAGCCGGGGCAGCAGGCCAAGGAGCGCGACCGCGACCGCCGCCAGCACCCAGACCGCCGGGACCTGCACCATCGCGGCGCCCGCCTCGCGAAGCAGCTCCCGGCCGGGGTGGCCGCTCGCGAGCCCGTAGGTCAACCCGGTGGTCAGCCCGGCAGCGAGCAGGACCGCGGCCGACCCGAGGATCGAGAACACGAGGTGGCTGCCCGCCCACTGCAGCCGGCCGACCGCGGTTGCCAGGACCGGCTCGGCCCGCCCGCTCGTCTCCTCGGCACGCAGCCGGAGGGTGGCCTGGATCGCATAGGCCGCCGCCAGCAGGGCGAGGAGGCTCATCATGCCCGCGAGATACGCGTCGATGATGCCGCTGCGGCCACCCAGGCGGGTGAAGATGTCCTGGAGGCTCCGGCTGCCCTGCAGCAGGTTCCCGATGCCGTTGGCGACGCCGCCGAGCACGACGCCGACGGCGGCCAACCCGGCGATCCAGCTCGCCAGCAGGCCCCGGTGGAGCCGCCAGGCCAGGGCCAGCGGGCTGCGCAGGTAGGGCGCCGCGGTCGCCGGGCCGGGCCGTGCCGGAAGCAGGCCGGCGCCGACATCTCGCCGCGCCGACAGGGCGAAGGCCACGGCGGCGATCACGGCGCTTCCTCCCGCGACGAGCAGCACGATCGACCAGCGGTCTCCGGCGTAGGGGCGGATCCGCTGGACCCAGCCGATCGGCGACAGCCACGACAGCCAGGAGAATCCCGTGCCGGACTGGGCACTGAGATCGCCGCCGACGCGCAGCAGGTAGGCCGCTCCGAGGACGCCGATGCCGATGCCTCTGGCGCCGCCGGAGCCCTCGGTCAGTTGTGCGGCCACCCC
>DATARR010000055.1:0-1775 GCA_036264085.1 Thermoanaerobaculia bacterium | reverse complement strand
CCGTTGAGGCCGATGTTCATCTGCCCCTGGAGCCGCGGTACGAGCATCGAGCCGCGGATGCCGCCGTAGCTCTCGCCGAGGACGTACTTGGGCGAGTTCCAGCGGTCGTGCACGGTGAGGAAGGCGCGGATGAAGTCGGCGACGGAGTCGGCGTCCTCGTCGTAGCCCCAGAAGTCGGCGTCCTTCTTGTCGCCGAGCGCGCGGCTGAAGCCGGTGCCGACCGGGTCGACCTCGACGAGGTCGGTGACGCGCAGCAGGCTCGACGGGTTGTCCTTGAGCCGGTAGGGCGGCGCGCCCGGATCCTGCGCGTCGCTCGGGATGTCGATGCGCTTGGGGCCGACGAAACCGAGGTGCAGCCAGACCGAGGAGGAGCCCGGCCCGCCGTTGAAGAAGAACGTGATCGGCCGGTCCTCCTGCCGCTTCACACCCTCCGCGAGGTAGGAGATCGTGAAGAAGCGCGCCGTGGGCTTGCCGTCGCGGTCCTTGAGGTCGATGTCCTCCGCCGTGGCGGTGTAGGGGACGTCCACCCCGCCGGCGGTGAAGCGGTGGTGGGTGACGAACTTGCGGGGTGCGGGTGGGGCTGGCGCCGCCGCCTTCTCCCCGCTCTTATCGCCGGGTGGTTTGTCGCCCTTGGGGGCGTCGTCAGCGCGGACGGCGGCGGTGGTCGAGACGAACAGGGTCAAAAGAATGGCGAGCGTCGCTTTGCGCATGCGCAGGATCTCCCTCTTGGTGAGCCAGATACGCCTGGAACGGGCGGAAGTTTCCGCAGACCACCCCCTTCCGTTGCGCTACCCTGTGCTACATGAGCAGCACGGAAAGGCAGGTCCAGCGAGTCGGCGTTCGCGAGCTGCGCCCCGGCCCCAGCTCGCCGCTGGCTCGGCTGATCGCCGAAGGCCGCATCGTGCCGGCTCGTCGCGATCTTACCGAGTTCGGGCCGCCGCCGGGGCAGCCCCGCGAAATGACGATCTCGGAAGCACTCGCGGCGCAGCGCGAGGAACGCTGACCCGATGGGCGGCGAACTCCTCTATTTGGGCTCCTCGGCTCTGGTCAAGCTGGTGCTGCCCGAGGCGGAAAGCGAAGCCTTGCTGGAGAGCCTCTCGGCGTGGCCGGTCCGCGTCACCAGCGAGCTCGCCGCGTCGAGGTGGTGCGCGCCGCCCGCCGCGCCACAACGCAACCTGAGGCCGAGCGGCGTGCGGAGGAGGTCTTGGCGGGCATTCTCCAAGACCGTGTAGCTATTCAGATTTTTGAAACCAAATTGTCGTTTCTCTTTCCATCGCCGAGTGCCCGAGCCGTACCGCGCAAGGCCACGAGCGGCACGGAGACGATCGCGTGGAGCCCCGGCGCGGCGCTTGCAGAACCGACGGCACCAAGACTGCGGGCAGCTCGCGAAGGAGGCGTCGAGAGTGCCGCAGCGGTCCTGCCGGCGGGGCTCGTCCGAGGAACCGGCGCGCCGCCCCGGGCGTCCAAGCTGGGAGAAGGGAGCGAGACGGCCTTCGAAAGGGGTTGAAAATGACGACCAGGAACGAGAAGCTGAGCCGGCTGGCGATCGGATCCCCGTGCCCGAAGTCGTGGGACGGGATGCAGGGCGACGCGCGGCGGCGGCACTGCCAGGAATGTGACAGGTACGTCCACGATCTAACGAGGCTTTGCCTCAGACCGACGAGATGTAAGGCCCAATGGAGGCTACCCTCCGGGTCTTCAGAGAGGCTCCGGTTGAGCGTAGGATCGAGATCCGAAGAGCCCGGTCCGTAGTTTGAGCCGGCAAGCGGCAGTTG
>DATARR010000054.1:0-23452 GCA_036264085.1 Thermoanaerobaculia bacterium | reverse complement strand
CGAGGCAGCCTTCGCCTACGAGGAGAGCCCGGACCAGCTCGAGGCCATCGCCACCATCCGTGAGGACCTCCAGCGCGAGCGCCCCATGGACCGGCTGCTGTGCGGCGACGTGGGCTACGGCAAGACCGAGGTCGCCATGCGGGCCGCCTTCAAGGCGGTGGACGGCGGCTACCAGGTGGCCGTGCTCGCGCCCACCACCATCCTCGCGGACCAGCACCTGGAGACTTTCCGCAAGCGCTTTGCCGGCTTCCCGGTGACCATCGAGATGGTCTCCCGCTTCCGCTCGCCGCAGGAGGTGCGGGAGCTGAAGAAGCGGCTGAGCGAAGGCAAGGTGGACGTCCTCATCGGCACCCACCGCCTGCTCTCCAAGGACATCCAGCTCCCGCGGCTGGGCCTGCTGATCGTCGACGAGGAGCAGCGCTTCGGGGTGGCGCAGAAGGAGCGGCTGAAGCAGCTCAAGAAGAACGTCCACGTGCTGGCCATGTCGGCGACGCCGGTGCCCCGCACGCTCCAGCTCTCGCTCGCCGGAGTGAGGGACCTGTCGGTGATCGAGACGCCGCCCAAGGACCGCATGGCGGTCGAGACGGCGATCCTCCCCTACAACAACGAGGTGGTGAGGGAGGCGATCGAGTTCGAGATCGAGCGCGGCGGTCAGGTCTACTACGTCTACAACCGGGTGGAGTCGATCGAGGAGCGGTTGATCAAGCTGCGGGAGATCGTCCCCGGCGTGCGGGTGACGGTCGGCCACGGCCAGCTCAACGAGGAGGAGCTCTCCCGCCGCATGCACGCCTTTACCCGCGGCGATTTCGACGTGCTACTCGCGACCACCATCATCGAAAATGGGATCGACATCCCCAACGTCAATACCATGATCGTCCACCGGGCCGACCGCTTCGGCCTGGCGCAGCTCTACCAGCTCCGCGGCCGGGTGGGGAGGAGCAACCAGCTCGCCTACTGCTACTTCCTGGTCCCCGAGGACCGCATCCTCTCCGAGCAGGCGAGGAAGCGCCTCGCGGCTCTGCGCGAGTTCTCGGACCTGGGCGCCGGCTTCCGCATCGCCGCCCGCGACCTGGAGATCCGCGGCGCCGGCAACCTGCTGGGCGGCGAGCAGAGCGGCCACATCGGGGCGGTGGGCATCGAAACCTATCTCAAGTTGTTGGAAGAGACGGTGCGCGAGCTGCGCGGCGAGAGCGTCGAGGAGGCGCCCTCGGTCGCCCTCGACCTGCCGGTGCCCATGTCCATCCCCAGCGAGTACGTGGACGATGCCAACCTGCGCATGGAGCTTTACCGCAAGATCGCCGAGGAGCCCGAGCGCGAGATGCTGGCCGAGTTGGCCGACCGCTTCGGTCCGCCGCCGGCCGCCGTGCAGACCCTGGTGGAGGTGGCCGCCCTCAAGCGGCTGGCCGAGTCGCTGCGGGTGCAGTCGATCTCGGCCAAGGGGGGCGAGCTGGTCATCCGCCTGCGGCGCGACGCGCGGGTCGACGTCGAGCGGCTGATCGAGATGGTGTCCAATCTTCCCGGGGCGAGCTTCAGCCCCACCGGCGTGCTGTCGCTACCCGGCGGCGGCGGCCGGCAGCTCGTGAGCGTGGCGCGGCAGACGCTGGAGTCGCTGGGGAGATGAAGCCCGCGGCCCTGGTCTTCGTCTTTCTCTTCTTCTTCCTGGCGGCCTGCCAGCGCCAGCCGCCGCCGGCGCCGGACGCCGTGGCGCGCATCGGCGGCGAGGACCTGCGCTACGCCGATTTCGCGGCCTGGCTCAAGCGCAACGGCAGCGATGCCGACGGCGTGCTGGCGAGCGACGTCCTGTCGCAGCTCTTCGATCAGTTCCTGGAGGAGCGGTTGCTGGTGCGGATGGCGATCGATCGCAAGCTGGTGCGGGAGGCTCGGGGCGCGGTGGGACAACGGGCCGCGATCGCAGCGCTCCTCGCCAGCGGCAGGGAGCCGGCGGCCGGCGAGGCCCAAGAGGCTGACATCGTCCGATACTACGAAGCCCATCGCCAGGAATTCGCCCGGCCCGAGCGGGTGAAGCTGCGCCAGATCCTCACCCAGGACCGCGCCACGGCCGAGCGGGCCCTGAAGGAGATCGCCGCCGGCGCCGACTTCCAGGAGGTGGCGCGCCGGCTCTCCCGCGACCCCGGCGCCGCCGCGGGCGGCTACCAGGGGGAGCTCTCCCGCGAGGACCTCCCGCCCAGCTTCGCCGAGGTCATCTTCGGTTTGCAGCCCGGCGAGGTCAGCCGCCTGGTGCCGGCCGAGTACGGCTTCCACATCTTCCAGGTCACCGGCCGCGAGCCCGCCCAGGTGATTCCGCTCGCCGCCGCGCGCTCCGAGATCCGCGGCAAGCTGCGCCAGGAGCGCGCCGACCGCCTCCTCCAATCGCTGGTCCGGGAGGCGCGAACCCGTTACAATGTCTCAGTTTACGGACGGAATCTACCGTTCGACTACGAGGGCTCCTACCGTGACTCCCATGCCCAGACGCCTCGCTAGCCTGCTCCTCTCGACCCTCTTCCTCCTCGCGCCGGTGCTGGCGCGGGCGGAGGTGCTCAACCGTATCGTGCTGCGGGTCAACGACCGCATCGCCACCCTCTACGACTACCAGCAGCGCAAGGACGAGCTGGTGCGCGACATCACTCGCCGCGAGCAGGACCCGCAGGAGCGCCAGCGCCTCCTCGGCCAGGCCGGAGAGATGGTCTTCGCGGACCTCTTCCGCGAGCTGCTCATGGATTCCCGCGCCGATCAGCTCGGCGTCGAGGTCACCGACGCCCAGGTGGACCAGTCCATCGCCCAGCTCAAGCAGAATTTCAACATCAAGACCCCACAGGATTTCGCCGCCGCGCTGGCGCAGTCCGGCCTGACCGAGCCGCAGCTCCGCGCCCAGGTCAAGAACAACCTGCGCATGCAGGAGGTGCGCAGCCGCGAGATCCAGAGCCGCGTCAAGGTGGACGAGGAGGACCTGCGCCGCTATTACCGCAAGAACCTGGAGCAGTTCCGCCAGCCCGAGCAGCTCCAGCTCCGCGAGGTGGTGGTGCTGGAGGAGGGCGCCGCCACCGCCGACCAGCGCAAGGCCGTCGCAGGCCAGATCCGGGCCAAGGTCCAGGGCGGGGCCTCCCTGGCCGACGCCGTCGCCGACTCGGCCAAGAAGGGTACGACGAGCAACGTCATCGAGCTCGGCTGGGTCTCCCCCGGCGATCTCGACAAGAACCTCGAGAGCGCCGTCTGGACGCTGCCGGTGGGCGCGCTCTCCGAGCCGGTCGAGGCCCGCGGCGGCCTGCACGTGGTGCAGGTGATCGATCGCCGCGCGTCGCGCATTCCGGAGTTCAAGGAGGTCTCCGCCGCCATCCAGGCCCGCGAGCAGGAGCGGGTCTATCGCGACGAGGTGACGAAGTACATGGCGGAGCTGGAGAAGAAGTCGCTCATCGTGGCCAATCCGCCGCAGGATGCCGCGGGCTACCGCAGCCGTCTCGCCGCCGCGGCGGAGGGCGGCGAGGGTGGGGACCTGGGCGCTGCCGCCGCTGCGCCGCCCCAGCCGCCGGCTGCCGCGCCCGCGAACGCCGCGCCCGCGGATGTCGCGCCGGGCACCCTCCCCGGCGCTCCCGCCAGGGACGCCAAGCCCCAGAGCCCGGCCACCACGCCGCCCGCGGGCATGCCTCAGCCCGGTACCCTGCCCACTCCCAAGCCGGTGAGCCCCACCCCGCCGGATACGCCGCCTCCGGGCGTCTGATCCCGTTTCCCCACAGCCTGCCCTGAAACGCCCGCGCTCCGCCGCGGGCGTTTTCGTCAGCGCTCTTTCGCCTCGCTTTCGCTCACGTTTTGGACCGGCGCGCGATGCCGGTGGCTCGTGGTGGAAAAAAATGGACAAAAGTGGAGTGAGCTGCTAGGATTCCACCTCAGACAGCCGGCTTGTGGGGGCGAGTCATGTTCCGCGGCAGCGCTCCAACCAGGATCGATGACAAGGGTCGCTTGAAGATTCCGACCGACTTCCGGCGGTTGCTGGAGGAGCGTTGGGGTCCCGACCTGTTCGTGACCTCGGTCGAGGGGGATTCGGCGCTGCTGTATCCATTGCCGGTGTGGGAGGAGATCGAGCAGCGCCTGGCGCTGATGCCGTCCACGGACCGCACCAAGATGCGCTACCTGGAGCGGGTCAACTACTTCGGGCAGCAGGTGCGGCTGGACGTGCAGGGGCGGATCCTGATTCCCCAGATCCTGCGCGAGAGCGCCAGCGTCAGCGGCGACGTGGTGGTGAGCGGCCAGCTCAATCACCTGGTGGTCTGGAATCACGAGCGGTTCGTTTCCCGGCTGCAGGGGCAGCCGTTTACGGACGAGGACTTCCGTGCCCTCAGCATTCAGGGGATCTGAGGAAGGCCGGCCGGCGCGTTGGACGTCCAGCATGTCCCCGTCCTGCTCGCGGAGAGCCTGGAGCGGCTCGCGCCCGGGCGCGGCGGTCTGTTCGTGGACGCGACGGTCGGCCTGGGCGGCCACGCCGAGGCGCTCCTCGCGGCCTCGCCGGACGTCGAGCTGGTGGGGATCGACCGCGACCCCGCGGCGCTCGAGCGGGCGGGCCGGCGGCTGGCGCCGTTCGGCGGGCGGGTGCGGCTGGTCCAGGCGAATTTTCACCAGCTCGACAGGGCGTTGTCCGGTCTCGGCGTCCGCGGTGTCCGATCGCTCGCGGGCGTCCTGGCCGATCTTGGCGTCTCTTCGCTGCAGCTCGACACGGCGGAGCGCGGCTTCAGCTTCCGCTTCGACGGGCCGCTCGACATGCGGATGGGATTGGCGGATCTGACCGCGGCGGACGTGGTCAATCAGGCCTCGGAGGGAGAGTTGGAAAAGATCTTCAGGGACTACGGCGAGGAGCGGCAGGCGCGGCGGATCGCGCGGGCCATCGGGCGGGCGCGGCTGGAGAAGCCCATCGCGACCACGGGGGAGCTGCGGCGGCTGGTGGGCGGCGTGCTTGGGGGCGGGGGTGGCGGGCGGCGCGAAGAGCGGATCGATCCGGCAACCCGGGTCTTCCAGGCGCTGCGCATCGCCGTCAACGAGGAGCTGGCGGGGCTCGACGCCTTCCTGCAACAGGCGGTGGAGCTGATGGAGGCCGACGGCCGGCTGGTCGTCATCTCCTATCACAGCCTGGAGGACCGGATCGTCAAGAACACCCTGCGCGACCTGGCCCAGGGCGAGGTCGACCTGGTCACCGGCCGGCCGCGGGCGGAGACGCGGCTGATCGAGGTGTTGACGAAGAAGCCCCTGCGCCCCTCCGAGGAGGAGGTGGCCTTCAATCCGCGTTCGCGCTCCGCCCGGCTGCGGGCGGCCCGGAGGCTGTGAGCTTGCGCAACGCCTACGCCTTCCGGCGGCCGGTGGTCAACACCTACCTGGTGCGCGAGCGCGACCGGCGCCGCTGGCGCGAGCTGGCCCTCGTCCTGCTGGTGGTGCTCAGCCTCGGCGGCGGCCTGCTGTCCTACACCTGGATCCATCTCGAGGTGACGCGCACCGGCTACCGCATCGAGAAGCTGGAGCGCGAGCTGACCGAGCGGTCGCGCGAGGAGCGCCAGCTCCGGCTGGAGGCCACCTGGCTCGCGAGCCCGTCGCAGATCGAGGCGCGGGCGGCCGGCGAGCTGCACATGCAGCCGCCGGCCCTGGAGCAGGTGGTCTTCTGGGAGGAGCTGCCATGAGGCGGCTCGGCCGCCTCGGAGTCGTGGCCGGCTTCGGCGCCGTCTGGGTGCTGCTCATCGCCGCCCGTCTCTACCATCTGCAGGTGGCGCGCTACGGGCACTACACGGGCAAGGCGGAGCGCCAGCAGCAGCGGGTGGTGACCCTCGATCCGCCACGCGGCACGATCTACGACGCCCATGGCCGCGAGCTCGCCGTCTCCGTCCAGGTGGACTCCGCCTACGCGGTGCCCCCGGAGATCCACGATGCGACGGCGGTGGCCCGGGCGCTCGCCGGCGCCGTGCCGGGCCTCGACGCCGCGAAGCTCGCCCGCCAGCTCGGCGGCGACCGCGAGTTCGTCTGGGTGGCGCGCAAGCTCGATCCGCCGGTGGCGGCGCGGGTGCGCGACCTGGCGCTGCCCGGGATCTACTTCCTGCCGGAGAGCAAGCGCTACTACCCCATGGGCGCGCTGGCGGCGCAGGTGCTGGGCTACGTGGGCACGGACAACCACGGCCTCGCCGGCCTCGAGCTGGTCTACGACCGCGAGGTGGCCGGCAAGCAGGGAGTGCGCACGGTGCTGCGGGACGCCAAGCACGGCACGCTGGTCTCCCCCGGCCTCTCCTTCGCCGAGCCCGAGCCGGGGCACGACCTCTACCTGACGCTCGACGCCACCGTGCAGCACATCGTGGAGCGCGAGCTGGTGCGCGCCGTCGAGGCGCGGGGCGCGAAGCGGGGGAGCGCCCTCTTCCTCGACCCGAAGACGGGCGGCGTGCTGGCCATGGCCAGCTACCCGTCGTTCGATCCCAACGACTTCGGCAGCTATCGCGAGGCCGAGCGGCGCAACCGGGCGATCATGGACGTCTACGAGCCCGGCTCGACGTTCAAGATCGTCACCGCCGCGGCGGCCCTCGACTCCGGCCTGATCAAGGCGGACGACGTCTTCGACTGCGAGATGGGGGGGATCACCCTCTTCGGCATCCACATCCGCGACCACAAGCGCTACGGCCGGCTGAGCTTCGCGGAGGTGATCGCCAAGTCGAGCAACGTCGGGGTCATCAAGGCGGCCCTGCGGCTGGGCGACCAGCGCCTCTACCACACCATCCGCGGTTTCGGCTTCGGCCGGCTGACGGGGATCGACCTGCCGGGCGAGAGCGGCGGCATCCTCCATCCGGTGGAGCGCTGGGGACCGCTCGCCAAGGCCTACGTCGCCTTCGGGCAGGGGGTCTCGGTGACCCCCCTCCAGCTCGCCGCGGCCACCGCCGCCGTGGCCAACGGCGGCACGCTGCTCAAGCCCCACGTGGTGGCGGCGGTGAGCCGGGGGGAGCTGCGGGTGCCGCGCTACCCGGAGCCGCCGGTGGCGGGCCACCCCATCTCCACCGCCACGGCCGCCGAGCTGACGCGGTTGCTGGAGGGCGTGGTCACGGGCGGCACGGGCAAGTCCGCCGCCATCGCCGGCTACCGGGTGGCGGGCAAGACGGGGACGGCCCAGATCCCGGTGCGCGGCGGTTATCTGCACGGCAGCTACCTGCCGAGCTTCGTGGGCTATGCGCCGGCCGACCGCGCGGCCCTCGTGGGGGTGGTCGCCATCGCCGAGCCCCAGGGCGGCGAATACTACGGCGGCCAGGTGGCGGCGCCCGTCTTCAGCTCCATCACCCGCCAGGTGCTGCTCTACCTGGGAGTGCACCCCGAACGGCAGCCGCTGGTCGCCTGGCCCGGGCAGACCGCTGGGCAGACAATACTGGCTGGCCTCGCGACCCGGACCCCCGCCGTCGCCGTGCCGGCCGCGCTCGACGAGGTGCCGACCGACGGCGACGACCATGCCGAGGAGGCCGGTCCCGATCCCATCCTCTGGCGGGGGCCCGTTCCGGCGATTCCGGCCGCCACTCCGCCGCCGGCTCCATCCTCCGGGGGAGGCCACCTCTGATGCGCCTCTCGGAGCTGGTGCGCGGGCTGCCGATCGAGGGCGATCCGGGCGCGGACCCGGCGGACCCGGAGATCACGGGCGTGGCTCACGACTCGCGGACGGTCGCGCCGGGCGACCTCTTCGTGGCCTTCGCGGGCCAGCGCTTCGACGGCCGCGCCTTCGCGGCGTCGGCCGTGACGAAGGGCGCCGTGGCCGTGGTGGGGCCTGGCGAGGCGGCCCTGGACCTCGCCGTTCCCTGGCTGGTGACGGCCGACCCCCGCGCCGTCCTCGGCCCCCTGGCCGCCCGCGCCTATGGCCATCCCGACCGGGAGCTGATCCTGGCCGGCGTCACGGGCACCAACGGCAAGTCGACCGTCGCCACTCTGCTGACGGCGATCCTCGACGCCGCGGGCCATCCCGCGGGCTTCCTCGGCACCCTGGGCTACCGCTTTCGCGACCACCCCTACGCCGGCGGCCACACCACCCCGGAGGCCTCGGACCTGTTCCGCATCCTGCGGCGGATGCGCGACGACGGCGCCGCGGCCGTGGCCATGGAGGTCTCCTCCCACGCTCTGGCCATGGGGCGGGTGGCGGGCGCGGCGTTCGACACGGCGGTGTTCACCAACCTGACCCGCGACCACCTGGACTACCACCGCGACTTCGACGACTACTTCGCGGCCAAGCGCAAGCTGTTCGACCTTCTCAAGCCAGGCGCGCGGCCGGCGGTCAACGTCGACGATCCCTACGGCCGGCAGCTCGCCGCGGAGATGCCGGACGCCCTGACCTTTGGCGCCTTCGGTGAAGGTGGCGAGGTCTCGGCCCGCGACGTGGCGGTGACCGCCACCGGCACCCGGGGCGTGCTGATCACCCCGCGGGGCGAGGTGCCGTTCGCCTCGCCGCTCCTCGGCCGCTACAACCTGTCGAACCTGCTGGCCGCGGCGGCGGGCGCTGAGACCCTGGGCCTGCCCCACGCGGCGGTGGCGGCGGCCTTCGCGGGCCAGCAGCCGGTGCCGGGGCGGATGGAGCCGGTGGACCGCGGCCAGCCGTTCCCCGTCTTCGTGGACTACGCCCACACCGACGCCGCACTCGACGCGGCCCTGCGCTCGGCGCGGGAGATCGCGGCCGGCGGCAAGGTGGCGGTGGTCTTCGGCTGCGGCGGGGACCGCGACCCAGGCAAGCGCCCGATGATGGGGAAAGTGGCCGGAGAGCTGGCCGACCTGGTGATCGCCACCTCGGACAACCCGCGCAGCGAGGACCCGCTGGCGATCCTCGCCGCCGTCGAAGAGGGGCTCCGGCAGAGCGGCAACGCCGGGTATCGCCTGGTGCCGGACCGCCGCGCGGCGATCCGCGAGGCGCTCGCCGCGGCCGGGCCCGGCTGGGTGGTGCTGGTGGCGGGCAAGGGGCACGAGCGGGAGCAGATCGTGGGCAACGAGCGTCTGCCGTTCTCCGACTTCGAGGAGATCGGCAGGGCACTGGAGGAGCGGGCGTGGCAAGGCTGACGGTGGCCGAGGCCACGACGGCTATGGGCGGCCGCCTGATGAGCGGTGAGGCCGATGCCGTGATCGACGGCGCCGCCATCGATTCGCGCACCGTGCGCGGCGGCGAGGCGTTCTTCGCCTTCGCCGGCGCCGTGACGGACGGCCACCGCTTCGTCGGCGACGCCCTGGCGCGCGGCGCCGGTGCGGCCGTGGTGAACCGCGGCAGATCGGACGGATCGGTCCGATCAACGGCAACCGGCGCCGTCATCGAGGTCGAGGACACCTTCCGCGCCCTCCACGATCTCGCCCGTTTCGTCCGCACTCGGGTACCCGAGAAGCTGGTGGGGATCACGGGCTCGGCGGGCAAGACCACCACCAAGGAGCTGCTGGGCGCGATCCTCGCCTCGCGGTTCAAGGTCGCCTGGACGCCGGGGAACCTGAACAACCTCTACGGCTTCCCCCTGTCGCTCCTCAACGTGCCGGACGGCACCGAGTGGATGGTGGCGGAGATGGGGATGTCCACCCCCGGCGAGCTGCGCCAGCTCTCGCTCCTGGGCCGGCCGGACGCGGCGGTCTTCACCGTCGTGCGCCCCGTCCACCTGGAGTTCTTCGGCACCGTCCAGGCCATCGCCGAGGCCAAGTCCGAGATCCTGGCCGGCCTTTCCCCCGGCGGTTTCATCGTCGCCAACGCCGACGACCCCGAGGTGACGCGGATCGCGCGGCGCCATGGAGCCAGGGTGGTCTGGTACGGGATTCAATCTCCGGCGGACGTCCGCGCCCGCGATCTCCATGCAGAGACCGGAGGCATCGGCAGCCGTTTCGTGCTGGAGGTTGAAGGCCAATCGCAGGAGGTGCGGCTGCCCCTCCACGGCCTCTACAACGTGGAGAACTGCCTCGCGGCGGCGGCCTGCGCCTGGGCGCTCGGCCTCTCCCTGGAGGAGATTGCCGCCGCTGTGCGCGAAGTCCGGCCCGCCTCCATGCGCGGTGTAGTCCATCAAGCCGGCGGTTATACGCTGGTCGACGACTCCTACAACTCCAATCCGGACGCCGTGGGCAAGGCCCTGGAGAGCGCCGGCACGCTCGCCGGCAGCCGGCGGGTGGCCGTGCTGGGCGACATGCGCGAGCTGGGTCCCGAGGCGCCCCGCTTCCACCGCGAGACGGGGGAGCGGGCGGCCCGCCTCGGGTTCTCTCCCGTCGTGGCGGTGGGCGAGCTGTCCCGGGAGCTCGCGGCCGGCGCCCGGGCGGCCGGCGCCGAGACCGTGTGGCTGCCGGACGCCGCGGCGGCCGCGGACTGGGCGGCCGGCGAGCTGCGGCAGGGGGACGTGGTGCTGGTCAAGGCGTCGCGGGGCGTGGGGCTCGACAAGGTCGTGAAACGGTTGCTGGGGAACGCAGGCCATGAGGCGGGAGCTTAACTGTGCTCTACTGGCTCCTCTACCCTCTGCACGACCGGATCCCGGCGTTCAACGTCTTCCGCTACATCACCTTCCGGACGGCGGCGGCGATGGTCACGGCGCTGATCCTCTCCTGGCTCCTGGGTCCCTGGTTCATCCGCCAGCTCCGCCGCCTCTCCGTCGGCCAGAACATCCGCGACGTGGGGCCGCAGGCGCATCAGGTCAAGAAGGGCACGCCGACCATGGGCGGCCTGCTCATCCTTTTCGCCACCCTGGTGCCGGCCCTGCTCTGGGGGGACCTCGGGAACGTCTACGTCTGGCTGGTGGTCCTGGTGACCACGGCCTTCGGCGGCATCGGCTTCGCGGACGACTATCTCAAGGTGAAGAACCGCCGCAACCTGGGCCTCACGGCGCGCACCAAGCTCCTGCTCCAGGTCCTCGCGGCCATGGTCTTCGGCCTGGCCCTGCTCATCCTCCCCGCCGAGTCCGGGTTCGATCCGACGCTGACCTTCCCGTTCATCAAGCGGCTGGTGCTCAACCTCGGCTACCTTTACATCCCCTTCGTGGCCTTCGTGCTGGTGGGGGTCTCGAACGGGGTGAACCTGACGGACGGGCTGGACGGCCTCGCCATCGGCGCCACCTCGGTCGCCGCCGCCACCTACGCCGTCTTCACCTATATCGCCGGCAACCGGGTCATCGCCAACTACCTCCAGACCTCCTATGTGCCGGGGGTGGGCGAGGTGGCCGTCTTCTGCGGCGCCATGGTGGGGGCGGGGATCGGCTTCCTCTGGTTCAACGCCCACCCGGCCGAGGTGTTCATGGGTGACGTCGGCTCGCTGTCGCTCGGGGCCGCCCTCGGCGGCGTCGCCGTGCTCGCCAAGCAGGAGATCCTGCTCGTGCTGGTGGGCGGCGTCTTCGTCATGGAGGCGATGTCGGTCATCATCCAGGTGACCTCGTTCAAGCTGCGGGGCAAGCGGGTGTTCCGCATGTCGCCGATCCACCACCACTTCGAGCTCTCGGGCTGGGCGGAGCCGAAGGTCATCGTGCGCTTCTGGATCCTGTCGATCCTGTTCGCGCTCCTCTCCCTCTCCACCCTGAAGCTGCGATGAACGGACCCTGGAACGGCCGCCTCGGGCGGGTGCTGGTGTACGGGCTGGGACTCTCCGGCCGCGCCGCCGCACGCCTGTTGATCGCTCAGGGCGCGCAGGTCCTCGCGGTCGACGACAAAGCCGTGGACGCAGGCGATCTGGCAGGAAAGATCGAGCTGCTGCCTGCCCCGGAACTGCCCGGGGACGTGGACCTCGTCGTCGTTTCTCCGGGCGTGCCCCTCGACAAACCCATCCTGGAGGAGGCGAGAGCGAAGGGTGTGCCAATCATCGCCGAGGTGGAGCTCGCTTATCCCTTCCTCGACGGCCCGGTGGTGGCCATCACCGGCAGCAACGGCAAGAGCACGACGACGGCCATGGCCGGCGCCATGGTGCGCGCCGCCGGCTTCCCCGTCGAGGTCTGCGGCAACATCGGCGAGCCGCTGGCGGACAAGGTGGAGGGGCCGCCGGGCCGCGTCTTCGTGGTCGAGCTGTCGAGCTTCCAGATCGAGGGGATCGTCACCCTGAAGCCGCAGGCTGCAGCTCTCCTCAACCTCGCCGAGGACCACCTGGACCGCTACGGCAGCATGGAAGCCTACGCCAACGCCAAGCGCCGCCTCTTCCGAGACATGGACGAGGACGGAGTCGCCGTGCTCAACGCCGACGACCCCGAGACCCTGCGCACTCCGACCCGCGCCCGCCGCCGCCTCTTCTCGCGCCTGGGCCGGGTGGAGGACGGCTGCTTCGCAACGGCGGAAGGAAAGGTGATCGAGGTCGCTCCCGGCGCGCCGGAGAGCGAGCTCTTCCAGGCCTCCGACGTCCCGCTCGCCGGCGTCCAGAACCTGGAGAACGCGATGGCCGCGGCTCTGCTCGCCCGCGCCGTGGGAGTGGAGCCCGCCGCGATCACTGCCGCCCTGCGGAATTTCCACGGCCTGCCTCATCGCCTGGAAAGAGTGGGAGAGCGGGACGGCGTCACCTTCTACGACGACTCCAAGGGCACCAATCCCGGCGCCACGATGAAGGCGATCGAGGGGTTCGCCGACGGCACGGTCCACCTGATCCTCGGCGGGCGCAACAAGGACGCCGATCTCACGACGCTCACCCCGATGGTTCGCCGCAAGGCCCGCCGCGCCTACCTGATCGGCGAGGCGGCGGAGGAATTCGCGGCGGCCCTGGAGGGTGCGGTCCCCTTCGAGCGGTCGGAGACGCTCGACCGCGCCGTGCGCTCGGCGGCCGGCCAGGCGCGCCGGGGCGATGCGGTCGTCCTCTCGCCGGCCTGCGCCAGCTTCGACCAGTTCAGAAACTTCAACCACCGCGGCGACGTCTTCCAGGAGCTGGCGCGCGCGGTCATGTCCGAGAAGGTGGGAGGGCCGCATGGCGAAGAAGCTCGCCTTTGACAAGGTGCTCTTCACCACCGTGGTCCTGCTGATGTTCTTCGGCCTGGTCATGGTGTACTCGGCGAGCGCCGCGCTCTCCCGCGATCACAGTTTCCTCGGCCACTTCCTCGTCAAGCAGTCGCTCGCCGCCGGCCTCGGGTTGGTGCTCATGGGCTGGCTGATGCACGTCGACTACCGCCGCCTGCGGGAGCCGGCCGTCATCTACACGCTGCTCGGGCTCTGCCTGGTGCTGCTGGTAGGCGTGCTCTTCTCGCCCCAGCTCAACGCCACCCGGCGGTGGTTCTTCCTCGCCGGCATCTCGATTCAGCCGTCGGAGCTGGCCAAGGTGGCCCTCATCCCGTTCCTCGCCTACCAGATCGAGAAGAAGGAGGAGCGGGTCAACCAGCTCTCGTTCCTGGTGCCGGCGGGGTTCTTCACGGCGCTCACCGCGGCGCTGATCCTGCTCGAGCCGGACATGGGGACGGCCGTCCTCCTCTGCGCGACCTTCTTCCTCATGATCTTCCTGGCCGGCCTCTCCTGGCGCTACATCCTGGCGGCGCTCGCCGTGGTGCCGCCGCTCCTCGGCGCGCTGGTGATGATGGAGCCCTACCGCCGGCAGCGGCTCTTCGCCTTCCTCGACCCGGAGAAGGACCCGCTCGGCAGCGGCTTCCAGGCCCTCCAGTCGCTCATCGCCGTGGGCTCGGGCGGCGTCTTCGGCCTCGGGCCGGGCAAGAGCGTGCAGAAGCTCTTTTTCCTCCCCCATCCGGAGTCGGACTTCATCTTCTCCATCGTGGCCGAGGAGCTGGGGATGATCGGCGCGCTGGCCGTGGTCGCCGCCTTCGTCGTCCTCGCTTGGCGCGGGCTCGCGGCCGGCGCCAAGGCCCCGGACACCTTCGGCCGCTACCTCGGCTGGGGCTTGACCGGCGTGCTGGTGATCCAGGCCCTGCTCAACGTCAGCGTCACCGTGGCGCTGCTGCCGACGAAGGGGATCCCTCTCCCCTTCATCTCCTATGGCGGCTCGTCGCTGGTGGTCACCTTGTGCATCTGCGGCGTCCTCCTCAACCTTTCGCAGCACGCATGACCGGTGACCGATGAGATTGCTGAGATGGCTCGACCGACTCCCCTCCACGTCCTGCTCGCCGGCGGCGGCACGGGCGGCCACGTCTTCCCGGCCCTGGCCGTGGGCGACGAGCTGCGAGCCCAGGGGTGGCGCGTGAGCTTCACCGGCATGCAGGGCGGCCTGGAGGAGCGCCTGGTGGGCGAGCGGGGGATCCCCTTCTTCCCCCTGCCGGCCCGGCCGCTCGTGGGGCGCGGGCTCGCCGCGAAGATCGGCGCCTTGACGACCCTCGCCCGTTCGGCCGGATCGGCGAAGCGGCTGATCCGCGAGATCGGCGCCCACGTGGTGCTGGGCACGGGCGGCTACGTCTCGGCGCCGGCCGTGGTGGGGGCGCGCCTGGCCCGCCGGCCCGTGCTGCTGCTGGAGCCCAACGGCCGGGCCGGCGTCGCCAACCGCTGGCTCTCCCGCATGGCCACGGCCGCGGACGTGGGCTACCGGGAGACGGCGGCGGATCTCCACTGCCCGTGCCGGCTCACCGGCGTACCGATCCGCTCGGCGTTCTTCGCCGTGCCGTCGGATCTCCCCGCCGGCCCGCCACGCTTGCTGGTGCTGGGCGGCAGCCAGGGCGCCCAGCAGATCAACCAGGCCCTGCCGGCCGCGGCGAAGCTGCTGCTGGCGCGGCTGCCCGAGCTCTCCATCCTTCATCAGACTGGAGCGCGAAACCTGGAAGAGACCAAGGCCCTATATATAAAGGAAGGGCTCGGCGAGCGCGTCGAGGTCGTCCCCTTCCTGGACGACGTGGCCGGCGCCATGGCGGCGAGCCATCTCCTGGTCTCCCGCGCCGGGGCGATCACGATCGCGGAGATCTGCGCCGCGGGCCGGCCTTCGGTCCTCGTCCCTCTCGCCATCGCCAAGGCGCACCAGATGGACAACGCCCGCCTGGTGGTGGACGCCGGCGGCGCCGAGGTGATCCCTTCCGACCGCTTCTCCGCCGACTGGCTGGCCGAGCGGGTCGCCGAGCTGCTCTCGGACCTCCCTCGCCTCGCCGCCATGGGCCGCGCGGCCCGCTCGCTCGCCCGTCCCCGCGCGGCGGCCGACATCGCGGATCACCTCGCAGAGATCGCCGAGCTGGGAGGGGCGCGCTGATGTTCAACAGGTTCACCGACCTGTCGCGCATCCACTTCGTGGGCATCGGCGGCGCCGGCATGAGCGGTATCGCCGAGATCCTCCTGGAGTACGACCTGGAGGTGAGCGGCTGCGACCTCGCCTTGGGCGAGGCCACCGAGCGGTTGGCGCAGATGGGCGCCCGCATCGCGCAGGGGCACTCGCCGGACCACCTGGAGGGGGTCGAGCTGGTCGTCATCTCCTCCGCCGTGGCCGAGGACAACGCCGAGGTCCGCGAGGCTCGGCGCCGCGGCATCACCGTCGTCCGCCGCGCCGAGATGCTGGGCGAGCTGATGCGCCTCAAGTACGGCATCGCCGTCGCCGGCACCCACGGCAAGACCACTACCACCTCGCTCGTGGGGACCGTGCTCACCGAGGCGGGGCTCGATCCCACGGTGATCGTCGGCGGCCGTCTGCGCCTGCTGGGCACCGGCGCCCGCCTCGGCAAGAGCGACTACCTGATCGCCGAGGCCGACGAGTACGACCGCAGCTTCCTGCGCCTGACGCCGGTCATCGCGGTGATCACCAACATCGACCGCGACCACCTGGACACCTACGGCACCCTGGAGGCGATCGAGGAGGCCTTCGTCGAGTTCGCCAACCGCGTCCCCTTCTTCGGCCGGCTGATCGTCTGCCTGGACGATCCCAACATCCAGAAGATCCTGCCGCGAGTGGCGGACCGCCGCGTCATCACCTACGGCTTCTCGCCCCAGGCCGACCTTTCGGCCGTGGACCTCGAGCCCCACGGCGGGGGCAGCCGCTTCCGCGCCCGCTGGCGCAGCGACCGCGTGCTGGGCCGCATCGACCTCGGCCGCGTCGAGCTGCCCATTCCCGGCCGGCACAACGTGCTCAACGCCCTGGCCGCCGTGGGCGTGGGCCTGTCGTTGCGCATCGATTTCGACGTCATCAGCCAGGCCCTCGCCGGCTTCGAGGGCGTGCACCGCCGCTTCGAGCAGCTTGGGCTCTGGCAGGGCGCCGCCGTGGTGGACGACTACGCGCACCATCCCACCGAGGTCGAGGCCACGCTCCAGGCGGCGCGCCAGACCTTCCCCGGCGCCCAGGTCTTCGCCGTCTTCCAGCCGCACCTCTTCTCCCGCACCCAGGACCAGGCCGAGGCGTTCGGCCGCGCCCTGCTGGGGGCGGACATGGCGGTGGTGACCGATGTCTACCCCTCGCGCGAGAAGCCCATCCCCGGCGTCACCGGCGAGCTGGTGGTGGACGCGGCCATGAGGAGCGGCCACCGCAACGTCCGCTACTGCCCGGCGTGGAAGGACGCGCCGGAGCTGCTGCGCGGCGAGGTGGCCAAGGGCGACGTGGTCATCACCCTGGGTGCCGGGGACGTCAACCGCCTGGCGCAGGGACTGGCCGCCGAGGAGGCGAAGTCATGATGTCCTCAGGCACCCTCGCCACTCTACCCGAGACCGGTGCGCGGGTCCTGGACTTCCGTCAGGACTTCCGCCGCCGCGGCACGCCCCCGCGCCGGCGGCGGAAGAGCTTCCTGCTCTCGCTCCTGCGCCCGCTCGCCATGGCCGTGATCGTCGTCACGCTTCCCTCGGGGCTCGTGTACTGGGTGCTCACCGCGCCCATGTTCCGGCTCCGCACCGTCCACGTCGGCCACGTGGGCGGCTCGTCGCGGCGCGTGGCGATCGCCTGGGTGCGGCAGACGCTGGCGCCCCTCCAGGGACGGAACCTTGTGCGCCTCTCCCTGGCCGACGCCACGGCGCGCCTGCAGAGCAACCCGTGGATCGAGAAGGTGGAGATCGTGAAGGACCTGCCGGACCGCCTGCGGGTGAAGCTGGCGGAGCGCCGGCCCGTGGCCCTGCTCCTCTCCGGCCAGACGCTCGCCTATGCCGACACGGCCGGCCGGCCCATCGCGCCGGTGGCGACGCCGGGCGAGCTCGAAGAGGCGCGCAAGGCGGGCCTCCTGGTGGTGAGCTTCGTCCGCGGGCCCCATCCGGACGGCGTCGGCGTCGCCGCGGCGCTCAAGGTGGCCGCCGAGTTGGGCCGGGTGCAGCCGGACTGGGCGGCGAAGCTGGCGCAGATCGAAGTGCTGGGCGAGGAGGACTTCCGGCTGCGCACGGACGCCCTCCCCTTCCCCCTCCTGGTCACCGCGGGCCAGGTGGGACCCAAGGTGCAGCGGCTGGTCGAGCTGCTGCCCGAGCTCACCCAGCGCTACTCGCGGATCGAAGCGGTGGACCTGCGCTTCTCGCGCAGGATTGTCGTGCAACCAGCGCTCTCGGCGCCGCAGGCGGGCGGAGCCGGAGCTTGAGGATATTGAGGTCCAATTCTTGAGAGGGTCAGCTATGGCCAAGACAGAACCTTACTTCGTCGGAATCGACATCGGCTCCTCCAAGGTGGGGGTGCTCATCGGCCAGCGCGATGACAAAGGCAACCTCGAGGTGGTCGGCAAGGGCCTGGCCCCCAACCGCGGCACGCGCAAGGGGAACATCGTCAACGTCGAGGCCACGGTGGAGGCCCTGAAAGCCGCCAGCGAAGAGGCCGAGGTCATGGCGGGTGTCGAGATCTCCCGCGCCTACGTCGGCGTCGCCGGCGCCGACATCCGCAGCGTCAACTCGCGCGGCATGGTCACCGTGGCCCGCAAGGACCGCGAGATCACTCGCCAGGACATCTCCCGCGTCCTCGAAGCGGCGCAGTCGGCGGCCCTGCCATCCGACCGCGAAATTCTTCACGCCATCCCCCAGGAGTTCATCGTCGACGAGCAGGGGGGCATCGACGATCCCCTCGGCATGCTCGGCACCCGCCTGGAGGTCATGGTCCATCTCGTCACCGGCAACATCACCCGCTCGCGCACCCTGCTGACCAGCGTCAACCGCGCCGGCATCGAGGTCGTCGAGATGGTCTTCGAGCCGCTGGCCACCGCCGAGGCCGTGCTCACGCCCGACGAGCGCGAGCTCGGCGTGCTGCTCGTCGACGTCGGCGCCGGCACCACCGAGTACGCCCTCTTCGCCGAGGGCGAGATCCAGTACAGCGCCGTCGCCCCCATCGGCGCCGGCCACTTCACCAACGACCTCGCGATGGTGCTGCGCACGCCGTTCGCCGAGGCCGAGCGCATCAAGGTCAAGCAGGGGTGCTGCCTGCCCAGCATGGTCACCGAAGAGGAGGGGATCGCCGTCCCCACCGTGGCCGGCGGCACCTCGCGCATCGTCCCCAAACGCGAGCTCTGTGAGATCCTTCAGCCGCGCGCCGAAGAGCTGTTCACTCTCATCCGCGAGGACTTCCTCAAGCACGCCGCCGACGAGGGCCTGCGCGGCGGCGTGGTGCTGACCGGCGGCGGCGCCCAGCTCGACGGCCTGCTGGAGATGTCCGAGCAGATCTTCGACGCCGGCGTCCGCTACGGACTGCCCCGCGGCCTCGGCGGCCTCGTGGACGTGATCAGCAGCCCGACGTGGGCGACGGCCTCCGGGTTGTTGCTCTACGCCCGGTCGGCGGAAGAGAGCCAGAGCAAGGTGCAGAAGAAATCAGGATTCAGCGTGCGCGGGATGGTGGGAAGCCTGCGCGGAATGTTCTCGGATCTGCTCTAATCATGAGACCCACCAGGACTCAAAAAGGGGGTGCATCGATGATTCTTTTCGACGACCAGGACGCTTCCCAAGGCCTGAAAGACAAGCCTCACCGGGCTGAAGAGGTGGATGCGGTCCCCGCGAAGATCAAGGTGATCGGCGTCGGGGGCGGTGGCAACAACGCGGTGAACCGGATGATCGACGCCCAGCTCCGGGGCATCGAGTTCATCGCCGCCAACACGGACCTCCAGGCGCTGGCCAAGTGCCGCGCGCCCATCCGGATACAACTCGGCCGCATGCTCACCAAGGGCCTCGGCGCCGGCGCCGACCCCGAGGTGGGCCGCAAGTCCGCTCTCGAAGATACCGACCAGATCCTCGAGTGCCTCGAGGGGGCGGACATGGTCTTCCTCACCGCCGGCCTCGGCGGCGGCACGGGCACGGGCGCGGTGCCCATCATCGCCTCGCTGGCGGCGGAGATCGGCGCCCTGACCGTGGCGGTGGTCACCAAGCCCTTCGGCTTCGAAGGCCGCCGGCGCATGCAATATGCCGAGCGCGGCGTCGAGGAGCTGAGGAGCGCCGTCGACACCCTCATCACCATCCCCAACGAGCGGCTGCTCAACTTCGTCGAGCGCGGCACGCCGCTCTTCGAGGCCTTCCGCATCGCCGATGACGTGCTTCGCCAGGCCGTGCAGGGCATCAGCGACCTCATCACCATCCCCGGCGAGGTGAACGTCGACTTCGCGGACGTGCGCACCATCATGACCGGCATGGGCATGGCCCTCATGGGCACCGGCATCGCCAAGGGCGAGCACCGCGCCCTCGAAGCCGCGCAGCGGGCCATCTCCTCGCCGCTCCTAGAAGAGACCTCCATCCAGGGCGCGCGCGGCGTGCTGATCAACATCTCGGGAGGCCACGACCTCACCCTGCACGAAGTGGCCGAAGCCGCCCGCATCATCTCCGACGCCGTCGACCCGGACGCCAACATCATCTCCGGCATGGTGATCGACCCGACCCTCGACGAGGCCATGAAGGTGACCGTCATCGCCACCGGCTTCGACCGCCAGGGAGAGGACCGTCCCCGTCCGCCCATGCCCCAGATCAACGTCACCCGCCCCACCCCGGCGCCCAGCCTGGCGGCCCTGCCGATCAACGACAGGGGGGATCGCGGGGATCGGGATCGGGCGGAGCGGGAAGAGCCGGAGAAGGAGAAGGTGGACGTCCCCTTCTACCGCAAGGTGATCGCCAACGTGCGGGGGGATGATCCGAATGGGTTTGGGCCGAACTGGTCGAACGTGGACGACTATGACATCCCGACGGTGTTGAGGAAGCAGATGGATTAACCCTGAGGCTCGCCGCCGCGTCCGCCGTCGCCTCTACCCAAAGAGGGTCGGGTCGAGTTGAAGCCGGTGTGACCAACTCGGCCGGTTTGGGGTGCCGGCTTGCAGACACTATGCAGCTCGTACATAATGTTCCTGCTGCATAGTTCCGGTCCATCTACTACGTGGGCGACGAGCGGGAGGGTGCCCTTCAGCGAGCGAGCCTGGCAGCGGAGATGCCCGCCTCCTCCCCGGGTTCGACCGGGTGACCTACCCTCCCGCCTGCTTTTGGATGACTTCCGCGACACGGCCCAGGCCGCGTCGATCCTCGGGCTGATCGGCCAGGGCTGCCACCGGATCTCCGAGATCGCGGCCCGCATGGGCAAGCCGGTCACCTCCCTGTCGCGGCCGTTGGAACGCCTGATCGAGATGGATCTCGTGCTGCGGGAAACCCCCTTCGGCACCTCGGCGCGGACCAGCAAGCGCACCCTCTACCGGATTGCGGACCCATTCCTGCGCTACTGGTTTCGCTTCGTCCAACCCGATCGTTCACGGTTGGAGGCCCGGCAGTTCGCCACCGTAGCGAAGGACGTGGCAGCCCGCTTTCCCCACCACGCCGGCGAGGTGTGGGAAGAGTTCGCGCGGGCGAGCGTGCCGGCGCTCGACCGCTTCGGCAGGACCTGGGGACCCGCCGGCCGCTGGTGGGGACCCGGCCTGGATCACCAGCCGCTGGAAGTCGACCTCGTGGCCGAGAGCGAAGCGCAGGACGCCCTCCTCGTCGGCGAAGTCAAATGGGCGGCGCCGGACGACCCGGCTCGCCTGCTTGAGGAGCTGGAACGAAAGGCGGCAAGGCTTCCCTTTGCCGCGGGGCGAGAGGTCTTCCCGACGCTGTGGCTCAAGGCGCCGGTCCGAGGGCCTGTGAGCCGCCAAGTGATGACCCCGCAGCAGGTGCTCGCCGGGCTGCGTTGAGCCAGCCTCTTCCCGGGGGAGACATGGAACTGGTATCTTGGATAGGGAGGTAACCGTGACCCGCATCCTCGAAGCTGTCTACGAAGATGGTGTGCTGAGGCCGCTGGAAGATCCAGGGCTGGCGGAGCACCAGCGCGTCCTGCTCGAGATCCGGACCGAGCCACGGGAGCAGGCTTCGTCAGCACTCGAGGCATGGCATCGGGTTTATGAGGGGCTCCCTGAGGACCAGATCGCCGAGGTTGAGGCCATTGCCCTGGACCGGAGCCATTTCTCGAGCCAACAGCGCTGATGCCAACAGGCCCGCGTCTCCTCGATACGGTCACTCTTTCCGAAGTCATCAAAGGGCGCGATCTAGGAGTCCTCAAGCGCGCTCGCGAGTATCTCTCCATTCATGGGCGCTTTCAGTTCTCGATCATCACCAGGTATGAGATCCTGCGTGGCCTCAAGGCGAAGGCCGCGAGCCGTCAAGTGGAGCGCTTCGAAGAGCAATGCCAGGCGAGCCTCGTTTTCCCATTGAGCGATGAGATCGTCGTGCGAGCCGCCGAGATCTATGGATTGCTCCACCGGCGTGGCACCCTTATCCAGGACGCCGACATCCTGATTGCCGCCACGGCTCTCGTGCATGGCCTTGAGCTCGTAACGGAAAATCCCTCGCATTTCAGCCGCATCCCCGATCTCGTCATTGAGGGCTGGCGCTCCACCTGAGCACCGGTCCGGGGCCTGCAGCAGGTGCTCGCCGGGCTGCGTTGAACACTCCTTCCTCTATACCGTAAGGCGTCCCCCTCGTCCGGGGAGGCCGTTGGGTGCCGCTCATGAGGACACGACGGACCGGTGGCCTGGGGCGCCAAGCCACCGGTCCCGCCAAAGGGTAGAGTCGGCGGCGGGCGCGGTGGCTGTAGGTCGAGGGAGTAGCTGTTGCCGGCGCTTTCGCTGATGCCGGTGCCTCAGTCTCGGCCTTGGCTCCGTTTCCCGCCGCCGCTCATCGAACCGGACGTGCGGATCTCCCGCATCCGGCTCTCGGACGAGCTTCACGAGAGGGCATGCGCAGGCCTTCGTCGCAGGCGCCTCTGGTGGATGTCGACTACTCCCATCTCTCCATGGACCTCGGCGTGTCCGAAGCGGCTCGTTCCGCTGACGCGCAGCTTGTGCCGCCGGCAGAGGAACCGTCGAACCCGATCCTTCACGTGCCAGGCGATAGCGTCATCGGCCTGACCTGTGAAGCCGAAGCTGAAGTATTCGGCCCATCCCGAAAGAAGCCGGTTGAGCCGGTCTCGCAGCTCGGGCCAAGGTCTGGGGTTTCCCCGCAACAGGAGTGTGTTGATCTTCTCCTTGACTCGCTTCTGGGCTTTCTTCGAGGGCTGGGCCGAGATGAAACGCTTCCCGGTTTGCCAGTGCCGAGCCGGACCGAAGGTGTAACCCAGGAAGTCGAACGGCTCTTCTCGGGCGTGACAGAGGCCCGTTTTGGTGGGGTGGATCGTCAAGCCGAGCTTCTTCAGCCAACGCGAAACCAACGACAGGCTTTCTTCGGCCTGACGGCGACTCGCGCAGACAATGACGAAGTCGTCAGCGTAGGAGATGATCCGTCCCAACCGTTCGTAGGCCCCGGTCTTCCTCCAGTGGCGTAGAAGACGGTTGATATAGAGGTTGGCCAGCAGAGGGGAAACCACGCCGCCTTGGGGAGTCCCTTGCTTGCTCTTCTTGCCGCCCGTCATCCGCCGGTTTCCCCTCTCATCCCTCTCCTCCACCGGCGACTTCAGCCACAGCTTGAGCAGGCGCAGAATCTTCCCATCGGCCACCCGCCGCGCCACGCTCTGCAACAGTTCGGCGTGGGGGATGGTGTCGAAGTACTTCGTCACATCGGCGTCGACGACGTGCTCCTGGCCTCCATACAGCCGCTGCCGCACCTCAGTCAGTGCATCGTGCGCACTGCGCTGCGGACGGTAGGCATACGAAGTCTGCTTCAAAGATCGGCTCGAGAAACAGCACGACCGCAGTCTGCACCACCCGGTCCCGGATCGTTGGGATGCCGAGGGGGCGCTCGCCGCCGCCGGGCTTCGGGATCATCACCCGCCGCACCGGTTGGGGGCGATAGGTCTCTTCCACCAGTTCCTGGCGAAGCTCGGCCAGCCACCGGTCCACCCCGTACGATTCGATGTCCTCAAACCGAACTCCGTCAACACCGGCTGCCCCGGCATTGGCTTTCGCCTGCCGGTAGGCCCGTTGCAGGGTCTCGGCCCAGCACACCTTGTCGTACAGTGAATAGAATCGGAAGTCTGGCTCCTGCTTGGCCTTCTCATAGAGCTTCTTCCGGAGTCGCTCGACACAATCGGGTTCTAGACTCATCGTCAATTCCCGGTCTCCACCTCGTTCTGAAGCATGCCCGAACCAGGGCTCCGTCCCTCCACCGGAATTACCCGGTGTTGGGCGACAATTAGAACTGCGGGGTGACGACAATTAGAATTGCGGGGTTCCAGTCCTCGTAAACGCTTGTCCCCTAAGCTCTTCCCCTCAGAGACGGGGGGTAGATGGTCACGGACAAGCAGGTAAGGAGGTTGAGG
>DATARR010000037.1:0-2287 GCA_036264085.1 Thermoanaerobaculia bacterium | reverse complement strand
TGCTTTGAGGGCAAGAACGGACATACCGGGGACCGGTCGCGACTTCCGAGTTTGACCCAAAAGGGACCTCTGGTCCTCGCAAATTGCCTGCTCAATAGAGCATGCCGGTGAGAACAGCTATCACTCCATACCGAGGGCCATCCGAATCTCAAGAGCCGGTGTGACTCTGGCGTCAACGCTTTGCCTCAGCGACATTGACGGCTGCGTTCTGGCAACAAGCTGCGACGCTATCAGAGCGCCAAAGCAGGTTCGCCGCAATTCCACTTGGCATCTCATCTACCTCAAATAAAATCCAAGCATTTCTGCCCGCATCAAAGAATTGCTGGAGGAGCGCGAACAAATCCGCGCGAGGCGACGCCGCCGGAGGCTCAAGAGGACAAGGACTTCAGCTCCGGCGGCTGGGCGCCCTTCCCCTCGTCGAGCATCCCCAGCGCTAGCGTGGCCTCCACCCGCACGCTCGGATCCTCATCACCCGCTAGCTGTCGGAGGGGGAGGAGGGCTTGTTCGATCCCGTGGAAGGCCGGACCGAGGCGCCCGAGGTGCCAGGCCGCCAAGCTGCGGACGAAGGCAGGTTCGTTGCCCAACTCCGCGATGAGGACGGTGACCGACTCTCCACCTGGCGGCGCCACCCGGGCGAGGGCCGCCGCCGCCCAGACGCGCACGAACCCAACCGGGTCCTGGAGGGCCGCGGCGAGGTCGGACACAGCCTCGGTTGCCGCGGGGCCAATCTCGCCTAGGGCATATGCGCCGAGGCGGCGCTGGAGCGGATCGCTGCTCGAAAGCTCCCCCACCCAGTCTGCGATGGAAGTCCCTAGGTAAGCGACCTGGGCGCTCATGGTCCGACCCTACTCAAGGCCCCACGGCCGAGCCGGCGGTCCAGGTTGAACGCGGCGCTGATCAACCCGATGTGAGTGAATGCCTGCGGGAAGTTGCCCAGCGCTTCGCCACGCGGACCCGTCTCCTCGGCGTACAGGCCGAGGTGGTTGGCGTAGGTCAGCATCTTCTCGAAGATGAAGCGGGCCTCCTCGGCGCGGCCCGCCCGGGCCAGCGCTTCCACCAGCCAGAACGTACACATATTGAACGTCCCCTCGCTCCCGGTCAGGCCGTCGCCGGCTCCTCTGCCGATCTCGTAGCGGTGCACTAGGCTGTCGGAGACCAGCTCCGCCATGGTCCGATCCAGCGTCCCGCGCATGCGGGGGTCGGTCGGCGACAGGAAGAAGACGAGCGGCATGATCAGGTTGGACGCATCCACCGCGTCGGTGGCGAAGTGCTGCACGAAGGTCTGCCGCTGCGTGTCCCAGCCGCGCGTCATGATGGCCTCGTAGATGCGGTCTCGCTCCGCGGCCAGGCGGGTGCGGTCCAGCGGCAGGCTCCGCTTCTGCGCAAGGCGGATCGCTCGGTCCAGCGCCACCCAGCACTGCACCTTGGAGTAGACGAACTGCTGCTGTCCACCGCGCACCTCCCAGATGCCATCGTCGGCTCGCTCCCAGTTGTTCGCCACCCAGTCGAGCATCTTGCGCAGGTGGCACCAGAAGTCATAGGCGGTCGGCGTCCCGTACTTGTCGTACAGGTAGACGGCGTCCATCAGCTCGCCATAGATGTCCAGCTGCAGCTGCTCGGCAGCGGCGTTGCCGACTCGCACCGGACGCGAGCCGCGGTAGCCATCGAGGTGGCCGAGGACCTCCTCGGGCAGCTCGTGCCCGCCGTCGATGCGATACATAGTCTGCAATGGGTAGCCTCGGGCGCCCTCGACGGCCCGCTGCTCCAACCAGGTCATGAACTGCTCTGCCTCCGACGTCAGCCCCAGGCGCAGGAAGGCGTAATTGGTGAAAGCGGCGTCGCGCACCCAAGTATAGCGATAGTCCCAGTTGCGCACCCCGCCGATCTCTTCGGGCAACCCACAGGTCGGCGCCGCCACCATCGCGCCTGTCGGCGCGAACGTCAGCAGCTTCAACACCAGCGCCGAGCGGTGGACCATCTCGCGCCAGCGACCTGAATAGTTGCACTTCCTCAGCCACTGCCGCCAAAAGGCCAGGGTCTGCGTCAGGGCCTCCGTGCCGACCAGCCGCGCCTCGAGCAGGACGCCGTCATGAACGCTGTCGTGGCCGTTCTCCTCCACCTGGCGGAGGATGAACGTGGTCGTCTCGCCGGGGTTGAGGACGAACTCGGCAGCGACGCCGTCGCCCTGCCGACCAAGCGGGAAGCGGCTGACTAGCGAGACCTTCATGCCTTGCGCCTCGAAGATCGCTCCCCGGCCCTCCAGGACGACCTGGTGGGGCCGGCGGGC